>NZ_JBZDPU010000039.1:0-100247 GCF_058270075.1 Mycobacterium shunyiense | reverse complement strand
CACCAGGTGAAAAGAACCCAACCACCGCAACAGCGGCATCACCACATTCACACTGAGTGCGTGTCTGCTCCGCGACACGCCGCCGCGCGGCGGCATTTTGCGCACGTTCGCGTCACGATGACGGTGTGAGCGAAACCGTCGTCGTCCGCGTCAAGCCCGGCAGCCGCAAAGGCCCGCTGGTCGAGGTCGCCGATGACGACGCTCTCACCATCTACGTGCCAGAACGCGCCGTCGACGGCAAGGCCAATGACGCCGTCACCAAATTGCTTGCCCAGCATCTGGGTGTGCCGCGCAGCCGCGTGGAGTTGATCTCCGGAGCGACTGCGCGGCTCAAGCGTTTTCGGGTCAGCTGAGCGCCGGCGAGCGTGCGCAAAACACTACTCAAAGGCGGCGCGGCGGGCAGCAGACACGCACGCTCGCGGTGCAAATGGGCCTGCGTTAGCCCAGGTTGCGGTTCCACTCCAGCCAGCCGATGCCGGTACGCCCGTCGGCGGTGCGAACCTTCGCCCAGGCGCGGGGGAACTGACTGATGCGACCGTCCGCAGCCACCAGCAGTACCGGCGCGTGCCCCTGGATGTCGACAGTCGCCTCGATGTCGCCGGGCTGCAGAGTCAGCGTCGTCGACACCGGCAGATCGTCGGCACCGACCGTGTATTGCGCTGTCACCGACTGCAATTCGACGAGCGGTTCACCGTCGCGCTGCGAATAGCCGATACCGATCGGTGGCATTCCGGAGATCCGGATGTCCACGCCGTGCAGGTGGGTGCCGTCGTCGAGATGGATGGCACTCCACACCCAATTCATCGACCACCAGTCGCGCACACCCCACGAATGATCACGCTGACCCGACACTGCCTTGATGTCGAACGTCTGCTCCCCGATGGTCACCGTGCCCGCGACCGTGCAGGGAATCTCATAGCGCGGCGTGATGCGGTACTGGTACGGAGTTCCGGCTGTGGTCCAGGTCAGGTCCATGGTCACGTCAACCGGCCGACCGGTCTCGCCGCGCAGCAGCGCCGCCGGATCATCGTGAGCCTGCCCGGTACCCGACGCCGTGACTCGGTAGGTCTTGAGCGGTTCGACCGGTTGCAGGCTCAGCTCGACCCCGTCACCCTTGATGAGCTCCGGTTCGGCCGGTACGGCATGAAAGTCGTTGAGCGCCACGGTCGGCATGTCCGGACCGCAGAACAGCACATTGACCCACGCGGTGTCCTGGTTGGGGATCAGGCCCAGTCGGACCCAACCGCCGAAGCCCGCGGCGGGATCGGTGAAGTCGAAGTACCAGCTTTCGTTCCACAGCTCTTCGTCGGTGGGCGGGTGCGGATGGTCGTCCTCGGCGGCGGGCACCAACGGCTCCGGAACCGAGGGCGGCGCAAGGACGTCCAGTGCTCCGGTATCCAGAACATGGCTGCAGTGCCGGTCGAGCATCGTCATGAACATGTGGTCGCCGCGTTCGGTACGTTCCACCAGCATCGAGGAGATGATCGCCATCATCACGCCGAAGAAACTCTGCCGGCGCACGCCGTCGCGCACCTGATCGAGCGTAAGTGCCGAGTCCGAGCCCAGCGCCTGGTGATACGCCGCCAGCAGCTCGTCGTAGTGCGCGCGGCGCTGTTCGACGGGTAGGGCGCAGCCGATGAAATAGGCGACATCGGTGAACGCCGGTCCTTTGGTGACGGTCTGCCAGTCGACCACCGTCAGTGCCCGGTCCGCACCCGCGTCGCCGAACAGCATGTTGTCGAGTCGATAGTCGCCGTGCACCAGACCCTGAGGCCGCTCGGAAGCGCCTTCGTCGGCCAGGTAGGCGTCGAAACTCTCGACGAGTCGTTCGCATACGTGGCGCTGCTCCGGCGTGATCTGCCCCGCGTACCGCTCGACGAAGGCCGCGTACAGACCCGAAATCAGCGCCTGGTTGACCGGTGCCTCACGATTGAGCCATTCAGCCTGGTCCAGGGCCTCGGCGCCGGCCTTCGACCCGTGCACGCGACCGAGCTCGGTGAGCGCCACGGCGGCCTGTTCGGCTGTGGCGCCGCGGATCTCGTCACCCACCACAGCGGGAACCGCATCGCCGAGCAGCAGATCGAAGGCACCGGTCTGGGTGTCGATCGCGGCGTGGTAGCACGGTGCCACGGGCCCGGGCACCAGGGCGGGCGCGATGTCGGTGTAGAACCGCACCTCGCGCTCGTAAAGTCCCAGGGACAGCCCGGTCCGGCGGCTGTTGGGATCGGTGGCGGCCACCTTGAGCACCACCGAGGCGGGCCCGGCGGCGTCGCCGGCGTAGCTCAGCGCGACGCGGTAGCACTCGCTCATCTGGCCGGTGCCGATCCGCTCGAAAGTGAATGCGCTGACTTGGCCGGCACCGAGGGCAGCGGTCAGCCAGTCACAGGTCAGGTCTTCGGGGCGGTCGAGTAGGGCTGTCTGAGTCGGTTGCACACAGGCAACCTAGCAGTGTTCCGGATCACACATGACAGGTGTCAACTAATGGTGTGCCGCCTTGGCATGACCATGGGCACAGGCGTCCGGCGGGGTGGGCGCCACATCCAGGGCCGGGTTGCGGTCGAAGAACCCGAACGGCTTGAGCCAGAACGACACCACGTCCACCGGCATCACCGGCCAGTCCTCCGGACGGGTGATGTGGTGGATGCCGAACACGTACCACAGCACCACGTCGGTGTTGTCGATCGACCGGTCGGCCTTCGTCCACTCACCCAACCCGGTATCGGCCACCGACTGGTTGACGAACTCCCCCGCCGGCCAGCGCTCGTCCGGCTGGTTGGGGGTCACCCACAGCGTGTGGGCGATGACATTGGCGCGCTGAATCACCGGCGAGGCGGGGTCGAACATCGCCGGGATCGCACCGGTGGGAACCAGCTTGTACGACGGATGGGTCCCCAGGCCGTTGACGACGTTGGTATTGACCACCTTCCAGGCCCGCTGGGTGGCAAAGTTGACGTCCTGTCTGCCCTCCTGCTCGGTGCGCAGCGCCTGATTGCGCACCACCAGTGACAGGCCGTACGGATTGTCCGGGCTGATGGGTTCTGCGTACGACTCGGTCATGTAGACCGTGTTGTCGGTGCCGTCGACATCCAGATCCAACCGGGCGATCAGGAAGTGCTGATGGAACGGCGCGTAGGTGCGCTCGTCAACCAGCGTGCCGTTCTTCGGCGTCGGCCCGGCCGAAAACGGTGTGGTGACCATGATCCCGGTGGCGCGGACCTCGCACTCGATGTTGCCGTCCTGGTACAGCCGCCAGTACACCAGATATTCGTAGTTGGCGACGGTGACGTGGAAAGACAGTGTGAGTCTGCGCATCCGACGTACCTCGGCACCCGCGTCGTGGTCGACGTGCTTCCACAGCACGGCGTTGTCTTCCTCGTGGATGCAGATCGCGTTGGTGATGGTGTACGGCTCACCGCTGCTGTTGTGCAGTACCGCGTCCAGATAACGGATCTCACCGAGGCAGTCGCAGCCGAGCTCCAGCGAGGTGGTCATGAATCCCAGACCCCACTCGCCGATGTCGAACGCTGTGCGCCGGTAGTGATCGACCGAGGAATCTCGGTACGGCACCACCATCTCGGCGAACGACATCCGGTGTGCCACCGAACGATCCACGTCGCCGTCGCGGTACCGCACGGTGTGCAGGGTCATGCCCTCACGATGGTTGAACCCGATCCGCAGCGACCAGTTCTGCCACCGCAGCAGGTTGCCGTCCACGGTGAACGAGGGGCCGTCGGGCTGCGTGATGTCGAGCGGCTTGAGCGGGTCCCGGCGCGATGCCGCCCGGATCCGTTCCGGGATGTGTCGCGGCACGTATTCACCCATCACGTCGGGCTTTTCGGCGCTGCCGTCATCTTCGACCCGCAGCACTTCCATGCTGTTGATGTCGATCACGCAATGGAGACCGCTGACCGGGTGCGCGTATGGATTGGCGCCGGCGGCCTGCTTGTACCAGGTGTCCGACCAGCCGATCCGCCGGTCACGATATTCGGGTGGCGCGACGGCGTCGCCGTAGGTCCAGGTGTCCATGAAGACGTTGTCGAGGTCGGTGATGCCGCGTCGGGCCAGGGCGGCGATCACGTCGGGGTGCCGGCGCAGCACCTCGTCGCATTCGACGAACTCGTCGACGGTGAAATTGGCCTGGACACCCGGAACATGGTCGAAGTTCTCGACCCGGTCGTCGGTCAGCGACACGACGCCCTTGTACGTGGCGTTGGCCGTCCGCTCCAGGCAGATCACGGCCGCGCGCCGGGCTGGAGCAGCACCACCACCGTCGAACGCGGCCAATTCGACCTTGGACGGCTCGACGAGTTCCACCGAGGCAACCCGCCAGCCCGCACCCACTCCGCGCTCACGCCGCAATATCGCCGCTACCGCACGAAACTCGTCGGCGGACAGCGGATCCAAGGGGTAATCCACGTCAAATACGCAACCACACCGGAGGATTCCGTGCAGCGAATCGCTCAGAGTGGATCAGACGAACTCAGCGCTCGGCGAGGGTGAACCCTTCCCAGGCCCGGCGTCGCACCGACCGCGGGTCGTATTCGACGCGGGGCCTGCGGTCGAATACGAACACCGCGCGGTCATCGCTGTCATAGGCCGGCCAGCCCGGGCCCGGCTCGCCGGACCGGCTGAACTCGCGCCACCGGCGCTGCACGTCTCGGCTGACCCGCCGGGCCGACGTGCGATCACCCACGGCGGTCAGCAGCGCGCCGTAAGTCGTGTGGTACGTGTCGAAGACGGCCAGCAGTTCCATCGCGTGCGTCGCTCCGAGCCCCGCCCAATGCAGGGTGCGGGGCGCGTAATCGTAGCGGTACACGTAGGTCGGTGCATGCTTGCTGTGCGCCTCGGCGATCTGCCAGGTGGCCGAGGCGAACGCGAAATCACCACCGAGGCGCACACAGGCCGCGCTGCTCGGATAGTCCGGGTAGGCCGCGACGATCCGACGGCGGTCCTCGGGATCGGTACGGGCGAACAACTTTTCGATCATCGGCTCATTGGTCGGCAGCAGCGGGAGGAACCGGGTGAACAGCCGGCCCTCGTCGGCGTTGTTGCCGACGATCAACGGCACCCGGTGGGCACTGCCCTCGGCCATCGCCGTCACCGGATCGACCGGCAGATACTCCGTGCCGAATGTCGGGCCGACCGGAAACGCCCCCGGCATGTCCGTCTGTCCACGCATGATCAGTGATTCCAGCGCCCGGCCCAGGTCCGCGGGCCTGGCGGACATGAGTGCGGCAGCCGCCGATCCCCCATCGGGACTGACCAATTCGGCGAGCTGATCCGCGAGCCGGGCCGCGGCATCCATGGAGCTGACCATCCCGCTGGCCGGGCTCTCCGAGATCACCTGAGCGAACAGTCCTTCGGCCTCCGGCACCGCGAGCAGTGTCGCGACCGCGTGGGCGCCCGCACTCTCACCGAAGATCGTCACGTTGTCGGGGTCTCCGCCGAACACCGCCACGTTGTCGCGGACCCAACGCAGGGCCAGCACCAGATCACGCAGGAACAGGTTGTCCTCGATCGGATGGTCGGGAGTCGCCAGCGACGACAGTTCGACGCAGCCGAGCATCCCCAGCCGGTAGTTGACCGAGACGAACACACAACCGCGGCGAGCGAGCGCAGCACCGTCGTAGACGGGCGTGGCCGAACTGCCCATGATGTAGCCACCGCCGTGCACGAAGAACATCACCGGCAGCGGACCGTCGGAGTTCGGCTTTTCCGGCGCCACCACGTTGAGGGTCAGGCAGTCCTCGCTCATCGGCTGGTGCTTGCCCACACCGACGAGCGTGTACCGGCGTTGCTGGGGCGCGCAGTAACCGAACCCGTGGCAATAGCGCACACCCGGCCATGGCTCGGCAGGCTCGGGTGCCCGCAGGCGCAGCGGCCCGACCGGCGGTTTGGCGTAAGGGATGGAACGCCAACGATGTACGCCGTCACGCGTGAACCCCTCGACGATGCCGGTACTGATCTTTGCCCGGACAGTCCGCTCGTGCATAGACCGACCGTATCGAACAACACCAGTGGGGGCGGACACGCGGTGGGCGTGGCATGCGACCGCTAGCCTTGCGGGTATGCGAATCGCTGTGACTGTTGGGGCTGCTGTGCTTTTGGCGGCGCTCGTGGCGGCCTGCTCACCGGGAGGGGGGCACGAGACGCAGCCGAACTCGCAGCCCCGGATGTCGATGCCGGCCGGCGCCCCGCACACCAAGATCACCACAACCACCACGACCACCACCTCGCCGCTGCCCACCACGGCGCCGGATCCGGGTACCCCGATGAACCGGGTGATCAAGTGGGTCGAGGCGGGCACCCCGGCCGACCCGTCGGGCTTCCATACGGCAACGCGCGAAGGTCAATCCACCAATCTGGGTGACGATGTCGCGTTCGTCGCTCCTTCGGGCAAGGCCCGCTGCGCCACCGACAAGATGGCCGAAGGCCAATTGGCGTGCCTCATCCAGGCCAGCGGCCTCCCCTCGAAGCCGTCGGACGTCGAGGGTCAGTGGATTCCCGGCTGGGTGGATTTCGGCGGGGAGACCGTGGATATCGGCTCGCTGCACGGAGATCCGGGCCGGTTCAACTACGGGGACGGCGCGGAACTGGCCGCGGGCAAGTCACTGGCCTTCGGCGACTACCGGTGCCGCGCCGACGACACCACCCTGGTGTGCGTCAACTACGCGCACCAGTCCGCGGTGCTGCTGAACTCGTCGGGCGTCGAACCGTTGGGCTGTCTCAAGCCGGTCCCACCGCCGGTGGGCGTCGGGCGTCAGCTCAGCTGCCCGCCCGACTAGCGCCAGCCGTCGGCAGCCTTCGCGGCCTGTAGCAACGCGTCACACAACTGTCGCAGCTCGTCGGCTGCGGCACCCTCGTCCACCGCGATCGCGACATCCTCGGCCGCACACCGGACCTGATACACCCGGTCGGACAGCTGGGCGGCCTCGTCCGCGGAGAGCACCACCGAATCCGGGGCCAGCGAGGTGCCTTTCACCATCGCGCGCTGTTCGTAGGCTCGCTGCCGGCAGGATTGCCTGCAATACTGGCGACGCCGGCCCATCTGCGCATCGGCGACCTCACGACCACACCACCGACAGGGTTGCGGACGATTCTTTCGGTGGTGGTGCGCCATGGGTCCCGACTGTAGACTGCCCGACGCCGCGACCCGCGTATCATCGATGGTCGAGTCGGGAACTTCGCAACGCCGTGCTGCGTTGATACATCCGGACAAACGCCGAACAAGGAGTGTTGACGATGGCTGATCGCGTCCTGAGAGGCAGTCGCCTCGGAGCCGTGAGCTACGAGACCGACCGCAACCATGACCTGGCGCCGCGTCAGGTCGCGCGCTACCGCACCGACAACGGTGAGATATTCGACGTCCCGTTCGCCGACGACGCCGAGATTCCCGGCACCTGGCCCTGCAAGAACGGCATGGAGGGCACCCTGATCGACGGCGACGTGCCGGAGCCCAAGAAGGTCAAGCCGCCGCGTACCCACTGGGACATGCTGCTGGAGCGCCGCTCCGTCGAGGAGCTCGAAGAACTGCTCAAGGAGCGCCTCGACCTCATCAAGACCAAGCGTCGCGGTAGCTGAACCCGATAAAAAACCGCGGCCATGCCCTAGTGGGCATGGCCGCGGTTTTTTCGTCGCCGCCTAGCTGCGCACCACGCCCCTGGCGCGGTCCAGGCGCCCGCGGATACCCCACTCCGCGACCTTGAACATCGCCTCGCGGATGTTCGAGCCACTCATCTTGGAGACCCCGAGCTCACGTTCGGTAAACGTGATGGGCACCTCGACCACCTTGAAGCCGTTGTTGATCGCACGCCAGGTCAGGTCGATCTGGAAGCAGTAACCCTTGGAGTCCACCGCGGACAGGTCGATCTTCTCCAGCACCTCCCGCCGGTACGCGCGGTAGCCGGCGGTGATGTCGTGGATACCGACACCCAGCAGCAACCGGGAGTAGGTATTGGCGGTCTTGGACAGCACCAGCCGCCGAACGGGCCAGTTGCGTACCGTGCCGCCGGAGACATAGCGCGAACCGATGGCCAGGTCCGCACCGGCGTCGACCGCGTCCAGCAGCCGGCTCAATTCCTCCGGCGCGTGACTGCCGTCGGCGTCCATCTCGACCAGGACCGAGTACCCGCGGCCCAGCCCCCAGGCAAAGCCGGCCAGATAGGCCGCACCCAGACCCGCTTTGCTGGTCCGGTGCATCACGTGCACACGATCCGGGTCGGCCAAGGCCAATTCATCGGCCAGCTTGCCGGTGCCGTCGGGGCTGCCGTCGTCGACCACCAGGATGTGCACCTCGGGGCTGGCGTGATGAACACGCCCGACGATCAGCGGCAGATTCTCCCGCTCGTTGTAGGTGGGAATGATCACCAGGGTGCGCTGACTCGGGCGTTCACCGTCCCGGCGAGGGCTGGATTCCCCCGGCCGCTTCGCTCCGTCACCAGGGACTGTCATGTGGCTCCTTCATCGTCGCGGGCCTTCGCCGGTGCGACGCCTCATTCTTTGCACGAACCCTCCATTGTGCAGTATTGCGGCGAGCAACGCCCCAAATCCAATCGTGACCAGCGCCACCTGCAAAGCCGGCCCCCACTCGGTGGCGGGTGTCAGCTCGGTTTTCAGCCTGACCTGGCTGTCCAGATAGGCGGGCTGGAAGAACTCGGTGCGAGCCAGCTCACGTCCGTCGGGCGCGATCACCGCGCTGATCCCGGTGGTCCCGGCGACCACGACGTACCGATCGTGCTCGACGGCCCGCAGTTTGCCGAACGCCAGCTGCTGCGCACTCATGCTCTCGTCGAACGTCGCATTGTTGGTGGGCACCGTCAGCACCTGCGCGCCGCTCAGCACCGATTCCCGCGCAGCCCGGTCGAAGATCACCTCCCAGCAGGTGGTCACCCCGATCGGCACTCCCGCCGCATGCACGACGCCGTTGCCCTCACCCGGCACGAAGTAGCCGGCCCGGTCCGCATACGACGACAGGTGCTTGAAGAAGCTGCGCCACGGCAGGTACTCGCCGAACGGCTGCACGATCTTCTTGTCGTGGCGCTCCCCCGGCCCGTGTTCCGGATCCCAGACGATCACGGTATTGGTGGCGACCGGGTTGTCCGCGGCGTACCCATCGGCCTTCGTGACGGTTCCCACGAGGATCGGCGCGCCGATGGCGTCGGCGGCCGCGGTGACCTGCGCCGCGGCGTCTGCGTTGGCCAACGGATCGATGTCGGAGGCGTTCTCGGGCCAGACCACGAACATCGGCTGCGGTGCCCTGCCCGCCCGGACGTCGTCGGCCAGTCGCTGCGTCTCTTTCACGTGGTTGTCGAGCACCGCACGGCGCTGGGCGTTGAACTCCAGTCCGAGCCTGGGCACATTGCCCTGAACGGCGGCCACGGTGACAGTCTGCTCATCGCCTGCGCCGGTCCCGGAATGACGGACCTGCGGCCACAACAGTGCGGTGGACAGCAGCACCACCGTGATACTGAGACCGGGCAACATGACCGCAGGCGCGGGGAACCCCGGCTTGTGCCCGTGACGCCACCACTGCGCGATCTCCAGTGCCAGCAGCGTCGCGCTGAAGCCGACGAGCGCCACCGCGAACGACAGGAGCGGGGCGCCGCCCCAGCGCGCGATGGCGAGCAGTGGTCCGTTGGTCTGGCCGAATCCGACCACGCCCCAGGGAAATCCGCCGAACGGCACAGTCGATTTGAGCCACTCCTGGGTACTCCACAGCGCCGCGAACCACAACGGCCATCCGGGCAATCGCCTGACCACGACCGCCGACAGACCGAAGATCCCGCAGAACACGGCCTCCATGGCGGCCAGTGCCAGCCAGGGCATCGCGCCGACCAGACCGCTGATCCACGGCAGTAGCGGGATGTAGAAGGCCAACCCGAACAGGAATCCGTAGCCGAAGCCGCCGGCGAGGGTAGTGGACCGGAGGGTCAGCACCCAGCCGATCAACGCCAGCCCGACGAAGGCCGCCCACCACCAGCCGGTGGGTGGGTAGCTCAGGCACAACCCGAGTCCGCCGCCCACCGAGGCGCTCAACTGCGCCCACCGCGCCGCGGCGGCGCGGCCGAACCGCGACGCCCGCACGGTCACCACGGACCAGCGATCAGGCGTGCCCGCCGCGGTGAGGCGGTACTCGCGCTCCTCGGGTTCGTCGTCGGGATCGATGTCGGCCACCGGATCGCCGGTGACGTCCTCATCCAGTTCGCCGAAGGACTCGTCGTCGAGTGCGTCGAGTTCAGCGAGTTCGTCTTCCTCGATGGCCGGGATCACGTCGGTGGTCTCGTTGGGCCGCGGGCGGCCCAAGCCATCCGGCCGCGGCGCCCGGGAGCGCTCGGATCGGTCTCGGGGACGCTCACTGCCCATGAATGACGACACCCCGGTGGACGGTCTGACGACAGCGCGGCAGGTCCGCATCGGCGGCCAGCCGCGGCAGTGCGGGTACGCGTGACCGCGGATCTGTGGACCAACGCTGGACGGCGTTGGCCGGCGCGCTGACCTCAAGATCGTCGGCATCCCACACCGCATAACTGGCAGCAGCGCCGGGTGTCAGCGTCCCGGTGACACCATCGCGGACCCCACCGGCCCGCCAGCCCCCACGGGTGGCCGCAGCGAACGCTGCACGAGCCGAAATGGCGCTGCCTGCGCTGCGGTGCGACACCGCCGCACGCACGGTCTGCCAGGGATTCATGCTGGTGACCGGGGTGTCTGAGCCGAACGCAAGGGGCACGCCTTCGGATGCTAACAGCGCAAACGGGTTGAGCCGGTGAACTCGGTCAAGCCCGAGACGCTGGGCGTACATGTCTTCTTCGCCACCCCACAGGGCATCGAAGTTGGGTTGCATGCTGGCCATCACGCCCCAGGCCCCCAACTGGGCGGCCTGCTCGGCGTTGACCATCTCCAGATGCTCCAGACGGTGACCGCAGCGGGCCACGGCCGGGCCGCCCAGCCGCTGCGCCACAGCCTCGAATCCCTCGACGACCGCGGCGACCGCGGCATCGCCGATCACGTGGAACCCAGCCGGGATTCCGGCCTCCGTGCACGCCTGCAGATGTGTGGTGATGGCACTGACGTCGAGATAGGAATTGCCGCAGGTGTGGGGTGCGTCGTGGTACGGCTCGTGCAGCCACGCGGTGCGCGAGCCGAGGGCGCCGTCGACGAACAGGTCCCCGGCCAGGCCCCGCGCGCCGGTCTCGGCAATCAGGTGGCGGGCATGTTCGGCGTCGCGGGCCGGCTCGCCCCAATATCCGACGACCTCTACTCCGTGCTCCAGCGCGCGCAGCTCCTGCCAGTCCACCAGCCCGCCGATCTGCGGGCCCGCGCATTCGTGGACCGCGGCAATCCCCATCCCGGCAGCGTGGTCGAGCGCCGCGAGGCGGGCGTCGTGTCGTTGCTGCGCGGTGAGCTGTTCACGCGCAGCGGCGCGCACCAGGTGATGCGCCTCGGCGCTCAGCGGGCGCTGCGGATCGAACCCGACGGCCTCGGGCAGCGCGGGCGCCAACCGGCGCAGCGCTGTGGTGGCGGCGGCGGAATGCACGTCCACCCGGGCCAGATAGGCGGGCCGGTCGCCCAGCACCGCGTCGAGATCGTCGGTGCTCGGGCCCGTGCGCTCCGGCCAGCCCGACTCGTCCCAACCGTGTCCCCACACCGCCCCCTCGGGATTCCGGCGGGCATAGTCACCGACCAATTGCAGGCACTGTGCCAACGAGGTGGCCCCACGCAAGTCCAGGCCTCGCAGATTCAGCCCGGTGGCGGTCAGGTGGACGTGGCTGTCGACGAACGCCGGGGCGACGAACCCGCCGTCGAGGTCGACGACCTCGGCATCGGGAAACTGTGACCGGCCGACGTCGTCGGTCCCCAGCCACGCCACTACCCCGCCGCGCACGGCGAATGCCGTCGCGTCGGGATAGCTGGGGCTGTGGATACGCCCGTTGATCAGGAGAGTGGTCAAGCTTTTCGGCTGGCGGTCAGGCCTTGGGAGGCAGACGGTACGGATCGACGTCGTTGACGTCGATTACTTCGCCGTCAATGTAGTCGCCCGTGCCCCGTCGAAAACCGGCGGCACCGGTCGCTGCGCCGAAACCAACCGGGGCGGCGACGATGAGCGGCACTCGCCGGGCGACCAGGCCGGTGAGCACCGGCCGTGCGGCTGCCCGCGTGGGGGGCAACAGCAACAGTGCGCCGGCGACCGAGCTGGCCAGTCCGGGAATCACCACCAACACGGTGCCCAGCGCCACCAGCAGGCTGTCGGACACCGCTCCCTGGGGATCGGACAGGCCACCCGAAAGGCCCGCGCGCAACCGGCGGATGTGCCGGTTGAGCTGCGAACCCGCCAACACCAGCCCGATCACGAACGAGGCCAGCAGCAACAGCACGGTGTAGCCGAACCCGATGGTCGCCACCAGGGCGACCATCACGGCAACCTCCAAGAGGAGATAGATCAGAAACAGCCGCTTTGCCATGCCAGGTCAACGATCGGACGGGCGGTTCGGTTCCTGATCGGGTGCCGGTGCGTCGACGGCACGTACCTCGATGGCGCTGTGCACCTTGTCGATGCCGCCGCGCAACAGGGCCCGTGGCACGAAGTACCAGGCGTGGTTCCAGTACCGCTTGACGATCGCGTCGAACACCCGCCGGGTCTCGGACTTCGGCAGGTTACTGGCCACCGCCTCCACCGGATCACCCTTCGGGGCGCCGAGCACACCGCATTTCTGGATCGTGACCCGCGGGGTGTTGTTGATGCGCTTGGTCTTCCACGATCCGTCATCGGTGATGATCAGCAACTTGTCACCGTCCGGGACGCCCCACACCGCGGTCGGCTTGGGCTTGCCTGTCTTGGTGAAGGTGGTCAGCAGCAGGTACTTCTCCCGGTAAACGTCCTCGAAGGTCGGTGCCATGGGACTCAATTCACCGGTTTGAGCAGAAGCGAAACATTGTTCTGCATGCCGCCGCGCAGCTTGGAGAACACGTTGAACGTCTTGCCCAGCAGGCCGTACCGCTTGCCGATCGCGTCGTAGGTGGCGCCGTTGGCCGATTTGGGCAGGATCTCGGCGACGGCCTCGACCGCCTCGCTCTTCGGATTGCCGCGCACGTCACACGCCGCCACGGTGACCCGCGGCGTGTTGCGGATCCGTTTGACCTTCCAGGACGACTCCTGGGTGATCACCACCAGTCCGTCCGGTGACGGCGCGGCCCAGATGGCGGTCGGCTTGGGCCGCCCGTCCTTGGTGAACGTGGTCAGCAGAACGTAGTTGGCCTTGGCGACATCGGCGAAGGTGAGAGCCATGCTGCCCAATCTAAGCCAACAGGTCAGCGGACGTTGATTCTGCGAACAGGGCGCAAATGTGCGAGAACGGTGCGCCCTGGACGCAGAGTCAGCGCGGTCAGCCCTCGAGGTCGCCTTCGGTTTCCAGCAGCACCTGCCGGAGCCCGTCGAGGGTGGCCTGCTCGGGTTGGGCCCACATGCCACGCCCCGCAGCCTCGAGCAGCCGTTCGGCCATGCCGTGCAGCGCCCACGGATTGGATTCGGACATGAACTTGCGGTTCTCGTCGTCGAGTACGTACTCGGCCGAGAGCCGTTCGTACATCCAGTCGGCCATCACATGCGCGGTGGCGTCGTAGCCGAAGAGATAGTCGACCGTGGCCGCCATCTCGAAGGCGCCCTTGTAGCCGTGCCGGCGCATCGCGGTGATCCACCGCGGGTTGACCACCCGGGCCCGGAACACGCGGTTGGTCTCCTCCGACAGCGTCCGGGTGCGGACGGCATCGGGGCGGGTGTTGTCACCGATGTAGGCCGCCGGGGCCTGTCCGGTCAGTGCCCGCACAGTGGCGACCATCCCGCCGTGGTACTGGAAGTAGTCGTCGGAGTCGGCGATGTCGTGTTCGCGGGTGTCGGTGTTCTTGGCCGCCACCGCGATTCGCCGGTAGGCCCGGTTCATGTCATCGGCGGCGGGGGCTCCGTCGAGTCCGCGACCGTAAGCGAATCCGCCCCAGGCGGTGTACACCTCGGCCAGATCGGCGTCGTCGCGCCAGTTGCGGCTGTCGATCAGCTGCAGCAGACCGGCCCCGTAGGTTCCCGACTTGGAGCCGAAAATTCTTGTGGTGGCTCGTCTTTGATCACCGTGTTCGGCCAGGTCGGCCTGCGAGTGGGCGCGCACGTAGTTGTCCTCGGCTGACTCGTCGAGGCCGGCCACCAACGCCACGGCGTCGTCCAGCATGGTGACCACGTGAGGGAAGGCGTCGCGGAAGAAGCCCGAGATCCGCACCGTGACGTCGATGCGCGGCCGGCCGAGTTCTGCCAGGTCGATCGGCTCCAGGTTGACCACGCGGCGGGACGCGTCGTCCCACACCGGCCGCACTCCCAGCAGTGCGAGCACTTCGGCGATGTCGTCGCCGGCGGTGCGCATGGCCGAGGTGCCCCACACCGACAGCCCGACCGATTGCGGCCAGCGACCGTAGTCGGTCCGGTAGCGGTCCAGAAGTGAATCCGCCATCGCCACACCGGTTTCCCACGCCAGCCGCGACGGAACCGCCTTGGGGTCCACCGAGTAGAAGTTGCGCCCCGTGGGCAGCACGTTGACCAGGCCGCGCAACGGCGAGCCGGACGGCCCGGAGGCGATGAAGCCGCCGGCCAGTGCGCGCAGCACCTGGTCGATCTCGCAAGCCGTGCCGGCCAACCGGGGCACCACCTCGGTCGCGGCGAACCGCAGGATGCGGGCCACCTCGGGATTGTCGGTGATGCGGTCCACCGCAGAAGCGTCCCAACCGGATTCCTGCAGTGCGGCCACCAACCCGCGGGCACCGGCCTCGGCGGCGTCGACGGCCGCGCGGTCGTCACTGCCGTCCTCGGTCAGGCCCAGCGCCTGACGCAACCCGGGAACCGTCTGCTCACCGCCGAACAGCTGCCGCGCCCGCAGGATCGCCAACACCAGGTCGAGTTCGCCCTCACCGCTCGGCTTCTGCCCCAGCACGTGCAGGCCGTCGCGGATCTGGACGTCTTTGATCTCGCACAGCCAGCCGTCGACATGCAGCAGCATGTCGTCGAAGACGTCCTCGTCGGGGCGGTCCTCCAAGCCCAGGTCGTGGTCCATCTTGGCGGCGCGCATCAACGTCCAGATCTGCTGGCGGATGGCCGGAAGCTTGCCCGGGTCCAGGGCCGAGACGGTGGAGTGCTCGTCGAGCAGTTGCTCCAATTTGGCGATGTCGCCGTAGGTTTCGGCACGAGCCATCGGCGGGATGAGGTGATCGATCAGGGTGGCGTGCGCCCGGCGCTTGGCCTGGGTGCCCTCCCCTGGATCGTTGACCAGGAACGGGTAGATCAGTGGCAGGTCCCCGAGGGCGGCGTCGGTGCCGCAGGCCGCGCTCATGCCGAGCGTCTTGCCCGGCAGCCATTCCAGGTTGCCGTGCTTGCCCAGGTGCACCACGGCGTCCGCACCGAACGATCCCGGGAACGACTTGTCCAACCAGCGGTAGGCAGCCAGGTAGTGGTGGCTGGGCGGCAGGTCGGGGTCGTGGTAGATGGCCACGGGGTTCTCCCCGAAGCCGCGCGGCGGCTGAACGATCAGCACCACGTTGCCGGCCTGGATGGCCGCGATGACGATCTCTCCGTCAGGATCGCGACTGCGGTCGACGAACAGCTCCCCCGGTGGCGGGCCCCAGTGCTCGACGACGGCATCGGAAAGCTCGGCGGGCAGCGTGGCGAACCAGGCCCGGTAATCCTTGGCCGGGACCCGAATCGGGTTGGCGGCCAGCGCCTCGTCGGTCAACCAGTCCGGGTCCTGACCGCCGCGCTCGATCAGCGAGTGGATCAGGGCATCTCCGTCGCCGGAGTCGACGATGGTGGCGAGGTCGCCGGGTGCGGTGGCCTCACCGATGTCGTAACCCGCATCGCGCATGGTGCGCAGCAGTGCGACCGCGCTGGCCGGGGTATCCAGACCGACGGCATTGCCGATGCGGGCGTGCTTGGTGGGATAGGCCGAAAACATCACCGCCACCCGCTTTTCCGCGGCCGGGATGGCACGCAACCGAGCGTGCCGTACGGCCAGGCCCGCCACCCGCGCGCAGCGCTCGGGATCGGCGACGTAGGAGATCAGCCCCTCGGAGTCGATCTCCTTGAAGGAGAACGGCACCGTGATGATGCGCCCGTCGAACTCGGGAACGGCGACCTGGGTGGCCACGTCCAGCGGCGACATCCCGTCGTCGTTATCCGACCACTGATCCCGTGAACTGGTCAGGCACAGGCCCTGCAGGATCGGAATATCCAGTGCGGCAAGGTGAGCGACGTTCCATGAATCGTCGTTACCCCCGGCACCGACTGTCGCCGGAGTGGCGCCACCGGCAGCGAGCACCGTGGTGACGAGCGCATCGGCGGTGCCGAGCAACTCGAGGAGTTCGGGTTCGGCGGTGCGCAGGGAGGCGCAGAACACCGGCAGTGCCCGGCCGCCGGCCTGCTCGACGGCGTCACACAATGCCTCGACGTAGCCGGTGTTTCCGGCGAGTTGCTGGGCGCGGTAATAGAGGACTGCCACGGTCGGGCCGGCGGCCTCGGTGGCGGCGCGCTCGAGGACGCCCCAACTCGGGGTGCTCGCCGGCGCCGCGAAGCCGAATCCGGTCATCAGCAAGGTGTCGGACAGGAAGGAATGCAGGTTCCCGAGGTTCTCCAGCCCGCCCTGGGCCAGGTAGATGTGGGTTTGCAGAGCCGCACCCTGCGGGGCGGTCGAATGCCCCATCAGCTCGGCGTCGGGCGACTGCTCACCGCTCACCACGATGGTGGGCAGGCCGCTCGACACCACGGTGTCGATGCCGTCCTGCCAGGCCCGGTACCCACCGAGGATCCGGATCACCGCGATGTCGGCGCCCTCCAGGAGCTCCTCGAGCTCACCGGTGACCAGCCGCGACGGATTCGCCCAGCGGTACCGCGCACCGCTGGCGCGGGCAGTGATCAGATCGGTGTCCGAGGTCGACAGCAGCAGGACGGTGGGCGTAGTGGCATCGTTTGCGGCGGTCGCGGCGGCGGCGTCAGAAGGGTGGGACACCCCACATTCGTACCGCACCGGCTACCCGATCGGGGCAGCCGGTGCGGTACGGATCAGCAACGTTCAGGGTTGAGTTTCACCGAACCGGTCGTGCCACGACTGCCGGTACGGCCGGCCCGGCGTCGCAACGAGCACCAGCACGAGCACGGCGAATGCACCGAAGGCGAGCATGGATCACTCCTTTCGTCTGAACCTCTGTCAAGCTGTTCAACTTCCCGGTACCGGTGGTCCCGGAAATTCCTCTAAACGGTACGTCCGGCGGCGCGGAAAATGGCCGATCTGTAAGCGACCGAACAGGTTTCCGCACCTATGACGGATGTCACAACACCGGCCGAAAGTAGGATGGACTGCGAGATGACCAGGACCCGCGACAACGACGCCTGCCCCGGCGCATTGACGGTGCACCAGGCCGCCGACGGCGCCCTGGTGCGGATTCGGCTCCCCGGCGGGATGATCACACCCGCCCAACTGACCGCGCTGGCCGAGGTCGCCGAGCAGTTCGGCTCGCCGGCAATGGAACTCACGTCTCGCGGCAACATCCAGATCCGGGCATTGACCGATACCGACGGCGCTGCCACCGCGCTGGCCGACGCCGGACTGCTGCCGTCGCCGACACACGAACGGGCCCGCAACATCGTCGCCTCGCCCCTGTCCGGCCGTTCGGGCGGCATCATCGACGTCCGCCCGCTGGTTACCGAACTCGACGACGCCATCCAGGCCGACCCGGCTCTGGCCGGACTGCCGGGCAGGTTCTGGTTCAGCCTCGACGACGGCCGCGGCGACGTGTCCGGGATCGACGCCGACACCGGGGTGCACGCACTGGACGACGGCACGTGCGCACTGCTGCTGGCGGGGCGCGACACCGGAGTACGACTCGAAACCGGTGACGCGACGACCACCCTCGTCGAGGTGGCCAGACGGTTCCTCGACATCCGTGGAAAGGCCTGGCGGATAACCGAACTCGACGATCACTCGGCGCTGTTGGACGGTATGACCGTCTCCGCCCCGGCAGGCGCCACCTGGCCGCCGACAGTCCAACCACCCGTCGGATGGATACCGCAGAACGACGGCCGCATCACGCTGGGCGCCGGACTGCCCCTGGGTGTGTTGCAGGCCCGGACCGCCCACTTCCTGTCCGCGATCGAGTCGCCACTGGTGATCACCCCGTGGCGCTCGGTGCTGGTGTGCGACGTCGGCGAAGGTGAAGCCGACATGTCGCTTCGTGTGCTCGCGCCACTGGGACTCGTATTCGACGAGAACTCGTCGTGGCTACGGATCAGCGCCTGCACCGGCAGCCCCGGATGCGCCAAGTCGATCGCAGATGTGCGCGCCGACGCGGCCCAGGCGGTCGACACCCCCACGGAGTCGCACCGGCATTTCGTGGGCTGTGAGCGGGCCTGCGGCAGCCCACCCACCGCCGAGGTCCTGATCGCCACCGAGGACGGATACCGGCTGCGTATCACGCCCCCGTAGGGTATGCGGGTGCTCGACTACATCCGTGACGCCGCCGAGATCTACCGGCAGTCATTCGCGACGATCCGCGACGAGGCGAACCTGTCGCGCTTCCCCGACGATGTGTCACGGGTGGTGGTGCGGCTGATCCACACCTGCGGTCAGGTCGATGTCGCCGACCATGTCTCCTACACCGATGACGTCGTGACCAGGGCGCATGCCGCGCTGGCCGCGGGTGCGCCGGTGCTGTGCGACTCGTCGATGGTCGCAGCGGGCATCACGCGTTCACGGTTGCCCGCCGATAACGAGGTCATCTCACTGGTGGCCGATCCCCGCGCCCCGGAGCTGGCGGCGAAGTTGGGTTTCACCCGGTCGGCGGCCGCCGTCGACCTGTGGGCCGACCGCCTCGGCGGCGCGGTGGTGGCGATCGGCAATGCACCGACTGCCCTGTTCCGGCTGCTGGAACTGCTCGACGAGGGTGCGCCCGTCCCTGCCGCGGTGCTGGGTGGACCCGTCGGCTTCGTCGGGTCGGCGCAGTCCAAACAGGAATTGATCGAGCGCCCGCGTGGCATGTCCTATCTGGTGGTGACCGGCCGGCGCGGTGGCAGCGCCATGGCCGCGGCCGCCGTCAATTCGATTGCGAGTGAGCGCGAGTGAGCACAACGGCGTCAGAACGTGAAACCCGGGGCACCCTGTACGGCGTCGGGCTGGGCCCGGGCGATCCCGAGCTCGTGACGGTCAAGGCAGCCCGCCTGATCGGTGCGGCGGACGTGGTGGCCTACCACAGCGCCAAGCACGGTCACAGCATCGCCAGGGGCATCGCCGAGCCCTACCTGCGCGAAGGTCAGCTCGAAGAACACCTGGTCTACCCCGTCACCACGGAGACCACCGAGCATCCCGGCGGGTACGTCGGCGCGATGGAAGACTTCTATGCCGCCGCGGCCGAGCGCATCGCCGCCCACCTGGAGGCCGGCCGCGACGTGGCACTGCTGGCCGAGGGCGATCCGCTGTTCTACAGCTCCTACATGCACATGCACACCCGGCTGACCGAGCGATTCCACGCCGTCATCGTACCCGGCGTCACCTCGGTGAGCGCGGCCTCGGCCGCCACGGGCACTCCGCTGGTGCAGGGCGACGACGTGTTGACGATCCTGCCCGGCACGCTGCCCACCGCAGAGCTGGAGCGCCGCCTGGCCGACACCGACGCCGCCGTCGTACTCAAGCTGGGCCGGTCTTACACCCGAGTACGGGAAGCCCTGGAGTCGACCGGACGGCTCGACGAGGCGTACTACGTCGAGCGGGCCAGCACCGATCGGCAGCGGGTTTCGCCGGCCGGCGAGGTGGGCGGCGAAGGCGGCACGGACGTCAAGGTGCCGTACTTCTCCCTGGCCATGGTGCCCGGCCGGTCACGTTCCACCACACCTCAGGGCAGTGTCGTGGTCGTCGGCCTCGGACCGGGCGACTCGGACTGGATGACCCCGCAGAGCCGCCGTGAACTGTCCGCCGCCACTGATCTGATCGGCTACGGCCCGTATCTCGATCGTGTCGGCGCCCGCGCCGGGCAGCACCACCACCCCAGCGACAACACCGACGAGCCGGCCCGCGCGCAGCTGGCCTGCAAGCTGGCTCAGGAGGGCCGGACGGTTGCGGTCGTGTCCTCCGGCGATCCGGGCGTGTTCGCCATGGCCACCGCGGTGCTCGAGGAAGCCAAGCAGTGGCCCGGCGTCGAGGTCCGGGTGATCCCCGCGATGACGGCCGCGCAAGCGGTCGCCAGCCGGGTTGGCGCCCCCCTCGGCCACGACTACGCGGTGATCTCCCTGTCCGACCGGCTCAAGCCGTGGGACGTGATCGCCGAGCGTCTCACCGCCGCGGCCAAGGCCGATCTGGCGCTGGCGATCTACAACCCCGCCTCCAAGACGCGGACCTGGCAGGTCGGCGCCATGCGCGAGTTGCTGCTGGAGTACCGCGATCCGAGTACCCCGGTGGTCGTCGCACGGGCCGTCTCCGGCGCCGAGCCGGGCCCGGGCGAACGGGTGTCCGTCGTACGACTCGCCGATCTGGATCCGGCCCAGGTGGACATGCGCACCATGTTGATCATCGGCTCGTCTCAGACGCAGTGGTACACCGGCTCGGCGGCCGGTGACACCACCGAGGACCGGGTGTTCACCCCGCGCCAGTACCCCGGCTGACCTCATCGACTGACGCGCGTCGAGATTCATTGACAGCTGTCAGTAGGACCGATAGTGTCCGGCGTCATACCCGTTCGAAATGGGAGGGCCGGCCACCATGCCGACGGCACCACAGGGCGCACCCGCGCGGTCACCGGTCGACCGTCGGCAACCGCAACGCAGCGATCAGCGCCGCACCGCAATCCTGGAGGCGCTCAACGAGCACCTGCAGAAGACCGGGTTCGACGCGCTGAACATCGCCGAGGTGGCGCGCCAGGCCGGGGTGGGTCGATCAGCGTTCTATTTCTACTTCGAGAACAAGGCAGCCGCCGTCGCCGCCTTGGTCGAGCCCATGTACGACGCGTTGTTCGCCGCCAACAACATCCTGGCCGACGCAACCCGGCCGCCCCGAGACCGTGTCCACGACACCATCGAGGCCGTGCTGCGGACAGCCGAGGATCATCGCTACCTGGTGCAAGCGATGTTGGAGGCGCGGGGGTCCAGCGGGGCGGTTCGCGATCTGTGGGACCAGGCGCGGGAATCCTTCGTCCCGACCGTCTCCACGGTGATCGCCGCCGAGCGCACCGCAGGCCGTGCGCCCGACGGGGCCGATCCGGTGGTACTCGCCAGCCTGCTGATCGAGTTCAACGATCGCCTGGTCGAACGATTCGTCCTGGGTGGACCGCTGTCGCGACAACAACTATCGGAAGGTGCTGAGGCAATGTGGATGGGCTCGATCTACGGGACAATTCGGTGACCGCCGCGGGTTCGATCCCCATGTCCATCCCGGGCAAACCGGCCGAGGTGACCGCCGGATGGTTGTCGAAGGCCCTTGGCGCCGAAGTGGATTCGGTACAGACCGCACCGATCGGCACAGGCCAGACCGGTGCCACCTACCGGGTGTCGGTCACCTACCGCGACGACGACGCCCTTCCGGGTACGTTCGCGGTCAAGCTGCCATCGCAGGACGAGACGGTGCGCGACCGCGTCACCATCGGGTACCGGTCAGAGCACGCGTTCTACACCAATGTCGCCGACCACGTACAGATCCCGGTCCCACATTGCCACCATTGCGAGATCGCCGGAGAGGGAGCCGATTTCGTCCTGCTCCTGGCCGATATGGCGCCGGCCGAGCAGGGTGATCAGATCGCCGGCTGCACACCGGCCGAGGCCACGCTGGCAGTCCTGGCACTGGCCGACCTGCACGGGCCGACGTGGGCCGACCCGCGGTGGGCCAACTTCCCCGGTATCGCCATGCCCAAGCCAGAACCCGACTCCGCCAAGGGATTCGGTGACGTCGCCAAGATGGCCGCCGACATCACGCTGGACAAGATCGGCGCACGCCTGAGCACCGAGGACCAGGACACCATGCGCGCTGCGATGTCGGTCGTCACCCCGTGGCTGTTGGCCGAACCCGACCGGTTCGCGATCCTGCACGGTGACTACCGCCTGGACAACATGCTGTTCGACCCCGACCGGACCCGGATCACCGTGGTGGACTGGCAGACTCTCGGCTCTGGCCTGCCCGCTCGTGACCTGTCGTACTTCACCGCGACCAGCCTGGATCCAACCGTCCGGGCTGCCGCCGAATCCGACCTCGTCACGGCCTACCACGACCGGCTGCTGTCACACGGCGTCACCGAATATGACCGCGAAACCTGTTGGCAGGATTACCGTTTGGGCATGCTGCAGGCGCCGCTGATCACTGTGCTGGGCACCGCTTTCGCCAGCTCCACCGAGCGCGGCGACGACATGATGGTGGTGATGGCACAGCGCGGTTGCCAGGCCATCCGGGAACTCGGCACGCTCGATCTGATCAACGCCTGACCGGCGGTCCCGTGACCCGGGTGCCAGGGGTGACGCGGGCGATCCCCCGCACGATCCGAGGCATCCGCCGTGCCATCACCGCCATGGCCTGGTCCGATCGACGCATCGTGGGCCTCGGACCAGGTGTGGGCACCGAGGATAGCTCCGCTTCGGGCGTTCCGGCCCGCGCACCGTGGCGATCGACCGCGAGGAGCCGCCAGGTGCCCGGCACCCCACGTAGCTCGACGTCGCCGCGGTCCTGGAAGCCGGTTCCCGAGCCCACGACGAGATCGCGGACGGTACTCGACACCAGGATCTCCCCCGCGCCGGCCAACCCGAGGATGCGCGCCGCGATGTGGACGGCGATTCCCCCGATATCGCCGTCCAGCAGCTCGCATTCGCCGGTGTGGATGCCGGCGCGGATCTCGATGCCCATGGTCTCGGTCTGATCGCGCAGCGCCTCGGCGCAGCGGATCGCCTGTGTGGGACCGTCGAATGTGGCGAGGTGTCCGTCACCGGTGCTCTTCACCACGACACCACCGAATCGACCGGTCAGGTCAGTGGTGATCTCCCCCATCCGATGCAGCACCGCCCGCCACCGCTCGTCACCGGTGGCCGCGGCGTGTTGGGTGGAGGCCACCATGTCGGTGAACAGCACCGTGCGCAGCGCCCGGTGGGACTGCGACGGTGCAGCATGGCTGCCGGTGAGGAATCCCTCGATCTCGCTGGTGATCTCGTCGGGGTTGGCAATCCAGGGCGCATGGTCGGTGCCGTCCACCTCCAACAGCCGCGCACCCGGGATGCGGGCGGCGATATACCTCCCGCCCTGGATCGGGACCAGATCGCCGGTGGCGTGGATGACCAGAGTCGGCGCCGTGATCGTCGACAGGACCGACCGCACATCGATCCGGAACAGTGCCCCCAGCGTGGCCCGGGCCATTCCCGGGCTGGCACTCATCCGCTCGACCATCCCGAGCTGACGCACCGAACCGGCGTCCGGGAGCAGCAGTTTGAGGGCCGCACCGGTGCCCCACTGCGAGGTGCTGGCGCGGCCGAACTCCTGAAAGGTGGCCAGCTGCCGGGTCGAGGGCGTGTATTCCTCGCCCATCTCGGTCAAGATCCGGGCGTGCAGCTCGGACGGGTCACCGTCGAAGTCAGCCCACTGGGTGATACCGAAGTACGCGAAGGTGCCCGCGAGGATCAGGGCCTGGGTCCGTTCAGGCCGGGTCGCCGCGAACAGCATCGCCGCGGGTCCGCCCTCGCTCAACCCGAACAGCACGGCACGGCCGAACCCTGCGGCATCCATCACGGCCTCGATCTCGGCCGCCCGTTCGTCGAGCGTGCGTACCTGCGGGACGGGGTCCGACAGCCCGACGCCGGCCTTGTCGTACAGCAGGACGCGGCAGAACGTCGAGATCCGCTCCATGAAGGCCTCGAACTCGGGCATCGTCCAGAACAGCTCCAGATGGCTGACGAACGAACCGGCGTAGACAAGGTCGACGGGCCCGTCTCCGAATACCTGGTAGGCGAGACTCAGACCGCCGCACGATGCATATGACGTCTCCGCCACGTTCGGAGCCTACTGCTGCAGGGCACCTCAGCCTGCGGTTTTGGCCCTAACCCAGCTCGCAGCCTCCTCGACCGTGGCGACCGTCTGCACGCCGGGCGGGAGTGCCGGACGGTCCACCATCACCACCGCCACGCCCGCCGACTCGGCCGCCCGCAGTTTAGGCTCGGTCATCGCGCCGCCACTGTTCTTGGTCACCAACGCATCGACGCGGTGCTCCCGCAGCAGCGCCAGTTCCCCGTCGTAGTCATACGGACCGCGGGACAGCAGCAGTTCATGATCGGCAGGCAGGTTTTCGGAGTCGGGCGGGGTGACGGCGCGGATCAGGAACCAGGCGTCGACGTCCTTGAACGCCCGGGTGCCGGATCTGCCGGTGGTGAGGAAGACCCGTGAATAGCCGTTACCCGTCACGGTTTCGGCGGCTTCGGTGTCCGATCCCACCACGATCGCCGATCCTGGCGCCCAGGCCGGCCGGGCCAGGACCAGATGGGGCACGCCGAGTTCGGCGCACGCCTGTGCCGCATGCGCGGTGATGGTGGCGGCGAAGGGATGGGTGGCATCGACAACCGCCTCGACACCCTCGTCGACCAGCCATCGCCGCATACCCTCCACACCGCCGAACCCGCCGATGCGTACCGGACCGACCGGCAGCGCCGGGTCGGGGACCCGCCCGGCCAGCGAGCTGATCACCGCCACGTCTGGGTGCAGAACGGCGGCCAGGGCCCGCGCCTCGCCGGTGCCACCGAGCAGAAGGACTTTCATCAGTGGGTGGCCCCGCGGCGCCGATCCGACGAGTACAGGTAGCTGTCGGAGAACCCTTCCGCGGCAAGGACATCGCCGACGACGATGACCGCGGTTTTGGTCACCTCGGCGGCGTGCATCTTCTCGGCGATGTCGGCGAGCGTGCCGCGCAGCACGATCTCCTGCGGCCAGCTGGCGAATGCCACCACCGCACAGGGTGTTTCGGGTCGGTATCCGCCGTCGAGGAGCTGCGGGACGATGTTGTCGATCTGGGCGGCGGCCAGGTGCAGCACCAACGTCGCGCCCGGGGCCGACAGCGTGCGCAGGTCCTCACCGTCGGGCATCGCCGTGGACAAGGTGGCCACCCGGGACAAGGTGACGGTCTGGGCCACGCCGGGGACGGTGAGTTCGCGCCCCAGGGCGGCGGCCACCGCGGCGAATGCCGGTACGCCGGGCACGATCTCGTACCCGATGCCCAGTTCGTCGAGCCTGCGGCACTGTTCGGCCAGCGCACTGTAGATCGACGGGTCGCCGGAATGCAGCCGGGCCACGTCGAAACCCGCGTGCTCCGCGGCCACCAACTCGTCGATGATCTGGTCCAGGTTCAGCGGACCGGTGTCGACGACCTTGGCGTCGGGCGGACACAGCGCCAGCAGATCGTCGGGCATGATCGACCCGGCGTACAGACACACCGGACAGCTACCGAGCAGCTTGGCGCCGCGCACGGTGATGAGATCGGCCGCGCCGGGGCCGGCGCCGATGAAGTACACCGTCATCGCTTGACCACCGCCCACTGGGTCACCGGCAGCGCAGGACGCCAGCCGGTGAATCCGCCGATCGCACCGCCCTGGTAGTGCTGATAACGCCGCAACTCGCCGCCTTCCTTCGAATACCATTGCGCGACAACTACCTCAGATTCCAGCGTGACGGCATTGACCACCAGGCGCCCACCTGAGGGCAGCCGGTCGAAGCACGCCTGCAGCAGCCCGGGCTGCGTGACGCCGCCGCCGATGAAGATCACGTCGGGATCGGGCGCACCGTCGAGCGACTCGGGCGCACCACCGCGCACGTCCACCCCGACCCCGAACGCCGTGATGTTGCCCATGATCCGGTCCCGTCGCTGCTCATCCCGCTCGAATGCGATCGCCGCGCATCCCACTGCGCTACGCGACCATTCGATCGCGATACTGCCTGAGCCCGAGCCGACATCCCACAGCAGTTCCCCGGGCCGGGGTCCCAGCGCGGCCAGGGTGACGGCTCGGATGGACTGCTTGGTCAGCTGGCCGTCATGGGCGAACGCCTCGTCCGGCAGCGCCTGAGCCCGGCGCTCGTCGGGAAGATAGGCCACCGCGACGACGTTGAGGTCGTCGATTCCGGCCGGCGGTGTCGTCGCCCAGACCCGGGCGAGGCCGTCGTGGCGGCGCTCTCCCGGCCCGCCCAGTTGCTCAAGCACGGTCAATTCCGAATCCCCCCGGCCGGATTCGCTCAAGAACCGAGCCAGCACGGCGGGAGTCTGCGCGTCGCGCGACAGCACCACCGCCCGGCCACCACGCCGCACCGCGGTGTGCGGTGGGGCGGTGACCAGGCTGATCACCTCGGTGTCGGGCACTGTCCAGCCCAGCCGCGCGCAGGCCAGCGTCACGCTCGACACGTGCGGCAGCACCCGGACCCGCTGCGCACCGAACAACCGGATCAGCGTCGCGCCGATGCCGTGCAGCAGCGGATCCCCGCTCGCCACCACGTGCACATCGGCGTCACCGAAAAGCGTCGGCAGCGCGGGCAGCATCGGCGACGGCCACTCGCGCCGGTCCCGCGTCACGCTGTCGTCGAGCAGCTCCAGTTGCCGTGGTGAGCCGTACACGACGGTGGCGGTCGCCAACTCGTCACGCGAGGTCTGCGACAACCCCGCCATCCCGTCGGCCCCGATGCCGACCACCGTGATCGTCATCGGGGCCTTCTCTCTTCGCGCAAGCGGCTCATCGGGGCAACCTGCGCCAGATCGGCCGCGGCACGAACCGCGTCACGAAGATCATCGGCCGAATCACCCACGGCACCCACACTGCGCGCTTGCCCTTGTGCAGCGCCTTGGCCGCGGCCTCGGCCACCTGAGCAGGGGTGCTGGAGAACGGCGCCGGCTCCATCCCCTCGGTCATCCGGCCGATTACGAACCCGGGTCGCACGATCAACAACTGGACACCGGTCTCGTGCAGGGCATCGGTGAGCCCGGAGGCGAACGCATCCAGTCCGGCCTTGGCCGAACCGTAGACGTAGTTGGCGCGGCGGGCCCGGGCGCCGGCGATCGAGGAGAACACCACCAGCCGACCCCGATCCCTGGCACGCATGCGCTGGGCCAGCACGGTGAGCAGGCCGACCTGGGCCACGTAATCGGTGTGTACGACAGCCACGGCATGGGCCGCGTCGACCTCGGCCCGGTCCTGATCCCCCAGCACCCCGAAGGCCAGCACGGCGGTGCCGATCGGTCCGTGCGCGGCTTCGACCGCGTCGACGACACCGGCGTGACCCGCGACGTCGTCGGCATCGAACTCGGCGGTGTGCACCGCCGCTGCACCGGCCGCCTGCACCGCCGCAACCTGCTCGACGAGCTGATCGGTGCGGCGGGCCGCCAGCACCACGACCGCCCCGGCGGCGAGCCGAACCGCGAGTTCGACACCGATCTCGCTGCGACCCCCGAAAATCACCACGACACGGGGATCCGTGCCGGTAATCCCGGCCGTGTCTGCTGTGTCCTCCATGGCAGCGATTATGTCCTGCGCTAGCGTGGACCCCGATGGCTACATCTCGTGGCAGGGCAACCACCAAGCTCACCAGCGAAGCGTTGGCGTTCCTCACCGAACGTCACCTGGCGATGCTCACCACGCTGCGCTCGGACAACTCCCCGCACGTCGTGGCGGTGGGTTTCACCTTCGACCCGAAGACCCACATCGCGCGGGTCATCACCAACGGTGGTTCGCAGAAGGCGGTGAACGCGCACGAGCGTGGCATCGCAGTCCTCAGCCAGGTCGACGGTGCGCGCTGGCTGTCGCTGGAGGGCAAGTCCACGGTGAGCAGCGAGCCCGACGCGGTCCGCGACGCCGAGCTTCGGTATGCCCAGCGCTACCGCACCCCGCGGGTGAATCCCCGCCGTGTGGTGATCGAGGTACGGATCGAGCGCGTGCTGGGCTCCTCGGAACTGCTGGACCGCAGCGAGGGCTAGTTCCCGGCTAGTTCACCGGCACCACGACGAGGTCGTGCGGTTGGTTGTTGACCGATTCTGCGCCGTCTTCGGTGACCACCACGATGTCCTCGATCCGCGCGCCCCACTGCCCCGGGAAATACACGCCGGGCTCCACGCTGAACGCCATCCCGGCTTCCAGCGGCAGATCATTGCCCTCCACGATGTAGGGCTCTTCGTGCACCGAGAGTCCGATGCCGTGTCCGGTGCGGTGGACGAAAGCCTCGGCCAACCCTTCGGCGGCCAGCACGTCGCGGGCGGCCGCGTCGATCTGTTCGGCGGTCACGCCGGGGCGTACCGCCGCGACGGCCGCCTGCTGGGCGCGCTGCAGCACCGCGTAGCGCCGCGCCACCTCGGGATCCGGTTCGCCGATGCTGTAGGTGCGGGTCGAGTCGGAGTTGTAGCCGGGCTCGTATGGACCGCCGATGTCGACGACGACGACGTCACCGGCGCTCAGCTCGCGTTCCGAGCATTCGTGATGCGGGTCGGCGCCGTTGGGGCCGGAGCCGACGATGATGAACGCCACCTCTGAATGCCCTTCGGCCACAATCGCTTCGGCGATGTCAGCGGCCACGTCAGCCTCGGTGCGGCCGGGCACCAGAAAGTCGGGCACCCGCGCGTGCACGCGGTCGATCGCGGCGCCTGCCTTGCGCAGCGCGTCGATCTCGGCAGGGTCCTTGATCATCCGCAGCCGCCGCAGCACGTCGGTGGCCAGCACCGGGACGACCCCGAGGAGGTCGGCCAGGGGCAGCAGGTGCAGCGCGGGCATCGAGTCGGTGACCGCTGTCTCCACGCCGGTTCCGCCGAGTGCCTCGGCCACCATCTGGTAGGGATTCTGGCCGTCGACCCAATCACGCACCGTCACACCGAGATCGGTGACCGCAGATTCCCGCAACGCGGCCAGCTCGAGGCGCGGTACCACGATGGTCGGATCGCCTGTGGCAGGCAGGACCAGTGCGGTCAGCCGCTCGAAGGTCTGCGCCCGTGAGCCGACCAGGTACCGCAGGTCATATCCCGGTGTGATGACCAGACCGGCCAGGCCGGCATCCGCGGCGGCTGACGCGGCCGCCGAAAGGCGGTGGGCGTAGACATCGGTGCTGAATCGGCTGACGGTCATGGGGTCGAGGCTAATCGCTGCGTCGCCCCGGTGTCCGTCCGAGTGTCCGTCCAGGGCGCCACCTCGCACCGGCTACTGTCGCTGGAATGTTGCGTGATATCCGTGATCTCACCGACGATCCCGAGGCCTACGCTGCCGAGCTGCGCCGGCGCTGGGGCGGCCTGCTGAGTTACCGCTACCTCGGGCGCTCGTACTCTTCGATGGATCTGGGCCCGGTCGACGACACGGTGACGTTGCGCCGCGACATGCGCAACCCAACCGGCGGGGTGCTGCTCGCGGTGCTGGGCATCTCTTCCCCGGACAGTGGCGGCGTGAGCGATCTGGACGCCGTGCCCAATCCGGTCATCCATTCCTGCCAGGTGCTGGACCCGGCGCGCGATGTGACGCGCATCCGGGTGGACACCGAAGTGCTCAAGCAGGGCAGGCAACTGGCCTACAGCCGGTCGATGATCGTCGACGCCGACAATCCGGACCGGGTCATCGCCCTCACCGAGGGCCAGGGCATCTCGATCGGCGTGCCACCGGAGGGCCTCGAGAAGATGCCGGTGGACCCGATCGGCATCGTCGACGGTCCGGATCTGCCGCCGCTGTGGCAGGTGTTCGGCGGGACCAAACGCACCGACGGACACTGGGCGCTGCCGGAACTTGCAGTCGAGGTCGCCTCACCGGACGCCGCGCTGCACATCGGGCCGCAGTTCGTGATCCTGGAGGCGGCCGCGGCCGACGCCGCCGCAGGCGCGGCAAATACCGAGGCACTGCAAGGCCTTTCGTCGCATGTGATGTTCCTGGCTCGCGGCAAGGCCGGCCCGTTCCGGGTCGACACCCAGGTGCTGTCCGGAGCGGATGGCACCATCGCGGTGCGGGCGACCCTGCACGATGAGGGTGCCGACGGCAAAGCCGTCACCGCCGCGTCCTATGTCTTCGGTCGGATGGAGGAAACCCGATGAGCGACCCTGTTCTGCTGCTCGACGGCGCCAGCATGTGGTTCCGGTCGTACTTCGGCGTGCCGTCGTCGATCAAGGCGCCCGATGGCCGGCCGGTGAACGCGGTGCGCGGGTTTTTCGATTCCATTGCCACGCTGGTGACCCGGGAGCGGCCACGCCGGCTGGTGGTGTGCCGCGACGACGACTGGCGGCCGCAGTGGCGCGTGGACCTGGTGCCGTCGTACAAGGCTCATCGGGTCGAAGCGCCCCAGCCCGACGGAATCCCTGACGTCGAAGAGGTCCCCGACGATCTGACCCCGCAGGTCGACATGATCATGAACCTGCTCGACGCGTTCGGCATCGCGACCGCCGGAGCGGCCGGGTACGAGGCTGACGACGTGCTCGGCACGCTGGCCACCCGCGAGCAGCATGATCCCGTGGTGGTGGTCAGCGGCGATCGTGACCTGCTGCAACTCGTGCGCGACGAGCCGGTCCCCGCGGTCCGTGTGCTCTACATCGGCCGCGGTCTGGCCAAGGCGACGAAGTTCGGCCCGATGGAAGTGGCCGAGCAGTACGGGGTTCCGATCGACCGGGCCGGGCCGGCATACGCGGAGCTGGCCCTGCTGCGAGGTGACCCGTCCGACGGTCTTCCCGGGGTTCCCGGGATCGGCGAGAAGACGGCAGCGACGCTACTGGCCCGGCATGGTTCGCTGGTGGGCATCCAGGAAGCCGCTCAAGACCCGAAATCGTCACTGTCCAAAGCACATCGGGCCAAGCTCGTGGCCGCCGCCGACTATATGGCCGCGGCCGAACCGGTGGTGCGGGTGGCCACAGACGCTCCGGTGACGTTGTCCGGCGCGACCGATGAGTTGCCGTTGGCCGCCGGTGACCCGGCGCGGGTCGCCGAACTGGCTGCAGCGTACGGCGTGACCTCGTCGATCAGCCGGTTGCAGGCGGCTCTGGACCGACTGCCCGGCTGATCGCGCGAGGTGGCGGCCACCGATCCGCGCCGTTGGGGGCCTATCTAGCGGAAGGGCCTACTTGGGTCGACCGACCTCGTAGGTGCCCTTGTCGTCCTTGAACGTCACCGTCACCTTGCGCTTGGTGCCGTCGATGGTGACCTCGCAGTCGAAGGTCGAATCCTTCTCGACCGTCGGGTTTTCGCCGTCGTTGCACTTGACGCCGGTGACCTTGGTGGCGCCGTAGCCGTTGGTCTTGTCGGTGAGGATCTGCTCGACGCCGCTCTGGGCTTTGTTGATGTCGAGCTTGGTCGTGACGAAAAAGCCCGGCTTCCAGAAACCGAGGATGCAGACCACCAGCACGATGACGGCGAGAACGCCGCCGACGACGCCACCGATCACTCCGAGGGATGCCTTCGAGCCCTGCTCGGCACCTGGAATGCCGTACTGACCGAACTGGCCGGGCGCACCGTACTGGCCCGGTTGACCGTATTGCCCAGGCTGACCGAACTGACTCGGCTGACCGAACTGGCCTGGCTGACCCGGCTGTCCGGGCTGACCGTACGGGGGTTGCTGTCCATAACCGGGCACCTGGCCGTACTGAGGCTGCTGGCCGGGCTGTGGGTACGCCTGCTGCTGGGCGTACTGCTCAGGCCCGGGGTACTGCGGCTGCTGGGGCTGTTGCGGCTGCGAATAATCCGGCTGCTGCCCACCCTGCTGCTGCGGGTACGACGGATACTGCTGCGGTGTGTACGCCGGGGGCTGCCAGGCCGGAGCGTTGGTCGAGGCGTCCTCGGAGGCGGGAGCCGGCGGCTGCCACGCCTCGGCGCCGGCCGCCTGGTCCGCCCCGGGCTCAGGCTGCTGACCGGACGATGGTTGTCCCTGGTCAGGTCCCTGCGGTCCGCTCATGGTTCTCCTTGATCCTGTTCGGTGTCGCCCCAGACACCCTACCCCGCATCAACAGCAACAACGCCGCGCCGAACATCGTTGACAGCGCGTTTCGCGGTATTGCGCAAGGCGGATTGCGGCGCGGCATTACGGACTTGGTCGAGCAGATCGAGCACCTGGCGGCACCACCGCACGAAATCGCCCGCCGAAAGCGCCGAACCCGACCCGACGTCGGAGGCGGCCAGGGCGGCTGCCAGATCACCGGTGGTGGCCCAGCGGTAGACGGCGGTGACGAATCCTTCGTCGGGTTCCCGGCTCGGGGCCAGCCGGTGGCGCTGCTCGTCGCCCCGCAGGTCCGCCGAGATCCGCCGGGTCTGCGCCAGCGCGCGGCGCAGGCTGGCAGTGGGAATGTCGACACCGAGCACACCGCCCGCAGCGTCTCCCCGCGACTCGAACAGGACGGCCGAGAGCACCGCGGCCAGTTCCGCCGGCTGCAGGCCCTGCCACTGACCGCCGCGCAGGCATTCGGCGACCAGCAGATCGCTCTCGCTGTAGATCCGGGCGAGAAGCCGACCGGCGTCGGTGACCCTGAGATCCGCCTTGAGTTCGCCGCCATTGTCCGCTTCTATGAAGCCGCGTTCGCTGAGCAGCGCCACGATCCGGTCGAAGGTGCGGGCCAGCGAGTTCGTCGCCGCGTTCACCTTCTGCTGAATCTGCGCGTTGTCCCGTTCGATGCGCAGATAGCGTTCGGCGATCCGGGCCTGTGCTTCCCGGCCCGGTTGTTGATGTGCCGGATGATCCCGCAATTCGTCACGCAGGCCGGCGAGCTCGGGATCTACGTCACGTTCGGGAGCAGCGGCGCGCCGGCCCGCACGGACCGAGGGCAACGACAGGTCGGCCGCGGCCGACTGCAATGCCGACGCCAGGTCCCGGCGCACGCGCGGCTGCCGGTGCTCCACCCGCTTGGGTAGCGTCATCGCGCCCAGCGGCGCCGAGGCGCCCGAATAGTCGGCCGACGAAATCCGGCCGGCCCAACGATGTTCGGTCAGCACCAGCGGTCTCGGATCGTCACTGTCGCGTTGGGCCGCCTCCAGCACGACCGCCAGCCCGCCGCGGCGCCCCTGGGTGATGGTGATGATGTCGCCACGGCGCAGCGCGGCCAAGGCGTCAGTGGCCGCCTTGCGTCGCTGCAGGCGTGAAGCCCGCGACTGTGCACGCTCGCGCTCACCGATCTTGGCCCGCAACCGGACGTAGTCGAGGATCGGCGCGTCTTTACCGCCGAGTTCGGCTGCCAGCTCGCCCATCATCCGCTCACCGCGCGCGATCCCGCGCACCAATCCGACCACCGACCGGTCCTCCTGGTACTGGGCGAAGGACCGTTCCAGCAGTTTGTGGGCCTGTTCGGGCCCCATCTGCTGCACCAGATTGATCGTCATGTTGTAGCTCGGGGCGAACGAGCTGCGTAACGGGAAGGTTCGAGTCGACGCCAGGCCGGCGACCTCGGCAGGTTCCGCGTTGCTGTCGTCGGGCCGCCACAACACCACGGCGTGGCCCTCGACGTCGATGCCGCGGCGCCCCGCCCGCCCGGTCAGCTGGGTGTACTCCCCCGGCGTCAACGGGACGTGCTGCTCGCCGTTGAACTTCACCAGCCGCTCGAGCACCACGGTGCGGGCGGGCATGTTGATCCCCAGCGCCAGGGTCTCGGTGGCGAACACCGCCTTGACCAGCCCTGCGGTGAACAGTTCCTCCACCGTGTGCCGGAACACCGGCAGCATGCCGGCGTGATGGGCCGCCAGGCCGCGCAGCAGGCCTTCCCGCCACTGGTGGTAATCGAGCACGATCAGGTCGGATTCGGCCAGGTCGGCGCAGCGTCGGTCGACGATCTCGGAGATCCGGCCGCGTTCCTCGTCCGTGGTCAGCCGCAGTGGGGCACGCAGGCACTGCTGGACGGCCGCGTCGCAGCCGGCCCGCGAGAATACGAAGGTGATGGCGGGAAGCAGTCCCGCGGCGTCCAGGGTGGCGATGACGTCGGGCCGGCTGGGCGGCCGGTACAGCTGGGGACGACCACCGCCCCGACCACGTCCACGGCCCCGTGGTTCCCAGTCCGCCAGTCGGTCGGCCTCACGCCGATGGCTGATGTGGCGCAACAGGTCCGGGTCGACCAACGTTGATGTCGCCGCCGGGGCGGCTCCGCCAGTGCTTCCGGCGCCCTCGAACAGATCGAACAGCCGCCGGCCGACGAGCATGTGCTGCGACAGCGGGACGGGCCGGTGTTCGTCGACGACGACGGTGGTGTCGCCGCGGACGGTCTGGATCCAGCCACCGAACTCCTCGGCATTGCTGACGGTGGCCGACAGGCTGACCAGCAGCACCTCCTCGGGCAGGTGCAGGATCACCTCTTCCCACACCGCCCCGCGCATCCGGTCGGCCAGGAAGTGCACCTCGTCCATCACGACGTAGGAAAGTCCGTGCAGTGCAGGCGAATTCGCATACAGCATGTTGCGAAGCACTTCGGTGGTCATCACGACGATGTCGGCGTCCCCGTTGATGGACTGGTCGCCGGTGAGCAGTCCGATCTTGTCCGCGCCGTAGCGGGTCACCAGGTCGTTGTGTTTCTGGTTGCTGAGCGCCTTGATCGGTGTGGTGTAGAAGCACTTGCCGCCGGCGGCCAGCGCCAGGTGCACGGCGAACTCGCCGACCACGGTCTTGCCCGCCCCGGTGGGCGCGCATACCAGTACGCCGTGGCCGCTTTCCAGGGCGCGGCAGGCGCGGAGCTGGAAATCGTCGAGTGCGAACGGGTATTCGGCGGTGAACTTGGTCAGTTCGCCACCGTTCTGGTCACCCGACTCAGGTGGCATCGTCGTCGATGTCGATCCGCGATGCCCCCGAGTCCGGCGCTGTTACCGGGTCGGGCCTCGGAACGGGCTCCACCGTGGGGATCGGCGCGGCCTCGTCTTCCGGCACCTCCAGAGCCTCGCGCCGGGCCTTGCGTCTGTCGTTGATCCGGGCGACCTGGATGGCGAACTCCAGCAGCAGGCTCAGCGCGCAGGCCAGTGCCAGCATGGTGAACGGGTCCGAGCCGGGGGTGGCGAACGCCGCGAACACGAACAACCCGAAGATCAGTCCGCGACGCCACGACTTGAGCCGCTCGTAGGTGAGCATGCCGACGAGGTTGAGCATGATGATCAGCAACGGGAATTCGAAGCTGATGCCGAACACCAGCAGCAGGTTGATCAGGAATCCGAAGTACTGCTCGCCTGAAAGCGCGGTGACCTGTACGTCACTGCCGACGGTCAGCAGGAAGCCGAGGGCGGTGGCCAGCACCACGTAGGCCAGTACCGCGCCGGTGATGAACAACACCGCGCCGACGCCGACGAACGCCATCGCGAACCGGCGTTCCTTCTTGTACAGGCCGGGGGTGATGAACGCCCACAGCTGGTACAGCCAGACCGGGCAGGCCATCACCAGGCCGGCCGCCAGCGCCACCTTGAGGCGCAGCATGAACTGGTCGAACGGACCGGTCGCCAACAGCCGGCACTCACCGTCGGGGGCGATGGTCGCCCGGGCCGAATCCGGCAGCGAACAGTAAGGACCGCGCAGCCATTCGCCCAGGCTGTGCACGCCGAAGAATCCGTGGGTGTACCACAGGAATCCGAAGATGGTGGTGACCAGCACTGCGGCCACCGCGATCAACAGACGGTTGCGCAGTTCGTGCAGGTGGTCGACCAACGACATCGTGCCGTCGGGGTTGACCCGCGAACGGCGGCGGCGGGGATCGAGCTTCTTGATGAATCCGGAGGTCACGGGCGTGTTCTAAAGGCCTGGTCGTAGACGCGACACGGCATCGCGGGGCGATGACCGCGATCGATTGCCGGACCGGTCAGGCCGTGTGGCGATCCGGGGACTGCTCCGGGGCGGGAGCCTCGACCCGCTCGGATGTGATCGGCTTCGCCGGTTGCGGCGCGTCGGCCGAAGACCCGGAAGAATCCGACTGCATCTCCTTGATCTCCGACTTGAAGATCCGCATCGACTTACCGAGCGACCGGGCCGCATCCGGCAGCTTCTTGGCGCCGAAAAGCAGCACGAACACCGCGATGACAATGATCCAGTGCCAGGGTTGTAGACCACCCAATTTGGTTACCTCCAGACGTCTGTGCTGAGTCTACGCGCGTGTGTCGTCGGCGTCGTCGGCGTGCGGCACCACCGCGTCGTAGACGCGCAGAGCCTCACCGGCAGATTCCTGCACCCGCTGGGCGAGGTCGGGCGGGTCCAACACCCGCACGGCCGAACCGAATCCGAGCAGGAAGCGGGCCATCCACTCAGGCGAGGCGTACGTCATCACTGCCTCACACGCCCCGTCGGGCAATTCATTGACCACCCGCAACGGGTAGTAGTCGAACATCCACGAGGCGGAGCAGTCGATCAGCAGGGTGGCCGACGGCAATGACGGGTCGGCGGTGTCGGGATCGAACAGCGAGGTGTCGGTGCCGGCCTGCACCGCCGGCGACGGTGGCGCCGACGGATCGGCGAGACGCTCGGCCGCGACAATCCGGTCGAACCGGAACATCCGGACTGCCTCGGCGGTCCGACACCACGCCTCCAGATAACTGTTGTCACCGATCAGCACCACGCGGATCGGGTCCACCGTGCGGGTCGTGAGCGAGTCACGCGACGCCGAGTAGTACTCCAGGGTCAGCGCGCGGGCGTCACGCACGGCAGCGCGAACCGCCGCGGCCGCCCCGTTTTCCTGGGGCACGCTCTCCCCGGAACCGGATTCCTCGAGGGCCGCGCGCTGGGTGCCCGCCGCGGATTCGATCTTGGCGATGGCGCTGCGTGCGGCCTCCGGATCCACCATCCCTGGAACGTCGACCAGCGACCGCAACGCCACCAGGATGCCGGTGGCTTCCGTGGATGTCAGGCGCAGCGGGCGGTCGACGCCCGCGCTGAACGTGACTTCGACTGTGTCGCCTTCGAAGTCGAAGTCGATCAGATCGCCGGGACTGTAGCCGGGGAGCCCGCACATCCAGAGCTGCTCGAGATCGGAATCAAGCTGTTTGCGGGTAACCCCCAGTGCGGCCGCTGCTTCGTCACGGGTCACCTTCGGGTTGGCCTGGAAATACGGCACCATGTTGAGCATCCGGACCAGCCGGGTCGAGACCTGGCTCATGCGCGATCCGCCTCCGGCTCCTCGCTGACCCTCATGCGCCGATCCGCCTCCGGCTCCTCGCTGACCCTCATGCGCCGATCCGCCTCCGGCTCCTCGCTGACCCTCATGCGCCGATCCGCCTCCGGCTCCTCGCTGACCCTCATGCCTGCGCCACCTGCGCCCGCAACCTGCTCACCACATCCTCACGCAACGCCAGTGGTTCCAGCGCCACGGCATCGACGCCGTAGCTGGCGATCTCACGGGCCAGCCGGTCCGACATTCCGATGTCGACGGTGATCTCCTCCCCTGCGCGCCCGCCCAGCGTGCGCGGCACGGTCTCGATGGCCTGACGGCGCAGCGCGGTGGCACGTCCGCCGGCGATCCACACCCTGGCCTGCTCCCCCGTCGGCTGTTCGGCGACCGCGCGGGCGACGATGTCGCGCAGGTTCACCCCCACGGGCTTGGCCACTGCCCCGGCCGGCCCCTCGGTGCTCACGTCGGGATCGATGCGGGATAGACGGAAAGTACGGGTGTCGTCGCGGTCCCGGTCATGCCCCACCAGGTACCACCGGCCGCGATGGGTCACGACGCCCCAGGGCTCGACGTTGCGGCTCGTGTGTTCGGCGTTGCGCGAGGCGCGGTGCCGGAACCGCACCGCATGCCCGGAGTCGATCGCCGCCAACAGGATTCGCAATACCTCTTCAGAACCGCGCAGCCCGGGCAGCGTCGCAGTCGACGCAATGGCGACACCGACCCCGTCGGCATCGACGTCCACACCGGCGGCACGCAGCTTCAGCAGCGCCCCCTGCGTCGCGGTGATCAACTCGGGCGACTGCCACAGCTGCGTGGCCACTGCGACCGCCGCCACCTCATCACCTGTCAGTTGGACCGCGGGCAGCGCATACTCGTCGCGGTTGATGCGGTAGCCCTCGGTCGAGTCGAACTTCGAGACGCGCCCCGTCTCCAACGGGATCCCGAGGTCGCGCAGTTCGTTCTTGTCGCGCTCGAACATGCGGGAGAACGCCTCATCGGTGGGACTGTCCTCGTAGCCCTGAACGATGTTGCGGACCTTGTCGGCAGGCAGGAAGCGATCGCTGGACAACAAGGCGATGACAAGATTTATCAACCGCTCGACTTTGGATACCGCCACGGGATGAAAGCTTAAAGCTCACATGCTGGCGATCAGGCGCTTGACCCGCTCATCGACCGATCGGAACGGATCCTTGCACAGCACGGTGCGCTGAGCCTGGTCGTTGAGCTTGAGGTGCACCCAGTCCACGGTGAAGTCCCGTCCGGCTTCCTGTGCCGCACTGATGAACTCGCCACGCAGCTTGGCTCGGGTGGTCTGCGGCGGGGTGTTGACCGCGGCGTCGATCTCCTCGTCGGTGGTGATCCGGGACGCCAGTCCCTTCCGCTGCAACAGGTCGAACACCCCACGACCGCGCTTGATGTCGTGGTAGGCGAGGTCGAGCTGGCTGATCTTGGGGTCGGACAGTTCCATGTTGTAGCGATCCTGGTAGCGCTGGAACAGCTTGCGCTTGATCACCCAGTCGATCTCGGTGTCGACCTTCGCGAAGTCCTGGCTCTCGACCGCGTCGAGTTGGCGGCCCCACAGATCGACCACCTGCTCGATCTGAGTGCTGGGCTCGCGGGTCTGCAGGTACTCCACGGCGCGGCTGTAGTACTCCCGCTGGATGTCCAGGGCGCTGGCTTGCCGCCCGCCGGCCAGCCGCACCGGACGACGACCGGTCAGGTCGTGGCTGACCTCGCGGATGGCCCGGATCGGGTTGTCCAGGGAGAAATCCCGGAACGGGACGCCGGCCTCGATCATCTCCAGCACCAGCGAGGCGGTGCCCACCTTGAGCATGGTGGTGGCCTCGCACATGTTGGAGTCGCCGACGATGACATGCAGCCGGCGGTACTTCTCGGCGTCGGCGTGCGGCTCGTCGCGGGTGTTGATGATCGGCCGGGAGCGCGTCGTCGCGCTGGAGACGCCCTCCCAGATGTGCTCGGCGCGCTGGCTCAGGCAGAAGGTGGCGGCCTTGGGTGTCTGCAACACCTTGCCCGCACCGCAGATGAGCTGGCGGGTGACCAGGAACGGCAGCAGCACGTCGGAGATCCGGGAGAACTCACCGGCCCGCACGATCAGGTAATTCTCGTGGCAGCCGTAGGAGTTGCCCGCCGAGTCGGTGTTGTTCTTGAACAGGTAGATGTCGCCGCCGATGCCCTCGTCGGCCAGGCGCTGCTCGGCGTCGATCAGCAGATCCTCCAGCACACGCTCACCGGCGCGGTCGTGGGTGACCAGCTGCGTCAGGTTGTCACACTCGGCGGTCGCGTACTCGGGGTGGCTACCCACGTCGAGATACAACCGGGCGCCGTTTCGAAGGAAGACGTTGGAACTGCGGCCCCACGACACGACCCGCCGGAACAGATAGCGGGCAACCTCGTCGGGGCTGAGCCGGCGATGGCCATGGAACGTGCAGGTCACACCGAATTCCGTCTCGATGCCCATGATTCGTCGCTGCACGCTAACGAGCTTACGGGGTGGTTCACAGTAACGGTGGGCAAGCACCGTCATTGTGTTCGTGGCGCCACCGATCTGGGACTTTTGGCCCTGGTCACTCCAAGTCACGGGAAGATGGTCGGAAAGGAGTCCGCGCAAAGGAGTGGTGATGACCCGCTACGAACTGCCCGATGTTGCCGACCTGATCCGCCTTGGCGAGCCCCATGAGAACGCCATCACGGTCTATGCGGAAACCGCACCGGGACCGGACGAGCGGGACAAGAGCGTGCTCACGGCGAAGAGCGCGGTGGACCGGGCACTGCGCACCATCCGCGAGTCCGGGGCGCGCCACGCCGTGGAGGAACAGCTGCGATCACGGTGGAACGAGATCGCCGAATCGGAACTGTGGCTGAGCCTGTCCCGTTCGGTGGCCATCTTCATCGCCGACGACTTCCATGAGGTCTACGTCCTGCCCAACGCCCTGGAGAGCCAGCTGCAGGTGGGCAGCTACTTTGACATCGGCCAGCTGGTCCGGGCGGTCACCACACCGCAGGAGGCGTATGCGCTGACGCTGTCCGCGGACGGTTGGAACCTGTGGCAGGCGACCGCCAGCACGCGAGCCGAGGAGTTGGAGCTCACCGGCGAGTACGCGGTCGACGTCGCCGACGCGACCAACCGCGCGACGGTGCGCGACCGGGGGCACGTCCGGCGCCTGGTCGGTGACGAGGGCAAGAAGCTGTTGCTGGAGCAGTACGCCAAGCGGGTCGCCGATGCGGTGGACGACGAACTGGGACAGCTCGATCCGTCGTCGACGCGGCCGCTGTACCTGTTCGCGACCGACCCGCTGCTCGACATGTATCGCGGCCTCGACCACAAACGCCAGATCGTGGCGGTGCCCGGTGCGGCGGACCAGCTGCGGCCCGATCAGATCGACGGCGCCATCCGTGAGTCGCTGCCCGCCCTGAACGCCGAGCAGGCCAGCGCCTGGGTCGACGAGTTGGGCAACGACATCAGCAAGGGACTGGTGGCCACCGATCTAGGCGATATCACCCGGGCCGCGTCGGCCGGGGCGGTGGACACGCTGGTGTACAACTTCACCGTCGATGTGGTGGGCCGGATCGAAGCGGCCACCGGAGCGTTGCACTACGACGATTCCGGCTACGACGTCCTGTCCCGAGTCGCTGTGACGGTACTCGACAACGGCGGCGCGGCCTACGCCGTCCGGCCCGACGAGATCACCGCCGGCATCTGGAACCAGACTGCGGTCGCCAAGCTACGTTTCCCCCTGAGCTGACGACGCCGGCCCGTGCAGTGACCCGGCGGGTGCACCGAGGATGCGTTCGAAAGCCTGCAGGTAGGCACCCACCACCTTTTGCGCATTCGGCCCGCTGATGTCGGAACCCACGGCGCCGTCTGCCGCGATGGCGTCGATGAACGCATCGGCCAGATGGAGCCCCATGCCGGTGATGATGCCTGCGGCCTCGTGCGGGTAGTCCGTGTGGAAGACGCCTTCGTCGCACCCCTGGCGGATGATCGACTCCAACATGGGTGCGGTGGTGTGCATCGAGCCCTGGGTCATCTTCTGCCGCAACAGCGCATTGTTCTCGTCGTGCCACAACCGGATCAGCGTCGCCACCTCTGTGGCACTCTCCGACTTCCAGGCCCGCGACGCATCGAAGTAGGCGTGCATCTTGTCGAGTGCACTGCGGTCCGGGTCCTCGACGATGCCGGCCAACCGGGCGGTGGCGGTCTCGCCCATCTGCTCGATGACCCCCTCGAGCAATGCCCGCTTCGAGCGGAAATAGTGGTACAGCGCGCCTTTCGAGATCTGCAGTTCGGCCAGCAGATCCTCGATGGTCATGGCCTCGTAGCCCTTGTCGTGCATCAGCTGCAGGGCGGCATCGAGGATCTCCCGACGCCGGGCGGCGTATTCGGCGGGGTTCACCTGGCGTGCCACGCATCCTCCATTGACGTTGGGCGCAGTCCGAGCCTAGCCTAAAAATAGACCGCCGGTCGGTTTATCAATCAGGAGCCGCACATGCCGCAATCCACACCGCAGGCCCGGCAGCGCACCCGCGCGTTCGCCCGGGTCCTCGGACCGTTCGTCGCCGTCGCCACCTTGATCATCGCGATCCGGCTGCCCACCCTGCAGGACCTGCTCAGCGACCTGTTCACCAGCGGCACCCTGCCCTGGATCCTGGGCGCCGCCATGTTGTTGATGGGACTGGTCGTCATCGCCTTCCACCAGTACTGGTACAGCGTGACGGCGGTGCTGATCTCCCTGTTCGGCTGGTTCGTCGCACTGCGCGGAGCCGCCATGATGGCCATCCCGTCGGCCATCGAATCCGGCGCCGACGCCACCGTGACCAGCCCCGGGCTACTGATCGCCGCGCGGTGCTTCTTCCTACTACTCACCGCGATGGGGTTGTGGTTCACCTACGTCGGCTGGCGCCCCGAGAGCGCCGACGGCCGGTGAGCCGGCCGGACTCTTCAGTCCGTCCAGCACGAATCCCAGGTGGCGCCGCCATACGGCGTCGTCACCGTTGGCCATCGCGATCACCTTCGACATGGCCCACATCAACGTGGCCAGGTCATCGGCACCGAAGTCGGCGCGCAGCACACCGGCACCCCTGGCCCGGCCCACCACAGCTTCGAGAAGCCCACCGGCGCGGCCACATTCGCCCGCGACGTCGACAGCACCTACCGGATTTCTGGCCACCGCCTCGTTGATGCTGCGGTCGGACGCCTGCATCGTGAACAGTCCGTCGAGGAATACGGCGAATCCCCGCCACGGGTCGGCGTCGTCGAGCGCCTGCCGCGCCAACCGGTCGATGACGGCCAACCGGTCGGACAGCACCACATCCAGGAGTGCCCCGCGATTCGGGAAGTGGTTGTAGAGCGTGCCGATGCTGACGCCGGCCGCACGGGCGATCTCGTCGAGGGGGACGTCGACGCCCCGTTCGGTGAAGAGCTCGGCGGCCGCAGCCACCAAACGGTCCCGATTGCGGATCGCATCTGCGCGCATCGCCGACATGCCGTCAGCATAGCGAAGTTGAGGGGGCACTCAACTTATGCTAATAAGTTGAGTATGACCTCAACTTATACCTCCCCGGTCCTGGCGGTACTCGGCGTCGGACCCGGCCTCGGGTTGTCGATTGCTCAGCGATTCGGTGCCGCCGGACACCGCGTGGCCCTGATCTCGCGGTCCCCCGCGCGCCATCCCGACTACCTGGAAGCCCTGACCGGCAACGGCGTCGAGGCCGCCGCCTACGTGGCCGATGCGAACGATCCGGAACAACTCACGGCGACATTGGGTGCGGTGCGCGAGCGTTTCGGACGCATCGACGTCGGCTACTACGGGCCGGCCGCATTCGAAACGGCACCCACCGAAGACATCGCCGATCTCGATGCCAGCGGCGCCCGGGCGGCGCTGAACAGCGTGGTGCCCGCAGTCGACTTCGCGAGTCAGCTCCTGCCCGAGATGCGTGAACGCGGCAGCGGCGGGTTGTTGTTCGCCGGCGGGCTGAGCAGCGTGGTACCGATGCCCCCACTCGGTGGCCTGGCACTCGCGGCAGCGGCATTACGCAACTATGCGATCACCCTGCACGCCGCCCTCCGCCCCGTCGGCGTCTATGCCGGCACCATCACCATCGGCGGACTCATCGAGCGCGGTGACATTCACCGGGCGATGGCGGGTGACGCCGAGCTGCCGACGATAAATCCCGACGAACTGGCAGAACAGGCGTGGGGTCTTTACCGCGACGGCACCGAGGCCGAAGCGGTGATCAACCTACTTTCCTGACTTCTTCGGCTTCTCCGACGGCTCTTCAGCAGCCGGCTTGTCCGAAACAGCCTCGGGCAGAAGCGCTTCCAGCGCAGCACCGGTGATCCGACGGAAGCACCGACGCGGCCGGGTCGCATCGAGAACGGCCACCTCGAGCGTCGCGGGACCGAGCGTCCGAGGCTCAGAGCCATTGCCACTCGCGCTCAGCGCCTTCACGGCGATCTTGACCGCTGCACCCAGGTCGGCGTTCTCCGCGTACGACTCGTTCAATGCGGTGATGATCGGCTCGGTGGTCCCGCCCATCACCACGAAATGCGGCTCGTCGGCGATCGATCCGTCATACGTGATCCGGTACAGCTCAGGGGCTTTCGTCTCGCCGTAGTGCGCCACCTCGGCCACGCACAGCTCGACCTCGTAGGGCTTGGCCTGCTCGGTGAAGATGGTGCCGAGCGTCTGCGCGTAGACGTTGGCCAGCTGACGGCCGGTGACGTCGCGGCGATCGTAGGCGTACCCCCGGGTGTCGGCGAACTGGATCCCGCCGCGCCGCAGGTTGTCGAACTCGTTGAATCGCCCGACGGCGGCGAAGCCGACCCGGTCATAGAGCTCGCTGACCTTCTGCAGCGACCGCGACGGGTTCTCCGCCACGAACAGCACACCGCTGTCGTACGCCAGCGCGACGACGCTGCGTCCGCGGGCGATGCCCTTGCGCGCCAGTTCGGAGCGCTCACGCATCGCCTGCTCAGGCGAGATGAAGTACGGGAAGCTCATTTACCCCTCACCGCCCGTCCGGGTCCGGCGCGCGATGACCTCGCGGGCCAGCTCGGCGATGCGTTCCTCGGTGATCTCCACGGCACCCTCGGCACCGATGGTCACCGCGGTCGGATAGATCCCGCGCACCAGATCGGGCCCGCCGGTGGCGGAGTCGTCGTCGGCCGCGTCGTACAGCGCCTCGATAGCCACCTGGAGCGCCGAATCCGCATCCACCACACCGGGATAGAGCTTCTTGATCGATGACTTGGCGAAGATGGACCCGGACCCCACGGACTGGTAGCCCTCTTCTTCGATGTTCCAGCCACCTGCGGCGTCGAAGGACACGATCTGGCCGGCGTTCTCGGCGTCGGCCGCGTCGATGTCGTATCCGACCAGCAACGGCAGGGCCACGAAACCCTGCAGTGCCGCACCGAGATTGCCGCGCACCATGATGGCGAGGCGGTTGACCTTGCCGCGGAACGTCAGGGCGACGCCTTCGAGCTTCTCGTAGTGCTCGAGTTCCACCGCATAGAGCCGGGCGAACTCCACGGCGATGGCCGCGGTGCCCGCAATGCCCGTCGCGGTGTAGTCGTCGGTGATGTACACCTTCTGCACGTCACGGCCGGCGATCATGTTGCCCTGGGTCGAGCGGCGGTCACCGGCGATCAGCACCCCTCCGGGGTATTTGATCGCGACGATGGTGGTCCCGTGCGGCACCGCGTTGGTGGGGTTGATGACGCCGTCTGCGACACGGTTGACCGGCAACAGTTCGGGAGCCTGCCGACGCAGCAGTTCAGAGAAAGACGACAGGTCCATGGCTACAGATTGGGTACCGGAGAGAGTGGGTCGGGAAAGAGACAGGTTTTCGTGCCAGGTCACTGGCCGCCCTTTTGGACGTATGCGCGCACGAAGTCTTCTGCGTTCTCTTCCAGCACATCGTCGATCTCGTCGAGCAGATCGTCGGTGTCTTCAGCCAGCTTCTCGCGACGCTCCTGGCCGGCAGCGGATGCACCCGGGAGGTCGTCATCCTCGCCGCCGCCACCGCCACGCTTGGTCTGCTCTTGAGCCATCGCTGCCTCCTGCAATTGTCATCGGCTGGGCTAACCGCCCAACCGGTTCTTCCACAGTACCGGTCGGCACCCCGATTGCCGGGGATAGCTCACCGGTCCAGATGGTCAGTTCGTGAGTTGATCGACGAGTTCGGCCGCGCTGTCCACGGAATCCAGCAGAGCGCCGACATGCGCCTTGCTCCCCCGCAGCGGCTCCAGCGTCGGAATCCGGACGAGCGAATCGCCGCCGAGATCGAAAATCACCGAGTCCCAGCTCGCCGCGGCGATGTCCGCACCGAATCGGCGCAGGCATTCGCCCCGGAAGTAGGCGCGGGTGTCGGTCGGAGGGTTGTCGACGGCATCCAGCACCTGCTGCTCGGTGACCAGGCGTTTCATCGAACCGCGGGCAACCAACCGGTTGTACAGGCCCTTGTCCAGGCGGACATCGGAGTACTGCAGATCGACCAGGTGCAGCCGCGGCGCCGACCAGGCCAGGTTCTCGCGGTTTCGGAAGCCCTCCAGCAACCGCAGCTTGGCCGGCCAGTCCAGGATCTCGGCGCATTCCATCGGGTCGCGCTCGAGCAGGTCCAGCACGTGGGCCCACGTCTCCACGACATGCGCGGCCCGTGGGTCCGGGTCCCGGCTGTCCACCAGCTTGGCCACCCGGTCCAGGTAGACCCGCTGCAGTGCCAATGCGGTCATCTCCCGGCCGTCGGCCAGCGCCACTGTGGCCCGCAGCGACGGGTCACGACTGATCACGTGCACGGCGTGCACCGGACGGGCCAGCGCGAGATCGGACAGGTCGAGCCCGAACTGCGGGCCCTCCTCGATCAGGTCGAGCACCAGGGAGCTGGTGCCGACCTTCAGATAGGTCGACGTCTCGGCCAGGTTGGCGTCACCGATGATGACGTGCAGCCGGCGGTACTTGTCGGCGTCGGCGTGCGGCTCGTCGCGGGTGTTGATAATGCCGCGCTTGAGCGTCGTCTCCAGCCCGACCTCGACCTCGATGTAATCGGCCCGCTGGGACAACTGGAAGCCGGGATCGTCCCCCGAGGGCCCGATACCGACACGGCCCGAGCCGGTCACCACCTGCCGTGACACCAGGAACGGCGTGAACCCCGCGATCACCGCGGAAAACGGGGTCTGGCGGCTCATCAGGTAGTTCTCGTGCGACCCGTACGAGGCGCCCTTGCCGTCCACGTTGTTCTTGTACAGCTGCAGCTTGACCGCGCCGGGCACGCTGGCCACGTGGCGGGCGGCGGCCTCCATCACCCGCTCACCGGCCTTGTCCCAGATCACCGCGTCCATCGGATCGGTGCACTCGGGCGCCGAGTACTCCGGGTGGGCATGGTCCACGTACAGCCGGGCACCGTTGGTGAGGATCATGTTCGCCGCGCCGACCTCGTCGGCGTCGACGATGGGAGCCGGTCCCGAGGCCCGGGACAGGTCGAATCCGCGGGCGTCGCGCAATGGCGATTCGACCTCGTAGTCCCACCGCGTGCGCTTGCCGCGCTGGATCCCGGCGGCCGCCGCGTACGCCAGCACCGCCTGAGTCGAGGTCAGGATCGGATTGGCAGTCGGATCGGACGGCGAGGAGATGCCGTATTCGACCTCTGTTCCGATGATCCGTTGCATGGGGCCAGCCTAGGTGACGGCTTGTGCGCCCCGAGCCGCCAGGTATTCGGGCCGTGGCCGCTTGGCCGCGAACGGGTCGGTCAGCGCGTTGTCCACCGAGTTGAACACCAGGAACACGTTCGAGCGCGGCAGGGGCGTGATGTTGGACCCCGAGCCGTGCAGCAGATTCGCGTCGAACCACAGCGCGGTGCCGGGCGGACCGGTGAACTGGTGGATGTCGTGCTCGTCGACGGCCTTGGTCAGCGTCGTCTGATCTGGCACGCCGATGTTCTGGGCGACCAGCGACGTGTCGTGATTGTCGTCAGGCGTGGCGCCGACGCAGGGATAGAACGTCTGGTGCGATCCGGGGATCACCATCAGCGACCCGTTGTACGGGTAGTTCTCGGTCAGAGCGATCGAGCACGAAACCGCGCGGATCTCCGGCATGCCGTCCTCGGCATGCCAGGTCTCGAAGTCCGAATGCCAGTAGAACCCGGTCCCGGTGAACCCGGGCATGAGGTTGATCCTGGCCTGATGGATGTAGACGTCGCCGCCCAGCAGTTGCTGCGCGACCGGCAACACCGTGTCGAGCCGGACCACCTGGGCGACCAGGTCGCTCAGCAGATGCGGTTCGAAGATCGACCGGATCGTGCCACCCGGCTCCCGGATCACCCGCGGATCATCGGCATCCAGATCCGCTGCGATCCGGTCTAATTCGTGCCGGAGCAGCGGGAGCCAGTCATCCGACACGGTCTCCGGTGCCACCAGGTACCCGTACTCCGAGAAGCCGTCCAGGTGGGGCTGGCTGAGCGGGCCGTCCGCTGCGCCACCCCACACCACAGGCTCGTGCCGCGGTATCGGCTCGATGGCGTGGTCGAGCCGGGTCGGGTAGCGATCCTCGACCGCGACCATGATGTCCTCAGCGTCTGGCTGTGCCGTCATGCGACCGACTGCGGCGCCGGGTATACGCCGTTCTCGTCGTGCACCTCCCGCCCGGTCACCGGCGGGTTGAACACGCACAGCATGCGCAATTGCTCATCGCACGTGACTCGATGGCGGTCATTGTTGTTGAGCAGGTACATGGTTCCGTCGGCGAGCGGGTACTGCTGCCCGGTCTCGAGGTCCGTCAGCGTGCCGGTGCCCTCGATCACCCAGACCGCCTCGACGTGATGCTGATAGTGGAACTCATTGACCGATCCGGCCTCGATGGTGGTCTCGTGGAACGAGAAACCGACACCGTCACCCGCCAGGATGATGCGCTTGGAGCGCCAGGTGCCGTCGGCCACGTCCCGGTCGGTCCCGGTGATCTCAGTGGTGGTGCGAACAATCATGTCTCAAGCCTCCTCAGGCGAGCGCGACGGCGACAGACTCGGCGAGAACGTCGAGCCCCTCGGACAATTCGGTTGCAAGTGCGGTCAACGGCGGCAGCAGTTTGACCACCTCGTCGGACGGGCCACTGGTCTCCATCAGCGCACCGCGGTCGAAGGCGGCCCGGCATACCTGTCCGGCCAGGTGCGCCTCTTCGAACTTGAGGCCCTGGGCCATGCCGCGACCGCGGGCGGTCACTCCGTCGTGGGCCGCGGCGATCTCCTCCAGACGCGACCTGATCAGCTCACCCTTGACGGTCGTATCGGCGCTGAATTGGTCGTCCTGCCAATAGGTCTCGATTGCCGCCGTGGCGGTGATGAAGGCGGGATTGTGGCCACGGAACGTGCCGTTGTGCTCCCCCGGTGTCCACACGTCGAGGTCGCGGCGGAACAGGGTGAGCGCCATCGGCAGGCCGTAACCACTCACCGACTTCGATATCGTGACGATGTCGGGCACGATGCCCGCGGCCTCGAAGCTGAAGAACGGCCCCGTGCGGCCACAGCCCATCTGGACGTCATCGACGATCAACAAGATGTCGCGTTTGCGGCACAGGTCGGACAGCGCACGCAGCCATTCGATCCGCGCGACGTTGAGACCGCCTTCGCCCTGGACGGTTTCGACGATCACCGCGGCGGGCCGGTTGAGCCCGCTGCCTGAATCGTCGAGTACACGCTCGAACCACTGGAAGTCCTCGGTGACCCCGCCGAAGTAGTTGTCGTAGGGCATCGGGGTGGCATGAACCAGCGGAATTCCCGCTCCGGCCCGCTTCATCGAGTTGCCGGTGACCGACAGCGCACCCAGGGTCATACCGTGAAATGCGTTGGTGAAGCTGATAACCGACTCGCGCCCGGTCACCTTCCTGGCCAGCTTGAGCGCCGACTCGACCGAGTTGGCCCCGGTCGGCCCGGGGAACTGCACCTTGTAGTCGAGCCCGCGCGGCCGCAGGATGTGCTGCTCGAAGCTCTCCAGGAATCGCTGCTTGGCCGCGGTCGCGATGTCCAGCGAGTGCACAATGCCATCGGAGGCAAGGTATTCGAGCAGCGGCTGCTTGAGCGCCGGGTTGTTGTGGCCGTAGTTCAACGCCCCCGCACCGGCGAAGAAGTCGATGTAGGTACGCCCCGCGGTGTCGGTCACCCAGGAGCCGACGGCCCGGTCCATCACGGTGGGCCAGCTGCGGCAATAACTGCGCACCTCGGATTCCACCGAGCTGAAGACGTCGGGCAGGTCAGATTCGGTCAGGGGAGCTGTCGTTGCGAGCAGCAAGGAACAATCCTTCCAATTCGGATCAAAATGGTTATCAGATAACTGATTTCAGCGTGAAAGCGGTGTGGTGATCGGCCCCATCCGCAGGATGGGCTCATCCTCGTGCGCTCCGCCGGCGTCGAGCAGGTCGGACCCGAAGTGCGGGTCTTCGACCAGGGGGACGCCATGACGGCGCGCGAAGGCACCAAAGAATGCGCGTGACGCGGTATTGCCGGGGGCGACCGTGGCCTCCACGGTCACCGGACGCCCGTCACGCTGCGACCGCACCCGGTGGACGAGCGCGTCGAGCATGGTGCTGGCCAGCCCCCCGCCCTGCGCCGATGGCGCCACGGCCACCTGCCACACGAACAGGACATCGGGTCGCGGCGGCGGGTGGTAACCCGTGATGAATCCGTGCAGGTCACCGTCGCGTTCGGCCACTATTGACGTGGCAGCAAAATCAGTGGCCAGCAACAGATAGGCGTAGGTGGAATTCAGATCCAGCACCCCGGTAGCTTCCGCGAGGTCACGGATGCCAATCGCATCGGCACCCCGTGGTTGGCGCAGGAATTCTTCCCGGGAATGGCGTCCCGGGACGCTTTCTAAAACGTGCATATCGAGTTAAAAGTCACCACCGAACTTCTCAGCGATCATCGTCAGTTTCATGCCATCGGTGCCCTCGACGTAAGCACACCGCCCTGCCATGATCAAGCGCCGACACTCCTCCGGGCGCGCAGATCCGTCTGCGCAGACAGCTCTTGACCTGCATTAACTTCGACATTCGTCAATCTCAGAAAAGTGTTAGCACCGTTATCCAATCGTTACATTTGGGCGGGGGTACCAGCTCGTCGCCCGCGGCTCTCCCCACCCCGCCGCCCAGTCCGACGGGAACAGGCGAACCGAACGCGTCCGCAACCATTTTCCGACCACATTTCATTGGAAAAATTCCAATCGAAATTTAATAATCGCTGGTGCGGCGCAGGACAATGTCCCAGTCGAATAGTCTCGGGGGCTTTCCCTGCAATCGGCGAATCCGTGTTGGTCGCCATATCGCACTGTGGGCAACACCACGTGATCCGTAGCCCAGCACCACCCGCCCCCAACCGGTGCCGGTCACGACCAATACGGCCCCGGCGATGCCGGCACCGGTGACGGGATCGCCGGCGAGGGCGACACCGAGGATCGCGGCCCACAGCGGCTCGGTACCCACCAGAAGGCTGACCCTGGCCGGACTGGACGTGCTCAGCGCCCACAGTTGAACCAGGAACGCGAACACCGTGCACGCCAACGCCAGGTAGCCGACGAGGGCCCATTCGGCCGGTCCGTAGGCAGCTGTCGTCGCCACAACGGACTGCCCAGACGCCACGCACAGCGCCGAAGCCACCGCAGCAACCGTCACCAGCTGCACCAAAGTGGTTCGTGCTGAATCGATCCCGTGACCGTCAGAGAAGCGTGCCATGACGGTGACGTGGACCACCCGCAACAAAGCGGCCATCACCATCACGATGTCCCCGATGCTCGGGACGGTCAGGCCGCCGGATTGGGTGAGCAACCCGCAACCGATGACCGCCAGCATCGCCGCGAGATAGAAGCGGCGCCCCACCCGCTGGCGCTGCATCGCCGGGGTGGCCACGATGGTGAGCGCCATGATCAGCCCCGCGTTGGAGGCCGAGGTCATTGTCACGCCATATGTTTCGGCGACACAGACGGCAGCCAGCAGACCACCTCCGACCACACCCGAAACCACCTCGGTGCGGGTCAGACCCGGCAACCGCCGGCACAGGACCATGGCCAGAACCGTTGCCGCGACCGCGAACCGCACCAACAGAAGCACGAAAATTGTTTGTGCCGTGGCGATTTCCTTGGTGGCCAGGTAACTCGAACCCCACACCACCGCCACGGCAAGCAAACAGAGGTCGGTGCGACGGGTCATGCGGATCAGCGTGTCGCCTGGCCAATAGTTCAGTCAAGCTAATGTTTCTACTGATTATATGTAGTATTACTTCATGGATGCTGGCCGCCTGCGGATGCTGCGTGAACTCGCCGACCACGGCACCGTTGCCGCGGTGGCCCAGGTGCTCTCCATGACGCCCTCGGCGGTCTCACAGCAACTCAAGATCCTGCAACGCGAGGCCGGTGTACCGCTGATCGAACCCGAAGGCAGACGGGTACGTCTCACCGATGCCGGACAGGTCCTGGTGGGCCACGCCGACGCCGTGTTGGCGGCCCTGGACCGCGCCCGGAACGAGATGGACGCCTACCGCAGCACCCCCCGCGGCACGGTCAGTGTGTCGTTCTTCCCATCCGGTGCGGCAATGCTGTTGGCCCCGTTGGTCATCCGGGCGGCCGAGCGCGGGGTCCAGGTGCTCGGGCGCGACGTCGACGTGCCGGCGTCCCGGGCACCGGCACAACTGGCCGACTTCGATGTCGTTGTGGTCCACCGCGACGAGCGCGACCCCGCCTCCTGGGGCCCGCGCTTCGAAGCCGAAGAACTGTTACGCGAGCCGTTGGACGTCGTCGTGCCGGCCGGGCACTCCCTCGCCGGCAGGGGTCAGGTACGGCTGGCCGATCTGGCCGACGAACGCTGGATCGGGGTCGAGGGTGGTCTGATGGTCGACGACGTCCTCAACTCGATAGCGACCCTGTCCGGCGTCCAGCCACGAATCACGCAGCGGATAAACGACTTCCGCGTGGTCGAGGAGCTGGTACAGGCAGGCACCGGCATCGCCCTGATGCCCCGCTACGTGAGGCTGACCCGCGACCTGGTGCGGCTGACGATCACCGACATCCCGGTGGCCCGCCGGGTGGAGGCGGTCACCCGCGTTGGGGCGAACACCCGGCCCGCGGTGAATGCCGTGCTGGAAGACCTGCGCGCGATCGCGGCGGACATCAGCTCAACGGCCGGCTGACTTGACCGCAGGCGAGCCGGCCCGGGACTGACCCGGGCCGGCTCGGCCTGGCGGACCGCCCTCCCGAGACCTACAGGTACTGGCCCAGGTTCGACTCGGTGTCAATCGCCCGCGACGCACTCGAGCTCTTCCCGGTGACGAGCGTACGGATGTAGACGATCCGCTCGCCCTTCTTGCCCGAGATGCGGGCCCAGTCATCGGGATTGGTCGTGTTGGGCAGGTCCTCGTTCTCGGCGAACTCGTCGACGATCGAATCCAACAGGTGCTGGATGCGCAGACCGGGCTGACCGGTCTCCAGCACGCTCTTGATGGCGTTCTTCTTCGCCCGGTCGACGACGTTCTGGATCATGGCGCCGGAGTTGAAGTCCTTGAAGTACATGACTTCCTTGTCACCGTTGGCGTAGGTGACCTCCAGGAACCGGTTGTCGTCGATCTCGGCGTACATCCGGTCCACGACCTTCTCGATCATGGTCTTGATCGTCAGCGACCGGTCGCCACCGAACTCGGCGAGATCGTCGGCGTGCACCGGCAGCGCCTCGGTCAGGTACTTCGAGAAGATGTCCTGTGCCGACTCGGCATCGGGCCGCTCGATCTTGATCTTGACGTCCAGGCGGCCGGGCCGCAGGATCGCCGGGTCGATCATGTCCTCACGGTTGGAGGCGCCGATGACGATGACGTTCTCCAACCCCTCCACGCCGTCGATCTCCGAAAGCAGCTGCGGCACAACCGTTGTCTCGACATCCGAACTGACGCCGGTGCCGCGGGTACGGAAGATCGAGTCCATCTCGTCGAAGAACACGATCACCGGAGTGCCTTCGGAGGCTTTCTCGCGGGCACGCTGGAAGATCAGCCGGATGTGACGTTCGGTCTCACCGACGAACTTGTTCAGCAGCTCGGGGCCCTTGATGTTGAGGAAGTAGCTCTTCGCCTCGCGGGCGTCGTCGCCACGAACCTCGGCCATCTTCTTGGCCAGCGAGTTCGCCACGGCCTTGGCGATGAGCGTCTTGCCGCACCCGGGCGGACCGTAGAGCAGCACACCCTTCGGCGGCCGCAGCGAGTACTCCCGGTAGAGCTCCTTGTGCAGGAACGGCAGCTCCACGGCATCGCGGATCTGCTCGATCTGCCGGCCCAGACCACCGATGTCGTTGTAGCTGACGTCGGGCACCTCTTCGAGCACCAGGTCCTCGACCTCGGCCTTCGGAATCCGCTCGAAGGCGTATCCGGCCTTGGTGTCGACCAGCAGCGAATCGCCCGGACGCAGTTTGCGGGGCCGGTCGTCGTCCTGCCTGGCGTCGGGAAGGTCGGGCAGGTCCTCGGCCGCGACGAGCGGCTCGGCCAACCAGACAATGCGTTCCTCGTCGGCATGCCCGACCACCAGGGCCCGGTGTCCGTCGGCCAGGATCTCGCGCAACGTGCTGATCTCACCGACGGACTCGAAGTTGCCCGCCTCGACCACGGTGAGCGCCTCGTTGAGCCGTACCGTCTGGCCCTGCTTGAGCGAGGAGGTCTCGATGTTCGGCGAGCAGGTGAGTCGCATCTTGCGGCCGGAGGTGAACACGTCGACGGTGTCGTCGTCGTGGGTGCCGAGCAGCACGCCGTAGCCACTGGGCGGCTGGCCCAGCCGGTCCACCTCCTCGCGGAGGGCGAGCAGCTGCTGCCGGGCTTCCTTGAGGGTGTCCATGAGCTTGGCGTTGCGCGATGCGAGCGAGTCGATCCGGGCTTCAAGCTGGTGGACGTCACGGGCACTTCGCAGCCCACTCTGGGGCCCTACCGCATTCTCCAATTGCTCACGCAGAACCGCAGCCTCACGGCGCAGCGACTCGAGCTCGGCGGCATCATCGCTGGACATGGGTTGCGGGTGGCCCGCCGAGAAACTCTCGGCAGAGCCGTCCGAACGCTCTGACTCACTCATATTGCGCTCCCTCCCGCACCGTAAGTTGGTGCAGTAACAACTTCAACGCTACCGGCGATTCAGCCATTGTGTGCGCTCTAGGAACGAGACACACCAGCACCACTGTTAGCCTCTTAGTTCAGTTGGTCCGATCGAAAGGACAATCGTGGCCTTGAAAACCCTCGTTACCGGCTTCATCACCGCAGCTGCTGCCGCCGCCGTGGTGGGCGGAGCAGCAGCGGGTGTGACTTCTATTGCATCCAGCGGCATGTCGGCCGCCCCGGCGATCCAGCCGGTCGTGTTCGACGCGCCGCTGCCGGCCACTCCGGCACCGGACCTGGCTTCACCGCTGGTGCAGACCTTGCAGGCACTCGCCAGTGGCGGTTCGTTCAGCGGCAAGGCCCCCTACATCCAGGGTGGCATCGGCCGGATCGAGAGCATCGCCGCGGACCGCGCGTACAGCAAGGCCGCCGCTGAAGGAAAGTTCCCGCTGACCTTCAACATCGCCAACATCGATGACCAGGGCGGCGTGGCTTACGCCGACGTCACCGCCACCTCGGCGACGGGCGGCACCGCCACCCAGAACATCCAGTTCGTGGCGGGCCCGAGTCCGACCGGCTGGCAGATCTCCAAGGGGTCGGCCCTGAACCTGCTGTCCTCTGTCGGCTGAGTAGGTAGTTGAACCACAGCCGTATCGCAGTCCTGAGTGCCGCCACGATCGTGGCGGCACTTGGGCTCTGCGGGTGTAGTAGTGACGAGCACCCGGCCAAGAGGTCACACCCGACCACCAGCGCGGTGTCGACGACCATGCCGGCGGCTCCGCCAGCGGCACCGCTGCCTGCCCCCGAGGTACTGACCGGGGTGTTGGACCGGTTGGCCGACGTCAACGTCCCCGGCGCCGACAAGGTGGTCCTGGTGGAACAGGGCACGGCCGACGATGCCGCCGCGCTGGACAAGTTCGGCCGCGCACTGGCCGACAACGGCTTCATGCCGCTGACCTTCGAGGCCACCGACCTGGCCTTCTCGGAGACCGAGCCGAAGAACGTGGTGGCAACCGTCAAGGCCACCGCGGGCGGCGAGCATTCGGACCGCACCTTCAGCTTCCCGATGGAATTCACCCCGCACGGCGACGGCTGGCAATTGACCAGACACACCGCCGACATGTTGCTGGTCATGGGCGCGGGTGCCGAGGCATCCACACCGCCCGCCCCGACGCCGCCCCGCTGAGCCATGTGGATCGGTTGGCTGGAGTTCGACCTGCTGCTGGGTGACGTGCATTCGCTCAAACAGAAACGCTCGGTCATCCGGCCGGTGGTCGCCGAGTTGCACCGCAAGCTCGCGGTGTCGGCGGCCGAAACCGGAACCCAGGATCTGCACCGCCGCGCCGGCATCGGTGTCGCTCTCGTCGCCGCCGACCGTCACCACGTGGTCGACGTGCTCGATGCCGCCGAACGAATGGTGGCCGGCCGCCCCGAACTCGAGCTGCTCTCCACCCGGCGGGGCCTGCACCACAGCGACGACTGAACCGTCAGGCCCGTATCCCGCGGATCGCCCGGCGCGCCATTTTCGACCTGAGGGCGGTGATGGCCGCCGCGAAGCAACCGCTATGCAGAAAGCGACGGCGATCGATACGCCGTCAGGCGCCCGACTCAGACTCGAGGGCGGCGTCGACGGCGGCCTGGACAGCGAGTTGACGCTTCTTGCGCAGCGGGACCGGCGCCACCGCGCCGGGCGCCAATCTGCGCGCACTGACCAGAAACGCGGTGTGGCCGCGCATGTTGTGTTCCGGGCGCACCGCCAGGCCCACCACGTGCCAGCCGCGCTGCATGCTCTCCCAGGCCCGCGGTTCGGTCCAGCACTGCTGCTCGCGCAGCGCCTCCACCACCCGCGACAGCTGGGTGACGGTGGCGACGTAGACCATCAGCACGCCACCGGCGACCAGGGCCTTGGCGACGGCGGGCAGCACCTCCCAGGGCGCCAGCATGTCCAACACCACGCGGTCCATCTCCGGGCCGTCGTAATCGGCGAGGTCGGCGACCACCAGGTCCCAGTTCTCCGGTCGCTCACCGAAAAACGTGATGACATTCTTCTCGGCGGTCGGCGCGTGATCGTCACGGATCTCGTACGACGTCACCCGGCCCTCGGGACCCACCGCCCGCAGCAGCGAGCACGTCAGCGCGCCGGAACCGGCACCGGCCTCCAACACCCGGGCGCCCGGGAAGATATCTCCCTCGTGGACGATCTGCGCGGCATCCTTCGGATAGATCACCTGCGCGCCGCGCGGCATCGACATCACGTAGTCGACCAGCAGCGGCCGCAGCACCAGGAACTGATCGCCGTTGGTCGATTTGATCACGCTGCCTTCCGGCAGCCCGATCACGTTGTCGAAGGCGATGATGCCGCGATGCGTGTGGAACTCACCGCCGGGGTTGAGCACCATCGTGTAGCGCCGGCCCTTGGCGTCGGTGAGTTGTACCCGGTCGCCAACGGCAAATGGTCCGGTCGGTCTCTTCCCTGCCACGGACGTCCAGCCTGCCAGTACACCCGCCGGGACGGTTGCCCGGGGTTGCGCAACTTTGTCGGAGCACCGTCCTAGGCTTACGGATGTGAGTGAAGAACCGGCCCCGACGCCGCGCCGCCCGGCGCTGTCGCCGTCGCGGGCCGGCGATTTCAAGCAGTGCCCGCTGCTCTACCGGTTCCGCGCCATCGATCGGCTCCCCGAGCCCCGGTCCACGGCGCAGTTGCGCGGTTCGCTGGTGCACGCCGCGTTGGAGCAGCTCTACGGGCTGCCCGCGGCCGAGCGGGTGCATGACACCGCGCTGACGCTGGTCGAGCCTGCGTGGGAGCAGGTCGTCGCCGCCGAGCCCGAGCTGGCCGACACCGAGTATCCGGCCACGTTGCTCGCCGAGGCCAGGGCTCTGTTGTCGGGGTACTACCGCCTGGAAGATCCGACCCGGTTCGATCCGCAGTGCTGCGAGCACCGCCTAGAGGTCGAACTGGCCGACGGCACGCTGCTGCGCGGTTTCGTCGACCGGATCGATGTCGCCCCGTCGGGCGAATTGCGCGTCGTCGACTACAAGACCGGCAAGGCCCCACCGGAGGCGCGGGCCCAGGCCGAGTTCAAGGCGATGTTCCAGATGAAGTTCTACGCCGTGGCGTTGCTGCGTTCGCGTGGAGTGATGCCGTCGCGGCTGCGGCTGCTGTATCTGGCCGACGGCCAGGTGCTCGACTACTCCCCCACGCACGACGAGCTGCTGCGGTTCGAGCGCACGTTGATGGCGATCTGGAAGGCAATCCAGGTTGCCGGGGCCACCGGAGACTTCCGGCCCAACCCGTCGCGGTTGTGCTCGTGGTGTGCGCATCAGAGTTTGTGTCCGGCGTTCGGCGGCACCCCGCCGCCGTATCCCGGGTGGCCAGAATCAGGAGCTGCATGATCGGGTGTCACTACCATCGGCTCGGCGTCGATGGTGAGTACCAGTTGTTCGAATCCACCGCCGACACCCGAAGTAACTGGGATCCGGCCATTCAGCACGGCTCCCCGCCGCTGGCGCTGTTGACCAAGGTGATCGAGGAACTGACCGCCGGGTCCGGACTGCGGGTGGGACGGTTGACTCTCGACATCCTCGGCGCCATTCCCGTTGCGCCGGTGCGGGTCCGGGCCTGGGTGGAGCGGCCCGGCTCACGCATCTCGATGGTCGCCTCGGAGATGGAGGCGGCCCGGCCCGACGGCACGTGGCGCGCGGTGGCGCGGGTTACGGCGTGGCTGCTGGCTCCCAGCGACACCAGTGACGTGGCCACCGACCGCTTTGAACCGTTGGTGGAAGGTGAGGCCGCCGACGTCGCACACAACTGGGAAGGCGCACCGGGCTATCTGGAAAGTGTGTCCTGGCGCAGGCAGCGCACCGTCGAGGGCGAGGCCGCCGTGGCCTGGATGAGCCCGTTGACACCGGTGGTCGACGACGAGGAGACGACGGCCCTGCAGCGCCTGGCGCTCGTGGTGGATTCCGCCAACGGTATTGGCGCAGCGTTGGATCCGGAGAAGTTCATCTTCATGAATACCGACACCGCGGTGCATCTCCACCGGCTTCCCGAAGGCTCGGACTTCGCGCTGCGAGCCCGCGGTTCCATCGGACCGGACGGTGTCGGTGCGACGACCGCGGAAATCTTTGACCGCAAAGGGTTTATCGGAACCTCGGCGCAGACACTGCTGGTGATGCGGGCGCCGTGATCACCGAGCTGCGCCGTCAGTTCGACCTGGCCTGGGCGCTGGCCGACCTGCACCTCTCCGCCCTGTCCGACGAGGATCACCTATGGGAGCCCGGTCCCCTGGTGTGGACGGTGCACGAGGATTCCTCGGGTCGGTGGTGGCCGGACTTCGCCGACGTCGAGCCCGACCCGATTCCGGTTCCGACCATCGGCTGGCTCACCTGGCACATGATCTTCTGGTGGTCGACCGCCCTGGACCACGTCGACGGCCGACCCCCAACGCCGCGTGCCGAGATCGACTGGCCCGGCCCTGAGGCCGCCGTGCAGCGGATCCGGGTGCTCAGTGCCCGCTGGAGCGGCCTGCTGGAATCGCTGACCGACACGGATCTTGCTGTCCCAGCGGCATTTCCGTGGGGGCCGGACGCCGGCCGGTCACTCGCCGACATGGCGTTGTGGCTGAACGTCGAGCTGGCGAAGAACGCCGCCGAGATCGGCCAGCTGCGGACGCTGCGCGCCGCGACCCGATCCCGCGGCTGAGCGGGGCCGCTCGACAACCGCGCCGGACGTCGAAAGGCGTCAGCTATTTCGCTGAGCGGAAATACGGTTCGACGGTGCCACTGAGCTTGACGACCATAGGATTTCCGCGACGATCCTTCGCAGTAGGGACTTCAACACGTACCCAACCCTCGGCCACGTCGTATTCGTGAACATTGGTTTTCTCGACGCCGTTGAACCGGATACCCACGTCGCGGAGGAGCACCTCTTCGTTGTAGAAGGCGCTCCGCGGGTCGATGGAGAGGTGATTCGGTGGAACGTCTGCGTTCTGATCCTCGGACATGATGGCCTTCGTTGAATGCTGCGTTAGGTGCTCGGATTGATCCTCAGAGAATCTACGCGACCCTGCAGTACCGGGTTGCGCTCAGGTCGTGGCGGGCCGAACTGGGGCGGACGGCGCTGAGATTTCTTGGTTGTATTCGCTTGTATCTATATAGATGTAATGCAATACTCGATGCATGGACGTGTTCGAGGCAGTCGCCGAACCAAGTCGCCGCGCATTGCTCGACGCCCTCGTCGAGGGTGAGCGCACCGCGGGTGAGCTCGTGGCAACCCTGCCGGAGCTGACTCAACCCACCGTGTCGCGGCATCTGCGGGTGCTGCGCGAGGTCGGTCTGGTCGAGGTACGGCCCGATGCTCAGCGCCGCATCTACGCGCTGCGTCCCGACGGACTGATGCAGATCGACGAGTGGATCGAGCGGTACCGCCGCTACTGGTCCGATCATCTCGATGCCCTGGAGCGTCATCTCAAAGCGACCCACAAGGAGACGAAATGACCAGCCGTGAAGGAAAGCTCACCGTCGACGGCGATCAGGCCGCACTGAGTTTCGAGCGGCGCCTCCCCTATCCCGTCGACGCGGTGTGGGCCGCCATCACCGATCCCGAACAGCGCAATCAATGGATGGGCGAAACGACGATCGACGCCCGTGAAGGCGGCACGATCGAGATGATCCCCCATTCGCCTCCGATCCCGCCGCAGCAAAAGAAGATGACCGGACGGATCCGGGTGTGGGACCCGCCAAGGATTTTCGAGCACGAATGGAGCCAGTCCGTGTTGTCTGCTCCCGAGCCCGGTGTCGTGCGCTACGAACTGACCCCCGACGGCGACGGCACCCTGCTGCGGTTCAGCCACCGCGGCCTGACGGTCTCGGACGGCCAGGGCTTCCACCCGGGCACTCACGCCTATCTGGACCGGCTCGAGGCGCATCTCGGCGGACAGCCATTGCCCGACTGGGCCCGGCGCTATCAGGACGTCGCCAAGAAGCTCGGCACCCAGTGGACCCGATAGAAGGAAACAACATGCCACACAATGGAACTGACATTGCCGCACCCACGATCGCCGTGGTCTACCACTCCGGATTCGGCCACACGTCAACCCTGGCCGATGCTGTCGCGGCGGGCGCTCGTGACGGCGGCGCCGACGTCACCGTCATCCACGTCGAGACCATGTCCGACGAGCATTGGGACCTGCTGGACAACATCGACGCCATGATCTTCGGCTGCCCCACCTACATGGGCAACGTCTCGGCAGGATTTCAGACATTCGCCGAGAAAACCGGCCGGCGGTGCATGGACGGCACCTGGCGCGACAAGGTGGCCGCCGGCTTCACGAACTCCGGAGGCAAGAGCGGCGACAAGCTCAACACACTCAGTTCATTGGTGGTCTTCGCCGCCCAACACCACATGCATTGGGTCAACCTGGGTTTGCGCACCGGCTGGAACCACTCGTTCAGCAGCGAGGACGATCTCAACCGGCTCGGCTTCTTCCTGGGCGCCGGCGCTCAGACCAACGTGGACGCCAACCCCGACCAGGTCCATCCCTCCGATGTGCGCACCTGCCACCACCTCGGGCAGCGGGTCGCGCTGGTGACGCGCCAGCTCAACATCGGCCGCACGTTCAGTCCAGCGGCTTCAGCTCCTGCAGCATCGTAGGAACCAATTCGCTGACGGTGGGATGGATGTGCATGGTCCGCGATATCGCGGTGTAGGGCAGTTTCGCGGTCATGACGTCGAGAATGGAATGCACCACCTCGTCACCGCCGACCCCGAAGATGGCTGCCCCCAGAATCTCTTCGGTGTCGGCATCCACCACCACCTTCATGAAGCCCTGGGTTTCACCCTTCTCCACTGCGCGGCCGACCCGGGTCATCGGGCGCTTGCCCACCAACGCTTTTCGGCCCGATTGCCGCACCTGGTCGACGGTCATGCCGGCCCGGCCCAGCGGTGGATCGATGTAGAGCGCGTAGGTGGTGATGCGATCGCTCACCCGCCGCGGGTCGTCATCGAGCAGATTGGCGGCGACGATCTCGAAGTCGTTGTAGGACGTGTGGGTGAACGCGCCCTTGCCGTTGCAGTCCCCCATTGCCCAGATGTGCCCGGCCGTGGTGCGCAGCTGATCATCGACCACGACGTAGCCGCGACCGTCGAGGTCCACGCCGGCGTGCTCCAACCCGAGGTCGTCGGTGTTGGGTGTGCGCCCCACCGCGAGCAGCAGGTGTGTCCCGACGATCGGGTCGGCGCCGTCGCGCGGGGTCACCGCAAAACCACCGTCCTGCTTGCTGAACCGGATGTCGGTGGCGTTCAATACCACGCCGATGCCCTCGGCCCGCAGGACCTCGGCGATCGTGGCCGACACGTCCTCGTCCTCACGGGAGGTGAGCCGCGGCCCCTTCTCGATCACCGTCACCCGCGCACCGAACCGCCGGTACATCTGCGCGAATTCCAGAGCGATGTAACTGCCGCCCACGATCACGAGGTGCTCGGGCAGAACGTCCAGGTCCAGAATGCCGACATTGGTCAGGTAGTCGATGCCGTCCAAGCCGGGAAAATCCGGGACCACCGCGCGCCCACCGACATTGAGGAAGATCCGCTCGGCCCGCAGCAGTTCACCGTCGACGTCGACGGTGTGCGGGTCCACGAAACGGGCATGTCCGCGGATCAGCTCCGCACCGTCCATGCCCTGCAACCAGTCCTCGACGCCGTGCCGGTCGGACAGCATGATCGCATCCTTGCGGGCCTTGACCTTGCCCATGTCGACGGCGACTTCGCCTGTGCCGATGCCGAAATCAGCTCCGCGACGTGCCAGGTGGGCGGCGTGCGCGCTGGCCACAAGGGTCTTGGTGGGAATGCAGCCGTAGTTGACACACGTACCGCCGACCAGCTTGCGTTCGATCACCGCGACGGTCTGGCCCGCGGCGGTCAGCCGGCCCGCCAGCGGCGGCCCGGCCTGACCCGCGCCGATGACGATCGCGTCGAAACTCCGCGCGGGCGCCACGCGCTAGACGATCGCGGTCAGGGCGGCGATCGCGAAACCGCCGAGCACGGCGACCGCATCCTCGACGAGGGCGACCGGCAGATCATGCCCATCGTTGCGGGCGACCAGGCGGCTGCGTGCCTCGTATCCGCCCAAGGTTCCCAGCACCGCGCCGACGAGACCCGCGCCCAGACCACCGAAGGTGTACCCCCACGCCGTACCGATCACCGCACCGGCGAAGGCGCCGGTGAGCAGGCGAGCGACGAACTGCACGGGCGTCTTACGACTCGGCGTGCGCGGAAGCTGGTCGGTAACCAGCTCCACCACAGCGAGAACGGTCAACACGGTGACTGTGACGGGGTGCGCCAACCATTCGGCCCAGGTGCCGTCGAGGTTGATCCAGCTCAGTGCAGCGGCCCAGGCCACCGCGGCCGGGGCAGTGAACGCTCGCAATCCGGCCACCACGCCGATGAGCAGAGCCAACAACAGAACCAGAAAATGCGTCACGGCAACCTCCGAGGCCTGGATTTGTCACCCGGACGCTAACACGCAAGACGTCGCGGCACGCGCCGATCAGAGACGGCGGTGTGTGCCGATCAGAAGCGGCAGAACCGAATATCCGATGCGAGTATCGCTTTGGCACCGATCGCGGCAATCTCATCCATGATCGCGTTGACGTCGCGGCGAGGCACCAGCGCCCGTACGGCCACCCAGTCCGGATCCGCCAGCGGCGCGATCGTTGGTGACTCCAGGCCCGGCGTCACCGCGGTGGCCTGCTCCAAAACCGCACGCGGGCAGTCGTAATCCAACATCAGGTACTGCTGGCCGAACACCACGCCCTGCACGCGGGCCGTCAGCTGATCGCGCGCCGAAGCATTGTCGTCGCCGTCGGCACCGTCGCGTTCGATCAGGACGGCCTCCGACTCGCACAGCGGCGCACCGAATGCCACCAGATCGTGCAGGCCCAGGGTGCGGCCCGAGCCCACCACGTCGGCGATCACGTCGGCGACCCCGAGCTGGATCGAGATCTCCACGGCACCGTCCAACCGGATGACCGAGGCCTCGATGCCCTGCGCCGCAAGGTCCTTGCGAACCAGATTCGGAAATGAAGTGGCGATCCGCTTGCCCGCCAGGTCCTTCGGGCTCCACTCCCGGCCCGCGGGTCCGGCGTAGCGGAAGGTGGAGTTGCCGAAGCCGAGCGACAGGCGCTCACGCACCGGGGCGTCGGAGTCGGCGGCCAGGTCTCGTCCGGTGATGCCCAGATCGAGCTGACCCGAACCCACGTAGATCGCGATGTCCTTGGGACGCAGAAAGAAGAACTCGACGTTGTTGACCGGGTCGACGACGGTCAGGTCCTTGGGGTCGCGCCGGCGACGGTATCCGGCCTCGGCGAGGATCTCACCGGCTGCCTCGCTGAGCGAGCCCTTGTTGGGCACCGCGACGCGCAACATCTGATCGGCCACGGTTCACAACTTCCGGTAGATGTCGTCGAGGGTCAGGCCCCGGGCGAGCATCAGCACCTGGGTCCAGTACAGCAACTGGCTGACCTCTTCGGCGAGCGACTCGTCGCTCTCGTGCTCGGCGGCCAGCCACACCTCGCCTGCCTCTTCCAGGATCTTCTTGCCGAGCCCATGGATGCCGGCGTCAAGGGCGGCGACCGTGCCGCTACCGGCAGGTCTGGTGCGCGCTTTGTCGCTGAGTTCGGCAAACAGGGCCTCGAAGGTCTTCACAGGCATGAATTGTTTCATGCTCGGAGGGGGTCCATTTGTGGGGTTCCATAGAAGGGTGAGCGAATCTGTCGGCGACCCGCTGCCGACCTACACCGCCCGGGTCTCGGCAATCGGCACGATCCTGGCCAAACACCTGCCGGTCACGGACCTGGTCCAGAACAATCGCCGCGCCAACCCGATCCTGCCGCTCGACTGTCTGTCGGCGTCCTGGGGCCCTGACCCGACCTCGTCCGCAACCCTGGCACTGTCGATTCATCCCGTGCCGGACTTCGCCGCCGAGGTCGAGGAGCTGCGCTACGGCGCCGACCCAGCCCAGGGGGCCTACGAGGCACACCGCGCCGATCCCGGCGAGTTCGCCCTGGTGCAGCCACACTTGTCCAGCGTCTGGGTGGTCGCCGGGCACTGCGAGGTCCATCTGGCCCACCAGGGTTGCTCGCCCGAGAAGCTGGTCGAGGCGGCTGTCGAGATCGCCCGCAGCATCGGTTGGTCGCCGTATACCGACGATTTCGAGCCACCACTGCTGCCGCCGGGCTGGGACCCGCCGGTTGACCGCTAGGCACTCAAGGCATTGGCGCGCATGTCTTCGAGGTTCTTGCCCTTGGTCTCCTCGACCCAGCGCCACACGAACAGGAACGACAGCACCGCGCACAGCGCATAGAAGCCGTACGCCGCGCCCAGGACGTTGCGAAGTTCCGGGAACGACACGGTGATCAGCCAGTTCGCTGCCCACTGCCCGGCTGCGGCCAAGCCGAGCGCGGCCGCCCGGATGCGGTTGGGGAACATCTCGCCGAGCAGCACCCACACCACCGGCCCCCAGGACATGCCGAAGGCCACCACGAACAGGTTGGCCGCGACCAGGGCGATCGGCCCGGTGATGCCGCCGAGGTACGGTTGCAGCTCCATCAGACCGGTCGACTTGTTGAGCACCTCATGTGTCTGGGCAGTCCCGAAGATGACTGCCATCGTGCCCAGTGTCACCGCCATCCCCACCGAACCGATCAACAGCAGCGGCTTACGACCGATCTTGTCGATCAATGCGATCGCGATCAGCGTGGTGACGATGTTGGTCACCGAGGTGATCACCGTGATGATGAACGACGAGCTCTCGTCGAAACCGACGGCCTGCCACAACACATTCGAGTAGTAGAAGATCACGTTGATGCCGACGAACTGCTGAAACACCGACAGCCCGAGGCCCACCCACACGATGCCGTAGACACCGCCTGTCGGCTTTCGCAGATCGCGCCAGGCCGCCGGTTTCTCCTGCTGAAGGGTGTCCTGGATCCGGCCGAGGGTGATCTCCAGGTTCTTCTCCCCCAGCAGCCGCGACAGCACCTTGCGTGCCTCGGGAATCCGGTGTGTGGCAACGAGATACCGCGGTGATTCGGGAATGGTGAAGGTCAGCAGGCCGTACACGACGGCGGGCACCGTCATCAACAGGAACATCCACCGCCAGGCCTCCATGTTGAGCCAGAGTTCCTTGCCGGCTTCCCCCGCGATGTGGGCCAACAGCGCGTCGATACTCAAGGCCAGGAAGATGCCGCAGACGATCGCCAGCTGCTGCAGCGACCCCAACCGGCCGCGAATCCGCGGTGGCGAGGTCTCGGCGATGTAGGCCGGGGCGATCACCGAGGCGATACCGACGCCGATACCGCCGACGACACGGAACAACACCACGACCCACACGCTGGGAGCCAGCCCGGTGCCGATCGCGCTGATGAAGAAGAGCACCGCGGCGATCTTCATCACCGCGATCCGGCCGATCCGGTCGGCTATCCGGCCCGCCGTGAGCGCACCGACGGCCGCACCGAGCAGCGCAGAGGCGACTGCGAATCCCAGGATCTTGTTGTCGATGTCGAAGTGCTTCTGGATGGCGTCCACCGCACCGTTGATGACCGCACTGTCGTAGCCGAACAGCAACCCGCCCAATGCAGCGACCGAGGCGATACGCACAGCGCTGCGTCCGGACGAGTAATAGTCATCGTCGTGGACTGCGGGAGCGCCGCCATCTACCGGGCCGTGTGACATACCGTGTCCCCTCCGCACCATTGCGTGACTGGTCACAATCACCTTGGCACAGCGGACCGGCAGCTAGGGCCATATCCGGCAGCTGGATTCGACGCGGGTCAGGCGCTGCGCACGTCCGTGACCGACGCCAGCTCGGCATGGATCATCCGCAGGTCCGAGACATCGAGGGCACCGAGCGTTTCGGCATGCCTGCGCCGCGCCCCCACGGGAACCTCGACGTCGTTGGGTATCACCAACACCGGGCAACCGGCGGCTTCGGCCGACGCCGTCCCGGTGACCGAATCCTCCACGGCCAGACAGTGCTCCACGGGCACCCCGAGCAGGTGCGCGGCCCGCAGGTAGGGATCCGGCGCCGGCTTGGCCTCGTCCACTTCGTCACCGCAGACGCTCACCGTGAAGTAATGGCTGCCAATGCTTTTCAGGGCCCGCTCGGTGAGCCCGCGGCGGGTGTTGGTCACCAGCGCCATCGGGACCCCGGCGGCGGTCAGACCGTCGAGCATCTCCTTGGCCCCGGGCCGCCATGGCAATCCCTGTTCGAACAGCTCACCGGTGTAGTCATGCAGCCAGTCCGCCGATTCGGCCATGGCGGCAGGATCGGGGTCAAGGCCGAGATCGTCGTAGACGATACGCATGACGGTCTCGGCCGAGCCGCCGACGGTCGATTCCCGGACCTCGGGCGTCAGCACTGCGCCCGACCGCGCATACAGCGCGTGCATGGCGATGTCCCACAGCTTTTCGGAGTCGACGAGCGTGCCGTCCATATCCCAGAGCACCGCACGCATGCCATCCATTCTCGCATTGTCGGACGGTGTCGATAGCGTGGGAGGATGACGATATTGGTGACGGGAGCCACAGGCAACATCGGCAGGCGCGTCGTGGACGAACTAATTCGTTTGGGCGGCAGCGATATCGGGGACATCCGCGCATTGACCGCAAACCCGGCGAAGGCGGCGCTGCCGGAATCTGTGACAACAATCACCGGATACCTGGGAAAGCCAGAGACGCTGCGGGCCGCATTTGAGGGCGTCGAGCGCGTGTATCTGGCGCCATTCCCCGCCACCGTCGGACCCACGCTCGAGATGCTGGTGCAAGCGGGTGTGCAGTACGTGGTGGCGCTGTCCGGCGGTGCACATTGGACGGAGCACGCCGAGGCCATCACCGGCTCAGGGTTGGCACACACCCAGCTGGGGCCCGGCGAGTTCTGCGAGAACTTCGCGATGTGGGCCCCGCAGATCAAGACCGGCACCATCCACGACGTCGCCCCCGATCACGTCGAAGCCCCGGTGTCGATGGACGACATCGCCCGGGTGGCCGCGCACCTGTTGGCCGGCCCGCAGGACGCGCATCTGAGCGCGATGTACGAACTCACCGGCCCCGTCGCGTTGTCACGCGCCGACATTGCCCGCCAGATAGGTGCGGGCATCGGCCTGCCCGTCGACGCGCAGCAGTGCACCCGCGCCGAGGCCGAAGAACTGCTGCGCCCCGTCATGGGCGACGGCGCGCACTGGTATCTCGACCTCTTCGACGGCGATCTGGAGCCCCAGGCCGCCAACGACAACGTCGAGCGGCTGACGGGCACCCCGGCCGAATCGATCGCGCAGTGGGCGGCGCGCAACCGGAGCCTGTTCACCTAGCGGGCGCAAAGGGTTTCGGTCAGTCCTCCGGGTTGTAGGCCAGGTTGGAGCTGAGCCAACGCTCGGCCTCCTGGAGGGTCCAACCTTTGCGCTTCGCGTAGTCCGCGACCTGGTCCTGCGCCATCCGGCCGACCACGAAGTACTGCGACTGCGGGTGTGAGTAGTACCAGCCGCTGACGGCAGCACCGGGCCACATCGCCATCGACTCGGTCAGCTCGATACCGGTCCGTTCCTTGACCTGCATCAACTTCCAGAGCGTGACCTTCTCGGTGTGCTCTGGGCAGGCCGGGTAGCCCGGAGCAGGCCGGATGCCCACGTACTTCTCGCCGATGAGCGCCTCGTTGTCGAGGTGCTCATCGGGCTGGTACCCCCAGAACTCCTCGCGGACCCGTTGGTGCATCCGCTCGGCGAACGCCTCCGCCAACCGGTCGGCCAGCGACTCCAGCAGGATCGCGCTGTAGTCGTCGATGGCAGCCTTGAACTCCATGATCTTTTCCTGGCTGCCCAGGCCCGCGGTGACTGCGAAGGCGCCGACGTAGTCGGCCAGACCCGTGGACTTCGGTGCGATGAAGTCACCCAGCGACCGGTTCGGGATGCCGTCGCGGTGCTCGCCCTGCTGGCGCAGGTTGTGCAACGTGGTCAGCACCTCGGTACGGGTCTCGTCGGTGTAGACCTCGATGTCGTCTCCGACCGCGTTCGCCGGGAAGAACCCGATCACCCCGTTGGCGCGCAGCCACTTCTCCTTGATCAGGGTGTCGAGCATCTCCTGGGCGTCGTCGTACAGCTTGCGGGCAGCCTCGCCCGACGCCGGGTTGTTCAGGATGTCGGGGAAGCGGCCCTTCATCTCCCAGGCGTTGAAGAACGGCTGCCAGTCGATGTACTCACGCAGCTCGGCCAGGTCGTAATCGTGAAAATCCCGGACTCCCACACCCTGAGCCGGCACCGGCGGGGTGTAGCCCTCCCACTCGATCGGCGTCCGGTTCGCGCGGGCCTTCTCCAGCGTCAGCATCGGCCGCTCGTTCTTCTGGGCGTGCCGTTCGCGCAGAGACGCATAGTCGGCCTCGGTGGACTCCAGCAAGGCCGGCCGCTGCTTGTCGTCCAGGAGCGCGGCGGCGACCGGCACCGAGCGGGAAGCGTCCTTGACCCAGACCACCGGACCCTTGCGACGCGGCGATATCTTCACGGCCGTGTGGGCGCGCGAGGTGGTCGCCCCACCGATCAGCAGCGGGATCTCCAACCCCTGGCGTTCCATCTCGACGGCGAAGTTGACCATCTCGTCCAGGGACGGGGTGATCAGGCCGGACAGCCCGATGATGTCGGCGTTGTGTTCGTTCGCCGCGTCCAGGATCTTCTGGGCAGGCACCATCACGCCGAGGTCGATCACCTCGAAGTTGTTGCACTGCAACACGACCCCGACGATGTTCTTGCCGATGTCGTGGACGTCGCCCTTCACGGTCGCCATCACGATCGTGCCGTTGGTGTCCTTCGAATCGGCGGTGCCGTTCTCAGCCTTCTCCGCCTCGATGTACGGCAACAGGTAGGCGACAGCCTTCTTCATCACCCTGGCCGACTTCACCACCTGGGGCAGGAACATCTTGCCCGCGCCGAAGAGGTCGCCGACGACGTTCATGCCGTCCATCAGCGGGCCCTCGATCACCTCGATCGGACGGCCGCCGGCGGCGGCGATCTCGGCACGCAATTCCTCGGTATCGGCGTCGACGTGAGCGTCGATGCCCTTGACGAGGGCGTGGGTGATCCGCTCCCGCACCGGGAGGCCGCGCCACTCGGCCGCGGCCGGATCCTCGGATTTCTCCGACTTGTTGAACCGTTCGGCGATCTCCAGTAGCCGCTCGGCCGCATCCTCGCGACGGTTCAGGACGACGTCCTCGATCCGCTCCCGCAGCTCAGGATCGATCGAGTCGTACGGCACCAGCGCACCGGCGTTGACGATGCCCATGTCCAGGCCTGCCTTGATGGCGTGGAACAGGAACACCGCGTGGATCGCCTCGCGCACGGGGTTGTTGCCCCGGAACGAGAACGACACGTTCGAGATACCGCCGGAGATGTGCACCCCGGGGAGGTTCTCCTTGATCCAGGCGCAGGCCTGGATGAAGTCGATCCCGTAGGTCGCGTGCTCCTCGATACCGGTCGCCAGCGCGAAGCAGTTCGGGTCGAAGATGATGTCCTCTGCCGGGAAGCCGACCTCTTCGGTCAGGATCCGGTAGGCGCGCCCGCAGATCTCTTTGCGGCGCTCCAGGTTGTCGGCCTGCCCCTGCTCGTCGAAGGCCATCACCACGACGGCGGCGCCGTACTTGCGGCACAACCGCGCCTCGCGGACGAACTTCTCCTCGCCCTCCTTCATGGAGATCGAGTTGACGATCGGCTTGCCCTGCACGTTCTTCAGGCCGGTTTCGATGACCTCCCACTTGGAGGAGTCGATCATCACCGGGACGCGGCTGATGTCGGGCTCGGCCGCGATCAGCTTGGTGAACCGGTCCATCGCGGCGACGCCGTCGATCATGCCCTCGTCCATGTTGATGTCGATGACCTGCGCACCGACCTCGACCTGCTGCAGGGCGACCGACAGCGCGGTGTCGTAGTCCTCGGCCTTGATCAGGTTGCGGAACCGGGCCGAGCCGGTGATGTTGGTGCGCTCACCGATGTTGACGAACAGGGAGTCCTCGGTGATGTTGAGCGGCTCCAGGCCCGACAGGCGGGTGGCCACCGGGATCTGCGGCACCTCACGCGGCGCCTTACCCTCGACGACCTTGGCGATCTTCGCGATGTGCGCCGGAGTCGTTCCGCAGCAACCACCGGCCAGGTTGATCAGACCGGCTTCGGCGAACTCGGCGATGTAGGACGCCTGGCTGTCCGGGGATTCGTCGTACTCGGCGAAGGCGTTGGGTAGGCCCGCGTTGGGGTAGCAGGAGACGAAGGTGTCCGCGATCCGCGACATCTCGGCGATGTAGGGCCTCATCTCCGGCGCGCCGAGGGCGCAGTTGAGCCCCACCGCGATCGGGTTGGCGTGCCTGATCGAGTTCCAGAACGCCTCGGTGACCTGGCCGGACAGGGTGCGTCCGGACGCATCGGTGATGGTGCCCGAGATGATCACGGGCCAGCGGCGTCCGCGGTCCTCGAACAGCGTCTCGAGGGCGAACACCGCGGCCTTCGCGTTCAGCGTGTCGAAGATCGTCTCGATGATGATGAGGTCGGCGCCGCCGTCGATCAGCCCGTTGGCGGCCTCGAGGTAGGCGGCAGCCAGCTGGTCGTAGGAGACGTTGCGGGCTCCGGGATCGTTGACGTCCGGCGAGATCGAAGCGGTCCGTGTGGTCGGGCCGAGCGCCCCGGCAACGTAGCGGGGCTTGTCCTCTGTGCTGAACTCGTCGCAGGCCTTCCGGGCAAGAGCAGCGCCGGCGTAGTTCAGCTCATAACTCAGGTCTGCCATGTCGTAGTCGGACAACGAGACCGCGTTCGCGTTGAACGTGTTGGTCTCCAGGATGTCGGCGTCCGCCTCGAGGTATTCGCGGTGGATCGCCTCGATGATGTGCGGCTGCGTGAGGTTGAGCAGGTCGTTGTTGCCCTGGAGATCGCTCGGCCAGTCCTTGAACCGGTCGCCCCGGTAGCCGGCCTCATCCGGCCGGTCGCGCTGGATCGCCGTGCCCATCGCGCCGTCGATCACCATGATCCGCCGGCGCAGGGTGTCCGTCAGTGCCTCGGTGCAGTCGGGGCGGATGTTGGGCTCAAGCTTGTTCGGCTCGGGGGCGTTCACAGTGCACTCCTTCCGTAACGGAAGGCGTCCTTGACTCTGCCGAGCGTGGCGGATATCGAAGGAGACCCAGTCCCCCCAGATAGCCGTTGCAACGCCTCTCGACCAGAAGAGTCTACGTCGTCACCTGATCGACGTCTGGACGCCCAACTCGTCGCTGCGATCGACCTGACCCGCGTGGCGACGCGTGCCTTGACCAGATTGCAGCCGAACGTATTTGGTCTCGACTGCGCCGACACCCACCACCACGAGCTGCGACAAGGTGTCGAGCAGATCAGCGTCGTGGGCAGACTTGTCAGCGGCAGCCACCCAAACAGGATAGTCGGTCTATCGAATACGGCTGTTCGGTGCCGCCGCGACCCGCGCGGACAACGGGCTCATCGGCACCGTCCAAGGCTTAGGCTGAAGGTGTGACACCGTCGTATCCGAACGCCGGCCGGCGTATGAACCTGCCCGAATTGAAGGACGCCACCGTCGTGGCGGCTTTCGAGGGCTGGAATGACGCCGGCGACGCGGCCAGTGACGCGCTGGACCACCTGGATGCGATCTGGGAAGCCCAACCGATCGTCGAGATCGACGATGAGTCGTACTACGACTATCAGGTGAACCGTCCGGTGATCCGCCAGGTCGACGGCGTCACCCGGGAACTGGTGTGGCCGTCGATGCGGATCTCGCACTGCCGTCCGCCCGGCAGCAACCGTGACGTGGTGTTGATGCACGGTGTCGAGCCCAACATGCGCTGGCGCACCTTCTGTGCCGAGTTGCTGGCCATCGCCGACAAACTCAACGTGCAGACCGTGGTGATCCTGGGCGCGCTGCTCGCCGACACCCCGCACACCAGGCCGGTGCCGGTGTCGGGTTCGGCGTATTCGGCCGAGTCGGCGAAATTCTTCGGCCTGGAAGAGACCCGTTACGAAGGCCCGACCGGGATCGCCGGAGTGTTCCAGGACGCCTGCGTGCAGGCCGGAATCCCGGCCGTGACCTTCTGGGCCGCGGTTCCGCACTACGTGTCGCAGCCGCCCAGTCCCAAGGCCACGGTGGCGCTGCTGCGCCGGGTCGAGGACGTGCTGGACGTCGAGGTGCCGTTGGCCGATCTGCCCGCTGCCGCCGAGGAGTGGGAGCAGGCCGTCACCGAGATGACCGCCGAGGACGAGGAGATCGCCGAATATGTCGCCTCCCTGGAGCAGCGCGGCGACGCCGAGGTCGACATGAACGAGGCGCTCGGCAAGATCGACGGCGACGCGCTGGCGGCCGAGTTCGAGCGCTACCTGCGACGCCGGGGGCGCTGACCAGGCAGCGTGTCACAACCGGCCACTGAGCCGTGAGCGTTACTTGTCTTCCAGGGCCTCGATACGGGCGCTGGTCGAGCGGCCGAGTGCGGCGGCCTCGGCGTCGAGTTTCGGCAGCAGCGTCGGGGTGAACTTGCGGATGTCGCGCTCGGCCAGTGGCGTGGTGACGAACGGCCGGATCCACCGGAACGCCCCGACCCATTCCGGGCTGTAGATCCGCTTCTTGCGGCCCTCGATGCCCTTGACGAAGGCGGCGCCGCAGGCGTCGACGGTGGTCGTCCGGTTCAGGGGCGGCGGCAGCTTGGAGAGCATCTCCCGGAAGGCCGACAGGTCCGACTTGGCGTCCTGCACCAGCGGGGTGTCGATCCAGCTCATGTGTGCCGAGCCGACGTCGACGCCGAGGTGGGCCACCTCGAGACGCAACGTGTTGGCGAAGTACTCGGCACCGGCCTTGGAAGCGTGATACGCGGCCAGGCCGGGGGCCGAGGTGAAGGCCGCGAGGGAGGACACCACCAGCACATACCCGCGGCGCTTGACGACCGACGGCAGCGTGGCCCGCACGGTGTTGAACACACCCGTCACGTTGATGTCGATGACCCGTTTGAACGCCTCGGGATCGACCTGCATGACCGAACCGAAGCTGGCGATGCCGGCGTTGGCCATCACGATGTCGATGCCGCCGAACCGCTCGACGGCGGCATCGGCGGCCTTCTGCATGGCGGCCAGGTCACGCACGTCGGCCAACGCGGTCAGCACATGCTCCTCGCCGAGCTCGGCGGCCAGTGCGCTCAACGGCGCCTCATCGAGGTCGGTGAGCACCAACTTGGCGCCCCGGCGCCGCAGCCGGCGGGCCACCTCGGCGCCGATGCCGCGCGCACCGCCGGTGATGAAGACGACTTTCCCGTTCACAGAACCCATTGCCGCAACGTACCCCACCGGGGCGCGCGCGACGAGGCCTAGAGCTCGACGCCCAGCAGCGCATCCACGGTGGCGGCGACCTGTCGTGGCGCAGCGGTGTCATGTCCGCCGTAGGCCAGCGCATCGGTACACCAACCATCCAGTGCGGCAAGCGCTTTCGGGGTGTCCAGATCGTCGGCGAGATACTGGCGCACCCGGGCCACCACGTCGGTGGCATCCGGACCGGCGGGCAGGGCCGTGGCCGTGCGCCACTGCTTCAGTCGGGCGTTGGCCTCGTCGAGCACGGCGTCGCTCCAGAACCGGTCACTGCGGTAATGGCCGGCGAACAGCCCGAGCCGGATCGCCGAAGGGTCCACTCCCTGCGCACGCAGCCGGGACACCAGCACCAGGTTGCCGCGACTCTTGCTCATCTTGTGCCCGTCCCAGCCGATCATGCCGGCGTGCACGTAGTGGCGGGCGAACCTCCGCTCCCCCGTGACGGATTCGGCGTGTGCGGCGGAGAACTCGTGGTGCGGGAAGATCAGGTCGCTGCCGCCACCCTGGATGTCCAGCCCGGAGCCGATGCGGGTGAGCGCGATCGCCGAGCACTCCACGTGCCAGCCCGGCCGGCCCGCCCCGAACGGTGACGGCCAGCTGGGCTCACCGGGCCGTTCGGCACGCCACAGCAGGGCGTCGAGCTCATCGCTCTTGCCCGGGCGGCCGGGATCGCCGCCCCGCTCGCCGAACAGCCGCAACATGGTCTCGCGGTCGTAGCCCGACTCATAGCCGAACTGCGTGGTGGCATCGGCGCGGTAGTACACGTCGGGGTACTGGGCGTCGTCGACGACATAGGCCGCGCCGGAGGCCAGCATCTTCTCCACCAGCTCCACCACCTCGGAGATGGTCTCGGTGGCGGCCACGTAGTCATGCGGGGGCAGCACGCGCAGTGCCGTCATGTCCTCGCGGAAGAGCTGGGTTTCGCGGTCACCGAGGTCACGCCAGTCGATACCGTCGCGATCGGCCCGCTCGAACAGCGGATCGTCCACATCGGTGACGTTCTGCACGTAGTGCACGGTGTGCCCGGCGTCCAGCCACAGCCGGTGCACCAGGTCGAAGGTCAGGTAGGTCGCCGCGTGGCCCAGATGGGTGGCGTCATAGGGGGTGATGCCGCACACGTACATGGTGGCCGTCGGTCCCGGCGTGACGGGCCGTACCTGCCGATCGGCGCTGTCGTACAGCCGCAGTTGCGGACCACGCCCTTCCAGCACCGGAATTGACGGTGCCGACCACGATTGCATGGCTTCGACTCTAAGGTGCTCGCTCAGGACGGCCTCCTACCGGTCGGTCCCGCACAGTTCAGCAAGTCAGACAACGCCGCGGGAAGTTTCATTCCCGCATCTCCCGCATCGTTGTGCGCATTTCTCATCGGGCCATCCCGATCGCTTCCAACAGGATCGGTGCCAGCTCTTTGCGGCACATCACGAAATCCGGCAGGTACGGGTCGGCGCGGTTGTAGCACAGCTCCGAGCCGTCGAGGCGCGAGGCATGCAGGCCCGCGGCCAGCACCACACCCGCAGGCGCGGCCGAATCCCACTCCCACTGCCCGCCGGCGTGGATGTAGGCGTCGACGTCACCACGCACCACCGCCATGGCCTTCGCCCCCGCCGAGCCGATGCGCACCATCCGGAAGTCGAGCTGTTCGCGCATCCGCCACAGCACCGCCGGGGGCCGGTTCGAGCTCGCGGTGATCAACAGCGGACCGTCACGGCGCGGGCGGGGCGGACTGACCGTGTCACTGCGGTACACCTCACCGCGGGCGGGCAGGGCCACCACAGCGTCCGACAGACCTCCGTCGACGCCGACGGAGCGCTGCCACAGGGCGATGTGCACCGCCCAGTCCTCGCGGCCGGGCAGGGAGAACTCATGCGTGCCGTCGACGGGGTCGACGATCCAGACCCGGTCGGCGTCGACGCGGGACAGGTCGTCGACCGCCTCCTCGCTGAGCACGGAATCGCCGGGACGGGCCTGGGCCAGCCGGTCCAGGATCAAGGCGTTGGAGCGCCGGTCCCCCTCGTCACCGAGGTAGTACGGGTCGTAGAAACCGATCTCTTCACGCACGGCCAGCAACAACTCACCGGCCTCCTTGGCCACTGCGGCAGCCAGGTCGGCATCGGTCGAGTGCATCGGACCAGTATCGGTGGCACGCCCGGTTGATGTGCTGGCGGGGCCGGTTGTGCCGTTAAGGTCGGGCGATGACCGAGCAGACCCCCGTCGATAACCTGTCCGACTCGTGGCGTTGGAAGTTCGACTTCTTCCACACCTACGGCCTGCCGAGCTCCAGCCCCGAGGCGAAGGCCGCGTACCGCAACCTCAGCTTCATGGCCAAGCTGCGGCTCACGTCGAACATCCTGGCGTTTCTGTTCGGGCCGATCTACTTCTTCGTCAAAGGCATGTGGCGCAAGGGATTGGCGCTGCTGGCTTTGACCATCGCAGTGGCGGCGGTGCTGATTGTGCTCGACGTCAGCGACTCGATCGGCCGGGCCATCAGCATCGGCGTCGGGGCATTGGCGATGTCCACCGCGAACTACGCCTACTACCTGCACGTCGTGCGCGGCAGTCAGTCCTGGAATCCGTTCGAAGGGTTCGGGCGCGCCCGCTAGCGGCGCGCTAGAACGCCGGCCACGGGATCGGGCGATGCCGATCCGGTGTCGGCATGACCGGATTGCGCAGTAGCCCAACGATTCTGGACCGCAGTGCGGCAGTCTCGGCGTCGGTGATGTGTGCGCACAACTGCGCTGCCAGGTCGCCGAACCCGTCACGCAGCGCGGTGACGTCGGCCAGAATCTCGTCGTCGACGGGCTTGCCGGCCCAGCCCCACAGCACGGTCCGCAGCTTGTCCTCGACGTGCAGGCTCACCCCGTGGTCGACGCCGTAGACCGCGCCGTCGAGACCGGCCAGGATGTGCCCGCCCTTACGGTCGGCGTTGTTGATCAGCACGTCGAACACGGCCATCCGGAACAGTCGCGGATCGTCCGCGTGCACCAGCGTCACCTCGTCGCCGGCGTAGTCGTAGGCCTGCAGGATCGGCAGGAAGCCCGGCGGCAGGTGCCCGGCCGGGAGCAGGTCCACCAGGTCCGGGCCAGAATCCGGCTCGTCCCCCACCTGATCACCTGGCTGGTCCACCCACAGCTGCAGCATGCCCGGACCGGCCGGCCCGTCACGAATAATGGTGCGGGGAACGACATTCCAACCCAATGCGGCCGATACCAGGTAGGCGCCCAGCTCACGGCCGGCCAAGGTGCCATCGGGGAAATCCCAGAGCGGCGCCTCACCCCGGATCGGCTTGTACACGCAGTGCACCTGCCGCGTACCCAGGTTGGCCTCACACAGGAAGGTGGCGTTGCTGGCCGACCGGATGCGGCCGATCACCGTCAACTCACCGTCGGCCAGGACCGCGTCGTCGTCGGGGTCGGGATCGGGGCTAGGAATCTGCGTCATCGTCGGACCCGGCCACCTCACCGCGCCGATAGCCGTTGGTACGCACACAGATGTGGCCGTCGGGATCCAGTGGCTCATCGCACAGCGGGCAGGGCGGGCGTCCGGCCGAGATCACCCGATTGGATCGGGTGGCGAACTCCCGGGCCGACTCCGGGCTGAGGAACACCCGCACCGCGTCGGGACCGTCCTCCGCGTCGTCGAGGACCACCGAGGCATCGAACTCGCCTTCAGAGACCGCCAGCAGCTCGACCACCACGGTCTGTGCTTCCGAATCCCAGCCCAGCCCCATCGTGCCGACCCGGAACTCGGCGTCGACCGGCGTGACCAAGGGCAGCAGATCGCTGACTTCACCGGTGTCGGGCGGGATCGGTGTGCCGAAGCGGCGGTTGATCTCGGTCAACAGGGCGGCGATGCGTTCGGCCAGCACCGCGACCTGCTGCTTCTCCAAGATCACCGAGATCACCCGTTTGTCGTGGACAGCTTGCAGGTAGAAAGTTCGGTTACCGGGTTGGCCGACGGTCCCGGCCACGAAACGGTCGGGAGTGCGGAAAACGTGAATTGCGCGGGCCATGGCACCTTCCAAAATACCGGTATCGGTACCGCGGGTCAGTTGGTGGACCCACCCACCACGGCGTCGGTGGCGGGTTTGGCGGCAAGGCCGGCGCTCAATTGCGTCCCGGTGTGGTTGATGTGCATCACGAATGGGCGCAGTTCGGTGTAGCGGATCACGCTCATCGATGCCGGATCGGCGGTGATGCGCTGGAACCCGTCCAGGTGCACACCCAACGCGTCGGCAAGCACCGCCTTGATCACGTCGCCGTGCGTGCAGGCCAGCCACAGCACGTCGGCACCGTGTTCCTCGGCCAAGGCGCGGTCACGTTCGCGTACCGCGGCGACCGCCCGGGCCTGAACCTGGGCCAGCCCCTCACCCTCGGGGAACACCGCCGCGCTGGGCTGCTGCTGGACCACTGACCACAGGGGTTCCTTCACCAGTTCGCCGATGGCGCGCCCGGTCCAGCTGCCGTAGTCCACCTCGGTCAGCCGTTCGTCGACGACCGGCTCCAGGGACAGCGCCTCAGCCAGCGGCGCAACGGTGCGCACGCAACGCAGCAGCGGAGAGTGCACGATCGCGGTCACCGGCAGCTCCCCGATGCGCGCGACGAGGCCGGCGGCCTGTTCGGTACCGCGCTCGTCGAGGTCGACGCCCTCGCTCCGGCCCGCCAGGGTGTGCGCGGTGTTCGAGGTCGAGCGGCCGTGCCTCAGCAGGATCACGGTCATATCGGCTCCTTGCGCCAGCGCTCGTCGGTCACAGTTCAGCTTGCACGGTCGGGATCACTGCGCTGCGACCACCCCGGTGCCCAGCAGGGCCAGCACCACCACACCCAGCACCACCCGGTAGCCGACGAACCAGTACATGCTGTGCGACACCAGGAATTTCAGGAACCAGGCGATCGCCGCGAAGCCGACGACGAACGCGATCACGGTGGCCACCAGTAGCTGGGCGCCGCTGGCGCTCATTCCGTCTCCGGCCGGGTGGAAGGCATCGGGCAGCGAGAAGATGCCGGAGGCGAACACCGCGGGGATCGCGAGCAGGAAGCCGAACCGGGCAGCCAGCTCGCGCTCCATGCCGAGGAAGAGCCCGGCGCTGATGGTCGCGCCCGAGCGGGAGACCCCCGGCACCAGGGCCAGGCACTGGGCCAGGCCGACAATGATGCTGTCGCGCCAGGTCAGCTGCTCGACGCGGCGAACCTGCCTGCCGTAGTACTCGGCCGCGGCGATCACCGCCGAGAACACGATCAGCGCCGACGCCACCAGCCACAGATTCCGTGCGCCGGTACGGATTTCATCCTTGAACAGCAGGCCGAACACTCCGATCGGAATGCTGCCGATGATCACCCACCAGCCCAGCCAGTAGTCGGAGGACCGGTATGCCGCATCGAGCAGCCCCGCGAACCAGGCCTTGATGATCCGGCCGATATCCCGGGCGAAGTACACCAGCACCGCGAGCTCGGTGCCCAGCTGGGTGACCGCCGTGAACGACGCGCCCGCGTCGTCGTCGAAGAACACCCGCGAGGTGATCGCGAGGTGCCCCGAGGACGAGACCGGCAGAAACTCGGTGAGCCCCTGGACAATCGACAACACAACCACTTGCAGCCAGGACATGGCACCGACGTCAGTCACGCCGACGACCGTACCGTGACGCGGGCAGTGCGATGCGTCAGCGAGTGGCGCGCGAAACCCGTTGCGCGTCGGCTACCGCGTCTCGGACGGTTGCCGAGAGGCTGCGTTCGTCAGACAGGTCGATATCGGTCAGTTTGCGGGTGGCCATGGCCACCACATCGTCCTCGACCGGAACGGGGCCGGACAGCCGCGGACGGTAGACCTCGATCACGAGTTGCTGACGTTCGATGTGGAAAGAAAAACTCCGGCCATCGCCAACTTGGCCAAACCCACTGGCGTGTACACCAGTGGAAATATCCTCCATAGCAAACTCTCGGTTACCCAGTTCCCGGTCTGCGGCGAGGGTCATGATCGAACCATACCTCTACTTATGCCGCGATGGTTGCAGACGCGACCATTTCAGATCCAGCGCCATGCCTAGACTGGATTCCTGCACGTCACCGACCATCCGATTCCGACCGAGAGCCCTCCGTTGCGCCCAATTCTTGCAGGTCAGCCAGTTCGCGCCGGCCTCGTTGCGCTGGCCCTGCTGCTCACCGCGGGCTGCACGTCCAACCCCGCCGACACCCCGCCGCCCACCATCGCGCCCGCTCAGGCTGCGGTTTCGCCTCCTGTCGCCGCCGCGCCGGACGGCCAGATCCGACAATTACGCGGACATGCTGTGAGTGCGGTATTCGACCCAGCAACCGGCACACTGGCCGTTCTGTCCCCCGCCTCCGAAGGTCAGTCGACGCTGAGCCTGCTGGCCACCGGCCGGGCATCGCGCGAGGTGACGCTGATGCCCGCGGCCACCGCGCTCAGCGTCGACGGCAAGGGTGATGTCCTGGCGTCCACCCGTGGCGGATACTTCCGGGTCGACCTGGCCGACGCCAAGGCCAGCAAAATCGACGTGGACGGCGCACAGGGCGTCGACTTCACGGCGATCGCACTGCGCGCCGACGGCAATCCGGTGCTGGGCAGCGCAGACGGAGCGGTCTACACATTGGGCAGCGACCACGCAGTGGCTGCCCAGCTCAAGATCTTCGCACGGGTCGATTCGCTTGTCACACAAGGAAACACCGCGGTGGTTCTGGACCGCGGCCAGACCTCGGTGACGGCCGTCAACCCCAGCGGGACCAAGGCCGCGCAGGCACTGCGGGCCGGCGAAGGCGCCACCACGCTGGCCGCCGACGCGCGCGGGCGGGTCCTCGTCGCCGACACCCGCGGTGACGAGCTACTGGTGTTCGGCGCAGACCCGTTGATCATGCGGCAGCGTTACCCGGTGCCCGCCGCCCCCTACGGCCTGGCCGGATCCGACAAGCTGGCCTGGGTGTCGCAAACCGCGACCAATAACGTGATTGGTTACGATCTCTCCACCGGCATACCGGTGGAAAAGGTGCGTTATCGAACCGTGCAGCAACCGAACTCCCTGGCCTACGACGACAGGACCGACACCCTCTACGTGGTGTCGGGGTCCGGAGCCGGGGTTCAGGTGATCGGTAGCGCGTCGGGTCACCCATGACCACCATCCAGCAGGGTCGCATGCCCCCGGGATGGGACAAGGTCGTCGCCGAGGACCATTCCGAGGAATACGACTGGATTCCGCTGCGGCTACCGCCGGATGTCACGAGGATCAGCGCCTCGATCCGCTTGTCGATCGAGGCTGAGTACCGCGGCTGGGAACTGACCCGGGTGCGGGCCTACACAGATGGGAGCCGACGGGTGCTGTTGCGCCGCAAGAAATCCGCGTCATCCATGCCGGGCACACCCCAGGCGCCTTCGCTGTGATCTACGCGGCCCTGCGGCGGGCGCTGTTCCTGGTGCCGCCGGAACGGATCCACCTGTGGGTGTTCACCCTGCTGCGCACCGTCACCGGTCCCGCCTTCCTGCGTCGGGCGCTGGAGCGACGGTTGGCGCCCACCGATCCCGTACTGGCCAGCACGGTGTTCGGAGTGCGGTTCCCCGGCCCGATGGGGCTGGCCGCCGGGTTCGACAAGGACGGCCGTGGCCTGCAGACGTGGGGCGCGCTGGGCTTCGGGTACGCCGAGGTCGGCACCGTCACGGCGCAACCACAACCGGGCAACCCCGAGCCGCGGCTGTTCCGGCTGCCCGACGACCACGCGCTGCTCAACCGGATGGGCTTCAACAACGAGGGCGCCGGGGCGTTGGCCATCCGACTGGCCCGGCACACCCCCGAGGTGCCGATCGGGGTGAACATCGGCAAGACCAAGGTGACGCCACCCGAGGACGCGGTGGCCGACTACGCCGAGAGCACCCGACTGGTGAGCGCACTGGCCGCCTATGTCGTCGTCAACGTCAGCTCCCCCAACACCCCCGGATTGCGGGATCTGCAGGCGGTGGAATCGCTGCGCCCGATCCTGGCAGCGGTCAAGGCCGAGACGCACAAGCCCGTGTTGGTCAAGATCGCCCCCGACCTCTCCGATGCCGATATCGACGAAATCGCGGATCTGGCAGTCGAATTGGACCTCGCCGGGATTGTCGCCACCAACACCACCATCTCGCGGGACGGGCTGGCCACGCCTGGTGTCGCCGACCTCGGCACCGGCGGAATCTCGGGACGCCCCGTGGCGCACCGATCGCTGCAGGTGCTGCGCCAGTTGTACCGGCGGGTGGGCGACAAGCTCGTGCTGATCAGCGTCGGCGGCATCGAAACCGCCGACGACGCGTGGGAGCGGATCACGTCCGGGGCGACGCTTCTCCAGGGCTACACGGGATTCATCTACGGCGGCGGATTGTGGGCCAAGCAGATCCACGACGGCGTCGCCGAGCGGTTGCACGCCGGTGGGTTCACGTCGCTGAGCGACGCCGTGGGTTCTGCTGCACGCTGAGTCCCGCCGCCCTACTCCAGACCGGCAGTACCGTCAGGCTTGACGGTGACCTTGGCGCCCGCGATGTCCTCACGGATGCTGGCCTCGACCTGGGACAGATCGGAGACAACCGCGAGCGCGCGGCTACCGCTGGGGGTTCGGACGGCGACGAACACCTTCTCGGGCTCGCCGTCCCGGTTGAACGGCGTGGTCCAGGTCTCCACCGTCCCGGTGCCCGACCAGCCGTCCTCGGCCACCACCGTCGGCTCCGCATCGACCTCGGATTGCACATCTTCCCAACGGAATTGTTCTTGGGGAGGTTCGGTGCTGTAGATGCCGAAACTGTGCTTGCTCAGGTAGCCGCCGTTGGCGGTGATCAGGCCCAACTGACCGGGGTCGGCCGTCAGCCGTTCGGCCATCGTGGCGATGGAATGCGACACGTAGTTGTTCCACGGTCCGCCGGCGAAGGTCAGGCCGCCGGTCACCGTCAGCGGACGCTGCGGATCGTCCAGCGGCAGCCCCAGTTCCTTGGCAGCCACCTGGACCGCCGACGGGAAGCACGAGTACACGTCCACCGCCGCCAGATCGTCGACACCCACACCGGCGAGCTCCAATACCCGACGACCGGCGACCCGGATCGCCGGCGACCCGGCGAAACTCGCCCGCTGCCCGATCAGGTCGGTGTCGTGCGCGTCCGTGCCCGCATATGGGAAAACCCAACGCTCCCTGGGGATCTGCAACTCCGTCGCCTTCTCCACCGACGTGAGGATCAGCACGGCACCCTGGTCGACCATGTTGTTGGAGTTCATCAGCTTGGTGTAGGGCCAGCTGATCATCCGGTTCGACGGACCCGGCTGCCAGATCTCGTCGGCCGGGACCGCCTCCCGGCTCCAGGCATGCGGATTGCCCTCGGCGACGTGGCTGAAGCGCGACCACAGCTCACCGATCCGGCGGCGGTGGTCGTCAGGCTGCTCCCCCGCCGCGATCCGCAGGGCCTGCTCGAACATCGGGTAGACGTGCGACGGCGCCACCAGGCCGATCCGGATCTCGGCCGGCCCGGCCATCTCGAACTCCGGATCGCTGGGCGCCATCGGCACCGACTCGTCCTGTTCGGTTCCGGCCAGCCGCTCACCGCGGGACTTCAATCTGCTTCGGGTACGCCAGGTTTCGCCACCGGCGATCAGAACCACATCGTTGCGGCCCTGCTGGATGTCCAGGCAGGCCTGGTTGACCAGTGACTGCGGCACATTGCCGCCGACCGGGGTGTACCGGGTCGCGGCATCGGGTGCGCCGATCCGCTGGGCCAGCAGCAGGCCCGGATCCCGGTAGCGCAACGACAGCAGGTTGACCACCCGTACGGAGTCGACCGCTCCGAGCACCGCGGTATCGGCGGCAGCCCGGGCGGCGGCCTCCATCAGGTCGATCGGCTCGCTGTCGGGGTTCTCGTCGTGCTGGTTGACCTGGCCGTAGCCGACCAATACCGGGGTTCTGGGATCAAGTGCCACTTTCGAATTCCTATTCTGCCGCCGGGCCGACCCGGTAGATCGACTTCAGACTCTGGTACGCGGCCAATCCCTCCGGGCCGAGCTCTCGGCCCAGCCCGCTGGCCTTGACGCCGCCGAACGGTGCGGCGATGTCCAGTTGGTAGTCGTTGATGCCCACGGTGCCGGTATGGATCGCACGGGCGATGTCGGTGGCGCGTTCGGGATCGGCGGACCAGACCGTTCCGCCCAACCCGTACTCGCTGTCGTTGGCCAGTTCGACGGCCTGCTGTTCGGTCTCGTACGGGATGACCGCGAGCACCGGGCCGAAGATCTCCTCCTGGGCGATCCGCGCCGAATTGTCGACGTCGGCGAACACCGTCGGTGACACGAACCAGCCGTCCGGCTGGTCGGCCGGAATCCCACCGCCGGCGACGAGCCTCGCGCCGTCGGCTTTGCCGGCTTCGATGTAACCCAGTACCCGGTCACGCTGACGGGAGCTGACCAGCGGCCCCACCTCGGTCGACTTGTCCAGTGGGTCACCCACTTTCAACCCGGTCGTCAGGGCGGCCAGGGCGTCGACCACCTCGGCGTAGCGCGACCTCGGTGCGAGAATCCGCGAATTCAGGTGGCAGGTCTGTCCGTTGTTGACGAACGACGCGTTCTTCAGACCCTTGATGGTGGCATCCAGGTCGGCGTCCTCGAGGATGACCGCCGCCGACTTCCCGCCCAATTCCAGGGTGACCGGCCGCAGCAGCCGGCCGCACTCCTGCGCGATGAGGCGCCCCACAGCGGTCGACCCGGTGAACGACACCTTGTCGACACCGGGATGCGACACCAGGTGGGCGCCCGCGTCAGGGCCGCCGGCGATGACGTTGAGTACTCCCGCGGGCAGTCCGACGGCCAGCGCGGCCTCGGCGAAAATCAATGCGTCCAAAGCGGTTTCCGGGGAAGCCTTGAGCACAACGGTGCAGCCGGCCGCCAGCGCGGGGGCCAGCTTGAACGCGGCCAGGGCCTGCGGGTAGTTCCACGGCACGATCGCCCCGACCACGCCGACGGGTTCACGGCGCACGATGGTGTGCCCGATCGCGGCGGGCCGAATCTCCTCGGCGGCGGTCTTCTCGATCAACCCGGCGTAATACCGCAGTAGTCCCGCCGGGAACAGGCCGTTGGCGCCACGCGACAAGCGGATCGGCATGCCGTTCTCCCGCGTGCACAGCTGATCCGTCGACGATGCCCGGGCCAGCAATTCATCAGCCAGCCGGCCCATGGCGGCCGCCCGGTCAGCGGGCGACGTCGAAGCCCAGCCTGGCAGCGCGGCCCGCGCTGCTGCGACTGCCGCGTCGACCTCGGCCTCGCCGGCGGCGGCGCCGTCGCCGAGCCGCGCACCGGTGGCGGCTTCCAGCACCGGCGTGGATACCGCGGCGGCCTGGAACCGGCCTCCGATGAAGACCCGCGCACCATCATCGACAACGGTCATGCCGGGCTCCTTCGACGCTCCAGTAAGGCGGCCCATCGCCATGTCATGGCGACGCCGTGATGGGTCCACCTTCGCGCGAGCGGGCCCGCGCTGTAAACGACCAGCAAGGAAACACCGGCGTGAGCGATCGGGACATCTGTTGGTGGGCTCGGTGCGCCGAGCGTGAGCTCCTACCGCTACTTCTGCTCGTAGGTCCCGTGGATGACGGCACGGGCGATCGCCTGACCGAAGAGGTTGAAGCCCAGGTAGGCCGGGGTGGCGCCCTCGGGCAGCTCCAACGATTCCACCGGCAGCGCATGGACCGCGATGTAGTAGCGGTGCGGGCCGTGACCGGCGGGAGGTGCCGCACCGAGGTAGCGCCGCAGGCTCGCGTCATTGGTGAGCGTGACGGCGCCACCGGGCAGGTCGCCGCCGTCACCGGCGCCGGCCGGCAGTTCGGTGACCGTGGCGGGCAGATCGGCCACCGCCCAGTGCCAGAAGCCCGAGGCGGTCGGCGCGTCGGGGTCGTACACCGTGACGGCGAAGCTCTTGGTCTCCGCCGGGAAGCCCGACCAGCTCAGCTGCGGCGACACGTCTGCACCGCCGGCTCCCATGATCCCGCTGACCTGGTCGTTGGCCAGCGGCTGACCGTCGGTGACCGATTCGGAGGTCAGGGTGAACGTCGGCAGCTTCGGCAGGTTGTCGTACGGAGATGCGGTCATGGTTCCCTCTCGTAGTCAGTTCGTGTAGCCAGCTCATGTCGCAGTGCGGTCAGCAGTTCTGCAGGAAGTGTTCCAGAACGCCGGCCCCGAACTGCAGTGCGTCCACGGGTACCCGCTCGTCGACGCCGTGGAACAGCGCAGCGAAGTCCAGCTCGGGCGGCAGGCGCAGCGGCGCGAACCCGAAGCAGCGAATCCCCAACCGCTGGAACGACTTCGCATCGGTTCCGCCCGACAGCATGTAGGGCACGGTGCGCGCTTCGGGGTCCAACGCCAGGATCGCCGCGTTCATCGCGTCGACCAGGTCACCGTCGAACGTGGTCTCGTAAGACGGCAGGTCCCGCTCCCAGCTGCGGGTGACATCGGGCCCGATCAACTCGTCGACCTCGCGCTCGAACGCCTCCTTGCGGCCCGGCAGCACCCGGCAGTCGATCACGGCCTCCGCCGACGCGGGGATGACGTTGGCCTTGTAGCCGGCCTTGAGCATGGTCGGGTTGGCGGTGTCGCGCAGGGTGGCCGAGACGATCCGGGCCACGCCACCGAGTTTGGCGATGGTGCCGTCCAAGTCCGGCGAATTGACGTCGAAGTCGTAGCCGGTCTCCTCGGCGACCGCGGCGAGGAACTGCTCCACGGCCGGATTGAGCACCAGCGGGAACTGGTGTCGGCCCAGCCGGTCCACCGCACCGGCAATGGCAGTGACAGCGTTGTCGTCGTGCACCATCGAGCCGTGCCCGGCTCGCCCCCGCGCCGTCAGCCGCATCCAGGACAGGCCCTTTTCGGCGGTCTCGATCAGGTAGAGCCGACGCTCCCCGCCGTCCTTGCGGGGCACGGTCAAGGAGAAGCCACCCACCTCGCCGATCGCCTCGGTCACGCCGTCGAACAGGTCGGGCCGGTTGTCGACCAGCCAGTTGGCGCCGTAGGTGCCGCCGTGTTCCTCGTCGGAGACGAACGCGAACACCAGGTCGCGGGGCGGGACGATGCCCGATCGCTTGAAGTGCCGGGCCACCGCGATGGCCATCCCGACCATGTCCTTCATGTCGACCGCACCGCGGCCCCAGACATAGCCGTCCTTCACCGCACCCGAGAACGGGTGCACGCTCCAGTCGGCGGGCTCGGCCGGCACGACGTCGAGGTGTCCATGGATCATCAGGGCGCCGCGGGACCGGTCGGCACCGGGCAACCGGGCAAAGACGTTGCCGCGGCCGGGCGCCCCGGCCTCGACGTATTCGGTCGTGTAGCCGACCTCGCGGAGCCGGTCGGCGACCCATTCCGCACAGTCGGCTTCGGGCTTGGTGGTGGCCGGATCACCGGTGTTGGAGGTGTCGAATCGGATGAGCTTGCTGACGAGGTCGACCACCTCGTCTGCGCTGGAGGCGGGGACAGTCACAGTCACATTCGTACCACCGAGACGCCGGTTTGGGTCTAGGGCACTCAATCCGATAACCTTAGGCGCCCGACCCCGAGTGGTCGGTCGAGTCCGAGTGGCGGAATGGCAGACGCGCTAGCTTGAGGTGCTAGTGCCCTATTAACGGGCGTGGGGGTTCAAGTCCCCCCTCGGACACAGTGTGAGGCGAGCGAGACGAACGCTCGCCTCTTTTCATGGCCAATGGAATGCGTTGAGCGGAGCACGACGGCGCAATACAGCTGTCAAACCCTCAACGGCCACACCAGATTCCACCGCCGCTCGCGCCCCGGCCTCAATCACAGATCGGTCCGGCCATCGCGGTGAGCAGTTTCTCTACTGTCATCGAGGCCAGGAAGCGGCCGCTGACAGATCTGACACGCTTCCTCGGCAGGCAGTCCGAACAGTCGTAATACGTCTTCGGTAACCCGATCTGCGGCCGCCGCGTCGTCGCGTTCGGGCTCTAGTTGCAGGAGTTTGCCCAGCCCAAGAAGTGCCCCGGCAGCGACGGCCAGGGCCAATTTGGGATCGTCAACGTCGAATCGGCCGGCGGCGACGCCGGCCGCGATGTCCCGTAATGCGCGTGGGCCCAGACCGCGGTCTGAACCCAAGAGACTGAGGCCGTTGACCAGCAGGATCTGACTCTCCTGCGGGCGGCGCCGAAACAGTCGACCGGTCATCCGAAAGCTGCAGGCAAATTTTTCGGCCGGGTCGTCGATCGACTCGGTGAGTCGATCGAGCAGCGCGCCGTGGTTGTCGAGCACATCGGCCACGGCCGCCTCGAACAGCGCTTCCTTGCTGTCGAAGTGATTGTAGAACGAACCCATTCCGACGTCGGCTGCCTGCGTGATTTCCAGGACCGGAACGTTGAGTCTGCCCTCGGCGATCAGCGCCTGCGCCGCCTGGATCAGGGCCGCACGGGTGCGCTGTTTGCGCCGTTCCAGGCGGTTGACCGGCTCATCCTGCACTGCGCTCACCGGCTCAGAATAGCAGCGTCGATCAGTTTTGAGGATTTCGTCAGAACCTATTGACTGAGCGTCGCGTCGTATGTGACGATTTCGTCAGAATGAAAGGTGTCAGGGATGAACGACCTGGTCGGCGCGCACAACGAGCTCCACAGCGAGCAGGGCGCCAGGAAAGGCGAGCATTGCGGGCGCTCCCGCAACCCCGTGATCAAGGTGGCTGACATCGCCTGGCTGGAATTCGAGAAACCGGACCTTCAGCGGGCCGAGGCGTTCGCGGCCGCATTCGGTTTCGCCACGTCGCTACGAACCGACGAGGAACTGCATCTACGCGGCAGCGATTCGGCCGCGCCGTGCGTGATCGTGCGCCGCGGCACCCGGAGCAGGTTCCTCGGGGTCGCGTTCGCCGCCGCCGACGAAGCGGACCTACTGCGACTGGCCACCGCGACCGGCGCACGAACCAGGTCGCTACCCGCAGCCATCGGCGGCATGGCGGTCGATCTGATCGACCCCAGCGGGGTGCCGGTGCACGTGGTGTCGGGGATGCACTCCCTCGACCCGTTGCCGTCACAGACTCCGCATCGCTACAACATGGGGCACGACATTCACCGCGTCAACGCCACCCAACGCCCGCGTCGGGAGCCGACCACGGTGCAACGGCTCGGTCACCTCGTCATGCAGTCGACGAAATACCTTGAGACGCTGGACTGGTATCTCGACACCCTCGGCATGATCGTCAGCGACTTCCTCTACTTCTCGGGTCAGCGCAGCCGGGGACCGGCCATGAGCTTCATTCGATGCGACAGAGGCGCGACGCCCGCTGATCACCACACGCTGGCGCTGGCCCTCGGACCACAGAACCGCTACGTGCACTCCGCCTATCAGGTATGCGATCTCGATGCGCTGGCCGCCGGCGGCGAATACCTCACGGAGCGTGGATATTTCCGGTCCTGGGGAATCGGGCGACACATCCAGGGCAGTCAGCTCTTCGACTACTGGCGTGATCCTGATGGCTTCATGGTCGAGCACTTCACCGATGGCGACTTGTTCGACTCAACCCTTGAACCGGGTTGGGCCCCGTTCACCGCCTCGGGCCTGGCCCAGTGGGGACCACCGGCGAGCAAGGACTTCCTCGGCACAAATCCGAAATCCCTACCACACGAAGCACAGTCGATCTTCGCAGCCCTGCGAGGCGACAACGAATTCGATATCAACCGCCTCATCGGCCTGCTGAAAGTAGCGAAGTCATGACCATCTCAATCCTGCGCACCGCCGACGCCTGGTGGGTCCAGACCGCCACCGGCGCCGTGCGAATCGACACCTCGGCCACGACCACCGGAGAGCTGCTCGCCGATCGGACCGCCATAGACGCCGCGACGCGTGGCGGGGAGGCGGTGCCTGTCGACAGCCTCGATCTGCTCTCCCCTGTGACCGCTCCCTGCCGGGTGGTTGCCCAGATGACCAACTTCGCCTCGCATGTCAAAGACGCCGGTATGGACCCAAAGACCATCCCGCTCACCTTTTTTCGCAAGACGTCGGGTTCCATCAGTGGCCCGTTCGACGACATCGTCAAGCCGCAGCACGTCAAGTTTCTCGACTACGAGGTGGAGATCGGTCTGGTCATCGGACGCGAGCTGCCCGTCGGCACCGAGGTGACCGAGTCGAACCTCCCCGACCATGTCGCCGGCCTGGTCGTCACCAACGATGTCTCCGCCCGGGATATTCAGCTTCCGCAAACGCAGTTCTATGAAGCCAAGTCGTACCCGACATTCACGCCGGTCGGTCCGGCGCTGGTCTTGTTGACGGCTGACGAGCTCAAGCGGTTCGGCGACCTGCGACTGGAGCTGCGGGTGAGCGGTGAGGTCCGCCAGAACAGGCTGGTCGATGGCGACATGATCTACAAACCCCTACAGGCACTGCAGTCATTGGCCCGGTTCCAACACCTCAGTCCCGGTGACCTCGTCTTGACCGGCACGCCTGCGGGTACGGCCTTGAGCGCGCCGCCCAAGCCTGTCGAGATCATCGGATCGCTGCTGCCTCCGGCCATGAAGTGGAAGGCGTTCTTCTCGCGTCAAGCCGGCAATCCCAAGTATCTGCAGCACGGGGACGTCGTGGAACTGTCGGTGACTACCGACGACGGTGCCATCGACCTCGGCACCCAGCGCACCTCGGTGCGGTACACGTGAACGCGGACCTGTTGTGGCCGCGCCATGCCACACCGGGCGACGTCGGCGCCATCGAGCGCGTCCCACTGGCCGACCGGGGCCTGCCGAACTCGACATATGCGGTGCTGCAGCGGGCAGCCACGTTGTGGCCCGACCGCGCCGCGATCAGCGCCATGCCCGATGCCGATCGATGGCGACAGGCAAGCACGCGGACGTTCAGCGAACTGTTGGCGGACGTGCACCGAGCCGCAAACATGCTGCGTCAGAAGGGCGTTCAGCGGCACACCCCGGTCGCACTGATCAGCCCCAACTGTGATGAGCTGATCACGGCCACGCTGGCCGCGCAGCTGGCGGGCATCGCCGCGCCGGTCAACGGCGCTCTGTCGAGCGACCACATCGCGCATCTGGTCGAACGCTCGGGCGCACGAACGCTGGTGCCCGCCGGTCCCGAACTGGACGAAGCCAGCTGGCGGGCCGCCGAGCATCTGGTGGCTGCAGGGGTGATCGACACCGTTCTCTTGCTGCGCCCCAACGGAGGTCGCGATGCGTCGGCGCCCGTTCCGGCGATCGAAGGCGCAACAGTGCACTACTTCAGCGACTTCCGACCCGGAGATGACGGTTCGACCTTCGACGGTGAAGCCCCGTCGTCCACCGATCTGGCCGCCCTGTTCCACACCGGCGGAACAACCGGCAAGCCGAAACCGGCGGCCCATACCCATGCCAACGAGGTCACCGACGCCTGGATGATCGCCGCCAACACTGTGCTCGACCAGGACTCCACCTTGTTCGCGGGCCTACCGCTGTTCCATGTGAACGCGCTCGTGGTGACATTGCTGGCGCCCATGCTGCGCGGCCAGCACGCGGTGTGGGCCGGCCCGCTCGGATACCGGGACCCGGCTCTGTACCCGAACTTCTGGAAGATCGTGGCGCACCACGGCATCAGCGCCATGAGCGCGGTGCCGACCGTATATGCGGTGCTGTCGAAATGCCCCGTGGACGCCGACATCTCCAGCCTGCGCTACGCGTTGGTGGGTGCCTCAGCGCTGCCGGCAGCGGTTCGCTCCGATTTCGAATCACACACCGGGGTGCCTCTGATCGAAGGCTACGGGCTGACCGAAGGAACGTGTGTCAGCGCGCGCAGTTTCCCCGACCACCCTCGCCCCGGCTCGGTAGGCCAGCGGCTGCCCTACCAGCTCGTCAAAACGGTCAGGATCGATGACGACGGCCAATGGCACGACCTGCCGGCCGGCGAGACGGGAAACCTTGCGATCAGCGGACCCACCGTTTTTCCCGGTTACGTCACCGCCCGCACCAACAACGGCTACGTGCTCGACGGGCTCGGAAAACTGAACGGCGGCTGGCTGGACACCGGCGACCTGGCCTGGGTTGACGGCGACGGGTTTGTCCATCTGACCGGTCGGGCCAAAGACCTCATCATCCGCGGCGGGCACAACATCGACCCGGCGATGATCGAAGATGCGCTCCTGGACCATCCGGACGTCACGGACGCCGCGGCAGTCGGACGTCCCGACGTCCATTCCGGCGAGGTGCCAGTGGCGTATGTGACACTTCGCCCCGACGCTACCGTCACTCCGGAATCGTTGCGGCAGTGGGCCGTCGAGCACGTCAGTGAGAGTGCGGCCGCGCCGAAATCGGTGATCATCATCGATACCATCCCGGTCACCGCCGTCGGCAAGCCCTACAAGCCCCCGCTGCGCGCCGACGCCACTCGCAGCGCAATCCGTGACGCGCTGGTCACTGTGCCCGGCGTCGTCGACGTCGAGGTAGCCGTCGACGACGGAGCCATCGTGGTGACCGTGGTCGTCGACGCCGGCGCCGACACCGAGGCCATTGCCGCGCCCCTGGGTCGCTACGCGCTCGCGTGGGACATCAAGGAACAACCATGACCGATCCCTCCGCGAGCTGTTCAACGAAATCCGTGCCCGTTGTCGTCGTCGGAGCGGGGCCGACCGGCATCACCGCGGCGACGTTGCTCGCGGACTACGGCGTACCCACGCTGGTTCTCGACCGCTGGGAATCGGTCTATCCCCAGCCACGCGCGGTCCACCTCGATGACGAGATTCATCGCATCCTCGCCCGCCTCGGCGTGGCCGAAGAGTTCGCCGCGATATCCCGACCAGCGCTCGGGCTGCGTCTGCTCGACCAGAACCACCACGCGCTGGCACAGTTCGACCGCGACCCGGCCCGCAGCCGGCACGGCTTCCCGCAGGCCAACATGTTCGACCAACCCGAGCTGGAGAAGCTGCTGCGCGCCAACCTGGCCAAGCGTCCAAATGTGAAGCTGCGCGGCAATTCCGAGGTCATCGACGTCACCCAGCACGAATCCGGCCGCGTGCGGGTGACCTACGCCGACCGTGCCACCGGAACGGAGCATGTCGTCGAAGCCGGCTACGTGTTGGGCTGCGACGGGGCCAACAGCATCGTGCGAGCCGCCATCGGTGCGGCCATGGAAGACCTGCGCTTCGAGCAGCGCTGGCTGGTGGCCGATGTGGTCACCGGGGCCGAGCTCGATCAGTGGGATGGTGTGCATCAGGTATGCGATCCCGTTCGGGCTGCGACCTACATGCGGATCGGGCCAGACCGCTACCGCTGGGAATTTCGGCTGCTGTCTTCGGAAACTGCGGCCGACTTCAGCACGATGGCGACCCTGCGGCCCCTGGTCGCCCCATGGGTCGGCGATCTCGTCGACGATGAACTCGAGGTCGTACGCGTAACCGAGTACACCTTTCGCGCACAGATCGCCGACAAATGGCGGGAACAGAACGTGCTCATCCTCGGCGACGCGGCCCACCTCACACCGCCTTTCATCGGGCAAGGTATGGGAGCAGGCCTGCGCGACGCGATGAACGTGGCATGGAAGGTAGCCGGTGTGATCAACGGAGATCTACCCGAGGCCCTGCTGTCGACCTACGAGCAGGAACGGAAACCCCACGCGCGCAGCATGATCGGTCTGGCATTGGCCATGGGGTGGGCAATGACAGCCGGTGGTCATGCGGGAAACATGGTGCGGCGCACCGTCGCACCCCGGCTGCAGTTGATACCCGGCCTCCGCGACAAACTCACCGATGGCACCACCCCCCGCCTGCACGAGTCGGCATTGGTCATCAGAAGCCGCGGCCCCCGCCACCTCGCCGGGACTTTGTGTCCCAACCCGGTTCTGGCCGATGGACAGCGCCTGGACACGCTGCTGGGCAACAGCTTTGCGCTCGTCACCACCACACGCCCGCTCGCGTTCCAATGCACCACACTCGAAGAACACGGCATCGTCGTGCACGTCGCCGAACCCGGGGGCGAGCTGGAACGGTGGCTACGCGACGGGCATGCCACCGCCGCTGTCGTCCGGCCTGACCGCACGGTCATGTGCTCGGGCCGTGCCGTAGGGAAACTGTGTGCGGCCATACCGGGGTTCATGTCGTCCACACCGGAAGCTCGGGAACGCAGCGCCCACCCACCCATCCAGACCAGTTAGGCGATCGCTCATGCCATCCACTCCCCTGGTGGACGTCCACGCGCACTTCCTCACCGACGAATACGTCGCCGCCGCGATCGCTGCAGGCATCGAACATTCTGACGGCATGCCGCAATGGCCCTGCTGGAGCGCAGAACAGCACCTTTCACTGATGCAGGACAACGCAATCCGGCACGCCATCCTGTCGCTCTCCTCTCCCGGCGTGTCGTTTGCCGGTGCGGCCGACGCACCCGCACTGGCGCGGCACGTCAACGACGTCGCAGCCCGCACGGTCGCCGCGCATCCTGAGCGCTTCTCCTTCTTCGCCTCGCTTCCACTCCCCGACGTGGATGCCGCCATCAGCGAAGCCATACGAGCAACGGATATTCATGGGGCGGCGGGTGTCGTGCTTCTGAGCAACAACGGCGGACGCTACCTCGGCGACGAATCGCTGGAACCGTTGTGGGAATGCCTGACAACCGATGCCCAGCTGCAGCGCATGTGGTTGGACACGGCCGGGCATCCACTGCCGACGCAAGCCGGAGTGCTTCGGGACGTAGTCGGGTCCAACCGCATTCTTTACGGCAGCGACTACTGCTGGACGCCGGCGTTTGCCGTAGGCCAGCAGATCGCCGCCCTTGACTCCGACCCCGAAACCGACTGGCGGGCGGTGACATCCGCGAACGCACACGAGTTCCTTCAATGCCGAGCGTGAGCAACAGCGATCCTTCGCCGTCCTACCGGACGCTCCGCGCGTAATCGTCCACCGCCAAAGTCATGAGAGGACCATCAATGCGACGCCCACCTGCCGGCCTCCCCATCTACGAACCCGACATCTACTCTGTCGACGCCATCACCGACCCCTACCCCCACTACCAGCGAATGCGTGACCTCGGTCCGGTGGTGTGGCTGGCGAAGCAACGGGCGTATGCGGTGCCGCGTTATGCCGAGTGCAAATCGGCGCTACGCGACGACAAGACCTTTCTCTCGGGCCACGGTGTGGCACTGAATCCGATCACCAACCGAATGTCGCACGGCACCACGCTCAACAGCGATGGTGTCGAGCATGAACAACGCCGCAAGCGCGTCGCGCACCGCATGCTGCCACGTGCTCTGCGTGCCATCAGCGACACCGTCGATGACACGGCCCGTAGCGTCGTTGAAACTGCGCTCCACAAGCGCGAGATCGACGGTGTCAACGACCTCGCGGCCGCGCTGCCGCTGGCCGTCGTGCCCGACCTCATCGGTTGGCCCCGCGATCAACGCGATCACCTGGTTGCCTGGGCCGGAGCGACGTTCGACGTACTCGGTCCGCTCAACTGGCAGGCGATCAAGGCGGTACCCAAAACTATAAGTATGCTGCGGTTCGCCCGGCGCGTGGTTCGCGAGCGCAACGTCATCGAGGGCAGCATGGCGGATGAGCTGCTTGCCGCCGCGGACGAAGGCAAACTGGCGCACCACGAGTGCCCGCCGTTGCTCGTCGACTACATCGCCCCGTCGATCGATACCACGATGAGCGCTATCGCCAATGCGCTGAATCTTTTCGCCAACCACCCCGACCAGTGGCAACTGCTCAAAGACGAACCCGACCTCTTGCCAAACGCCGTCAATGAAACCATCCGCTACGAGCCACCGCTGCGCGCCTTTGCGCGGAGCACCGCGCAGCCCACTGAAATCGCTGGAGTGCCAATCGCCTGGGGCGCGCGAGTCCTGGTGATCTATGCCTCGGCCAATCGTGACGAACGCGAGTGGGAAAACCCAGCGGACTTCGACATCCGACGTGACGCCGGCCGTCACGTCGGTTTCGGACACGGTGCCCACGCCTGCGCCGGACAGGGCTTGGCGCGCTTGGAAACAACCGCGATGTTGCGGGCGCTGCTCGAGCGTGTGGACCGGATCGAGCTAGCGGGTACGCCCAAATGGGCGGTCAACAACATCATCCGCCGCCACGAGCACTTGCCTCTCAAGCTGATTGCCGCATAGGCGCACGTAACAGAGGGCGAGCTCAAGCCCGAATCAATTTCCCGGCAGTCGCAGCAACCCAACTGAGTTCCTTGTGGAAGATGTCGCTGTGCGCACCCGATGGGCCGTCCTCCTTGGCCACCACGTCCGACGAATCCAGACTCAGGATCTGACCGGGCTGGAACGGGTACGTCGTGCCCTCATCGTCCAGGGGCAGTATGTCGGTCCGAAACGCCCCGAGCGCCCCCATGGCCCGCCAGCGCGCCAAGGGATCCTCGATGCCAGCGGCATCCTCGCCGGCCGTCAGTGACGCCAGCGGGTAGAACGTCCCCAATGCCTTGTCGTGGCTGGAGAAGCAGACGGCCATCGGACCGTCTATCCGGGCCAGCCGCCCGACCAGGGCGCCATCCCCGTCCCGGAACGGCAGCCCCTTGGTGAAGGTGAACCGGGAGAACGCACCCTGAAGCAGAGTCACCGATTTCACCGGTGACGGTGTCCGATCGGCGATCCCGTCGAGCGCGAACGACACCAGCCGGGCACCGAAGCTGTGGCCGACCAGATGAATCCGCAGATTCGGGTGGGCGCCGACCAGGTCATCGATTGCCGGGCCCAGCCCGTCCTTGCCGACGACACCGGCACGGTTCTTCATCTTCCAGTAGCTCAGCTGGCGCAGGACTTCCTTGGCACCGTGCCAGATCTTGCTGCCCAGATCGCCGAGACCGGCCTCACCGCCCCCGCCGTCGCCGAACTGCACGCCGGCGTCGGCCAACCGGTCGGCGAATTTGTTGAAGACGTCGACAGGGGGGCGCTGTTCGTCGAGCATGCCCGGGACCTGCACCGGCTTGTCCTCCTCGCCGTCGTCGAAGCCGGTTTTGGTGGCCGCGTTGAACTTCCGCAACTCCTCGAACATCTTTCCGGCCCGCTCAGCGGTGGGCGGTTGTTCCAACAGGGCAGCGATGGCATCCAGATGTTCGCTGCCGTCGGGGAACATGTCCTTGAGATCCCTCAGCTCGGCGGGATCGATGGTGGCCGGCCCGGCCACCGTCACCGCCCGCTCGTCCAGCGCCGCGGCGCCCCCGCCGTCCGCTGCCGGGCCATCGTCGAAGTCCGGAATCGGTTCGTCGCGCCACAGCTGCGACGGCCAGCGGATACCGACGAACCCGACCTTGCGGTCCGGATCGAGCTGGTCGGCGAGCAGCCCGAACCAGCGGGCATACAACGACTCCGCCGCCGCCTCGTCGTTGTTCCAGCCGTGCGAGAAGAGCACCAGATCGGTGATCCCCTCCGCACCGATACCGTCGCGCAGTTCGGACAGCGTTGCCTCATCGACATCACCGTCGGCGTCGAATACCAACCGCCACAACGGCCTGCCTTTGATGGATTCGGTCATGTCGACTCCTTGAGACTCGTGAATGAACTCGTCAGACGGACTGCAACGCACGCATCAGATCCAGCAGACCGCCGCCCTGGAATGCCGGATCCCGGCCGAGGGAGGTAGCCGATTCGGTGAAGATGCGTTTGATCTCCTCCGGGTTCCCGATGAGCTCGCGCTGGACGGACAGAAACGCCGCAACCGCACCGGATACGTGCGGTGCGGCCATGCTCGTCCCGGTGGCCTCGATGTAGATCGCCGCGCTCTGCGGCGGGGCGTCGGTCTGCCGCAGCACATCGCTGCGGAATTTGCCTGCCGCGACCGACGTGATGCGCTCACCGGGAGCCAACAGATCTGGTTTGCACCGACCATCGCCGGTCGGCCCCTTGGACGAGAAGTAGGAGACTCCGGAAGTGTGCGGCGCGTCGCGGTGCGTCGACCCCACGGTGATCGCCCGCTGGGCGTTGCCGGGGTCGTTGATCGTCATGCCCGCGCTGAATTTCGTGACGTCGGTGGTGAACAGCGGATTGAGCGACACGTATCCGCTGTTGCCTGCCGCGGCGACCACGACCACCCCCGACCGCACGGTCTTGTCGACCTCGATACACAGCGGACTCTGCCCGCACGCGAACCATTCCGCCGCGAACTCGTATCCCAGACTCAGGTTCACACCGTGGATGCGGGGCATCCGCTCGCTCGCCGCATTGACTTCCCGGACATAGGCGAGGGCGCGCATCACCCGGCTCACCCGCGAGGCCTTCTCGCCGGGACCCAACACCTTGAGACTGACCAGCTTGGCGTCCGGAGCCATCCCCGCCAGCCGACTGGGATCGCTGACCACCCGCTTCTGCAGTATGGGTATATCGCCTTCGGGTGCACCGACATTGAAACGCTTCTCGGCCACATACACAGCGTCGGCGGTCTTGCCTACCAGCCCTCCGGCGATGATGCCCGCCACGTGGGATCCGTGCCCGTCGGCATCCTGCAGGGCGGTCGGTGCGAATGCCTTCTCGCCACCGGACACGGTGAAATCCCGGTGCAGGTCGTGCACCGTGGGATCACTCACGGTGGCGTGGTCGGTGAAGTGCGGATGCGTCTCGTCAATTCCGGAATCGACCACCGCCCAGACGATTCCCGACCCATAGCAGGCAAAGGCCCGCTGCGCCGGGACCGCCTTGACGGTGTTGCCGGAGGAATCGATCTGGGGGTGGGCGTCGAAGTCTGGCCAGATCCGGTAGACCGCCCGCTCTGGCCAGCTCTGCGGCACGGAATCCGCCGACACCAGGCCCTCGATCTGCCTGGTCGTCAACTCGCCGACCATGAACTGGTCGGCCACCTCGAGCGGTTCGCCTGGTCCGTCCAACAGTCGCCACAGCTCACGCACGCGGGCGACCGCTGCCGCCACGCCTTCGGCGTAGCGCAGGTTCAGCTCGATCATGATCGGCCACAACGTTTCCCGAGCCTTCTCCGGATCCTCGCCGGGGCCCACCACGAACTTCTCCCGCAGCGGCGGGGTGATCACCCCGGCCACCAACAGGTCGCGGTGCGGCGGCTGCTCGGCCGGGGCCGGTGCCACGGTGCGGGCCCGCTCGGGGGGCGTCATCGCCTGTGAGCACGCCTGCTCGGCGGCGGTCCGACCGGCCGGGGTCAACCGCACGATCGGCTGCGCCGCATCAGCCCCGGCCTTCTTCGCCGGCCTGCGCCGCGTCGCCAGTTTCTGGTGCACCAGTTGATCGACGGCAGCGTCCACACTGCGATGCCACCGGGGCGCCCCGTCTACGCCGAGGCGATCATCGGGGTCGAAACGTGAGGCAAACCGGGCGGCCACCGCCTCAAGCAGCTTTTGCGGACTGGCGTCGATCTCCTTGGCCGCCAGGTCCGACAGGGCGCACTGCACCCGAACGGCCCAGAGTTCACTGTCAGCAGGACTCACCACGACACCTCGGAACTGTGCTCGATCCAGTAGAAGGTATTCAATACAGGATCGGACATTGTGGAGGCGGTCGTGTGCCAAATCGACATGCTGACGATCCTGGCTCGATTCGGGCCACGCGGCACGAGTAGCCGACTACCCGAATCACTCATGGCATCCCCTCGTCGACCGGTCCCCGGAATCGGAGCGCACCCACTGCTTACGCGCGTCGGTTCCGTCGCGGCCGCACATCGGAAAACTCACGTAGTCGATTACTCGGTACCGCGGGTCGGCGGGTTCCTTACCATCGGTTGACACGCCAGTCACTCGGGGCAGTAGGGGAAGTGCCATGAATACGCTTGAGTCGAATTTTCAAGTGGCCCCGAACTTCCTGCTGTACAGGCAGATCTGACCCGGCGAACACATCATGCGACACCACGTCTTCGCCATCGTCGCGGTACGGGCATGGACCGAACTGCTCTCCGAATGGATCCAACGCATCCCAGAATTCGAGATGGTGGGGACCGCGACCGATGCCACAGCCGCACTGGGCGACCTGGCGCGGATCGACCCGCCCGTCGACATCGTGGTGATCGAGGTCAGTACCCGCTTGGCGCTGGAGTCCGCAGCAGCGCTACGCCGCTGCGACCCGCCGCGAAAACTGATCGCGGTCGCACTCGATGACGATCCCGGTCAGGCGATGGCCTGGGCAAGCGCGGGCGCGGCAGGACTGGTCGGACGCAACGCCTCCGTCGACCAGCTGTGTCACGCCCTGGTCAATGTGTCCCGGGGTGCGGCGCACTGCTCCGACGAGATCTCGGGCGCCCTACTTCGCGGCATCGAGGCCAACGGCGGCCGACGCGCGGGCGGGCAGAGCAACTGCCTCACCGAGCGGGAGCAGGAAGTGGCCTGGCTGTTGGCACACGGGCTGACCAACAAGGAGATCGCCGACTACCTGCACATCTCCCCCGGCACGGTGAAAAGCCATGTCCACAACGTGATCTGCAAACTCGGTGTGCGGCGCCGGGCCTACGTGGCCCGCAAGCTCAGCCACGGCGCGGACGCGCCGAGAATCAGGGATTCTGCGCCGGCGCAGGCCGGACATATGGGCGCAACGGAGGGGGGCAGGTATTCCACCGGCGCTGCTCTCGAAGGATGGCCGACTCACCGCCCGAGTTGAGGTCGAGCTCGCGGATCAGCCTGCGATGCTCGGCCCGTAGTCCGTCCTGACGTTCCTTGACCGCGAACAGATCCTGACGCATCTGCTCGATGCTTCTCTTGCTCCGCTTTGATGAGGTGAGCCCGTTGTAGTGGTCCAGTCGTTATGGGACTCTGTTGCCCGAGTGCTCGGGCAGGAAGAA
>NZ_JBZDPU010000038.1:0-2520 GCF_058270075.1 Mycobacterium shunyiense | reverse complement strand
CATCCGCCGCCCGGGGGCCCACGCGGCCACCAACTCAGCCGGGCACGCCTCGCCACCGGTCACCAGCGTGTCCAGCCCATCGATCTGGGCCGGGTCCAGCGTCGCCAGAACCGTCGGGGTGATCAATGCCGCATCGACGCGCTGTCCCGCCAGTACCTCGGCCAATGCGTCGCCGGCGTAGGAATCCGGCGGGGCAACCACCAGTGCCGCACCCGAGGACACCGCCCATAACCATTCGAAGACCGAGGCATCGAACGTCGGCGCGGCCACCATCAGCACCCGAGCCCCCGGCGTCACACCGAACAACTCACGATGAGCTGCAGCCACTCCCAGAACACCGGCATGGCTGATCGCCACACCCTTCGGAGTCCCGGTGGATCCCGACGTGAAGATCACATATGCCGCATCGTCAATGCTCAAGGGCGACAGCCGATCCGAATCCGTCACAGGATCGCCGCTGTGTACTGACAGATCAACGACATCGAGCGGAACCACCAGGCGGCTACCGGTCCCCTCGACCGCACCGGTGCCACAGGTGAGGACGCAGACGGCCTCGGCGGCGTCCAGCACCGTGGAAACCCGTTCGGCCGGATGGCCCGGATCAACCGGTACGTACACTCCGCCGGCCTTGAGCACCGCCCACCACGCGATCACCAAGTCCGCGCAGCGACCCATCGCCACACCGACGGCGCGCTCAGGACCCACCCCGGCCTCGATCAACGCCCGGGCCAATCGGTTGGAGGCTTCATCCAACTCTCGATAAGACAGCTCGCGGGCGCCATCTACCACCGCAACGGCCTCTGGATTCGCAGCCACCGCTGCAGCCAGCAACTCCGGGGCCAATCCCACCGGGCGGCTTACCTCTGCGCCGGACCACTTGTGCAGCAACAGATCTTGCTCGTCGAGATCCAGCAGGCCGACCTCACCGACGACCACCGATGAGTCGGCAACCACGGCCTCGACGACGCGACCGAACCAACCCACCAAGCGCTCGACACTGGATCGGTCATACAGATCGGTGGCATAGGCGACCGTGCCTGCCGCCATCAGCGCACCGCGGCCTTCGGGCGGCACTGCGTGCAGATCGAACAGTGCACTCGCATCCCCGCTGGACAGTTCACGCAGGTCGAATTCGAGGTCGAAACGGGCGGTACGGATGTCGGCGGACACCGGTTCGACGTCGAGCTCGTCGAGCTGGATCTCGGGGCGCACATTGTTCTGGAAGGCCAAGGCGACCTGGAACAGCGGATGGTGCGAGGTGGACCGGGTCGGGTTGAGCCGCTCGACCAGGAGCTCGAACGGCACATCCTGGTTGGCGTAGGCATCCAGCGCCTTCTGCCGCACCTGGTCGAGCACGTCGCTGAACTGCGACGCGGAGTCAACGCCGACGCGGAGCACCCAGGTGTTGACGAAGAAGCCGACCAGCTCATCTAGCGCCTGGTCCATCCGTCCGGCGATCGGGGTGCCCAGTGCGATGTCCTCACCGACACCGGCGCGGTGCAGCGCCACGGCCATCGCGGCCTGCAACACCATCGATACGGTCGCGTTGTGCGCGGCCGCCACGGCCTTGAGTCCGGCCCATGACTCGGGGTCGATACGCAGGTCGACCGCGTCGCCGCGGTAGCTCGGCACGGGAGGACGCGGCCGATCTGCGGGAAGCGAAACGACCTCGGGCAGGTCCGCGAGTTCCCGCCGCCAATATCCCAGCTGGTTGGCGAGCACGCTGTCGGGATCAGTTTCCGACCCCAGCCAGTCCTGCTGCCACAAGGTGTAGTCGGCGTACTGGACAGGCAGTGGTGTCCAATCGGGTTCCTGACCGAGGTTCCGCGACCGATAGGCCTCGCCTACATCCCGGGCCATGGGTGCCATCGACCATCCGTCGAAGGCGATGTGATGCAGGACGATTCCCAGGACGTACTGTTCGGGGCCGACGGAGTAGATCTGGGCCCGGATCGGAATCTCACCGGCCAGGTCGAAGGTGTAGCCCGCCAGCGAGATCAGCTCGCCGATCAGATTGTCTTCCGTCACCGGCACCATCGCCGGGCCCCCGCGCCGCCACAGCCCCGGTTCGGCAGGCAGAACCTTTTGTGAGGGCACACCGTCGATGGCGGGGAACACCGTGCGCAGCGACTCGTGACGGGTGATCACGTCATCGAGCGCCGCATCGAGCGCGTCGACATCCAACGCGCCGTTGATCCGGAACGCGATCGGCATGTTGTAAGTCGACGCGCCGTCCTCGAACCGATTGAGGAACCACATCCGGTTCTGTGCGAAGGACAACGGGACCAGGGCAGGACGCTCGGCCGCAGCCAAGGGTGCACGCCGGTCCGAATCCTCGCCGACATGCGGTGCCAACTGCGCGACCGTCGGCGCGTCGAACAACGTGCGTACCGCCAGTCCGGCATCCAAATCGGTATTGACTGCGGCGACCACCCGCATCGCGAGAATGCTGTCGCCGCCGAGGTCGAAGAAGGAGTCGTCGATGCCGACCCGTTCCAACCCGAGGACCTGGGCGTAGAT
>NZ_JBZDPU010000037.1:0-109026 GCF_058270075.1 Mycobacterium shunyiense | reverse complement strand
ACTCGAATCCCGCATGTCGTGTCTGTGTCGGCGCGAGGACTGCCCGGCCGCACAGCAGCGGGCGGCCGCCGATGCGGCGGTGGTGCATGTGCTGGCCGACCAATCCACCGTGAACGGGACCTGTGATGATCCGGGGTATCTGGTCGGCCATGGCATCCTGCCCGCCGAGTCCGTGCGGGACCTGGCCGCCACCGCGAAGGTCAAACCGGTGCGCATGCCCGCTGCGGCCGGCGAGCCGCAGTACCGCCCCTCGGTGGCCTTGTCGGAGTTCATCCGGTGGCGCGATCTGACGTGCCGGTTCCCCGGCTGTGACGCCCCGGCTGAACGCTGCGATGTCGATCACACCGCGCCCTGGCCCGCCGGGCCGACGCATCCGTCGAACACCAAACTATTTTGCCGGGCACACCATTTGGTGAAAACGTTCTGCCCCGGCTGGACCGATCGTCAACTCCCCGACGGCACCATCGAGTTCACCACCCCCACCGGACACACCCATGTGACCGAACCCCACGGTGCCGCCCTGTTCCCGACTCTGGCCCAACCGACCGGGGACCTCAACCTCCCCGACCCCGAACCTGGCGCGCCCGGCCTGGACCCGAACCTGAACCGGGCCGCCAAAATGCCCAAACGCAGCCGGACCCGCGAACAAGACCGCCAAGATCGCATCGCCGAAGAACGACGCCTGCGCGCCGAACTCAACAACGACCTCGCCTACGAACGCGACTACCAAGCCTGGCTCGCCGAACAATACGGACCCCCACCACCCTTCTGAACAGCTGGAGTGGGGATCATCCCTCCATCGGATTCCACGGCCGGGTGGCCATCTCAGATGAGCCGTTGAGTGAGCGTCGCATCCTCGATCGGGGCGAATCGCAAACGCCCATCGTCGATTTCGCGATGGCACGCGGACAGCGGCAGCACTCCGTAGGTCAAACCCGCCTCGATCACATTCTTCATCGCCGAACCCGACGCTGTGATGCCGGGCCTGGTCATGGGGGAGACCCAGGAACGGCAGAACGATCAACAGATACAGCAGATGTTTCTGATGGCCGCCAAGGTCACCCGTCTGGGCAGGCCCGCCGACCTGGCCGCTGTCACCGCGTTCCTGCTGTCCGACGAGGCCGAATGGATCAACGGACAGACCTGGTACATCGGCGGCGCGTCACACATGCGGCAGTGAGCTGAACCACCGAAGCCCTAGTCCTCCTTGCGGATCAACCGTCCCAGCGCCTCACGATCGGGTGCCAGCAGTTCATCGATGCGGGCCTGGTTCACGTCGGCCACGATGATCTCGCCGACCTCCTGGTACACATCGCTGAAGATGCCGTGCGCCTTCATCTTCTCGGTCTGATAGACGTTGTCCTCCGTCGGCGTCACGTAGTAGACGATCTCCGGCTTGAACCGGTGGATCAGCCACACGTGAATGAGGTCCATCAGACGCTTCTTGCGCAGCTTCTCGGCGAAGGTGTTCTGATCGCGCACCGTCAGGATGTTGCGGCCATGCCGATCCTTGATGGGGTCGACGACGACGTTGGCGAGCGGCTCGTCACCGTCACCGTAGATGCCGAGGTCGAGGACGTCCGATCCAGCGCGGCGGGGCCGCAGCTGCACCCGCAGGTTCTCGCCGATCTTGTAGTAATCGCCCCACATCGCCAGCCACTCCTCGAGGAGCTTCTTGGGCACCTCGGTCTGCACCAGATGTTGGTGCTGCGTGGAGCCGGCGCCCATCGCCTTGGTGGTGGCGGTACGGCCCGAGGAGGCAGCCAGCGCCGCGTCGCTGCGCGGACCACCGACGAGTGTCTGCGGTGTGCGGTAAGGGGATTCGACCAGCCGCATCTTGCGTTGCAGCCGCGCCAGCGCCAGCATGCCCTCCTGCTGCAGGGAGGTCGCGAACTCCTCACACGCCACGCCGTCGACCTGATGGCCGCCGTAGGTGATGAAGTTGAAGACGAACCCCATCTTGCCGAGTTCGGCAGGGAACGCCCGCATCTCGTCATCGGTCATGCCGGTGGTGTCCCAGTTGAATGACGGTGACAGGTTGTAGGCCAGCATCTGATCGGGGAACTCGGCGTGGATGGCGTCGGCGAACTGCTTGGCGTCCGCGAGGTCGGCGGTCTTGGTCTCCATCCACAGAATGTCGGCGAACGGCGCGGCCGCCAGCGACTTCGCGATGGCGTACGGAATGCCGCCGCGCACCTGGTAGTAGCCCTCGGGGGTCTTGACCCGCTCACAGTCCCAGGCCACGTCCGCGCCCAGCTCGCGCGCCTTCTCCTGCGCCGTGTACAACGACGCCCGCGCGGCGAAGTCACGCCAGTCCGCGGCGCTCATCGCGGCCGGCTCACCCTCCCGTTCCCGGAACTCCAGCAGTTCGGCGACCGCCTCGCCGTACGTGTTCAGGCCGGCGTCGGCCTGCCACGCCTCGACGAACGCCGACTCGACCTTGTCGAACATGGCGTCCACCGAATCGCCGGCCACGTGGGCCTTGACGGCCTCGGCGATCGTGTTCGTGAGGCCCTCGCGTTCCAGCCAGGCCTCGGCGGTCGCATACTCGCCGGCGGGCAGCGCATAGAGAAGATGCCCGTTGAGTTCGGTGACGCCGAGATCGTAGAACCGGCGCACCATCGCCAGGAAACACGACTTGTACGTCGGCACCGACAGGTTCGTCGCCCCCAGCAGGAACGGCTGGTCGCGCTCGTCGGCGCGGCTGTCGATCAGGTTGGCGGCCTCGGCATCGGTGCGGGCGACGATGATGCCGGGCACTCGCATGATGTCCAGCTGGAACCGTGCGGTGTTGAGCCGTTTGATCTGCTCATCCGAGGGCACCAGCACCTTGCCACCCTGGTGGCCGCACTTCTTGGTACCAGGACGCTGATCCTCGATGTGGTAACCCGGCACCCCGGACTCGACGAAGCGGCGGATCAGGTTGCGCACATGCGGATCGCCGCCGTGACCGGTGTCGGCGTCGGCGATGATGAACGGCCGGTAGTCGACGGCCGGGGTGGCTGCGCGCTGTTCGGGGGTCATCCGCAGCCGCAGATACTGCTGATTGCGGTCGGCGGTCAGCAGGGCCCGGACCAGCCCGGCCGCCTCGTCGGGCACCTGGCTGAGCGGGTAGCTGGCCAGGTCCGGCCCTGGATCCTCGCTGATGGACCCCTTGGCCGAGGTGGCCCATCCACCCAGGTAGATCCCTCTGATCCCCATCCGTTTCATCACGACCGCCTGACCCGGCGAATACGGTCCGAAGGTGGTGATGCTCAGCTTCTGGGCGAACAGATCGCGCAGGTAGGGAAAGAACGCCGTGGCGGCCTCACGGGCCACCGGATAATCCGACGGGATGGTGCCACGCTGCTCGGCGACCTGACGCGCCGAGTACAGCCGGGTGATGCCCGCGAACCGGGGACTGTCGATGTAGGCCTGGGTGGCCTCGACATCCTCCCGGAACGGTGATGTCTCTGCGTTGGCTTCGATGGTGGCCATGGGTTTGCTCCTCTTCGAGCTCGGCTACCTCGATTATCGCGGCGGAGACGATTCGAGGGACCGGTTGCGGAAAAATCGTCGCAGTGCCCGGCGCCACCCATCGCCGGGCATCGTCGAAAAGCTCTGTATTCCAGCCAGTTTGACAAGCGGTTTCACAGCCTTCGCCAAGCCTCGGTCGTCGCCTCGATTCGCCCTTACCATCGGGGGTATGCCGAAGCTGACCAAGAAGGTGAAATCGCTGTTCAGTAGGCGTCGGCCAGTCACGCGCGAAGATGCCGCGGAGATTGCCGACTGGCTCAACGAGGGCGGTGCGCTGCATCCCGACGGACCGCCGACGGTCATCGATCCGAAGAAGCACCGGAAGGCCTGACACCGGGCCGCTAGGCTGCACGGCATGTCGATCGACCGGGCCGCGCTGGCCGCCGGTGCCATCCGATTCGCGTCGGGAGTCTCGTTTCTCGTCGACCCGAAGCGGGCCGACCGGTGGTGGGGCGCCCGGGAAACACCAGACGCAACCGCGCAGCTGATGTGGCGGTCGATGGGCTATCGCGACGCGCTGATCGGCGGACTGCTGTTGACGGCGGGACTGCGCGGCAAGGACACCCGCGGGTGGTTCCTGGCCTCCGGCGGCGCCGACGCCGCAGACCTGCTCGGTGGGATGGCGGTACACGACCAGCTGCCACGGTCACAGAAGATCGTTGGCCTCGGGGGAGCGGTGGTCGGCATCGCCGTCGGGCTGTGGGGTGCCACCCGCTGCCGGGCGCGTGCCGAGGGCACCCCGACGGGCTAGCCGTTCGTCTCGATGATGTCGCTGCGGTACCAGCGGGCGGCGACGAGATAACAGCCCATCGCCAGCAGTTGCAGTACCGGAACCAGGATCAGCAGGGCCCGGCCCAGTGCGTGCACGCCGAGATCGGCGGTCAGTGCGTCACTGATCAGGCCGGTGACGAACGGGCCGATGGACCCGAGAATGGCGTTGAAGAACAGGAAGATCGCCGAGGCGGTAGCTCGTTGCGCCGGCAGCACCAGGCGGTGGATGGCGGCGATGGACGGTGCCAGGTACGCCGTGCCGATGACGTAGCTGAGCGCCAGGAACCACACGCACGCCAGGCGGCTTTCGACGGTGAACGCCAACACGGAGGCCGGCAGTAGCAACGCCGTCGTCGCCACCACGATCCACAGCAACCAGCGCGGGTCGCGCACCGCCAGCCGATCGGCCAGCCGGCCCACGATCAGCAGTCCGAGCACCCCGGACAGCCCGGTGGCCAGGCCGTACTCCCACCCGACCTCACTGAGTGACATGGAACGCGTCCGCATCAGGAAGGCCGGCGAGAACGTGGTCAGCGAGTAACCGGCGGCCGAGACGAATGCTGTCCCACCGATGACGGCCAGGAAGCTGCGCTTGCGCAGCAGACCCCACCACTTGACGGTCACGTCCTGTTCCCGGTGTACCGCAACGGGCAGCGACTGGCGGGCCCCTACGATCAACAGCACCAGTGGGGCGAATACCACGCTGAATGCACCGATCGCAACGAAAGCCGTTCGCCACCCCAGGTTTTCGGCCAACAGGCCGCCGCCGATCAGGCTGGCGCCGCTGGCCAGCGGGATCGAGAACGTGATGACTGCCAGCGGTGCCGCGCGACGCTCCGGAGGGAAGTTACGGGCCACATAGGCATGGGCGGCCGGGGTGCTGCCCGCCTCGCCGACCGCGACGCCCACCCGGGTGAGCGCGAGCTGAAACCCGGACTGCACGGCACCGCCGAGCATGGTCATGGTGCCCCACAGCGTCAGACAGCCGGCGATCACCGCGCCGAACGCTCCGCGGTCGGCAACCCTGGCCACCGCGACGCCGAGGACCGCGTACACGATCAGGAAGCCGAATCCGTTGATCACCCCGATCGCGGTGTCCGACAGGGCGAGTTCGTGTTTGATCGGCTCGGCCAGTACCGAGGGCAGGAACCGGTCGACGTAGTTGAGGGTTCCGACCAGGGTGAGCAGCGCGACCGCAGCCCACGCGCGCTGCCGCCCGTGGGAAGGGCCAGTGTCAGCCATGTCGTACGCCGCGGGCGAACCGCCACAGATACCGCGGCAGACGGCGCAGCGGCACCGCGGTGGGCCACTCCCGCGGGCGGAAGAAGGCGTCGGAGCCGCCGTCAACGAAAATTACACTGCCGCAGAGGAAATCGGCCGAGTCCGACAACATGAAACACATCCAGTCGGCGAGATGGCCCGCGTCACCGTATCCGCCGATCGGTACCGGGAACTTCCGCACGGCGGCACCCTCGCGCGGATCGGCGAGTTGGGCCTGCAGAAGTGGAGTCAGGATGGCGCCGGGAGCCAACGCGTTCAGACGAATACCCGCACCGGCCCACTCTGCGGAGACGGCATTGATCCGCAGCCAGCGGCTCACCGCGATCTTCGACGCCGCGTACATGATGGCCGACCCGCTGCGGCCCAGCAGACGCAGCGAGCGGACCGCCCGGTCGGTGTCGCGCGCCGACAACGCCCGAATGGTCCGGCGTGGGACCACCGGCACCGTTGTCGTCGAATTACTGGAAATCACCACGACTTTGGCGCGGTTTGCCTTGGCCAGCGCGGGCTGCCAGGCCTCGAGTAGTTCGACCACGCCGAGGAAGTTGACCTCGGCGATCAACCGGTTGCGGTCAGAGCCGGGACCCGGGCCGAGCCCGGCAGCCAGCACCGCCCCGTCAAGCATTCCGCCGCACGCCGCCAGCACGCCGTCGGCAGCCGCCCGACGTCCCTGCGCAGTGGACAGGTCGGCAACCACATCGCCTTCATTGAGGTCCACACCGATCACGGTGTGCCCGAGATCGCGGAGCCGTCGGGCCGCCTGTAAGCCCATGCCGGATGCGGACCCGGTGACCGCGTATGTGCCGATGATCGCCTCCTTGCCGCCCGGATTCGGGCTGGTTCGGCGGCCAAAATAGCATCCGGGTGAATTCTCGGTGCCCAGCCGGTTACCGACCTCTTCTCCCGGATGCCGATGCCCTTGATGCGTCATACGCTCGTCGCGGCCGGGAGCCGGTCACGCGAGAAGAATCGAGGGCGCAGGGTGAAGACAGTGCTGGGGCTGTCGGTGACTTCGCACGGCATCGCCTGGACACTCGTCGACGGCGACAGCCCCACCGCAGATCTCACCCCCCTCGATGACGACGCCTTCCATGTCGACGCCGCCGGTGACCTGCCCGGCCGAGCGGCGGCCGCAGCCCGTAGTGCGCAGGCCATCGCGGCCGCCAGTGGTCAGAAGGTGGTGGCGATCGGCGTATGTGCGGCCGGCGTCGCCTCCGATCACGGCGACGGCGATCCGGTGGCCGAACTCTTCGACCTGCTCGCCGCCGCCGGGTTCGACGATGTGCGGCTGGTCCCGGGACAATCCGGCACCGCCGCCCGCGACGCCGCGCTGGCGGTCGCGACCGATGCGGTCGCCGGGACGCCGAGGCTCGCCGCGCCGCGGGCCCCAGCCCCACGCAGGTACAACGCCGTGCGGGCAGTGGCCGCGACTGCCGCGGCGGTCGCGGTGGGACTGCTCACCGTCGGCTCGCAGTTCGTCGAGCCGGTGCCGGACCCGGCCGCCGACGAAGCCGGCGTCACTGCGGGTGCGCAGCCGCAACTCGTCACCGTCCTCACCCCGCGGGACGTCCCCCGGCCGGTAGCGGAGTCACCTGTGGAGCCGGAAGTCGCTATTCAGGCGGCCGAACGGGCCGCGCGGGCACCGATCACCGAACCGGCCGCCGAATCGGTCGCAGCGGCCGAAACAGCTGTGTCCCACGTTGTCCCGGCAGCCCTCCCGCACCTTCCGGCCGCACAGCCACACCTACCCATGTCCGCTGCGCTACCCGCTGCCGAACCGCACATCGCGGCCGACCCGTCGCCCGGCCCCGCGTTTTCCGCGGCCCTTCCGGCCGCCCAGCTGAGCCTGGCGCCGCCACCGAGCCCGGCGCCGGCAGGCTTGTGGTTCCTCGGCGCGATGCCGTAGGTCCTGAATTACGGCAGACTCGCCAGATACCGCAGCCCCGACATGCCCGGCAGGAAGAAGTACGCACCACCCCGAAGTGTGGTGAACGCCGGAATTCCCTTGTGCACCTTACGTATCGGGCGTTTTGGCACAGTGAAATCCAGAGTGCCGTCCTGGGTGCCGCAGATCGGGTCGTGCTCGTTGCCCAGCTCGTGGAACGACTTGTCGTTGATCCACACGTTCTGCGCGAACTCGAACTGGCGCACCAGGTCGGCGCAGATGATGAACGCCGCGATGCCGCGATCCACCCCGTCATCGGCTGCGCCGTCGGGGAGTGCGGGGCCATAGGTGGCGCCGCGCCGGATCATGCGGCGGCGGTTCATGTAGTGTGCGGTGTCGCGTGGGTTGAGCCGGCGCGCATGCGACCCGAGCGGGCACGCATAGCCGAAGGGATCCATTTCCTTGTAGTTGAAGTCGTTGTTACGCATGGGGTCCGCGCCCAATTCGGGATCGTCCTGCTCGGGTGCCAGCACCAGGGGCGCGCCACTGCGCCACCGGCCCATGAACTTCGCGGCCAGCAGTTCCTCGGCTTCCGGCGAATCGGACCGCTCGCGGAGGTAGTCGCGGAACAGCGCGACGTGTTCCTCGAGTCGGCGGTAAGCCATATAGCTGCTGTTGCGGGACAACACATCCGGCTTGGGTAGGTTCGCGACCGGTCCGTCCTCATCGGGGTAGCCCAGGATGAACTCTCCGGGCTCGAGTGGGTCGCCGGAACCCGGTGTGGGCTCCTCGCCGGAGCCCTTCATCACCGGTTGCGACAACCGATCGCGGTATCCGAAGTGGTCATGGGCGTAGTTGAACGGCGGAGTCGCATTCAGGTCTAGGTAGGACAGGCTGCGTACCCCGGGGGTTCGGTCGAGCAGCTTGTCGTGCTCGGCGATGGAGCGACGGGACTGCTCGTCGGTGCGGGAGAACAGGATTGCGATCGCATGCAGATCGTCGCCGGCCAGGCCGCCCAACCAGTGCTCGGGGGCGGCCGCGCCGGTGTCGCCGAGGATCGGGGCGCGCCGTGCCATACCTTCCCGGAACGCATCCGGGAAGGTGGCCAGCGACTCCTCGTCGACGCCGAGTGCCCGCAGTCCGGTCCAGGTGAAGGCCAGCGTGACCCAGCGGTCGGATTCGTCCATGGTGGCCTTGGCGTCCGCGGCCGAGGACACCTTGTCGAGCAGTTCGGTGAGCCAGGCCCGTCCGCCCGCAGGGGTGTCGAAGGTCAAAAACTCGTAGCGCCCGGTGATGGCCGGTGTGCGGGTCAGCAGGATGTGCTGGATGTCGTCGAACTCGAGCACGGCTGTTATTGCATCTGGTCGAGCATGGTGGAGAAGGCGGACTTCAGGCGCAGGGCCTTTTTGATCTCGTCGGCAGTGACGTAGGGGTACTCACCGTATTCGAGGAAGCTCGGCACCTGGTGGGCCCGGACGAATTCGATGAACGCCTGCGGGTTCTCCTTCCAGTCCTCGGGGAAGCCCTCCAGGTTGGTGAACACCGTGGTGATGCCGGTGGCGCTGAACAATTGCACTGCGTCCTCGGTGTACTTGTCGAAGTCGGTGTCGAAGATGCCCTGGTACTGGAAATGCAGGCCCGAACCGACGTCGAACAGTTGCCAGCGCAAGTAGTGCAGCCGCAGTGGCGCAAGGACTTCAGGGCTCGCGGCGACGGCTTCCTCAATTTGCTTGCCGTACGCGCGCACCGCCTCCTCACGGCCTTCCTTCACCTTTGCGATGATGGAAAACCCATGGCAGGCGGGCGTTCTCGGATACGTCGGGCCGTATCGGCCCTCCTTGAGTTCGAAATAGCCCTCCGGCGGGATGGCCATCGCTGCGGGCTTGGTCCAGTCAGGCTGATCGGTAGTCATTCAGAACCCCCAGGTGCGCTCAGGTAACGCCGAACGCTAGCACCGTCGGGCCGCTTGACACGTGGATTGCATTGACGCGCCGTGAAATTTGCCGGGGTGTTTCATAGAAACCCCGGAAAACGTGCGTGCGCGGCGTATTGTCCGCTGTGTCGGGGCCGTCGAGGGGTTGGCCACGACCACCCCGGGGCCAGGAACTACGAGTGCCCGGCCCCGTCCAGAACAGCACTGCGAGCGAAGGCGCGAACCCGGTCCTTGGCGACCTTGCCGTTACCGGTCAGCGGCAGCGCCTCGGTGAACAACACCACCCGCGGCCGCTTGAAACCCGCGATCGCGCTGCGCACATGGCTGATCAGCTCGTCGGCGGTCGGACGGTGCGCCGGTTTCGGCACGACCACCGCGCACACGGCTTCGCCCCAGTAGTCATCGGGGACCGCGACCACCGCTACCTGGTCCACCCCGGGATGTCCGGACAGGGCATCCTCGACCTCGCGGGAGGACACGTTCTCACCACCGGTGACGATGATGTCCTTGAGCCGGTCGACCACGAACAGTCGTCCGTCGGGGTCGGTGCGACCCATGTCGCCGGTGCGCAGCCAACCGTCCTCGGTGCTTGCCCCTTCAGGCCAGTAGCCAGGTGTCACCTGCGCGCCGCGAACCATGATCTCGCCCACCTGGCCGGGCGGCAGCAGACCGCCGTCCGCGTCGGCGATGCCGATCTGGACATCGTCGTGCGGATAGCCGGCACTGGTGAGCAACTCGGGGCGGCCCGCAGCCCCGGCCCGGTGGTCCTCGGGGCCGAGAAACGTGATGTTGCCGCCGGTTTCGGTCATCCCATAGCCCTGGTGGAAGTCGACGCCGAGGGTGTCGATCGCCCGACGCAGCAGGTCCAGCGGCATCGCCGCCGACCCATAGGCGATCGCGTCGAGGGTGGGCAGACCGGTCCCAGTGTGTTCGAGATGGCCGAGCAGCGAGTGCAGCATGGTCGGCGCCAACGAACATGAGGTGACGCCGTGGCTGCGTACCAGCTGCGCGAAACTTTCCGGGCGGTACTGGGCACACAGGAGGACTGTCGCGGCCACCGCGTGCTGGACCAGCATGTTGTAACCGGCGACGTGGCACATCGGAAACGGCAACAGGTACACCCCGCCCGGCCGCACCGAGCGGCCCGCCACTGAACCCCACACCGCGGTGAGAACCGAACGATGGCTGTGCACAACAGCTTTCGGAACTCCGGTGGATCCGCTGGTGAACAGCAGCCAGGCCGGATCGTCGGGCCTGGTTACACCGGGCAGTAGGAGATCGGACCCGGGTGCGGCCCGCCATTCGTCGGATTCGAATGCGACGGCCGGCGTGACCGTGGGTGCGAGAGCCGACAGGTACCGCTCGTCGCCCAGCAGCAGGGTGGGCCGGGCGGTGGCCAACTGGGCCGTCTGTTCGGTCGGGCTGAGACGTTGGTTGATCAGGGTCAGCACCCGTCCGCTGCGCGGCACGCCGTAGTACAACTGGGCGTAGGCGGCGCTGTTGTCGGCGACCACGGCCACCCGGTCACCAGGAGCGGTCCGGTCCGCCACCCAGCCCGCGACGCCACGGATCTGGCGATCGAACTCGGCGAACGTCGCGGTGCTGTCGTCATCGGTCACCACGGCCGGGCGCTCGGGCGCGCCGGCAGCAGCGGCCGAAACCAATTCGTGCAGCAGGCTCATGCCGGATCCTCCTCGGGCTGATCGAACCGGTCCAGATAGCGCCGCACGAAAACCTGCGCCTCGGCATGCCCACGGCTGATGCCCAGACCCTGCTCGAGCACGAGGATGCGGGCCAGGCTCGCCACGATCATCGACATCACGACGGGCGGGAACTCGTCGGTGTCGATGCCGTGGGCCTGCAGTGCCGAGGCCATCGCGGCCTCCTCGAGATCACGGAACCGGTCGGCGTAACCCGCGATCTCGCTGCGGATGGCCTTGCGGTGGTTGGCCAGGGCCATGAACTCCATCCACAGGGCCGCGCCCTGGGTGTTGTTGAGCTCCCACAGCGCATGCAGCGGAGCGTCCTGGGCGAAGGCCTCCTGCTGAGCGCTGAGGTTCGTCTCGGCGCCGGCCGCCAGGACCGCGATGAACAGGTCGTCCATGCTGGGGAAGTAGTAGTGCACGAGTGCGGGTTTGACCCCGGCCTGCGCGGCCACCCGCCGTGAGGTCGCCGCGGCGTAGCCCTCCTCGAGCATGACCTGGGCGGTGGCCCGGATCAGTGCTCGGCGGGTGGTGCTCGGCGGGCTCATCGCACCCTTGACCACGCGCGGCGACGGCTGCTAGACATGGCCTGAGTGTAATTATTGGGCGATCGCCCAAAGTCGGAAGGTGGGCGATGACAGGACGGGTCGACGGCAAGGTCGCGCTGATCACCGGAGCGGCGCGGGGTCAGGGCCGCAGCCATGCGATGCGGTTGGCGGCCGAGGGCGCCGACATCATCGCGGTGGATATCTGCGCCACCTTCGACCGGTCGCCGGCATCGGGGGCGACGGCCGAGGACCTGGCCGAGACCGCCGATCTGGTGAAGAACCTGGGCCGGCGCATCGTCACCGCCGAGGTCGACGTGCGCGATTTCGGCGCACTCAAGGCCGCCGTCGACAGCGGCGTCGAGCAGCTGGGGCGGCTCGACATCATCGCGGCCAACGCGGGCATCGGAACCACCGGAGTGAAGCTGGACCGGATGGACGAAGACCTCTGGCAGGAGATGATCGACGTCAATCTCAGCGGGGTCTGGAAGACGGTGAAAGCCGGTGTGCCCCATATCCTCGACGGTGGGAGGGGCGGATCGATCATCCTGACCAGCTCGGTGGCCGGGACGAAGGCTTACCCGTTCACCGGGCACTACGTCGCCGCCAAACACGGTGTGGTCGGCTTGATGCGCAGCTTTGCCGTTGAACTGGGCCAACATTCGATCCGGGTCAACTCTGTGCACCCCACCCACGTCAACAGCCCGATGCTGATGAACGACAAGACCTACCGGATGTTCCGGCCGGACCTGGAGAACCCGGGACCCGACGATCTGGCCCCGATCTGCCAGACGTTCCACATGCTGCCGATCCCCTGGGTCACACCCGAGGACATCAGCAACGCAGTGCTGTTCCTGGCCTCGGACGAGGCCCGCTACATCACCGGGGTCACCCTGCCCGTCGACGCCGGCAGCTGCCTGAAATGACCGTGTACTACGACCCTTATGACGTCGGGATCGTCGCCGACCCGTATCCGGTCTACGCCCGGCTACGCGACGAAGCGCCGCTGTACTACAACGAGCGCTACGACTTCTGGGCCCTGTCGCGGCACGCCGACGTCGAAAAATCCTTGTCGGACTGGGAAACGTTCTCCAACAGCCGAAGTGACATCCTCGAGTTGATCCAGTCCGACTTCGACATGCCGCCGGGCGTGATGATGTTCGAGGACCCGCCCATGCACTCCCTGCTGCGTGGACTGATGTCGCGGGTGTTCACTCCGCGGCGGATGGCCGAGATCGAGGATCAGATCCGGGAGTTCTGTGTGCGGTGCATGGATCCGTTGGTCGGCTCGGGCGGATTCGACATCATCGCCGAACTGGCCTCGATGATGCCGATGCGGGTGATCGGAATGCTGCTCGGCATACCGGAATCCGAGCAGATCGGGGTGCGTGACGCCAACGACGCCAATCTGCGGACCAAGCCGGGTGCGCCGATGAAGGTGGTGCAGGCCGACCGCATCGCCGACGGCCGGATCTACGCCGACTACGTGGAGTGGCGGGCGAACAATCCGTCCGACGACCTGATGACGGCCCTGCTGAACGTCGAGTTCACCGACGAGTTCGGCGTCACCCGCAAGCTGGAGCGCAAGGAGGTGCTGCACTACACCCAGGTGGTGGCCGGCGCCGGAAACGAGACCACCGGCCGGCTGATCGGCTGGTTGGCGAAAGTGCTTGCCGAACACCCCGACCAGCGTCGGGAAGTGGAGCGGGACCGCTCACTGCTGACCCGCGCGGTCGACGAGACGCTGCGCTTCGAACCGACCGGTCCGCATGTGGCGCGTTGGGTGGCACGGGATTTCGAGTACGACGGCACCACGGTGCCGGCGGGCAGCGCGATGCTGCTGTTGTTCGGTGCGGCCAACCGCGACCCGCGTCGCTATCGCAACCCCGACACCTTCGACATCCATCGTGACAACATCAGCCACCTGACCTTCGGCAAGGGACTGCACTACTGCCTGGGCGCCAACCTGGCCCGGCTGGAGGGCCGCGTCGCACTCGATGAACTGCTCAACCGATTCCCCGAATGGGAGATCGACTACGACAGCGCGCAACTGGCACCGACCTCCACCGTGCGTGGTTGGGAGCAACTGCGCCTCGTGGTTTGACCGGCTGTGGTGAACTGAGCCGGTGAGCATCTGGATCGGGCAGGCCCGGCGCAGTGTCAGCGGTGAGGTGCCCGCGCCGCCCGAGCAGGTGCGGGCGTTCTACGTCGACCTGGACCACATCTCGCAGGTGCACCCGCTCGTGCAGTGGGTGCGCAGCACCTCGCGGGTCGATCTGGCCGACGGGTACCAGCAGGACTATCAGGTGCGCGATCGAATCCCGATGGGGCCGTTCGCGCTTCCGATCACCTACCGGGCCCGACTCGTCGTCCCCACCGCGGGCCCGATAACCGCGCAGGCCCGGCAGTTCCCGCAGGTAAAGCTGGACAGCCAGGTGGATTTCGCTCCGACCGAGGCCGGAACCCGGATCATCGAAGAGCTGACCATCGCCGCGCCCAGGCCGCTGTTGGCGCTCACCGTGGGGCAGGCCGTCGCTGCCCACACCACGATGCTCGCGGCCATCGGGAACCTTTTCCGGCGAGCAGACACTTAGGTACCAGGAAATCGCGGTTCCGGGGTACCTCAGCGTCTGCTCGCGCAAGGAAGAACGGGGCAGGCTTCGAAGCTACGAGGTGCTGACGGCCTCGGCGTGCTCGGCGGCCACCGACTTGGCCCACCGGTAATCCGCCTTGCCCGCGGGGGAGCGCACGATCTGGGGGGAGCGGACGAACGCCTTCGGGATCTTGTAGCGCGCGATCGCGCGCTCACACACCGTCGCGAGCTCCTCGTCGGTGGCCGAGGCGCCCTCGGCGAACTGCACGACCGCCACGACCTCGTTACCCCAACGCTCCGACGGGCGACCGACGACGACCACGTCGTAAACGGCGGGGTGCGCGGCGACGGCCCGCTCGACCTCCTCGACGAAGATCTTCTCGCCGCCGGAATTGATGGTGACCGAATCCCGGCCCAGCAGCTGAATGCGCCCGTCTTCCAAGACATTTGCCCGGTCGCCCGGAACGGCCCAACGGACACCGTCGATGGTGGGGAACGTGCGTGCGGTCTTGGCCTCGTCGCCCAGGTAGCCCAGCGGGATCAGGTCGCGCCGCGCCAGCCAGCCGCCGCTCTCGCCGGGGCCGAGCACCCGGGAAAGATCCTCGGCCACCACCGCGGTGTCGGACTGGGCGTTGAAGGTGGCCGCCTCGGAATCGGTGCCCGCGGTGGACGCGGTGCTCATCTGGGTGCCCGACTCCGAGGAACCCACGGCATCGAGCAACATCAGGTGCGGAAGCGCGGCCAGGATGCGCTCACGCACGGTGGGGGACAGCGGCGCTCCGCCGTTGGTGATCGTGAACAGACCCGACAGGTCGTAGTCGCCCTTCTCGATCTCGTCGATCAGCGGTCGCGCGATCGCGTCGCCGACCACCGGGATGCTCAGTACCCGTTCGCGGGCCGCCAGCTCCAACACGTTGCCCGGGCGCATCTTCACCACATCGTCGGGGATGACGAGCTTTCCGCCCATGGTGATGGCGTTGTAGGCGGCCCACTGCGCGGCACCGTGCATGAACGGCGGGATCATCAGCAGCGACAGCCCGCCACCCGCGGTGGCGGCCCGCTCGGCGAGCTCCTCGTACGACGCGATGAAGGTGTCGCTGCCGAACGGCCGGCCACCCATCGACGACAGGAAGATGTCGTGCTGACGCCACAGCACACCCTTGGGCATACCGGTGGTGCCGCCGGTGTACAGGACATACAGGTCATCCCCCGACGGGGACGGCATGCCGGCTTGCGGCGCAGCGGTTTTGAGGATCGTCTCGTAATCGACGGCACCCGGCAGGAGCTCGTTGCCCGATTCGTCGGCGACCTGGATGAGCACCTGCAGATTCGGCAGCTGGTCGCGGATCGCGGCCACCCGCGGCGCGAACTCGGCGTTGTAGATCACCGCGCGGGCGTTCGAATCCTTCAGCAGATAGAGGAGTTCCTCCTCCACGTACCGGTAGCTGACGTTGAACGGTGCCACCCGGGCGCGGTAGCTGCCGATCATCGACTCGAGGTACTCGTTGCCGTTGCGCAGGTAGATGCCCAGGTGGTCCTGGCCCGATTCGTGCCCGGCCAGCCCGTCGCGCTCGGTGTGGGTGCCGAGACCGGCCGACACCAGGTAATGGGCGAAGCCGTCGACGCGCGCGTCGAACTCGGCGTAACTCAACCGGCGATCCCGCCACACCAGGAAGGTCTGATCGGGGACGGCTTTGGCCACCGTGGAGAACACTGTGGACAGGTCGAACTTGACGTCGCTCATGGCACTCCTGGTCACGGATTCGGGCCCCACGACCATACATGCACCGCTCGGCTGTATGGCCGGTGGGATGTGACCCGCGCCTCAGACCGGGAAGAAACCGTCTCCGGTCAAAATGCCGGGCTGCCACCCCTGCTCGCCCAGGCACAGCATCGGTCGGCCGTCAGGCGACTGAGCGGCTTCCTGCGGCCCCGGGCACGGAGACCCGATCTCCTGCACGCCGTTCAACGGGTAGGCGTAGGTCCAGAAGCCGGTGTACACCGGAGGCCACTGGTTGGGAATCCACTTGCACTGCATGGCGGTGCCGCCCGGGCCGCGGCCGAAGACGTTCCGTTCCCAGCTGAAACAGGGCGCACCGTTGGAGGCCTCGTAGCTCATGCCGGGAACGTCGGTGGGATAGCGCCCGGGATTGTCCGGGTACATGTTGCTGTTGTCGTCGGCGAGAGCACCCGGCGCCGCCGAAATGGCTGTAGCCAGTGCCGCCGCGGCGACCGCCGTAGTGGCGAAGAGTTCGCGAATCATGTCCCACCCTCAGCATTGCCGGCCGCCGGTCGAGCCGGGCCGGGCAGTTCGTTGACTTTGGGCCAGAATCCTAGCCGGTCGGGAAGATCGGCAGACGACATTTCGGGCCGTTGTTACTCGCCGGTATCCGTGTCGAGCACGCTGACGGCGATGCCGTAGGGCAGGAACCGGACGCGGCGGCCCGGATCGGTGTTGCCGGCATTGGCCCGCAGCGCTTCGAGCTCACTGGGGTATACCTGCTCGATATGGGCGCCGCCGGCGTCGTCGACGGTGTAGATGGCCCACACCCCGTCGCCCTTCTCGCCGGTGGTCTCCGGCTCCGTTCTGGGCTGGGAGAACCGGGCGAACTCATCGAGCAGCCCCGCCCAGCCGCCGGCCTGGCCGGGCCTCGCGATGAACTTGCTCAACCCGTCCAGGGCGTCGCGCAGCCCCTCGCCGGCCTCCCGGGCCACGCGGTCGAAGTCCTCAGGGTCGAATCCGAACGGTCCACTGCCACTCATGGCGCTCTCCTCGGTGGTTGTGGGCAATCTCAAGGTGTCAAACACCAGTGTGCGCGCACGCGGCGGCGGGCGGGATGGTAAACGAACCATATGGCCTTCACACGGGACGACCTGCTAGCCACCGTCGAATTGTCACCGCAGGCAGCGGGCGCACACGACCGCCGAGGATGGGTGGGGTTGTTCGCTGCGGGCGGACAGGTCGAGGACCCGGTGGGCTCCCGGCCACACCGCGGGGCCGCCGAGATCGAGCGGTTCTACGACACCTTCATCGCCCCGCGCGACATCACCTTCCACCGCGATGTCGACCTCGTCGCCGGGTCCACGGTGATCCGCGATCTCGAGCTCGAGGTCGTGATGAGCCCATCTGTCTCGATGCGGATTCCTGCCTACCTGCGCTACGTCGTCGCTCCTGGTCCGGACGGGCCGAGGATCGGTCAACTGCAGGCGTACTGGCAGCTGCCCGCGATGATCGGGCAGTTCGCCCGCGCCGGACTGGGCGCCGTGCCGGTCGGGCTGCGCCTGGCCGTGGCGTTGCTGCGTAACCAGGGACCCGCGGGTGCCGTGGGCTTCGCCAAGGGGATGGCAGGCGTCGGGCGGGCAGGCAGGCGGCTGGTCTCGGGGCTGCTCGACGACCTGTGCGCCGGCGACACGGTGGCGGTGCAGCGCCGGTTGACCGCCGACACCGACATCTACACCGGTGACGACACCCCATTGAGCACGTCCGGGTTGGTGGAACGTGCCTCGGGTGCCTCCTGGCGCAAGCTCATCGCGTCCGGGCATCACCTGGTGGCCGGGCTCGACCTCGACGGCCGCCGGGCTGTACTGATCGTCGATCTCAGCAACGGACCGCTGGGCGTCGCCCGGTTGCGGTATTTCGGCCCGGCTTCACCGTCGCCGCACACCGTCGTGAGACCGTAGAAGGATCATGGCTGATCACGCTTACATCACCTACGAGGAATTCGGGCGCCGGTTCTTCGAGGTGGCGGTATCCGAGGAACGGGTCGGCGACGCCATCGGCTCGATCGCCGGCGACGCGTTCGAGATGGGTCCGATCGCGCAGGGGCCCGGCAAGATCGCCAAGGTCACCGCCCGGGTCAAGATCCAAAAGCCCCGCGTGAGCCGCATTGTGGGCGAAACCATCACGTTCTCCATCCGGATCCCGCTGGAGATCGACATGGTGATCGACCTGCGCATCGACCGGCCCAAGTTCATGGTGTTCGGTGAGATCGCCCTGCGAGCCACGGCGTTGGCCGCCGAGCCGCTCTTGCTGATCCTCGATGTCAAGAAGCCGCGGCCGTCCGACATCTCGATCCACGTCACCTCCACGTCGCTGCGTGCCGAGGTGCTGCGGATCCTGGCCGGCGTCGACGCGGAGATCAAACGTTTCATCGCCGCGCACGTGGCCGGTGAGATCGACAGTCCGGCGTCGGAGCAGGCGAAGGTGATCGACGTCGCCAAGGAGCTCGACTCCACCTGGGGCGGGATCTGACCGACGTCCGAGGCTTCGGTCAGGCGCTCAGGCACATCAGGGCCGGCCGCCGGGCTGAGCGGCCCGCACCTCCCGACCGGCCGCGAAGGTGACGCCACAGCCACGGCATGAGCATGTTCTGCGTCCACAGCAGTTGTGAGTAGGCCCTGGACCGAAAAGACTGGATTTGGTCCGGGCCCGTGGCCAGCGCCCAATCATGGTTGCTGTCAGGCAATCCGAGCGCTTCGGCGGCCGCCGCCGCGAACAGGACGTGTCCCTTCGCCGAGCCGTGGACCCGGTCCGGGCTCCAGGTCGCCGGGTCGCGCATCGAGGGGACCGAGTACAGATCGACGAGGTGGAACCCGTACCGATCGGCGGCATCGTTGATCGCGTCGTTGATCCGGACCACCCGCTTTCCCAGCAGCCGGCCCACCGGCAGGATCTGGGTGATGTCAGGGAACGTGGTGGTGACGACGGTCGCACCGGTGGCCGCGAGCGTGCGGTAGACGGCGTCGAGGTCACCCAAAGCACGGGTGAAGGCGCGCCCGGGGCGGGTCACGTCGTTCATGCCGATGCAGACGGTGACCAGGTCTGGTCGCATCGACAACGCGGTGGGGAGCTGGGTGTTCAGGACATCGCCGATGCGGTGACCGCGAATGGCGAGATTGGCGTAACCCAATCCCGGATAGAGCCCGTCGAGACGGACCGCGAGACGATCGGCAAAGCCCATCAGGCCGACTGCGTCGTCGCCATCCCACAACCCTTCGGTCTGGCTGTCGCCGAGGGCGACATATCGGGTAAAACGTCGCACGCTGGCGACTCTAGCGCGGACCCGCCCGTCCGCTTCGCGTGGACACCAAGGAGGGGCGCCCGAAAAGGGCGCCCCTCCTTGATGTTTCGCGATGTTTGGGCTTACTTCACATCTACGTAAACTGTCTTGTTCAGTACGGTGGTCTGCAAATCGCCACCGGGGCTGCTGGAATCCGTCCGGCTGTAGGTCTGGCCCGGGCGTACGGACACTACCGAAGCCTTGTCCAACGGGGTCGAACCGACGTGGTTGACGATCACCTTGTAGCCCTGCGCCTGCAGTTCGCTGATCGTCTGCTGGGCGTTGCCCGGGCCGGTCGGTGCCGCCTGGGCAGGTCCGGCCAGGCCGATCACCGCTGCGGCAGCCGCTCCTGCAAGTGCAGTGGCAAATCCGATCCTCATCATCTTTGGTGCCTTCTTTCACTCTTCTGTTGTTTCGCGCGTGATGCCGACGCCGGCTGCCCACCCAAGCGCCGTCGTCACCTCGATTTAGGTGTTACACAAGAGTTAACCGGCAGTTCACAATTTAAATTCCGGCTGACCGAAACCCATTGACGAGGGCTGCGTCACACTTCGGAACCTCCACTGGAGTGAGGCGAACTACGTCCCGCCGGCAAAGTGGTGCACCTCACCGTTGTGCTGCGGTGAAGTCGTCGCGCTCAGCTCGTCGAGTAGCGTGCAGCGCGTGGCGAAGCTGAGCGCGGGTGTCCTGCTGTACCGCCTCGCCGGGGCGGACGTGGAAGTGCTGATCGTTCACCCGGGCGGGCCGTTCTGGGCGCGAAAGGACGCCGGGGCGTGGTCGGTGCCAAAGGGGGAGTACGCCGACGACGAGGACCCGTGGGCGGCGGCGCAACGCGAGTTCGCCGAGGAACTCGGGTCGCCACCGCCGGCAGGTCCGCGCATCGAGCTGGACCCGGTGCGGCAGGCCGGCGGCAAGGTGGTCACCGCATTCGCGGTGGGCGGGGATTTCGACCCCGCCACCGCCGTGAGCAACACGTTCAGTATCGAGTTGCCGAAGGGGTCGGGACGACTGGTCGAGTTTCCCGAAATCGACCGTGTTGCTTGGGTTTCCGTCGCAACTGCGCGCATCAAGCTGCTGACGGGGCAACGCCCGCTGTTGGACCAGCTGATGGCCGCACCCGAACTCGCAGGCTATGGCGAAGGCCTCGCCGACGACGGGTAGCGGCTCAGAGGTCGAGGGTCAGCGGGTGGCCGGCCTCCGCCCGTGACACGCAGGTCAGCAGATAGCCGGCGTCGCGCTCCGGGTCGGTCAACAACGTATCGCGGTGCTGCACAGTCCCGTCGGTTCCGGGCACGGTCCGAATGCGGCAGGTGCCGCAGAAACCCTGCTGGCACGAGTACGGAGCGTTCACCCCGGACCGGCTCAGTGCGGCGAGCATGGTCTCGTCGGCTCCGACCGTCACCTCGGCGCCGGTCGAGGCGATCCTCACCGAGAACTCGGCACCGTCGACAACCGGTGGCGCCGCGAACCTTTCGAAATGCAACTCCACGTCATCACGGCCGGCGAGTGCGGCGCGGATTCCGGTCAACATCGGCGCCGGGCCGCAGGCGTACACCGTGGTGCCGTCGGGGCAGTCGCCGAGAAGATCGCCGGCACCGGGCAGGCCGTGGACATCGTCGGTGCGGATCTCGATGCGGTCTCCGAACCGGGCGAGCTCGTCGAGGAACGGCAGGCTGTCGCTGCTGCGCCCGGCGTACACCATCGACCAGTCGACACCCAACCGCGCCGCCAACCCGAGCATCGGCAGGATCGGGGTGATGCCGATTCCGCCCGCGATGAAGCGGAACCGCTGGGTGGGGGACCCGTAGCCGGGCACCGTCAACGCGAACGCATTGCGCGGGCCGTGGGTGCTCACCCGGCTCCCGACCTGCAGACTCTCGTGCACCTCGACCGAACCGCCACCGCCATCGGGTATGCGCCGCACCGCAATTCGATAGCGGTCGCGGACTGCGGGATCACCGCACAGTGAGTACTGCCGTACCCGGCCGCTGGCCAGGTGCAGGTCAATGTGCGCACCCGGATACCACTGCGGCAGCGTGCCGCCGTCAGCCGCGGCCAGGGTCAGCGCGATGACGTCCTGGTCGTGAGCCACCACTTCCCGGCCGACCACGGTCAACGTGATCGTGCGGTCCAGTTCAGGTGGAGGCGAGGGACGCCGCAGCAAGCGGTTCACACCCCACATGGTGGCGATCGACACCTCGGCCAGACCGAGCATGGGATCGTGCCGGAACCGCCCCGACGCACTCGGTGGCAGCCGACGGTACCGGGATATCAGTGACAGCGTCGGCATGGCTGCGCCCGTCACAGGTGGGCGGCCCGCGCCGCGGGGGAGCTCGCCAGGTAAGCCACTGCCTGGGCGGTCGAGCCCATCTCCTCCGGCGAAAAACCGGGTCGGCAGTAGGCCAGGGTGTTGGAACCGAACATCCGGGAGAACTTCGGCAGCAGCCCCAGCTTGGAATCGCGCATCCGCAACCGATTCATCCGCCACCAGCCGATGTCGAGGGTCGGATCGCTCTTGACCATGGCCCAGCAACCGCGCTGGAAGAACATATAGACCGCGGTCGCGGCGATCGACATGGCCCGTACCCGGCTGAAGTAGCTGTCCTGGAAGTAGACCGCGACGTCGTGGGCGACGCTGCGGTGCTCGACCTCCTCGCTGCCATGCCAGCGGAACAGATCCGTCATCGTCGGGTCGGCATCGAAGTCCTCCCACGTGCAGTTCAGCACAAAGTCACCGAGTACCGCCGTGTAGTGCTCGATGGCGGCGATGAGCCACAGTCGGTCGCACAGGTTGGACAGCCGGCGCCGCGGGTCGGTCGAATCGGTCGGGCCCAGCATCTTGGTGAACACGTGCTCGACCATGGCCATCAGCGGCTGGTAATCCACGCCGTGGGCGGTGAGGAACTCGTCGAGCACCTGATCATGGGTCTCGGCGTGGGTCGCCTCCTGACCGATGAAGCCGCGCATGTCATCAGCGAGCTTGGGATCGCGCACATAGGGCAGTGCTTCGTTGAACGTCGCGACGAACCAGTGTTCGGCCATCGGCAGCACCACGTTGAACAGGTTGACCATCGTCGCGGCCACGGGGTGGCCGGGAATCCAGTGCAACGGTATGCCGTCGAGATCGAAGTGCACTTTACGGGCCTGGATCTGTACCGGGCCCGGGTCGATCTCATTGTCGAACCGCAACGGACGCAACATCGAGAGCCTCCCTGGGATGAGTGGACTCTCAGCAGTGTACGGATTTAGGTGGGAACAGCGGTACCGGGTGCGGGTCAGGCCGGTGGCGGCGTGCCCGCGCCTGGGGCGCCGGCGATCGGGACCACTGGCGTCGGCGTCACCGTGGTCACGCCGTTACTGCCGACCCTCGGGCCGCCCGGGACGGCCGATTCGGCACCCTGCTCGGCCGCGGCCTCGCTGCAGTCCAGCATCAGGATCATCTTGCCGCTGGAGTTGACCTTCTGGGAATCGACCAGGCACTCGGCCTGCGGAAGGGCGCTGCCGAACGAGCCGCCGAAGGTGGCCTTGACTCCCTGGCTCTTCAGGATCGCCAGTGCCTTCATATAGGGCTCACCGACGACGTTGACCGAAGCGGAGCTCGGCTGTGAGGTGGCGGCACCTGCCGCCATCAGGGCGATCGAACCGGCGGCGAGCAGACCGCCACCGAGCGCAACAAGCTTCTTCACGTGAACTCCGTCAGTCGGGTGCGGTTGCGAACATATCGCAGCGGTGACGAATGTGAAACCGGAGAAGACGCCCCGGGTGTTACATCCCGGCCCGGCCGGATTGTCCGGTGATCTCGGCCATCACCTCGCTCAACACCGCTGCCCGCGGATCGGCGAACACGTCTTCGAGCAGCAGTCGACGGCCGTCCGGGCCGGCCAGCGGGATCCGCCAGTTCGGGTACTCGTCGGTCGTTCCCGGCTGATTCTGGGTACGCAACTCACCTACCGCGTCGGCCAGCGCCAGGGTCAGCAGCTTCGACGGGGTACGGGCCAGATACCGATACAGCGCTGCCACGATCTGATCGGTGTCCGGATCGGGTCCGAGCAGGCCGACCCGGCGCAATTCGTCCAGCCAGGCGGCCTGCGCGGCACGGTCCGAGGTCAACTCCTCGTCGGCGGGCCGCGTGAGCAGTCCGAGTTCGTCCCGCAACCGCACATGTTCGCCCGCGAGATACCCCGCTGTCGGCGGCAGATCGTGGGTGGTCACCGAGGACAGGCAGTATTCGCGCCAGCGTTCGGCCGGGAGGGGCCGCCCGGACCCGTCGGACTCGAACCACAGGATCGAGGTGCCGAACAGGCCCCGCTCGTGCAGGTGGTCACGCACCCACGGTTCGACCGTGCCCAGATCCTCGCCGACCACGAGCGCACCGGCCCGGTGCGCTTCGAGCGCGATGATGCCGATCATCGCGTCGTGGTCGTAGCGCACGTAGGTGCCTTCGGTCGGTGCGGCACCCTTCGGGATCCACCACAGCCGGAACATTCCGATGATGTGGTCGATACGCACCCCGCCGGCATGCCGCAGTGCCATCTCGACCAACGCCCGGAACGGCTCGTAGGCCTGCTCGGCCAGTCGGTCCGGCCGCCACGGGGGCTGCGACCAATCCTGGCCGAGTTGGTTGAACTCATCCGGCGGGGCGCCGGCGGTCACCCCCTGAGCCAGCACGTCCTGCAGGGCCCAGGCGTCGGCGCCGTCGGGATCCACGCCGACCGCGAGGTCGCTCATGACGCCCAACTCCATCCCGGCCTGCACCGCCGTGGCCTGTACCGCGGTGAGTTGGTCGTCGAGAACCCACTGCAGCCAGCGATGGAAGTCCACGGCATCGGGATGGGCCGCCGCGAACGCGGCGACCTCCGGATTCGCCGGATGCTGCAGTGCGTGCGGCCAGGCGTGCCAATCGGCACCGTACTGTTCGGCCAGCGCGCACCAGGTTGCGAATTCCTCCAGGCTGCGGCCCTGCCGGGCCCGGTAGGCGGCGTACGCCAGCTCCCGGCCCGCCGAACGCTCAACCCGGTACACCTGCTGCAGTGCGGTGCGTTTGGCCTGCCAGGCCGCGTCGCGGTCGATGGTCGGGTTGCGGTCCGCACGCTTGTTGAGCGCGGCGCGCAGCGCCCGGATACGGCTGCGGTGCCGGACCGAGGCGAACTCCGGGACGGCCTCGACCCGCAGGTAGAGCGGATTGCCGAACCTCCGCGACGTGGGCAGATACGGCGAGGGCTCCATCGGGGCAGTGGGAGCGGCCGCGTGCAGCGGATTGACCAGGACGAACCCGGCACCGTGCTCGGCCGCCGACCACACCGCCAGATCTGCCAGGTCGGTGAGATCGCCTGTGCCCCAAGAGTTTTTGGAGCGAACACTGTAGAGCTGAACGGTCAGTCCCCAGGCGCGCCGCTCGCCGAGTCGGGTGGGCAGGCCCACGGTGGCGGGGGAGATCACCACCGGCGTCTCGATATCGGTCCCGTCCAATCGCAGCCGGTGATAACCCAGTGGCAGGTCCGCCGGCAGTTCGAACGTGGCCTCACCGATCAACCGGTTCCCGAGATCGTATGGAGGCCGGTTGTTCTCGAGTTGCCGCAGGCCGCCGCGCTCGGTGCCATCTTCGAGCAACAGCGTGAGGTGCACCGGATCCCCGTGCGTGACGTGGACCCAGAAGCTCGCCGGCAGTCCTGCGCGGCCCAGCACGATCCTCGGCAGGCGGCGCTGCCAGTACTGCCGGTCGTGGGCGGCCAGGGCGTCCACCCGCTCCTGTTCGGTGCCGGCCGGCACGCCCAACGCTTCCAACACCGCGACCAGGGTGGACTCTGCGACGGCGGTGCGGCGGCCGGTCCAGTCGTCGAACTCCGGGGCGACGCCGTAGCGGCGGGCCAGCTCCAGCAGCGCTGGTGACGAAGAAGTCATGGTGTCAATCTTGCTGCCCAGACGCCGATCGTGCGGGCCACTGGCGTGGTGGCTGCCCACGCTCTACGCTGTCTGTAACGATCCTTACAGACGAGGTTTCAAGTGGCCACTCCAACCACGCGGCGACAACAGCAGGGTGCGGATTCCCGAGGGCAGATTCTCGACGCCACGGAACAACTCATGGCCACCCGTGGCTACGCCGCCACCTCGATCAGCGACATCCGCAAGGCCTGCGGCCTCCCGGCCAGCTCCATCTACTGGCATTTCGGATCCAAGGACGGTGTCCTCGCGGCGGTGATGGAACGCGGAGCCGACCGCTTCTTCGCGGCGATACCGAGCAGCGGCAGCATCGACGAGCAGTTGGCGGTTCTGGCGGATCTGCAGGCACAGCGCCCGGAATTCCTCCGCATCCTGTACCTGCTGTCGCTGGAACGCGGCGATGATCCGACGGTGACGGCGGTGGTGCGCCGCGTGCGTGACACCGCGATCGCACGGTTCTCTGCCGCCGTGCGCAGCCAGCTGCCCGCCGGCCTACCGCCACGTCGCATCGAGCAGGTGGTGGCCGAACTCACCGCATTCGCCGTGGCCCAGTCCGACGGGGTGTTCTTCGCCGCGCACCTCGATCCGGCCACCACCGACGTGGCCCGCATGTACCGGCGGCTGTGGCAGGCGGTCACGGTGCTCATCCCGATACTCCTGGAGGAACAGTGACCGACAAGACCGTGATCATCACCGGCGCGAACACGGGGCTGGGCTTCGAATGCGCCCGGACTCTCCTGGAATCCGATCCGGGTTGGCATGTGGTGCTCGCGGTGCGCGACGCCGAACGTGGCGCCGAGGCGGCGGCTCGCCTGGACTGTCCCGGACGTACCACGGTGGGTGAGCTCGACCTGGCATCGCTGCAGTCGGTGCGGAACTTCGCCGCCGGTTTGCCGCACCGCGACCTACCGCCGCTGCACGCGCTGGTGTGCAACGCCGGACTCCAGTTGGTCGCAGGCGCCCAGACGACGGTGGACGGCTACGAGATGACCTTCGGCGTCAACCATCTCGGTCATTTCGCCCTGGTGCAGCAGCTGCTCGCCGCGCTCACTGCCCCGGCGCGAATCGTGGTGGTCAGCAGCGGCACCCACGATCCGGATCGGTTCACGGGTATGCCTGCGCCGCAATTTAACTCGGCCGAGGAACTTCTTCGTCCGCCACCCGGCGGGCTGACCGGCGAAGAAGGTCGGCGTCGCTACACCACCTCCAAACTGTGCAACATGCTGTTCAGCTACGAGTTGGACCGGCGGCTGGGCCACGGGTCCGGCGGAATCACGGTCAACGCGTTCGACCCCGGCCTGATGCCGGGTTCGGGGCTCGCCAGGGACTATTCGGGCATCCAGCGGCTGGCCTGGCGCCTGCTCATGCCGGCCCTGCGGGTACTGCCCAACGTCAACAGCATCCGACGCTCCGGCGCCAATCTCGCCGCGCTGGTCGCCGATCCAGTCCTAGACGGCGTCACCGGCGCGTACTTCGAAGGCACCCGCCGGATCCGTTCCTCACGAGATTCCTACGACGAGGCCAAGGCGGCAGACCTGTGGCAGGTCAGCGAACGGTTGGTGCCGGCGGTCCACTGACCCGGGGACGCGCAGTAGTGTCGGCTCAGTGGCATCCGCATTGCGCCGGGCCCGGATCGCGGTCGGGGCGCTGTTCCTGACCAACGGCGCGATCTTCGCCAATCTGCTGCCGCGCTATCCGGAGATCAAGAGCGACCTTCACCTGAGCAATGCCGTGTACGGCGCGGCCGTCGCCTCGTTCTCGGGCGGCGCGCTGGTGGCGGGATTGACCGCGGCGACCCTGATCCGACGGTTCCGCAGCGCGCGGGTGGCGGTCATCGGCACCGTGGCGCTGGCCGCCTTCGTCGTCGCAGCCGGCATGGCGAGCACCCCACTGCTGCTGGCCGCCGCGTTGTTTTTGGCCGGGGCCTGCGATTCGGTGGTGGATGTCGCGCAGAACGCACACGGACTGCGGCTGCAGCGCGAACACGGCCGGTCGATCATCAACTCACTGCATGCGGTATGGGCCGCAGGCGCGATCCTCGGTGGTCTCACCGGTGCCGGAGCGATCGCCCTGGGAATCCCGCGGGCCATCCATCTCTCGGTGGCCGCCGTGTTGTTGAGCGCGGTGGCGGTGGTCGCCTACCGCTACCTGCTGCCCGGACCCGACCATGACGATCATCCGGCAGCGCATGCACCGGCCGGAACGAGGGCGGGGCCGCGGGTGTACCTGATCCTGCTGGCCCTGGTGCTGATCGCGATCGCGGGCGCCGCCGTCGAGGATTCCGGGAGTTCCTGGGCCACGCTGTATCTGCGCGATTACCTGCACACGCCGCCTGCCGTCGCCGTCTTCGGATACATCGCGCTGGTCGGCTTCATGTTCGTGGGACGGGTGATCGGCGACCGGCTGGTCGACCGCTTCGGCGAGGCGACGGTGGCACGGGCGGGCGGCGTGATCGCCGCCGCCGGGATGGGGACCGCGCTGGCCGTCCCGAACATCGCCACGACGATCGCCGGTTTCGCGCTGGCTGGTCTGGGAGTGGCCACCCTGGTGCCGGCTGCGATGCACGGCGCCGATCAGCTGCCGGGGTTGCGACCGGGGACCGGTCTGACCGTGGTCACCTGGCTCATGCGGGTGGGTTTCTTCGGTGCGCCACTACTGGTGGGGCTCGTCGCCGATGCGGCAGGGTTGCGGGTCGGTCTCCTGGTCGTACCGCTGGCCGGGTTGGTGGCCGCGCTGCTGGCCGGGGTGCTGCCGGGGCGGCCGTCGGCAGTAACCGAGTCAGGGCACCGTCCCGGGGCCGATGCCGGCCAGCTCGATCGTGAACACACCCGACACGATTAGCGCGATACCGAGCAGCATCACCGGGGTCAGCGGTTCCCGGAACAAGAACCGGGCGATTATCGCGACCAGCGCGACCCCGCACGCGGTCCAGATGCCGTAGGCGATGCCCACGGGCACCCCCAACGACAGGGCCAGCCACAGCAGGTAGAACGACAGTACGTAGCCGGCGATCACCGGCACGATCCACGCCTTGCGCCGGAATCCGTCCGAGGCGCGCAGCCCGAGCGTGGCGAACACCTCGACCAGGATCGCTCCGGTGAGGGCCAGCCACATCATGATTCGGCCTGACGTGGGTGCGACCCGAGTTCGACCAGAAGCACGCCGGCGATGATCAGACCGATACCCGCCACGATCGGCCAGGTGAACGGGTCGCCGAACAACGCCGCGGCCAGCACGGCCGTCGCCGCGGTACCCAGCGCACCCCAGATTCCGTAGGCGACGCCGACGGGCATGCCCGCCCGCAGCACCAGGGTCAGCAACACGAACGCGGCCAGGTAGCCGGACACCACCAGCGCCAGCCATCCCGAATGGTCCTGGGCCGCGCGCAGCGACAGCGTGGCGGTGACTTCGGTGATGACGGCCGCGATCAGCAACGCCCACTTCTGCACCGGACAAACCTATCGGAGCCCGCTTCGGTGGGTGAGTACCGTAGGAGAGTTCGCCCAGCTCAACGAGGAGTCCACATGATCGGGTCCGTCCTGGACTTCCTGCCCCCGCCGATGCGGGATCCGGTGTTCTTCGCGATTCCGTTCTTCCTGGTGTTGTTGACCGTGGAATGGCTCGCCGCCCGTCGCCTGGAGCACATCGAATCCCAACGACGGCCTGCAGGCGCGTTCGACACCCACGATGCCTGGGCGAGCATCTCGATGGGTCTGGTGTCGATCCTCACCACTGCCGGATGGAAACTGCTGGCGCTGCTGGGCTATGCCGCCATCTACGCCTACCTGGCACCGTGGCACCTGCCGGGGGACCGGTGGTACACCTGGGTGGTCGCGATCGTCGGGGTGGACCTGCTGTTTTACACCTACCACCGCATTGCGCACCGGGTGCGGTTGATCTGGGCGACGCATCAGGCCCATCACTCCAGTGAGTACTACAACTTCGCAACCGCGCTGCGCCAGAAATGGAACAACAGCGGTGAGATCCTGGCCTGGATTCCGTTGCCCCTGCTCGGGATTCCGCCGTGGCTGGTGTTCGCCAGCTTTTCGCTGAACCTGGTCTACCAGTTCTGGGTGCACACTGAGCGGGTCGGAAAGTTGTGGCGGCCAATCGAATTCATCTTCAACACCCCCTCACATCACCGGGTGCACCACGGGCGCGACCAGTTGTACCTGGACCGCAACTACGGCGGCATCCTCATCATCTGGGACCGGATGTTCGGAACGTTCCAGCCGGAGGTGTTCCGTCCGCACTACGGGCTGACCAAGCCGGTCAACACCTTCAACATCTGGAAACTGCAGACCCACGAGTACGTGGCGATCGCCCGCGACGTGCGGCGGGCCCGCCGTCTGCGTGACCGGTTGGGCTTCGTATTCGGCCCACCCGGCTGGCAGCCAGCCGAATCTTCCGAAACGCAGCCGGTCGGTTGACACGGGTCGGCCCAGTTCTCGAACGTGCGGCCAGAATCATTGGCCGGCATGGGAATTGACGCAACCTACGATTCCGACTGACTCGGGCTGATCGGTAGCCGCGGCTCGATGTGCGACACGCCGGGCGCCGCCGATTTGCGCCGTCTGCCGTCCAGATACCCGGCGTTTCCCAGTGTTGGTTGGACGTTTGAATTCGAGCCGAGCCGAATAGCACCAAAGCAAACTCGAAGTCAGTAAGGTCGACAGAACCCGGGTGCGACAACCCGGATCACGGTCACGAAAGGGGCAATGCGTGGGAGACACACTGACCGAAGGACAGAAGCTGGAGAAGGGTGGTTCGCTCACCTCCAACAACGGCGCGTACACGCTGACGTTGCAGGATGACGGCAACCTCGTGTTGGAGGCACGTGGCCAAGCGGTCTGGTCTACTTCCACCAACGGCCAGGACGTGGTGCGCGCCGAGGTACAGACCGACGGCAACTTCGTGCTGTACACCTCGGAGAAGCCGGTGTGGCACACCGACACCAAGGGCAAGAAGGACGTCAAGCTGGTTCTCCAGGACGACCGCAACCTGGTGCTGTACGCCGCGGACGGTCCCGCATGGTCGTCCAAGACCGAGACTTCCGAGCCGCCGCCACCGGCGCCCGAGGCCGCCGCGCCCGAGGTTGAGGTTGCCCCGGCCGCTGTCGAGGAGCCCGTGGCCGCACCCGAGCCGGCAGCGCCGCCGCCACCCCCGCCGGCTCCCGAGCCGCGCACCTACACCGTGGTGTCCGGCGACACCCTGTGGGCGATCGCCGAGCGCTTCTACGGCGATGGCAACCGCTACCAGCAGATCGCCGATGCCAGCGGTATCGCCAATCCCGATCTGATTCACCCCGGCCAGGTCTTGACGATTCCGTGACCTGAACGGAAGACCTGAACGGACGCGCGGCCCGGACCACTTGGTCCGGGCCGTCGTCGTTTCTGGCATTGGATCTCGCGCGTCGTGGGTACCCCCGGTAACGAAGTTGCCGCCTGACCGATATTGAAGTCGGTAGGGTGACTTTCACCACGTCCGAAAACGAGGGAGGCCGGCCGTGAACAGTTGGCTTGGTGGGGCGATACGGGCGATGGCGGTGGTGCCGGCGGCGGGGCTGCTGGCATGTCCGGTGCCGACGGCGGCTGCGGCGGGTTCGCTGGTGTACCCCGGGATGGAGATTCGCCAAGGCACCAATCTGTGCACCCTCGGCTTCGTGGACCCGGGGAGCCGGGTCGGATTCACCGCCGGGCACTGCCGCGGCGGTGGGCCGGTGAACGACCGGGACGGCAATTTCATCGGGCACATGGGTTCTTACCGGGACAACACGCCCGACGGGGCCACGGTCGACACCAATCACATGATCTCCGATTGGGAGACCATCCAACTGGCCGGCGATGTCGTGGTGAACAACATCCTGCCGGGTGGGCGGATGCTGGTCGAGGATCCCGCCGTGGTGCCGACGCCCGGCGCCCCGGTCTGTCACTTCGGGGTGGTGACCGGAGAGACCTGCGGCACTGTCGAGGCCGTGAACAACGGCTGGTTCACGATGGCCAACGGCGTGGTGAGTCAAAAAGGCGATTCCGGTGGTCCGGTATACATCGTCACCCCCGATGGTCGTGCTGCCATCGTGGGAATGTTCAACAGCACGTGGGGTAACTATCCGGCCGCGGTCTCCTGGCAGAACGCCAGCGTCCAGGCCCGCGGTGACGGCGCACCGCTCGCCGGCGAGGTGTCGAATCTCGTCGGGCAGCCGTGACTCGCCGTTCCCCTAACTAGAACACGTTCTAGCCATCCAGGCGGGTGGGCGATATTCTCATCGCGATGCTTAATCAGACACCTGTCCAGATCGCCTGGGTCACCGCTGACCTGGCTGCCACCGAACAGGCCCTGTCCACCCTGCTGGGCGCGCGACGGTGGGTGCGCATGCCTGCGGTGCATTTCGGCCCTGAGACGTGTCAATACCGCGGCAAGCCCGCCGATTTCGTGGCCGACATCTCGCTGAGCTACGCCGGTGACACCCAACTGGAACTGATCGCACCGGTGAGCGGTGAGAGTGTCTACACGGAGTTCCTCGAAGCACACGGGTCCGGCCTGCACCACATCTGTGTCGAGGCAGCCGACCCGGCGGCGTTCGACGCACGTGTGCGCGACGCCGAAGACGACGGGACCCCGGCGGTGTGTCAGGGCGAGATGCCCGGGGGAATGAAATTCGCCTACCTGTCGGCCGCCGGAGCCGGGGTGCCGTATCTGGAGGTCGCTTACATCCCGCCCGAGATCCGGGCGTTCTTCGAGTATGTGAAACAGGAGCAGCAGTGAAGGAAATCCCCGCGGTCCTAGAGGCCTCCGAGGTCGACGCCGTCGGATCCTGGTCCGACGAGTTCGATGTCGTGGTGATCGGATTCGGCATCGCCGGAGGTTGTGCAGCGGTCAGTGCTGCCGCCGAGGGCGCCCGGGTCCTGGTGTTGGAGAAGGCCGCGGCGGCCGGCGGCACCACCGCGATGGCGGGCGGGCACTTCTATCTCGGCGGCGGCACCGCGGTGCAGGAGGCCACCGGGCATCCCGACACCGCCGAGGAGATGTACAAGTATCTGGTCGCCGTCTCGCGCGAACCCGATCTGCCCAAGATCCGTGCCTACAGCGACGGCAGTGTCGAGCATTTCAATTGGCTTGAGGCACTGGGCTTTCAGTTCGAGCGCAGCTTCTACCCGGGCAAGGTGGTGGTCCCGCCGGGTACCGAGGGGCTGTCCTACACCGGCAACGAGAAGGTCTGGCCATTCACCGAGAAGGCCGAGCCGGCGCCCCGCGGGCACTCGGTTCCCGTGCCCGGCGAGTTGGGCGGCGCGGCGATGGTGATCGATCTCCTGCTGAAACGCGCTGAGACGCTGGGCGTCACGATCCGCTATGAGGTGGGTGCCACCAACCTGATCGTCGACGGCAGTGCGGATGACCGCCCAGTGGTCGGGGTGAAGTGGAAGCACTTCGGCGAAACCGGTTGTGTGAAAGCGAAATCGGTCATCATCACGGCCGGCGGATTCGCGATGAACCCCGAGATGGTCGCCGAGTACACCCCGGCGCTCGGCAAGAAACGACGCACCAAGCACCACGGTGAGGTGGAGCCCTACATCCTGGGCAACCCCAACGACGACGGCCTGGGTATCCGGATGGGTGTCGCGGCAGGCGGCGTGGCCAACGGCATGGACCAGTTGTTCATCACCGCCGCGGCCTACCCGCCGGAGATCCTGCTGACCGGCGTGATCGTCAACAACCAGGGCCAACGCTTCGTCACCGAGGACTCCTACCACTCGCGTACCTCGGCATTCGTTCTGCGACAGCCTGACCAGCAGGCGTACCTCATCGTGGATGAGCAACACATGGAGATGCCGGCCATGCCGCTCATCAAGTTCATCGACGGCTACGAGACGATCGCCGAAGTCGAAGAGGCACTGGGCATCCCGGCCGGCAACCTGGCCGCCACCCTCGATCGCTACAACAAGAACGCGGCCAACGGTGAAGATCCCGACTTCCACAAGCAACCCGACTACATCGCGGTGCAGGACACCGGGCCGTACGCGGCGTTCGACCTGTCCCTCGGGATCGCCATGTATTCGGGATTCACGATGGGCGGGTTGACGGTCTCCATCGACGGCGAGGTGCTGCGTGAGGACGGCAGCGTTATCACGGGCCTGTACGCGGCGGGCGCCTGCGCGTCCAACATCGCCCAGGACGGCGAGGGCTACGCCAGCGGAGTGCAGCTCGGCGAAGGGTCGTTCTTCGGGCGCCGCGCCGGCACGCACGCAGCGGCGCGCCAGGCCGGTTAAGTCGGCGAGCCGACGGACGCGAGCTGCCACCGACCGTCGCCGAGCAGTTCCAGCCGACGGTCGTGGAGCCGGTTCACGCTGTCCCGGTGGCTGATGCTGACCACGATGCAATCGGGCAGCTCGGTGCGCAGGGTCGAGTACAACGCGTACTGCTGACCGGCATCGAGCGCCGAGGTGGCCTCGTCCAGGAACACCGCAGACGGCCTCGCCAGCAGAATCCGGGCGAACGCGATCCGCTGCTGCTCGCCGGGGGACAACACCTTTCCCCAATCGGCGTCCTCGCCCAGACGAGAGGTCAGATTACCGAGGGCGACCTTGTCGAGAGCGGCCCGGATCTCGTCGTCGGTGTAGGTACCGGTGGGTGAGGGATAGGAGGTCACCGTCCGCAGATCGCCCAGCGGGGCATAGGGGAGCTGTGACAGGAACATGACCTCACCCTGCTCGGGATAACGCACGGTGCCCGACCCGTACGGCCACAGCCGCGCCAAGCTACGCAGCAGCGTCGTCTTACCGGTACCGGACGGCCCGGTGATGACCAGAGAATCGCCGGGTGCGAGTTGCAGGTCGAGGTTGTGCAGCAGCAGGTCGCCCTGAGGTGACCGCACCTCGACATCCTCGAGTTCCACCCCGCCGGTGGCACTCATCCCGGTGTCCAAACGTGGTAGCGCCCTTGCCTGTTCGTTCGCACTGACGAGTCCGTCGAGACGGATGATCGCGGCCCGGTATCCGGCGAATGCGTCGTATACCGAGCGGAAGAAGCTCAATGAGCTCTGCACGTTGTTGAACGCGCTGGCCGACTGCAAGACGTCGCCGTACGTGAGCTGACCCGCGAACAACCGAGGTGCCTGAATGATCAGCGGCAGGGGATCGATGATCTGGTTGATGGACCGATTCCAGCCGAGGAACGCGACGCCCCGGCGCACGAGCCTGCGATAGTTGGTGATCACGTTGGCGAATCGATCGGACAGCGTGCCGCGTTCCGTGCGTTCACCGTGATAGAAACCGACTGCCTCGGCCCCGTCACGGATACGCACGAGTGCATAGCGGAACGCCGCGTTGGTCAGCGAGTTGCGGAACGTCAGCCGGATCATCGGTCTGCCGATCCAGATCGCCACGACCGTCGTGATCGCCACCCACAGCAGGGCGATCCAGAACAATGCCTTCGGCACGGTGACGCCGAAAAGGGTCAACGGGCCGGCGAGGTTCCACAGGATCGGGGTGAATGCGACGACCGAGACGATCGAGTACACCGAGCCGAACACCAGAGTCTGCGCGGTGGCGACTGTCGGCGTGTTGGTCTCCGGACCGGTGCCGGTGGTGAAGACGTCGATGTCCTGCTGGATCCGCTGATCCGGGTTGTCGATCGGGGTACCGCCGAAACCGCCGATGAACCGGCCGCGATAGTAGGCGCGCTCGTCGAGCCAGTCGCCGGTCAGCCGGTTGGTGAGCCAGACCCGCCAGCGGATGATGAAGTACTGCATGAGATACAGGTCGAGCAGGGTGCGGGTGATATCGGCTGTCACCAACAACGCGAAGATCAGGATCGAGTGCCAGAACCCGTCGATTCCCGAACGGCGCACCGCCTCGTCACCTGAACCGGCACCGGAGAACGCCACCTGCAGCGCAGTCGTCTGGTCGTTCACGTAGTAGCTGAACAACACGTCCATCCGCACCGAGAGCATCACCGAGAACAGCAGGACACCCAGCAGCGCCCACACCGGAAAGCTCTCGCGCCCAATGAAATAGCCGCCGGTGACCCGCCAGAACTGACGACCCCATGTGGTGAAGCGAGCCAGCAGGGCCGCGACCGCGACCAGCGCCACCGAGCCGATCGCCCACGCCTTGAGGACCCAGACCAGGGATCCCAGGATCTCGTTGCCCCAGTCCAGAGACTGGGTGAACATCTCCATACCCCGGGAAGTTACCGGGAACTACCGCCCGATCAGGGTTGCTTGACCAGGCCGGCCGCGTCGTCTTCGATCCGGCCGAGTCGCCATTCACCGTCACCGAGCAGCTCGAGTTCGTGGGTGTGGTGCTGCTCGACCGTGGTGCGGTGGCTGACGCTGACCAGGATGGTGTCCGGCAGGTCGGTGCGCACCCGCTGGTAGAGCATGAACTCCAGGCCCTCGTCGAGCGCGGATGTCGACTCGTCGAGGAACACCACCTTGGGCTTGACGAGCAGGATCCGGGCGAACGCAATCCGTTGTTGCTCACCGGGAGACAGCACCTTGGCCCAGTCCTGGACCTCGTCGAGCCGGCTGACCAGATGCGCGAGGGCCACCTCGTCGAGGGTTCGCTTGAGCGTCTCGTCGTCGACGGCGCCTTCCTCGCCCGGGTAGGTCACCACGGCGCGCAGGTCACCGAGCGGGACGTACGGCAACTGCGAGAGGAACATGGTTTCGTTGGGCCCGCACGGGCGGGTCAGCGTGCCCGACGTGAAGGGCCACAGTTCGGCGAGGCTGCGCAGCAGCGTGGTCTTGCCGCTGCCGGAGGGCCCGGTGATCACCAACGTGTCACCGACCTGCAGGTGCAGGTCGAGCGGATTGACGAGTTGCCTGCCGTCGGGGGTGCGGACCTCGATGTCGGTGAGCTTCACCGTGCCGTCCACACACGGCAGGGTCGCCACCTCGGGCAGATCCCTGGCCTGTTCGTTCGAGACGACCAGGCCGTGGAGGCGGATGATCGCGGCGCGGTAGCCGGCGAAGTTGTCGTAGGCGCCGCGGAAGAACGACAGGCCGTCCAGCAGGCTGCGGAACGCACTCGCGGTCTGGGACAGCGCGCCGAGGGTGATCTCGCCGCTGTAGAACCGCGGGAACTGCACGACGTAGGGGATGAGCTCCTGGGCCTGGTCGATCGTCAAGTTCCAGCCGAGGAACTTGGTCATCCGGTTGACGTAGTGCTTGTAGTTGGTCACGACCGGTGCGAACAGATGCCGCAGGCCGGTGCGCTCGGCGATCTCGCCACGGTAGAACGCCACGGCTTCGGAGGCGTCGCGCAGCCGCACCAGGGCGTACCGGAAAGCCGCGTTGAACTTCTCGTTGTTGAACGACAACGTGATGATCGGGCGGCCGATCCAGAACGCCACGACGGTGGCGAACAGGACGTAGATGATGCCGATCCAGAAGATCGCGCGCGGCAGCTCGATGCCGACGAACGGCAGCGTGATCGCGCCGGACAGGTTCCAGAGAATCGCGGTGAACGAAATCATCGAGGCGATCGCGTTGATCGCACCGAACAAAAGCGTCGCCGTGGACGTATTGTTCGGCCGGTTCGGCAGGGAGTCGGCGCTGCCAGTGAAGGTGTCGATGTCGGTCTGGATGCGCTGGTCGGGGTTATCGATCGTGGCGTCGATGAAGCGGGCCCGGTAGTAGGCCTTGCCGTTGAGCCAGTCGGCGGTGAGGCGGTCGGTGAGCCAGGCGCGCCACCGGAGCATGAACCGCTGGGTCATATAGAGGTCCAGCATAATCCGGGCGACGTTGAGGGTCGCCAGGATGGCGAAGACGGTCATCGCCATCCAGAAGCCGTCTTTACCCGACTGCTTCACGGCCTCGTTGCCGCTGGAGATACCACCGGCGATGACCTGGAAACTGGTCATCAGGTCGTTGCCGTAATAGCTGAAGAGCACGGTCAGGCGCACGCTGGTGATCACCGAGAGCAGCAAGGCGGCCAGCCAGGCCCACACGATCACGCTGTCCCGACCGGTGAAGTAGTCGCGGGTGATCCGCCAGTACTGGCGGCCCCACGAGGTGAACTGGGCGAGCACGACCAGGATCACCAGCGTGGACACCGCCGCGATGAACCAGCCCTTGGCGATCCACACCAGCGAGGTCCCGAGCTCGTTGCCCCAGTCCAATGTCGGGGTGAACATCTCCATGCGGGCAAAGTACCCGCATCAGCTGGCACAAGCCCGGCCGGACGGCTCCAGGCGTGGCCGCGCCGATCCGGTTCGGGGTCACGCTCAAAGGCATCTGCCGCGTCCGCGTACCGTGAACATGTGCCGAAGACGTCCAGCGCCAAACCGGGCCGCTTGAGCAGCAAGTTCTGGAAGCTACTGGGGGCCAGTACCGAGCGGAACGAGGCCCGGTCGCTCTCAGAGGTCAAGGGTGCAGCCGCGTTCGAAGAGAAGGCTGCCAAGCTCGACGACGAGCAGCTCACCAAGGCTGCCAAACTGCTCGAGCTGGAGGACCTGGCCGCCTCCGCCGACATGCCACAGTTCCTGGCGCTGGCGCGCGAGGCCGCCGACCGGACGACGGGCCTCCGGCCTTTCGACGTACAGCTTCTCGGCGCGTTGCGCATGCTCGCCGGTGACGTCGTCGAGATGGCCACCGGTGAGGGCAAGACCCTGTCCGGGGCGATCGCCGCGGCCGGCTACGCCATCGGCGGCCGGCACGTGCATGTCATCACCATCAACGACTATCTGGCCAAGCGCGACGCGGAGTGGATGGGTCCGCTGCTGGAGGCGCTGGGGCTGACGGTCGGCTGGATCACCGAGGACTCGACAGCCGAAGAGCGGCGTGCCGCTTACGAGTGCAACGTCACCTATGCGTCGGTCAACGAGATCGGGTTCGACGTCCTGCGGGACCAGCTGGTCACCGATGTCGACGATCTGGTGTCACCCAATCCCGACGTCGCGCTGATCGACGAGGCCGACTCGGTGCTGGTCGACGAGGCGCTGGTGCCGCTGGTGCTGGCAGGGACCAGTCACCGGGAGCAGCCGCGCGTCGAGGTCATCCGGATGGTCGGAGACCTCACCGCCGGAACAGATTTCGACACGGACGACGACAACCGGAACGTGCACCTCACCGAGGCCGGCGCCCGCAAGCTGGAGGCCCGCCTGGGCAACATCGACCTGTACTCGGAGGAGCACGTCGCGACCACTCTCACCGAGGTCAACGTCGCGCTGCACGCGCACGTGCTGCTCCAACGCGATGTGCACTACATCGTCCGGGACGGGGCGGTGCACCTGATCAACGCGTCCCGCGGCCGGATCGCCTCGCTGCAGCGCTGGCCGGACGGTCTGCAGGCCGCCGTCGAGGCCAAGGAAGGCATCGAGACCACCGAGACCGGTGAAGTGCTCGACACCATCACGGTGCAGGCGCTGGTAAACCGTTATCCGACGGTGTGCGGCATGACCGGTACCGCGCTGGCCGCCGGCGAGCAGTTGCGCCAGTTCTACAAGCTCGGGGTGTCGCCGATCCCGCCGAACAAGCCCAACATCCGTGAGGACGAGACGGACCGGGTGTACCTGACCGAGGCCGCCAAGAATCACGCCATCGTGGAGCACATCGCCGAGGTGCACGAGACCGGTCAACCGATCCTCGTCGGCACGCACGACGTGGCCGAGTCCGAAGACCTGCACCGCAGGCTGGTCAAGGCGGGCGTTCCCGCCGTCGTGCTCAACGCCAAGAACGACGCCGAAGAAGCCTCCGTGATCGCCGAGGCAGGCAAGCTCGGTTCGGTCACGGTGTCCACCCAGATGGCCGGCCGCGGCACGGACATCCGCCTGGGTGGGTCCGATGTGGCGGACGACTCGGCCGAGAAGGAGAAGGTGGCCGACCTCGGCGGGCTGCACGTGGTCGGCACTGGCCGGCACCACACCGAGCGCCTGGACAACCAGTTGCGTGGCCGCGCCGGACGTCAGGGCGATCCCGGGTCGACGGTGTTCTTCTCCAGTTGGGAGGACGAGGTAGTGGCAGCTCACCTCGACGAAACCAAGTTGCCGACCGAAACAGACGAGGACGGCCGTGTCAGCGCACCCAAGGCGGCTGGTCTGCTCGACCACGCACAGCGGGTCGCCGAGGGCCGGCTGCTCGACGTGCACGCCAACACCTGGCGCTACAACCAACTCATCGCCCAGCAGCGCGCGATCATCGTGGAGCGTCGCGAAACCCTGCTGCGCACCGATACCGCCCGCCAGGAACTCGAGGCCCGCTCACCCGAGCGCTACGCCAAACTGGCCGAAGGCCTGGGTGAGGACGCCGAGGAGAAGCTCACCAAGATCTGCCGGTTGATCATGCTCTACCACCTCGACCGCGGTTGGTGTGATCACCTGGCATTCCTCGCCGACATCCGCGAGAGCATCCATCTGCGGGCGCTGGGCCGGCAGAACCCGCTCGACGAGTTCCACCGGATGGCCGTCGACGCGTTCGCCTCGCTGGCCGCCGACGCCATCGAGGCAGCCCAGCAGACCTTCGACACGGCCGACGACATCGAGGACGAGCCGGGCATCGATCTGTCGAAGCTGGCGCGGCCGACATCGACGTGGACGTACATGGTCCACGACAATCCGCTCAACGACGACACCATGTCGGCGCTGAGCCTGCCGGGCGTGTTCCGCTAAGTTTTTAGACATGGATCACGCACCTGCTCCTGAGGGCAGGAGCGCAACGAGTCGGGCCGCACCACCGGGGTCGGATCGGGTGCTGACGGTGCCCAACGCGCTCAGTGCGCTGCGCCTCGTATTGGTGCCGGTATTCCTGTGGCTGCTGTTCGGCGCACACGCCAACGGCTGGGCCGTGGCGATCCTGATGTTCAGCGGCTTCTCCGACTGGGCCGACGGCAAGATCGCGCGCCTCGTCGACAATCAGTCGTCGCGGCTCGGTGAACTGCTCGACCCCCTCGTCGACCGGATCTACATGGTCACCGTGCCGGTCGCCCTCGCGCTGTACGGCGTGGTGCCGTGGTGGGTGGTGCTGACCCTGCTCGGGCGCGACATAGTGCTCGCCGCCACGCTGCCGCTTCTGCGTCGACGCGGACTGACCGCACTGCCGGTGACGTATCTGGGCAAGGCCGCCACCTTCGCGCTGATGTCCGGGTTCCCGTGGATTCTGCTCGGGCAGTGGGACGCGACGTGGAGCCGGGTGGCGCTGGCCTGCGGATGGGCCTTCCTGCTGTGGGGCGTGGCGCTGTACCTGTGGTCGGCCGTGCTGTACCTGGTGCAGGTGGGCATGGTGATGCGACAACTTCCCGTCAGATCATGAGCACGCTGGGCGGCTACGAGTCGGGGGCAGGACTCAACGACCATGAGGCCCACGCGCCCAAGCGGATCCCACTGCCCTCGCTGCTTCGGTCGTTGCTCTCGGAGCACCTCGACCCGGGTTACGCCGCGGCCGCAGCGGCCCGTGAGACCGGTGATCGACCGCATCGGCGCATCCGGGATTTCGCGTGGTTGGTGGTGGGTGCGGGGGCGATCGCGACAGTGTTCGCGGTGGCCGCCGGCCAGGCCCAGACCGCGGCGCCCGCGGCCCGCGAAGCCCAGCACACCCTGGCCGGGCGGGTGCGGGCGGCGCAGATCGGTGCCGACGAGGCCAGCTCCGAACGCGAGGCACTCGTCGATCAGGTGGACGCCGAGCGACGCAGCAGACTCGGCATGGACGAGAACGGCCAGCATCTGCTCGGCAGTCTGGACACCGCCAACATCGAAGCGGCCGCCATCCCGATGATCGGTCCCGGGCTGACCGTCACGGTCACCGATCCCGGTCTGTCCAAGGACCTCAGCGACGTGTCGAAACAGCGGGTTGCCGGTGGACAGCAGATCATCCTGGACCGGGACCTGCAGCTGGTGGTGAATTCGCTGTGGGCCAGTGGCGCAGAGGCGGTTTCGGTAGGCGGTGTGCGGGTCGGCGCCGGGGTGACGATCCGTCAGGCGGGAGGCGGGATTCTGGTCGACAACCAGCCGATCACCAGTCCGTATGCCATTGTGGCCATCGGACCGCCGAAGGGGATGGCCGACGCTTTCGACCGGACCCCGGGCCTGCAGCGGCTCCGGTTGTTGGAGACTTCCTACGGGGTAGGGGTGAACGTGAGTGCGGGTGACGGCCTGACCGTGCCCGCGGTGTCGGTGCGAGATGTCAACTTCGCCAAACAGATTGGATAGGCCTGAGGTGCACAGGATGGACCGTTAGATGATCGGGATCGTCGCACTGGTCGTCGGGATCGTGCTCGGGTTGGTGTTCCACCCCAGCGTTCCCGACTTCGTCGAGCCATACCTGCCCATCGCCGTCGTGGCGGCGTTGGATGCGGTGTTCGGTGGGTTGCGCGCCTACCTGGAGCGCATATTCGACGCCAAGGTGTTCGTGGTCTCGTTCGTGTTCAACGTGTTGGTGGCCGCGTTGATCGTGTACGTCGGTGATCAGCTCGGCGTCGGCACCCAGCTGTCGACGGCCATCATCGTGGTCCTCGGCATCCGGATCTTCGGCAACGCCGCCGCACTGCGGCGCAGGTTGTTCGGCGCCTGACATGAGCGACGCCGAGCCCCCACCCAAGGACCATCCGGCCGAGCCGGACCATCCGGCCGAGCCGGCCGAGCCGACAGAGCCGGACGGGCCCGAAACGGAGTCCGAGCCAGAGCCAGAGCCGAACCATCACGCAGAGCACGCTGCCGAACACCACGGCCGCCACGAGATGCCCGCCGACGTCTCGCCACGCCGGTTCCGGAATCTGCGGATCGTGCGCCGCAGCCGTTCGCAGCTGGTGTTCGGCGCGCTCGGGGTGTTGTTGTGCATCCTGCTGGGCATGGCGATCGTCACCCAGGTCCGCCAGAACGAGTCAGGAGATTCGCTGGAGACCGCGCGCCCGGCGGATCTGCTGGTGCTGCTCGACTCCCTGCAGCAACGTGAGGGGTCGCTCAACACCGAGGTGGCCGACCTGCAGCGGACGCTGCAGCAGCTGCAGGCCTCGGGCAGCAGCGACCAGGCCGCGATCGAGAATGCCCAGTCCCGGCTGGAGGCCCTGGCCATCCAGATCGGCACGGTGGCCGCGACCGGCCCCGGCGTGACGCTCACCATAGAAGACAACGCGCCCGGTGTTCCCGCCGAGACCATGCTCGATGTGATCAACGAGTTGCGCGCCGCGGGCGCCGAGGCCCTTGAGATCCGCGGCGGCGATCAGCAGGCCGCCGTACGGGTCGGCATCGACACCTGGATCGTCGGCACCCCCGGGGCGCTCACCGTCGACGAGGTGACCCTGCGGCCGCCGTATTCGGTTCTGGCCATTGGGGACCCGCCGACCCTGGCCGCCGCGATGAACATTCCCGGCGGGGCAATGGACAGCGTCAAGCGTGTCGGCGGCACGATGGTGATACAACAAGCCGAGCGTGTCGACGTCACCGCCTTGCGGCAACCGAAACCACGCCAATACGCTCAGCCCGTCAAGTGAGCACAGCAACACCAACCGCCCGACAATAAGGAGCGCCGTGAGCGACATCCCAGCCGACCTCTACTACACCTCGGAGCACGAGTGGGTACAGCGCACCGGTGACGACACGGTGCGCGTCGGCATCACCGACTACGCACAGTCCGCCCTCGGCGATGTGGTGTTCGTCCAGCTGCCCGACGTCGGCGCCCAGCTGGCCGCCGGCGATGCGTTCGGCGAGGTCGAATCCACGAAGTCCGTGTCGGATCTCTACGCTCCGGTCGCGGCGAAAGTCGTTGCGGTCAACGGTGATCTGGACGGCAGTCCTCAGCTCGTGAACTCCGACCCCTACGGCGAAGGCTGGCTGGTCGATCTGCGGCTCGAGGAGGGCACGCTCGAGGACGCCCTGGCCGGTTTGCTCGACGCGGACGGCTACCGCGCCGCCGTGACCGAGTGAGTAATTGTTAGGGTTTCGAAGGCCGGTCGCCGAGACCGGTTCGGCCGTACCCGGCGCGCAGATATCTTCCCCATCGGATCCGGCGGTGGTGGACACAACGATGCCTGATGCGCGGTACGGTCGACGTGAGACCGACGATGGGCTGGGGCCGCGCCGGCCAACGCCACAGCAGCCAGTGAGGAGCAGCGGGTGACGGACAAGGACAGCAATTTGGGGGCCGACCAGTCGGAAGACGTGACGGTGGAAACCACATCGGTTTTCCGCGCGGACTTTTTGAACGAACTGGATGCGCCCGCAACGGCAGGTACCGAAGGCGCCGTCTCCGGCGTCGAGGGCCTGCCCGCGGGTTCGGCATTGCTGGTCGTCAAGCGTGGACCGAACGCCGGATCGCGTTTCCTGCTCGATCAGCCGACCACGTCGGCCGGGCGGCACCCGGACAGCGACATTTTTCTCGATGACGTCACGGTGAGTCGTCGACACGCCGAGTTCCGGTTGGAGAGCGGTGAGTTCCAGGTCGTCGATGTCGGCAGCCTCAACGGCACGTACGTCAACCGCGAGCCGGTTGATTCGGCCGTACTCGCCAACGGCGACGAAGTGCAGATCGGGAAGTTCCGCCTGGTGTTCCTCACCGGTCCCCGGTCTGACGACGACAGCGGCCCGACCAGCTAGCCGATGACTGCCCCCGACAGACCTGCGCTGGCCGGGATGTCGATCGGCGCAGTGCTGGACCTGCTGCGGGGCGACTTTCCGGACGTCAGCATCTCCAAGATCAGGTTCCTCGAGGCCGAGGGACTGATCACGCCGCAGCGCACCGCGTCGGGGTACCGGCGGTTCACTGCATACGACTGTGCGCGGTTGCGGTTCATCCTGACTGCTCAGCGTGACCAGTATCTGCCGTTGAAGGTGATCAAGGCGCAGTTGGACGCCCAGCCCGACGGTGAATTGCCGGAGGCCGGATCGGCCTACGCGGTGCCCCGACTGGTCGGGGTGTCCGAGAGTGGGGGCGAGGGAGTGGACGGCGCCGCCGGCTTGTCGGCGGTGGCGCCGACACAGGTCCGGCTCTCCCGTGAAGACCTGTTGACCCGGTCGGGCATCGACGAGGAGATGCTGGGGGCGTTGGTTCGCAACGGCATCATCACCGCCGGGCCCGCCGGGTTCTTCGACGAGCATTCCGTGGTGATCGCACAGTGCGCACGTGCCCTGGGCGACTACGGCGTCGAGCCCAGGCACCTGCGGGCATTTCGCTCCGCGGCAGACCGGCAATCCGACCTGATCGCCCAGATCGCCGGTCCGGTGGGCAAGGCGGGCAAGGCCGGCGCGCGGGACCGGGCCGATGACCTGGCCCGTGAGGTGGCCGCCCTAGCGATCACTCTGCACACGTCGCTGATCAAGTCCGCCGTACGCGACGTTCTGGATCGCTGAGGACTAGACTCGTTTCGACGGCCAGTTCGTCTAAGTCGGGACCCCTGAGGCGAACTGGCGAAGGACGAAAGATTCGACGAAACGGCACGGCGGTGCGGAGGGCAGGCACAGATGGCTGAGGTTCGCGTGGTCGGCATTCGAGTGGAACAGCCGCAGAACCAGCCCGTGTTGCTGTTGCGGGAATCCAACGGTGACCGCTATCTCCCGATCTGGATCGGGCAGTCGGAGGCCGCCGCGATCGCGCTGGAACAGCAGGGCGTCGAGCCCGCCCGGCCGCTCACTCACGACCTGATCCGAGATGTCATTGCCGCCCTTGGACATTCACTCAAAGAGGTGCGGATCGTCGACCTGCAGGAAGGCACGTTCTACGCCGACCTGATCTTCGACCGCGACATCACGGTGTCGGCCCGGCCTTCGGACTCGGTGGCGATCGCTCTGCGCGTCGGCGTGCCGATCTACGTGGAGGAGGCGGTGCTGGCCGAGGCCGGCCTGCTGATTCCCGACGAGAACGACGAAGAGGCTACGGGCACCGTCCGTGAGGACGAGGTCGAAAAGTTCAAGGAGTTCCTCGACAGCGTTTCGCCGGACGACTTCAAGGCGACATGACTGTCGCCCGCGCCTTGCAGGTCACGGGTACATCTCAAGTGGGTATACCGGTGTCGACACGCGGCGCGGGAGACAATCGGGCGGGAATTCGGGCGCCATACTTTCATCGCAGCGGGCAATCACGGCTCGGCGGGAAGCGTATGCTCGACACATTCGAGCTCGCAGCAAACCGTCGCGGAAGAGATGGCTGCGCTGCAGGACATGGCACTACGGTGCGGGCGAGTTCGATCGGCGAGAGGATTCACAGTGGGTGACACGCCACGGCAGGAAGAGCTGGATCTGACCACCGGGAGCGGCGCGGAGCCGCCTGTCAGGCCAGCTGGCGAACCCGTGCAGGGTGGGCTGTTCCCCGATGACTCGGTGCCGGACGAGCTGGTGGGCTACCGCGGTCCCAGCGCCTGCCAGATCGCCGGTATCACCTATCGGCAGTTGGATTACTGGGCGCGTACCTCCCTGGTGGTCCCGTCCATCCGGGGCGCCGCCGGCTCAGGCAGCCAGCGTCTGTACTCGTTCAAGGACGTCCTGGTCCTCAAGATCGTCAAGCGGTTGCTGGACACCGGCATCTCGCTGCACAACATCCGGGTTGCGGTCGATCACCTGCGCCAGCGTGGCGTCCAGGATCTGGCCAACATCACCCTGTTCTCCGATGGCACCACGGTCTACGAATGCACCTCGGCCGAAGAGGTCGTGGATCTGCTGCAGGGCGGCCAGGGCGTGTTCGGCATCGCGGTATCCGGCGCCATGCGCGAGCTGACCGGCACCATCGCAGACTTCCCGGGCGAACGTGCCGACGGCGGCGAATCCATCGCATCGCCCGAGGACGAGCTGGCGTCGCGGCGAAAAAGCCGCGACCGCAAGATCGGCTGATCCTCCGCCGCGTACAGACACCTAGGTTCCCCTCGACCGTCGTTGAGGGGAACTTTTGCTGGGAGCCGTCCCGCTTGCGGGGGAACTGTTCGCGAGCACCGGTGCGCTGCCGGTAGAATTGCCGACGCATCGCCCTCGCGCGGGAGAGTTTCGTGACAGCCAGCCACGGACGCCGAAGGAGCAATACCTCTCCGTCAACCTCTCAGGCCCCCAGGACCGCGTCAGGCCCCGATGCCTCTGGAAAGTGGTGCCCATGGGCACCCGCCCATGGGGAAAGGTCCTGTAGCCGGGGCTGAATCTCTCAGGCGCCCGGACCGGGTCGACGACAGAGGGAGAGGGACGCCTACGACGTTTCATCACGTCTGCGCCTCAGGAGAGTGTCGTGTCCGACCAGCTTCAATCGCGTTTCGCCGATCGTCACATCGGCCCGGACGCCACTGCCGTTGCCACCATGCTCGACGTGATCGGCGTGGCATCGCTCGACGAGCTCGCCGCCAAGGCGCTGCCCGCAGGCATTCTCGACGCGCTGGCGTCCGACGGGGTCGCCCCGGGCCTCGAAGCTCTGCCCGCGCCGGCCACCGAGGAGCAGTCCCTGGCCGAGCTCCGGGCGTTGGCCGACTCCAACACGACCGCGGTGTCGATGATCGGTCAGGGCTACTTCGACACGTTCACGCCCGCCGTGCTGCGGCGCAACATTCTTGAGAACCCGGCGTGGTACACCGCCTACACCCCGTATCAGCCCGAGATCAGCCAGGGCCGGCTCGAGGTGCTGCTGAACTTCCAGACCATGGTGAGCGACCTGACCGGACTCGAGGTGGCCAACGCCTCGATGCTCGACGAAGGCACCGCCGCGGCCGAAGCCATGACCCTCATGCACCGCGCGACCAAATCCAAGACGAACCGACTGCTGGTCGACACCGATGTGTACGCGCAGACCGCGGCGGTGCTGGCCACGCGCGCGCAGCCGCTCGGCATCGAGATCGTCACCACGGACCTGCGCCAGGGATTGCCCGAGGGTGAGTTCTTCGGCGTCGTCGTGCAGCTGCCGGGAGCGAGTGGCCGGGTGGACGACTGGACGGGGCTGATCGGCGAGGCGCATGAGCGTGGCGCACTGGTGGCGGTTGGCGCGGACCTGCTCGCGATGACGGTGATCACCCCGCCGGGCGAGATCGGGGCCGACGTCGCCTTCGGGACCAGCCAACGGTTCGGTGTGCCAATGGGATTCGGCGGCCCGCACGCCGGCTATCTGGCGGTGCACGCCAAGCATGCCCGGCAGCTCCCGGGCCGTTTGGTCGGTGTCTCCGTCGACGCGGATGGGTCGCCGGCCTACCGACTGGCGCTGCAGACCCGTGAGCAGCACATCCGCCGGGACAAGGCCACCAGCAACATCTGCACCGCGCAGGTGCTGTTGGCCGTGATGGCCGCGATGTACGCCAGCTACCACGGTGCCGAAGGGTTGACGGCGATCGCCCGCCGCGTGCAGGGCCATGCCGCCGCGATCGCGGCCGCACTCGGCGATGCGCTGGTGCACGACAAGTACTTCGACACCGTGCTGGCCCGGGTTCCCGGACGCGCTGACGCGGTGGTCGCGGCGGCCAAGGCCAAGGGCATCAACCTGTGGCGCGTCGACGCCGACCACGTGTCGGTGTCGTGCGACGAGGCGACGACCGACGAGCATGTGGCCGCGGTCCTGGAGGCTTTCGAGGTGGCACCCGCCGATGCCGCTGCCAACGCAAGTGGGGCTGTGGCGACGCGGACCTCGGAGTTCCTCACGCATCCGGCGTTCAACTCCTACCGCACCGAGACCGAGATGATGCGGTACCTGCGGATGCTGGCGGACAAGGATATTGCCTTGGACCGCAGCATGATTCCGTTGGGTTCCTGCACGATGAAACTCAACGCGGCGGCCGAGATGGAGCCGATCACCTGGCCCGAGTTCGGCCGTCAGCACCCGTTCGCGCCGGCATCGGACAACCCGGGCCTGCGCAAGGTGATTGCCGATCTGCAGGACTGGCTCACCGGGATCACCGGCTACGACCAGATTTCGTTGCAGCCCAACGCCGGTTCCCAGGGGGAGTACGCCGGTTTGCTGGCGATCAAGGCGTACCACGACTCGCGCGGCGATACCGAGCGCGACCTCTGCCTGATCCCGTCGAGCGCGCACGGCACCAACGCCGCCTCGGCTGCGCTGGCCGGCATGCGCGTCGTGGTGGTGGCCTGCCGTGAGAACGGTGACGTCGACCTCGACGACCTCCGGGCGAAGATCGCCGAACATGCGGATCGTGTTGCGGCGCTGATGATCACCTATCCGTCGACGCACGGGGTGTACGAGCACGACGTCGCCGACATCTGCGCGGCGGTGCACGACGTGGGCGGCCAGGTCTACGTGGACGGCGCAAACCTCAACGCGCTCGTCGGGTTGGCCCGGCCGGGCCGCTTCGGTGGCGACGTCAGTCATCTGAATCTGCACAAGACCTTCTGCATCCCGCACGGTGGTGGCGGCCCCGGTGTCGGGCCGGTCGCGGTGCGCTCACATCTGGCGCCGTTCCTGCCGGGCCATCCGCTGGCCGACGAGCTGCCCGATGAGCACACCGTCTCCGCAGCGCCCTACGGGTCGGCCTCGATCCTGCCGATCACCTGGGCCTACATCCGGATGATGGGGGCCACGGGTCTGCGCGCAGCAACGCTGACCGCGATCGCGTCGGCCAACTACGTGGCCCGTCGCCTCGACGAGTACTACCCGGTGCTCTACACCGGGGAGAACGGGATGGTCGCCCACGAGTGCATCCTGGACCTGCGCGGGATCACCAAGGACACCGGCGTGACCGTCGATGACGTGGCAAAGCGCCTGGCGGACTACGGTTTCCACGCACCCACCATGAGCTTCCCGGTGGCAGGCACGTTGATGGTCGAGCCGACCGAGAGCGAGAGCCTGACCGAGGTCGACGCGTTCTGCGACGCGATGATCGCCATCCGCGCCGAGATCGACCGGGTCGGCTCGGGGGAGTGGTCAGCCGAGGACAACCCGTTGCGCGGCGCCCCGCACACCGCCGAGTGCCTGCTGGTGACGGACTGGGATCACCCGTACACCCGCGAGCAGGCCGCCTACCCGTTGGGCAAGGGATTCCGCCCCAAGGTCTGGCCGCCGGTGCGTCGGATCGACGGTGCCTACGGCGACCGGAACCTGGTGTGCTCCTGCCCGCCGGTCGAGGCGTTCGCCTGACACGTCGGTTTCTACATCAGGGTTGTGCCCGGTCGCTCCGCACAACCCTGATGTAGAGAATCGCGCGTCCCTGATGTGGAAAACGGGGCGTCACGGGTGCGGTACTGCGGATCAACCCAGCATGGTGTTGACCGCGCTGGCCAGCTCGGGTGAGGTCGAGCTGGCCAGATGCTGGTAGGTGCCGCTGGTGGCCTGCGCGACGGCCTCCCACGTGGCCCGGTCCGAGCCTGTGCCGAAGTCGATCACGTTGACTGCGATCGGTCGGGCCGGGTCGAATGCGCCGCGGATGTAGTCCTGCAGCCCGGGCCCATCCAGACTCTGATCGGTGTGTGGTCCGGTGGTGATCAACAGGATTGAGTTGCTCTGGCCCTCACGGTATTTCGACAGCGCTTCGGTATAGAGCATGCGGAGCGTGGTGAACGACACCGCGCCGCCGCCAGAGGCGGACTGCTCATCGAGCGTCGAGATCAGTGCATCGGAGCGCCGCTGTCCGTTGACCGGCTCGGCCAGCGGGCCGGTTGAAATCTCCGACCGTCCCTCGGTGCCGTCAAAAGTCCAGAGGCCGACTGCGGCGGTATCGGGCAGGGCCTTGAGCCGGCCGTCGAGCGCGGCCACGACGTTGGCCAGGCGCGACTTGCCACCCTCTTCGGTCGGCATCGACTGGTCGAGCATGATCGTGACCGCGGGGTTCCCCGACGGCGTGGCAGTGGCGTTGGCCAGCGTCACCCGCATCGAGTTGTCGCCCACCGACAGCGGTGCCGCGAGCTGGCTGAAACTGGTGACATCGCTGGATGGCGGCGACGTGCCCTCGGCGCGGAACCCGGCCTTGGCGAGTTCGGCGAGCTGCTCAGGCTTACGCAGGTAGCGGGCGAACTCGCTGGCCGCAGTGACCTGTTCCTTCTCGAGCCAGTCCCCGGACAGCAGCACCGTCGGATAGTCGGCGGTGGCGGTAGGACCCGGCGGCAGCCAGCCGGCCAACGAGGACTTGACGTTGTCGACCGAGGTGGCCCGCTGGAACAGTTGCTGCTCAGTGGTGGCCACCGCGTGCACCGGCGCGGTCGCCGCATCAGGGGCGTTGAGCAACGCGTCGAAGGCGGTGCCCAGCTCGGAGTCGTCGAGTTTGGGCTGCCCGTGGAACAGGCTGTTCACGCCGCTCATACCGGAGGTGGCCGGCGCACCCGAAGGAGCCGTCGCCGCGGCGACGGCCTCGGCAGCGAGCAACGCGGCATCGCCGTTGCTATGGGTCGGCAGGGCAAGTTTGAGCGTGCCCCAACCGGGCAGCTTAAGCGCGTTCATCGCCGCCGGACTGCTTTGCAGCTGAGGAAGGGTGGCCCAGGTCTGTTGTGCCAGGGCGTCTTTGAGCTGCGGACGGACCGCAAGTAGCACCGGCGAGGTGACCAGGGACCGGCTGTCGCTGACAGTCTTGGCGCCCGCGGTCGCCTCCAGCCGTGCCTCGGCGATACTGCTGGCCGGAATCCACAGTGCCGGACGGTCGCCGAGCTCGCTGGGCCACGCGTTGGCGAAGCCACTGACCACGCGGTCGGAATCGGCGGACTGCACGCGCACCTTGACGCAGCGGTCACCCACCGGGCTGACCGACTCGTTGTACGTGTTGGCCAGTCCCTCGATGCGGGAGGAGATGGTCGGGTCGGCGATCACGGCGACCCCGAGTTCGCCGTCGACACAGCGCGCGGCTGCAGCGTCGCTGCGGCCGGCGAGCATGTCACCGAAGAACTTCCACAGGATCATCGCGCCGACCACGGCCACCACGGTGACCAGTGCGACGATCACACCGACGCTGACACCTCGGCGCCCGGACTCGACTGCGCGGTGGCTGCCGGTCCACTCACCGTCCCACTCGCCACGCTGGCGGCTGGTCGGGCCGGTCGGCGGCGGCGGATCACCGACACCGCCGACCGCACCGAACTGGGCGGTCGGCTGATCGTCGGCATACTCCGCGTCGTAGTCGTCGGCGGCGTACTGGTCGCGGTAGCCGTCGACGTACTCGTCCTCGTACCCGTCTTCCTCTACGTACTCGGCTTCGTCGTAATCGGCGTACTCCGAGTCGTGATAGTCCGATTCGTAGTCGTCGTCCCCGTCGGCGTACTGCGGTGCGCGGTACGCGGGTTCGGGTTCGGCGCGGTAGCCGCGGTCGTCCCGGTAGCCCGGCTCGTCCCGGTACCCGCGATCGGGCTGACGCCCGGGCGTGTCGAAGTCGTCTTCGGCGTACCGGGACTGCTCGCCGCGGGGACGGTCGTAATCGTCCCGGTAATCGGAGTCCCCGACGTGCCCGTGATCGGGCTCGTCGGGTGCATCCTCAGGGTCGGGAATGCTGTGCCTGCCCATTCCTAACCCCTGTACGTCTCGCGCCGACTAGTCATCCGGACCCGCCGAAGTCTAATCACTTCCCCGCGGTGCTCGCTTTGAACTCGCGGCGGCGCCGGTGCAGGATCGGCTCGGTGTAGCCGTTGGGCTGCGCTGCCCCGGACAGGATCAGCTCCTGCGCCGCGCCGAACGCGATGCTGGCATCCGGGTTGGGCGCCATCGGCAGGTAGTCGGGATCACCGGCGTTCTGCTCGTCGACGACTGCGGCCATCCGGCGCAGGCTGGCCTTGACGTCCTCTTCGGTGATGACGCCGTGACGCAGCCAGTTGGCCAGCAGCTGGCTCGAGATCCGCAGGGTCGCGCGGTCTTCCATCAGCGCGACGTTGTGGATGTCGGGCACCTTCGAGCAGCCGACGCCGGCATCGATCCAGCGGACCACGTAGCCCAGGATCGACTGGCAGTTGTTGTCGACCTCTTCGTGGATCTCCTCGGGCGACCAGGTCAGTGAGGAGTCCGCCAGCGGGATGGTCAGCAGCTCTTCGATGGTGGCGCGCTTCTTGCCGGTCAGTTCCTTCTGCACGGCCTCGACGTCCACCTGGTGGTAGTGCATCGCGTGCAGGGTGGCCGCCGTCGGTGAGGGCACCCATGCGGTGGTGGCACCGGCCTTGGGCTGGCCGATCTTCTGCTCGACCATGTCGGCCATCAGATCGGTCATGGCCCACATGCCCTTGCCGATCTGGGCCTTGCCGGCCAGGCCGGTGGCCAGGCCCACGTCGACGTTGTTGTCTTCGTACGCCTTGATCCACGGCTGGGCCTTCATGGCGCCCTTGCGGATCATCGGGCCGGCCTCCATCGAGGTGTGGATCTCGTCGCCGGTGCGGTCGAGGAAGCCGGTGTTGATGAACACCACTCGATCGGCGGCGGCCTTGATGCTGGCCTTCAGGTTGACGGTGGTGCGGCGTTCCTCGTCCATGATGCCGACCTTGAGGGTGCCGCCGGGCAAGCCGAGCACGTCCTCGACACGACCGAACAGCTCACAGGTGAAGGCGACCTCGTCGGGTCCGTGCATCTTGGGCTTGACGATGTAGACCGAGCCGGTGCGGCTGTTCTTCAGCGGGCCATTCGCCTCGTCGTCCTTGAGCCCGTGCATGGCGATCAGGCCGGTGAACAGCGCGTCCTGGATGCCCTCGGGGATCTCGTTCCCATCAACATCCACGATCGCGTCGTTGGTCATCAGGTGCCCGACGTTGCGCACGAACAGCAGGCTGCGACCGGGCAGGGTGAGCTCACCCTCGCCGTCCGGCGTGGTGAAGGTGCGGTCCGGGTTGAGCACGCGGGTGAACGTCTTGCCGCCCTTGGCGACCTCTTCGGCCAGGTCGCCCCGGTTCAGGCCCAGCCAGTTGCGGTAGCCGAGCACCTTGTCGTCGGCGTCGACGGCGGCCACCGAGTCCTCGAAGTCCATGATCGTGGTGATCGCGGATTCCAGCACGACGTCCTTGATGCCTGCGGCGTCGGTGGAGCCGATGGGGGAGTCCGGGTCGACCAGGATCTCGATGTGCAGGCCGTGGTTGGCCAGCAGCACCGACCACTGCGGCTGCCCGAGCTCACCGGTGTAGCCGACGAACTGCTCGGGGGTGCCCAGGCCGGAGGACAGGCCGTCGCCGTACTCCACCAGCAACTGGCCTTCGTCGATCTTCAGGCCGGTGGCCTCGGCCCAGGTTCCCGCGGCCAGCGGCACGACCTCGTCCAGGAAGTTGCGGGCGTAGGCGATCACCTTGTCGCCACGGACCTTGTTGTAGCCCGACCCCTTCTCGGCGCCGTCCTCTTCACTGATGACGTCAGTGCCGTACAGCGCGTCGTACAGCGAGCCCCAGCGGGCATTCGCGGCGTTGAGCGCGAAGCGGGCGTTGAGGATCGGCACCACGAGCTGCGGACCGGCCGTCGAGGTGATCTCGTCGTCGACACCTGAGGTGGTGATGGTGAAGTCGGCGGGCTCCGGCAACAGGTAGCCGATATCGGTGAGGAACTGCTTGTAGGCCTCGGGGTCGACCGGCTCGAGCACATGAGCGCGGTGCCACTTGTCGATCTGCGCCTGCAGATCGTCGCGACGGGCCAGCAGGTCCTGATTCTTCGGGGTGAGGTCAGCGACGACCTTGTCCACACCGGACCAGAAGCTGTCCGGGTCGACGCCGGTGCCCGGCAGTGCCTCGTTGGTGATGAAGTCGTGCAGCACCTGTGCCACGCGCAGGTTTCCGACAGTCACGCGATTGGTCATGCGCGTTTCCTCCCTCGGCTCCAGGCACCGTGCGGTGCCTGCCGTTTATCCAGCTTACCCATTGGTAACGTCGGCCTTTCAGCCGTCCAGCCTGGTGAGCAACAGCTCACACCGGTTTGCCAGAGTGATCCGCAACGGCGCTGCCCGTTCGGCGATGCGCTGCTGGGCCCTGACGTATTCGGCGCGCCCGGCCGGTGTTTCGATGGCGATCGGCTCGAAACCATAGCGCCTCAAGTCGTATGGGCTGGCACACATATCGACCGCCCGCGCGTCGGCGGCCAGTTCGAGTGCGTCCATCACGAGTTCCGACGACACCAGAGGGCCCAGCTTGTACGACCATTTGTAGGTGTCCATGGCGGCGTGGATGCAGCCGGGCTGCTCGGTGTCGAGCTGTTGCTCGCGGCTCAGTTGCCGGTCGTTGCGGGGCGCGGCGGAGTCGGTGAAGAAACGGAAGGCATCGAAGTGGCTGCACCGCAACGGCATCGACTCGACGACGGCATCGGTTCCGGTGGCGCCGAGGCGCAGTGGAACCCTGTCGTGACGTAGCTGGGGAGTCCGGTAGACCATGGCCCACTCGTGTAGTCCGAAGCAGTTCATCCGGGGCGCCCGCGCTGCGGTGGCACGCATCAACCGAGCCACGAAGCGGACCGTCTCGATGCGGGAAAGCAGGTAGTCGGTCCGCACCGTGACACCGTGCGGATGCGGACCGTAACCTGTGCGCCGCAGATACGGCTCTGCCTCTCCGCCGGCCAGCACCACCCCGAAGCCGGGATGCCACAGGCGTAGCTGACGGGGTCGCAGGCTGTAGTAGGTGAACAGGAAATCCCATACCGGGTGCGGCTCACCGGCGTGTCGGCGACGCACGTGTGGTGTGAGGAAGTCGTCGGCGCGGCGCCGATGTGACTCGGCGCGTGCCGCCCAATCCGGGCCCGCCAGGACCTCGTCGGCATCCGGCAGGGTCAGTCCGGCCGCGTCCGATCCAACGCGTCCTTCCATGTCTCCTCCACTGGGTGGCCCGCCGCCGCCGTGCGGCTCGAGCCTACCGATGCATTCGAGGGAGGATCAGACGGGTCAGATGCGGTGGGTGCCGTCTCGCACAGTGCCCACCAGATCCTCGACGAGGTCCTCGAGCGCGACCATCGCGGTGACGGTCCCGTCCGGACCGGCGGGCGCATCGCTCGCACCGTCAGGACCGTCCTGCTCCTCGCGGTTCTCCTCGTTGACGACCAGCGCGAGGTGACTGTTGCTGCGTCGCATCCGGGACAGCGCATCGGGCAGCGGCAACGAGGCCGGGACGCGCGGCAACGGACGCACCATGGACAGATCCAGCACCGCATCGGGGTCGTTGATGTGCGGCAACACATCCTTGATGTGCAGGTACCCGATGAATTCGCCGAAGGAATCGGCAACAGGGAAGCGCGAGTAGCCGGTGTCGGCCAGTGCCCGCTCCACATCCCCGACGGTGGGCCCCGAACCCGGGGCGGCGACCCGGATGGCGTGGATCTCGTCCAACGGCATCGCGACATCACTGACCGTACGGGTGCGTGTTTGCAGGGCCCGCGTCAAACGACCGTGCTCCTCGGTGTCGAGCAGGCCTTCGGACACCGATTCGGCGATCATCTCCGACAGTTCGACGGTCGAGACGGCCGATTCGAGCTCGTCGACCGGTTCGACCCGGAACGCGCGCAGTGTGGCGTTGGCGCACCAGTTGTAGAAGGCGATGAACGGCCGGGCCGCCCGGATGTACACCAGGTACGGCGGGACCAGCAGCATCGCGGCGGTCTCGGGCCCCGCGATGGCGATGTTCTTCGGCACCATCTCGCCGAGCAGCACGTGCAGGGTCACCACGACGGCCAGGGCGATGAAGAACGAGACGGTGTGCAGAACCGCGTCGGGCACGCCGATCAGCGCGAAGGGTTTCTCCAGCAGATGAGCGACGGCGGGTTCGCCGACCCGCCCCAGCAGGATCGAGCAGATCGTGATGCCCAGTTGGGAGCCGGCCAGCATGAGCGACAGGTGCTCGCCCGCCCTGATGACGGTCACCGCACTGCGCTTGCCCTGCTCGGCGAGTGCCTGCAGCCGGTCCCGGCGGGCCGAGATCAGCGCGAACTCCGCGGCCACGAAGAACGCGTTGGCGGCCAGCAGCAGCACCGTCAGCAGCACACCGAGGATGTCACCCATGCCCGTTCTCCCGCGCTCCGAGACTGGTCAGTTCGAGCAGATCGATCCGGCGGCCGTCCATCCGCACCACCGTGGCCAGCCATCGAGTCGGCTTGTCCGGGTCGCCGTCCGGGTCGAACGCGATGAGCTCCACGGCTTCGCCGGTCTCGGGTATGTGTCCGAGTTCCTGCAGCACCAGCCCGCCGATGGTTTCGTATTCGCCCTCGGGAGCACGGAATCCGGTGCCGGTCGCGACCTCGTCGATGCGCAGCAGCCCGGACACCTGCCAGCCGGCGCCGGCAGGCACCACGTCGGGGGTGGCGTCGTCATGCTCGTCACGCACGTCGCCGACGATCTCCTCGATCAGGTCTTCGACTGTCACCATGCCCGCGGTGCCGCCGTATTCGTCGACCACCAGTGCGGTCTGCAACCCGTTGGCCCGGATCTGGGTCATCACGGCATCGCCGTCGAGGGTGGACGGCACCGTGGCCACGGGCAGTGCCAGCCCGGCCAGCCGGGTCCGGTCCCGGTCTTCGCGCGGAACCGAGAACACCTGCTTGACGTGGACGACGCCGATGGTCTCGTCCAGGTCGCCCTCGACGATCGGGAACCGTGAGTACCCGGTGCGGATCGCGACGGCCAACAGGTCGGACACCGAATCGCCTGCGTCGAGCACCTCGATCTTGGAGCGTGGGGTCATCAGTTCCTCGGCGGTGCGCTCACCGAACTGCAGCGAGCGGTGGACCAGCAGCGCGGTGGTGGGATCGAGAGACCCGCTGCGGGCCGAGTTCCGGACCAGCGACGCCAGTTCCTGGGCCGAACGTGCCGAGCGCAGTTCCTCGGCCGGCTCGACGCCGAGGCGGCGCACGATCCAGTTGGCCGTGCCGTTGGTCAGCCGGATGACCGGCGTGAACAGCATCGAGAACAACAGCTGGAGCGGTGCTGCGGCACGTGCCGTCGGGACCGGGCGGGCCACGGCCAGGTTCTTTGGCACGAGTTCGCCGAACACCATGGACAGCGAGGTCGCGATGAGGATGGCCAGGAACAGCGCCAGACCGGACGCCACGTTGGGTGGTACACCGAGGGCGTCCAGGCCGGGGCGGATGAGTTCGCCGACCACGGGTTCGGCGAGGTAACCGGTCGCCAGGGTGGTGATCGAGATGCCCACCTGGGCGCCGGAGAGCTGGAACGACAAGGTGCGGTGCGCGCGGCGGACCAGTTGGTCGCGGCGGTCGCCGGTGCGGGCGTTGGCCTCGACCGTGCTGCGCTCCAGTGCGGTCAGGGAGAACTCGGCGGCCACGAACACCGCGGTGCCGAGAGTGAGGAGGACGATCGCCAGGATCGACAGCAACGAGAAAATTACGTCCGTTGAGCTGCCCATCAGCTCTCCAGGGGAACGCCGGGCCGGGGGCCCGGCCGACTAGGAGAGGGGTCGTCGGCTTCGGCGCTCAGAAGTGACTGGTGTTCCACCCGGAAGGCCGGTTCAGAACCGGAGGCCTCGGTGGGTGCCTGCGGCACGTGAACCCTTTCGTTCGATCTGTCGCGGCGGACGACCGGGCAATATGCAGCCGTCGACGCCTTACTCCGAGCCTCAATAGTATCGCGGTCACCATCCGGTCGGCAGCGGATGCCCCTCGGCGAAACCGGCGGCCGACTGAACGCCCAGCACCACTTTCTCGTGCAGTTCGGCGAGAGTGCCTGCGCCGACATAGGTGCAGGTGCTGCGCACCCCCGAGGTGATGTGGTCGAGCAGGTCCTCGACTCCGCCGCGCCCCGGGTCGAGGCTCATCCGCGAGGACGAGATGCCCTCCTCGAACAGGGCCTTGCGGGCGCGGTCGAACTGGCTGTCCCCGGCGGTACGGGCGGCCACCGCACGTTTGGAAGCCATGCCGTAACTCTCCTTGTACGGCCGTTCCTCCCGATCGTGCAGCAGGTCGCCCGGGGATTCATAGGTTCCGGCGAACCAGGAGCCGATCATCACGTTGGCGGCACCGGCGGCCAGCGCCAGCGCCACGTCGCGCGGGTGCCGGACCCCGCCGTCGGCCCACACGTGCGCACCGAGTTCCTTTGCCGCAGCTGCACATTCGACGACAGCTGAGAACTGCGGGCGTCCCACGCCGGTCATCATCCGGGTGGTGCACATGGCGCCGGGGCCCACCCCTACCTTGACGATCGAGGCGCCGGCCTCGATGAGGTCGCGGGTGCCGTCGGCGGAGACCACGTTGCCCGCCGCCAGCGGCAGGCCGAGGTTCAACGATGCCACCGACTTGATGGCGTCGAGCATCTTGAGTTGATGGCCGTGTGCCGTGTCGATGACCAGCAGGTCTACCCCGGCATCGGCCAGGGCGCGGGCCTTGGCGCCGACATCGCCGTTGATCCCGACGGCTGCGGCGATGCGCAGTTTCCCGGCCGCGTCGACGGCGGGTGTGTAGATACCCGCCCGCACCGCCGCGGTGCGGGTCAGCACGCCGGCCAGGGAGCCGTCCGCCTCGGTGAGCACCGCGAGGTCGATGGGTGCGTGCTCGAGGAGGTCGAACACCTTTCGCGGATCGGTGCCCACCGGAGCGGTGACGAAGTCCGGCACCGCGACATCACGGATGCGGGCGAACCGGTCAACGCCGGCACAGCTGGCCTCGGTGACCAGCCCGATCGGACGCCCCTCGAACACCACCACCGCCGCCCCGTGGGCACGCTTGTGCAGCAGCGCCGCGGCGTCGGACACCGAGTCGTCGGGGCCCAGCGTCACGGGCGTGTCCACCACGAGATCGCGGCTCTTGACGAACTGCACGGTGTCGGCCACCACGGTGCTCGGCAGATCCTGTGGCAGCACCACGATGCCGCCGCGCCGCGCGATGGTCTCGGCCATGCGCCGACCCGCCACCGCCGTCATGTTCGCCACCACCACCGGGATGGTGGTGCCGGATCCGTCGTTGGTGGACAGGTCGACGTCGAACCGCGACGCCACATCCGACCGGCCGGGGATGACGAAGACGTCGTTGTAGGTCAGGTCGTACGGCGGGATGTGTCCGTTGAGAAACCTCACGCCCTTGAGTCTAGTGGCGCGGGCTTCCCCGTCAGGGCCGCTGAATCTAGGCCTGAACCTCGCTGCGGTCGCCGCTCCACAGCGTGTGGAACTTCTGACCGGGCTCGGCGTCGGTACGCCCGTAGGTATGCGCGCCGAAGAAATCGCGCAGGCCTTGAGTCAGTGCCGCGGGCAGCCGCTCGGTGCGCAACGCGTCGTAGTAGGACAGCGACGAGGCGAAGCCAGGGACGGGAATTCCCAACTCGGTGGCCTTGATCACGACCCGGCGCCAACTGTCGATACCCGCCTCGACTGCGTCACGGAAGTACGGCGCGGCGATCAGGGTGGCCAGGTCGGCATCGTCGTCGTATGCCTCCTTGATCCGGTTGAGGAACTTCGCCCGGATGATGCAGCCGCCGCGCCAGATGGTGGCCATATCGCCCAGGGTGATGCCCCACCCGTACTCGGCCGACCCGGCCTGGATCTGATTGAAGCCCTGGGCGTAGGCGATGATCTTCGAGGCGTACAGCGCCTTTCTGACATCGTCGATGAATTGCGCTGATTCAGAAGGCTTGTCGCCGAGCTCGCCGGAGGCCAGACCGGTGGTGGCCTTGCGCTGGGGCACCGAACCCGACAGCGCCCGGGCGAACACGGCCTCGGCGATGCCGGTGACGGGAACGCCGAGGTCGAGGGCGGACTTCACGGTCCAGCGCCCGGTGCCCTTCTGCTCGGCCTCGTCGACGATCACGTCCACCAGCGGCTTGCCCGTCTTGGCGTCCACCTGACGCAGCACCTCGGCGGTGATCTCCACCAGGTAGCTGTCAAGGTCGCCCTTGTTCCACTCGGTGAACACGTCGGCGATCTGTGCGGCCTCAAGGCCGAGCCCGTCGCGCAGCAGCTGGTAGGCCTCGCCGATCAGCTGCATGTCGGAGTACTCGATGCCGTTGTGCACCATCTTGACGAAGTGTCCGGCGCCGTCCGGGCCGATGTGGGTGCAGCACGGCACACCGTCGACGTGTGCGGAGATCTCTTCCAGCAGAGGGCCGAGCGACTTGTAGGACTCGGCGGGGCCGCCGGGCATGATCGACGGGCCGTTGAGCGCGCCTTCCTCACCGCCGGAGATACCTGCGCCGACGAAGTGCAGCCCGCGCTCGCGGATCGCCTTCTCCCGGCGGATGGTGTCGGTGTAGAGGGCGTTGCCGCCGTCGATGATGATGTCGCCGGGCTCCATGGCGTCGGCCAGCTCGTTGATCACCGCATCGGTCGGGTCGCCTGCCTTGACCATGATGATCACCCGGCGTGGCTTCTCCAGGGCGTCAAGGAATTCCGCGATCGTCTCGCTGCGCACGAACTTGCCCTCGGAGCCGTGCTCGGCCAGCAGCGCATCGGTTTTGGCGATCGACCGGTTGTGCAGCGCGACGGTATAGCCGTGGTGGGCGAAGTTGCGGGCGAGATTGGAGCCCATCACGGCCAGGCCGGTGACTCCGATCTGCGCGGTACCGGTGGTGCTGGACGGTGTGCTTGACGACGTCATGCCGCAGCCTTTCGTTGTTTTGTTGTGTCAGAACGCCTGTTGGACAGGGGTTTATCCCAGCCCGGCGAACAGGCGGTGAAGCTCGGTGAGCCAGGGAACGGCGACGGCGACGGTGGGGACCACCAGGACTGCGGCCGCGGCGAGATACGCGGTGACGGCCATGGCGACGCTGTTGGGCTTGCCGCCGAGGCGTCGCACGCGGATCACGGTGGTGGGCCCGCCGGCAGCCAGTGCGCCTGAGGGGGTGCGGCCGCTCGCGCAGGCGACCAGCGCCCGGGCCAGGGGAGTGGGGCCTGCCGTGCGGACCGCGGCATCGTCGGCCAGCAGCTCGATCAGCAACCGGACCGCGTCCAGCGCGTTGGCGCTGCGGACGAACCGCGGGAAGGCGGCGTGGACGGCGGTGAACATCTCCAGGACCAAATCATGCCGGGCGCGCAGGTGGGCCCGTTCATGGGTGAGGATCGCGGCAACCTCGTTGTCGGACAACGTGGTGAGCGTTCCCTCGCTCACCACGACGCGACTGCGGACGCCGGGTAGGCAGTAGGCGAGTGGCTGCGCGACATCGAGGATGCGCAGTCCGTCACCGGCGAACGGCCGGTGTGCCGTACAGAGATGGGCGGGCACCGCATCGCGGGACTTGCTGAGCAGGTCGACCATCATGCGGTGATGGGCGCGCCGGCGCCGGGTGGCCACCGCCACCTGGATCACGGCTACACAGAGCCGGCCGCCGATGAACAGCGTCAGCGTGAACACCACGACGTAGAGCAGCCATAACGGCCAACCGAGGGCCCTGATCTCACTGATGATGGTCGCGGTCGGCCGACCGTCCGGACCGGGAACGAACAGGCGGCTGGCGATCGCGATACCGGCCGAGAAAGCGGACAGCACTGCGGCCAGTGCGACCGACTGCCACAGCACGATTGCCGCACGCGGGGCGCGTAGTGGCCACGCCGCACGCGCCAGCACCGCCGGTACCGGCCCCACGAGGGCCAGCGCGACGAGAGTGAAGGCCAGCGCGGACACGCCGTAAGTCTCTCTCAGGCAGGGCCCGAATTGCCAGCCGGTGGGCGCAGCTGGTGCTTGCTCTCCAGTTCGGCCAATGCGCGACGCAAGGCCTGAGCCTCGTCGACGCCGACTCTTTCGACGAAATGGACCAGCGCGGCCTGCCGGCTACCCGAGTCTGCGGCCTGGTCGAGCGCGTCGACCATGAGGCCGGCGACCAGCTCGTCGCGCCCATTTGTGGGCGCATAGCGGTGCGCACGGTCATCGCGGTGCTGTACGACCAGGTTCTTCTTCGCAAGTCGTTGCAGCACGGTCATGATCGTGGTGTAGGCCAAGTCGCGGCGGGCGGCCAGCGCCTCATGGACTTGGCGCACGGTTTGGGGTTCGGGTGCAGACCACAAGTGGTCCATCACCTCGCGCTCAAGCTCCCCGAGACGCGTCATTTTGGCCATGTTCCGTTCACTCTCCTGAGCAGTAAAGCCAGCGTACTACGGGTTTACTACCGCGCGTCGTATGCATCTGAGGTCGCGCTCCGGACCGCCTTCTCCATCGGGTTAGGGCAAGGTCAGCGCCATATCTGGGGCCTGCTGTGAATCGAGTCACAGGGGGTAGCTCTCATCCTTCACGTGACTATAGTAAGGCTAACCTAACTCAAACAGGAGCCTTCGGAGGTGACATGACGGTCTTGATCGAAGATCCGCTGATCGCGGGTATGGCCATCGAGCGGACGCTGCCGCTGCACGAGTCGAGTCGGCGTTTACGTGAGCTGTATCCGGAGTGTCCGCGGGTCTACGGCGTGGCCGTGGTGGGTGACCTCTCACGTAGGCGGTGGTGGCCGTTGGCCGAGGCGCTGTCCGCCGACCGGTTGCAGGGGATGTTCGACGCCGCGATGGAGGAGACGGGCAATCGCGCCGCGGTCGCCCAGCAGCTGGCCGCCACGTTCATTCATGTCGTGATCGGCCGGGTCGTGCCGCTGCTGGTGTTGGAGGGCCGCGCCTGGGACACCGGCCTGGAGAACCTGTGGGTCCATGTCGACTCCGAGGGTGCGATCGACTGGGTCGGCGTGGTCGACCCGACCCTGCGCGGTCTGCCGGAGGATCCTCACTACTGCGGCCGGGTCGCGCGCTTCACCAGTGCCTGCCGTGACGGGATCGTCGCGTTGCCCAGTGAGGCGGCGCTGACCACCTGGGTGGCTCATCGCAGTCATCGCGCGCTCGAACCCTTGTTCAGCCGCCTGGTGGACATCAGTGACGGCGCGATGTCGATCGCAGCGATGTGGCACATGGTGGGCGCGGCGGTGGTCGGTGCCGCCACGCAGGTCCCACTGCTCGCCGGCTCGAGTGAGGTCGTGAGCATGCGGCGCGGTCAGGCGGTCCTCGATGCCCTGGTCGGCTTTGGTCTGCCGGTTCGTGGCAGTGGCCGGGCGGGGAAGGTCTTGCTTAATTAGGATAGCCTTGCCTAGTATGTAGATACGAGACTAACGGACCGCGCCGGAGTCCTGAGGGCTGCAGAGACCCCCGGTCCGCTCGAGGGTGGGTCCCGCGTTTGATACGCGGGACCCGCCCGCATCTTTATGGAGATACGGCGTGTAGACACGAGGGCTGTGACCACTGATACCCCTGAAGGTTTGGGCAAAGGTTTCGACACCGAACTGGGCCTGACCTATCTCGAGCTCACCCCCGACGGCGGCCGCGCACAGCTGGAGATCCACGACAAGCTGCTGCAGCCCTGGGGCATCGTCCACGGCGGCGTGTACTGCTCGATCGTCGAGAGCCTGGCCAGCGTGTCCGGCCACATCTGGCTGTCGGAGAACGGCGGCGGCACCGTTGTCGGGGTCAACAACAACACCGATTTCCTGCGCGCCATCGGATCGGGCACTGTCACAGCAGTTTCCACGCCAATCCACCGGGGTCGCCGGCAGCAGCTGTGGCTGATCACCATCACCGACGAGAACGACAAGCTCGTGGCGCGCGGCCAGGTACGACTGCAGAACATCGCCGAGTAGGTCTTCCGGCGCCCGTCGTGCGGGCCGAGCGAGCGCTGCCGAAACCCGCTCGCCATGGCAATATCGCGCACTATGCGTTTGACCCCGCATGAGCAGGACCGCCTGCTCATCTCGTATGCCGCAGACCTGGCTCGGCGCAGACAGGCTCGTGGCTTACTGCTCAACCATCCCGAGGCCGTCGCGGTGATCACCGATCACCTGCTGGAGGGCGCGCGTGACGGCCGCACGGTCGCCGAGTTGATGGTGAGCGGACGCGATGTGCTGACCCGCGGGGAGGTCATGGAGGGGGTGCCCGAGATGCTGCACGACGTCCAGGTCGAGGCCACTTTCCCCGACGGCACCAAGCTGGTCACCGTCCACCACCCGATCGCGTGATGATCCCCGGCGAGATCGTGTTCGGCGACGGCGACATCGCGCTCAATCCCGGTGCACCACGGCTGATCCTCGATGTGGTCAATACGGGTGACCGTCCGGTGCAGGTCGGTAGCCATGTACACCTGCCGCAGGCCAACGGCGCGTTGGACTTCGACCGGTCTGCCGCCCGCGGACACCGCCTCGACATCCCGGCCGGTACTGCCGTTCGTTTCGAACCCGGTGTGGCCCAGCGGATTTCATTGGTCCCGTTGGGCGGCGCCCGCGAGGTGCACGGCATCAGCTTCGACGCGCCCGGCCGATTGGACATCCCATGAGCGAACTGACCCGGGCGCGCTACGCCGCGCTGTTCGGCCCCACCGCGGGTGACCGGATCCGGCTGGCCGACACCGACCTGTTCGTCGAGATCACCGAGGACCGCAGCGGCGGGCCCGAGCGCGCCGGCGACGAGGCGGTGTTCGGCGGCGGCAAGGTGCTGCGCGAGTCGATGGGGCAGTCGAGGGCGACCCGCGCAGACGGCGCACCCGACACCGTCATCACCGGCGCGGTGATCATCGACCACTGGGGAATCATCAAGGCAGACATCGGGATCCGCGATGGGCGCATCGTGGGGATCGGCAAGGCCGGCAACCCCGACATCATGACGGGAGTGCATCCGGCCCTGGTTGTCGGCCCATCCACCGAGATCATCGCGGGCAACGGTCGCATCCTGACCGCCGGCGCGATCGACTGTCACGTTCATCTGATCTGTCCGCAGCTCATGGAGGAGGCCCTCGGCGGCGGCATCACCACCATCGTGGCCGGCGGCACCGGTCCGGCCGAGGGCAGTAAGGCCACCACGGTCACGCCGGGAGCGTGGCATCTGGCCCGGATGCTCGAAGCGCTGGATTCCTGGCCGCTCAACGTCGCCCTTCTCGGCAAGGGCAACACCGTCAGCTCCCAGGCGATGTGGGAGCAGTTGCGCGGTGGCGCAGCAGGTTTCAAGCTGCACGAGGACTGGGGGACCACCCCGGCGGCCATCGACGCCTGTCTCACCGTCGCCGAAGCCGCGGGGGTGCAGGTCAATGTCCACACGGACACCCTGAATGAGGCCGGCTTCGTCGAGGACACCCTGGCCGCCATCAAGGGCCGCAGCATCCACGCGTATCACACCGAAGGTGCCGGTGGCGGGCATGCGCCCGACATCATCACCGTCGCCGCCCACCCCAATGTGCTGCCCAGTTCGACGAATCCGACGCGGCCGCACACGGTCAACACCCTCGACGAGCACCTCGACATGTTGATGGTGTGCCACCACCTCAACCCGAGTGTGCCCGAGGATCTGGCGTTCGCCGAGAGCCGGATCCGGCCGTCGACGATCGCCGCCGAGGACCTGTTGCACGACATCGGGGCCATCTCGATGATCGGCAGCGACTCGCAGGCGATGGGCCGGATCGGCGAGGTGGTGTTGCGGACCTGGCAGACCGCACACGTGATGAAACGCAGGCGCGGCGCCCTGGCGGGAGACGGGCCGGCCGACAACAACCGCGCGCGCCGTTATGTCGCGAAATACACCATCTGCCCGGCCATCGCCCACGGTCTCGACGGGGAGATCGGATCGGTCGAGGTCGGCAAGCTGGCCGACCTGGTGCTGTGGGAACCCGCATTCTTCGGCGTGCGTCCGCACGCCGTGCTCAAGGGCGGCATGATCGCGTGGGCCGCGATGGGCGACGCCAATGCCTCGATCCCGACGCCGCAACCGGTACTGCCGCGGCCGATGTTCGGGGCGGCTCCCGCCGCGGCGGCCGCCACCTCGGTGCACTTCGTCGCACCGCAGGCGATCGAGGACGGTCTGGCGGACCGCCTCGACATTCGTCGAAAATTGGCCGCGGTCAAGAATGTTCGGCAAGTCGGTAAGGCCCAGATGCCGCACAACGATGCGATGCCCCGCATCGAGGTCGAGCCCGATACCTTCACCGTGCGGATCGACGGACAGGTGTGGCAGGAGCAGCCCGCGGTCGAACTGCCCATGGCTCAACGATATTTCCTGTTCTAGATGAGTGGCCGATAGATGAGCAGCCTGGCAACGCTTCTGACCCTGGCCGATTCACGGTTGCCGACCGGTGGGCACGTGCATTCCGGCGGCGTCGAGGAGGCGGTCACCAGTGGTCTGCTCACCGACGTCGCAACGTTGCGCGCCTACCTGATCCGGCGCATCCGCACCAACGGAGTGGTCGCTGCCTCGCTGGCGGTGGCGGTGCACACCGGTGCTCTGGACGCCGGGGCGGCCGACGCCGAAACCGACGCCCGTACCCCGGCTCCGGCGGCGCGGGAGGCCTCGCGCGCGCAGGGGCGCGGACTGGTCCGGCTGGCCCGGCGGGTCTGGCCGCAGCAGTCGTGGGACACGCTCGGAACCCGGCCACATCTGCCGGTGGCCGCCGGTGCGGTCGGCGCAGCCGCGGCGCTGGCGCCGGACCAGACCGCCCTGTCGGTGGTGTACACCACCATGACCGGTTCGGCGACGGCCGCGCAGCGGTTGCTCGCCTTGGATCCTGCCGATGTCGCGGCCCTGACCTTCGAGCTGTCCGGGTTGTGCGACGAGGTGGCGGCCGAGGCGGTCACCGGTTTGGCCGACCTCTCTGACCCGTTGCTCGACGTGCTGGCCCAACGCCACACCGAACGGGACCGACCGCTGTTCGTCTCGTAATTCTGCTCTGCAATCTCGAAAGGTCCACCATGCCACCGCATTTCCTCGACGGCGAACCCCACACGCACGTAGACCGGCCCAAGCGGGCCCGTCAGCCCGGTGAGCCGTTGCGCATCGGTGTCGGCGGTCCGGTGGGATCGGGAAAGACCGCTCTGGTGGCGGCGTTGTGCCGGCAGTTGCGCGATGAGTTGTCGCTCGCGGTGCTGACCAACGACATCTACACCACTGAAGACGCCGACTTCTTGCGCCGGCATGCGGTGCTGCCCGACGAGCGGATCGCCGCGGTGCAGACCGGGGGATGTCCGCACACCGCGATCCGCGATGACATCACCGCCAACCTGGATGCGATCGACGATCTGATCGACGCCAACTCCGCGCTGGATCTCATTCTCGTCGAATCCGGTGGCGACAACCTCACCGCGACGTTCTCGTCGGGTCTGGTCGACGTGCAGATCTTCGTGATCGACGTGGCCGGGGGAGACAAGGTGCCGCGGAAGGGCGGCCCGGGCGTGACGTTCTCAGACCTGTTGGTGGTCAACAAGACCGACCTGGCCCCGATGGTGGGTGCTGATCTGGACGTGATGCGCCGCGATGCGGCCAAGGTGCGAGCAGACCGCCCGACGGCGCTGATCTCACTGACCGAGGATCCGTCCGCGGGGCCGGTGCTGACCTGGGTGCGTGAACAGTTGAAGGCCGTGCAGGCACCGTCGTCGTGATGCACTCCGAAGTCGCCATCACGGCCTCGCCGGGTCGGCTGCCGCGGATCGAGGCCCGCGGCGGGCTGGCCGGACGGTGCACCGAAACGGGCACGGTGCACCTGGTCTCGACGGCCGCCACCCCACTCGGCGGCGACACCGTCACGGTGCGGGTGGTGGTGGAAGCCGGTGCCCGGCTGCGGATTCGCACCGCCGCGGCAACCATGGTGCTGCCCGGCGCCGCCACGTTGCGGTCGGCTGCGCACTGGGAGCTTGAGATCGCCGGGCAGTTGGACCTCGATCCGCAGCCGACCGTCGTTGCGGGAGGTTCGGCGCACCGCACCACCACGCGACTACGGCTGTCCCAGGCTGCGCAGGTGCGGATTCGCGAACGGGTTCAGATCGGCAGATCCGGTGAGCAGGAGGGTAACTGGTCGTCGGCGATGCATGCCGACGTCGGCTCGACGCCGTTGTTGCGGCATCGGATCGAACTGGGCCGCGGCGCGGTGGGTGACGACGTGTTGGCCGCCCCTCGGGCCTGCATCAGCGAATTGCGTTACCCGGAACCCGTGTTCGAGGCGCAAGGCACCTTGTTGGCGCTGGCCGCCGGAGGCAGCCTGGCCACCTGGCAAGGTGACCGGCTGCCCCCTGAGGTCCCAGGGCTCTAGGACGCGGCCCGCTCGGTCTCCTGGACCGAGGCAGCGATCTCTTCGAGTTCCTCGATCCTGGTGCGGGCGTAGGCCTGCTGTTCGGTGATGGTGAGCTGCCCCCGCTTGGTGCTCAGGAACGTCACGCCCCACGACAGCACAGTCACCAGACGGCTCTTGAATCCGACGATGTACACCAGGTGCAGCACCAGCCAGCACACCCAGGCGAAGAACCCGGAGAACTCGACCGGGCCGACCTTGGCCACTGCCGAGAACCGGGACACGGTCGCCATCGAGCCCTTGTCGAAGTACTCGAACGGGGCCCGGATCTTCGGGCTGGTGCCTGCGACCTCGCGCTTGATCAGCTTGGCGGCGTAGCGGCCGCCCTGGATCGCGCCCTGGGCGACGCCGGGCACACCCTCCATCGCGGCCATGTCGCCGACAACGAAGACATTGGAATGGCCCGGGAGTGTCAGGTCCGGCTCTACCTTGACCCGACCGGCCCGGTCCAGCTCGACTCCGGACTGTTCGGCCAGGTCCTTACCGAGCGGGCTGGCCGACACACCGGCCGACCACACCTTGCAGGCCGATTCGATACGCCGCAGCGTGCCGTCAGAGTCCTTGACTGTCAGGCCGTTGCGGTCGACGTCGGTCACCATGGCACCGAGCTGAACCTCGACGCCCATCTTCTCGAGCCGTTCCTGGGCCCGCTTGCCGAGCTTCGGTCCCATCGGCGGCAGCACCGCCGGTGCGGCGTCGAGCAGGATCACCCGGGCCTCGGTCGGATCGATGTGGCGGAAGCTGCCGCGCAGGGTCTGATCAGCCAATTCGGCGATCTGGCCGGCCATCTCCACGCCCGTCGGGCCCGCGCCCACCACCGTGAAGGTGAGTAGCTTGGCCCGGCGAACCGGGTCGCTGGAGCGCTCGGCCTGCTCGAACGCACCGAGAATGCGGCCGCGCAGCTCCAGCGCATCGTCGATGGACTTCATGCCGGGCGCGAACTCGGCGAAATGGTCGTTGCCGAAGTAGGACTGTCCGGCGCCTGCGGCGATGATGAGGCTGTCGTACGGGGTGGAGTACGTGTGCCCCAACAGCACTGAATCCACCGTCTGGTTCTCCAGATCGATGTGGGTCACGTCGCCCAACAGCACCTGGGCGTTCTTCTGCTTACGCAGGATCACGCGGGTGGCGGGGGCGATCTCGCCCTCGGAGATGATGCCGGTGGCCACCTGGTACAGCAGCGGCTGGAACAGGTGGTGCGTGGTGCGGGCGATCAGCTTGACGTCTACGTCGGCACGTTTGAGGGTCTTGGCGGCGGTCAGACCGCCGAAACCCGATCCGATGATGACTACCTTATGCCGATCCGATGCCGTAGCTCCGGGATGGCTCATTGCTGCTCCTCGCGAACGTGTTTGCCACTCGTAATAACCGTTAGGTTAGTCGGCGCCATTCCGACCTGTGCGGTGAGATGGGCAACCGAACCGAATGTTTACCCGGATATCAGGGGTTTCAATGCGTCGGCGACCTCGGTGATGCCGCCGGGCACGTAACCGCCCATGGTCACCGGACTGAGGATGACCCCGTCGACCCCGGTGTCGAAGAGCTTGGTCTTCAGCTGTTCGGCGATCTGCTCGGCGCTGCCGAACACGGCACGTTGCTGGAAGTCGGGTGGGATGGCATCGGCGGTGAAGTGCTCGCCGATCAACGCAATCACCAGCATGCTGGTCTCCAGCGTCGCCGGGTCCCGGTCGATCTGCTCGCACTGCTGCCGGATCACATCGAGCTTGCGGGGTAGCTCGTCGAAGTTCGCGATGATGTTGAGGTGGTCGAAGTGCCGGGCCGCCAACGGGATCGTCTTCTTCTCGCCGCTGCCGCCGATCATCAGCGGAATGTGGTCGCGGAAGCGAGGTTCGGCGAATGCCTCCTCGGTCCGGTAGTAGGTGCCGCTGAACGTCGCGCGCTTGCCCTCGAGCATCGGCACGATGATCTGCAGCGCCTCATCGAGCTTCTTGAACCGCTCGGTGAACGTGCCGAATTCGAAACCCAGGCTGTCGTGTTCGAGTTCGAACCAGCCGGTGCCGATGCCGAGGATTGCGCGGCCCTGGCTGATCACGTCGAGCGTGGTGATCGCCTTGGCCAGCAAGGTCGGGTTGCGGTACGTGTTGCCGGTGACCAGGGTGCCGAGCTGCACATTCTGCGTCGCGGTCGCCAGCGCACCGAGCGCGGTGTAGGCCTCCAGCATCGGCTGGTCCGGGGTGCCCAGACCGGGGAGCTGGTAGAAGTGATCCATCACGAAGACGGAGTCGAAGCCGGCGGCCTCGCCTTCCTGTGCCTGGGCGATGACGGTCGGGAAGAGTTCGGAAACGCCGGTGCCGTAGGAGAAGTTGGGGATCTGGAGTCCGAGTCGGATTGTCACTTCTCCGACCCTAGCGCGCTATCCCAGGGTTGCCATGGAACCCCGGCTGACGTGCATCGTCTGCCCGGTGATGTGGCGAGCTGCCGGCGTGCTCAAAAATACTGCGAGACGGGCGAACTCGTCGGCGACCGAAGGCGGCGTGGCGCCGAGGCCGTCGTAGCCGGGCTCGGCCGAGAGGCCGGGAGCGATGGCGTTGACGGTGATACCGCGGGTGCCGAAGTACGCGGCCTGACCGGCGGTCCAGTCGCCGAGGGCTGCCTTGACGGCGGCCTCGATGCTGCCTTCGCGCGGGCTGGCGGGCACGACGTTGACGATCGAACCGCCCGAGCGCAACTGGTCACCCACGATCTGCACGGTCAGCACGGCCGAGATCACGGTGGCATCCAGGGCGTGGCGCCAGGCGGTGGCCTGATCGGCCAGCGTGAAGGTGCGGGGGTCCTTGGCCTCGAACTGCGGGGCGGGGACGTTGACCAGGGTGTCGAGGTGGTGGGGGAACTGCGTGCGGACGGTCTCGACGCTGGCGGGATCGGTGTTGTCGAACACGATCGAGGCGATGTCGAGCTGCTTGGCCGTCAACTCGAGATCCTCGCGGCGGGCGCCGGCGATGATCACGTTGTGGCCGGCATCGAGGAAACCTGCCGCAATCGCGCGGCCGAGTTCGGTGTCGCCGCCGGTGACCAGCACCTCCGCCATGATGTACCTCCATGTACCTGGGGGTCACCGCACCGGACGGGGGCGACCATCGGCCAATGTTACTGGACAGTAGCTAGGTCAGGAAACTCGGCGCGCCCAGGGACGGCTCGCATAAGGTTGCCGAGATGATCCGACCCAGCGCTGCGACCTGCGTCGACGTGGTCGGTGGGGCCGCATCGTGACGAATTCACCACGTCTTCCGCGCTGGATTTATGTCCCTGCCGCGGTGGGCACGATCTTTGTCGTGCTGCCCCTGGTGGCGATGGTGGCAAAGGTGGACTGGCCGCAGTTCGGGTCGCTGATCTCCAGTCCGTCGTCCACGGCGGCGTTGACGCTCAGCCTGAAGACGTCGCTGGCCAGCACGGCATTGTGCGTGCTGTTCGGGGTCCCGTTGGCCCTGGTGCTGGCCCGCAGCTCAGGTTCGGTCACCCGGATCGTGCGACCGTTGATCCTGTTGCCGCTGGTGCTGCCGCCGGTGGTCGGTGGCATCGCGCTGCTGTACGCATTCGGGCGGCTCGGGCTGGTGGGCCGCTACCTGGAGGCCGCCGGGGTGCACATCGCGTTCACGACGGTGGCGGTGGTGCTCGCGCAGACCTTCGTCTCGCTGCCGTTCCTGGTCATCTCGCTGGAGGGCGCTGCGCGCACCGCGGGCACCGATTTCGAGGTCGTGGCGGCGACGCTTGGCGCGTCGCCGGGGACCGTGTGGTGGCGGGTGACGCTGCCGCTGCTGGGGCCTGGCCTGGTCTCAGGGGCTGTCCTGGCCTTCGCGCGGTCCCTGGGCGAGTTCGGTGCCACGTTGACGTTCGCGGGGTCGCGCCAGGGGGTGACCCGCACCTTGCCGCTGGAGATCTATCTACAGCGCGAGAGCGACGCCGATGCCGCCGTGGCGTTGTCGGTGCTGTTGGTGGCGGTGGCGGCGGTGGTCGTCGTCGGGCTGGGCAGTCGCCGGCTGCGGGCGGGCGGATGGACATGACGCTTCATGTGCGTGCTGTCGTCGAAAACCGTGGCCTGGACCTGGAATTCGATGTGGCGGCAGGTGAGGTGCTGGCGGTACTCGGCCCCAACGGCGCGGGAAAGTCGACGACATTGCACGCGATTGCCGGACTGGTCGGCCTCGACGCCGGGACTGTGCGGGTGGGGGACCGGGTGCTGACCGATACCGCGGCCGGCGTGCAGGTGCCGACGCACGACCGCCGGGTCGGCTTGCTGTTGCAGGACCCGCTGCTGTTTCCGCACCTGAGCGTGCTGGCCAACGTGGCATTCGGTGCCCGTAGTAGACGCCGGGTCGGCCGCCGGGCCGCCTCCGACACCGCCCGCCGGTGGCTGGCCGAGGTCGACGCTGTCGATCTGGCCGACCGGCGACCTCGCAGGCTGTCGGGCGGCCAGGCGCAGCGGGTGGCACTGGCCCGGGCACTGGCCGCCGATCCCGAGGTCCTGCTGCTCGACGAACCGCTGACCGGATTGGACGTGGCGGTGGCAGCGTCGACGCGCAAGGTGCTGCGCCGGGTTCTGGCCGTTGGCGGCAGGTGCGCGGTGCTGATCACCCACGAGCTGCTCGATGTCCTGACGCTGGCTGACCGGGTGGTCGTGCTGGAGGATGGGCGCATCGTTGAAAGTGGTTCTGTCGCAGAGGTATTGGCGACACCAAAGAGTCATTTCGCGGCGAGGTTCGCCGGCGTCAACCTGATCGGGGGCACGGCAGGCGCCGATGGCGTGCTCACCACCGCATCGCAGGCGAACTGGTACGGCACGCCGGCAACCGACGTGCAGCGCGGCGAACCGGCCGTCGCCCTGTTCTCGCCGGCGTCGGTCTCGGTGTACCGCGACGAACCGCACGGAAGTCCGCGCAATACCGTGCCGGTTACGGTCGCCGAGCTCGACAGCCGGGGTCCAGGCATCCGGGTGCGGGCCGATGAGCAGCCTGACGGTGCACCCGGCCTGGCGGCCGACATCACCGCGGAGTCGGCGGCCGAGCTGCGGCTGGTGCCGGGCGACACGGTGTATTTCTCCGTGAAGGCGCAGGAGGTTGCCGTCCACCCGGCGGGGCACCGGAAGTGACTCGCGGTTCGCGGCGTAACGCGGGCATACGCAGGTCCGAATCACCTGTTGAGGGTCCGGCGCGGGGAGTGTCCTGAGGCGGGTTGCCAGCTCCGGCGTGGCGCCCGGCACACCCGCGCGTCAGCAATCAATCGTTGGCTTGTTTACCTGGTTATTCACTGTGCGTAGCAATCTCGATTTTGAGCACTCTAAGAGCAACTCACACTTGCGTCACGGCCGTAACACGGTAGTTTCTTCCCCATGGACGAGTCGGATGCGATGTCACATCGGCGCAGAGGTCTGTCGAAGAAGCTGGCGCTGGTTGCGATGACCGGCGCGACCGCCGCGGCTGTTGCGCTGCCGGCGGTGGCATATGCGGATCCCGAGCCGGTGCCCCCGGCCCCGGCGCCCGCCCCGGCTGTGCCCGGGGCTCCCGCCCCGGCACCGGCTGCTCCTGCGCCCGCTCCGGCTCCCGGAGCCCCCATGCCTGCACCTGGCGCTCCTGCACCTGCACCTGCACCTGGCGCGCCGGCTCCGGCCCCGGCGCCCGCCCCCGGAGCTCCGGTTCCGGCTCCGCCTGTCGATCCCAACGCACCCGCGCCCGCGCCTGCGCCGGTCGACCCGAACGCTCCCGCCCCGGCCCCCGCGCCGGAACCCGGCCGTGTGGACAACGCCGCCGGCGGCTTCAGCTATGTCGTACCCGGCGGGTGGAAGGTGTCCGACGCGACCCAGTTGTCCTACGGGCAGGCGTTGTTGACCAAGCTTCCGCCCGAGGGCACACCCGAGCCGCCGAACGACACCAGCGTGCTGCTGGGCCGCCTGGACCTGAAGCTGTTCGCGGGCGCCGAGGCCGACAATGCGAAGGCAGCTGTCCGGTTGGCCTCCGACATGGGTGAGTTCTTCATGCCGTTCCCCGGAACCCGGGTGAATCAGGAGACCGTGCCGCTCGACGCCAACGGGCTGTCCGGCGTCGCCTCGTACTACGAGGTGAAGTTCACCGACACCAACAAGCCCAACGGCCAGATCTGGGCCGGCGTGGTCGGTGCACCGCCGGCCCCGGGCACCCCGCGCGGACAGCGGGCTCCGGAACGCTGGTTCGTGGTCTGGCTGGGTTCGGCGAGCCATCCGGTGGACAAGGCGGCCGCCGCGACCCTGGCCAACTCGATCCGGCCGTGGACGCCGCCGGCGTCGGCCGCTCCCGACCCCAACGCGCCGCCACCGCCGGCCGACCCGGCGCACCCGGGTGTCGGCGTGCCGGTCCCGGTCACCAACGCTCCGCCGGAGATGCAGCCCCCAGCCTGACGCCGGGGTACGCGGAACGCCAGAATCTCGCAGGCGAGCGCTGATCGTTCCCATTTGGCCAACCGAATTGTTACGTTCGGGAGGTACATCTGGGGTGTGGCTCAGCGAGCCCGCTGGGCATAGCCAGTGACAGGTAGGAGACCTGTAATGGATGTAATGGCAGCAACCGAAATCCTGGCTCGTTCCTCCACGCTGACCAGCGTCGGCTGGATCGGCTACATCATCATCGGTGCGATCGCCGGCTGGATCGCCGGCAAGATCGTCAAGGGCGGTGGCTCCGGCATTCTGATGAACATCGTCATCGGCGTGATCGGTGCGCTCATCGGTGGATTCCTGCTCAGCTTCTTCCTCAACACAGGAGGCGGCGGCTGGTGGTTCACCCTCTTCACCGCCATCCTCGGGTCGGTGATCCTGCTCTGGCTCGTCGGACTGGTGCGCAGAGGCAACTGATCCGGCGTCGATGATGGACACGGGGACCATGACGGCCTGGCAGGTCGTGGTCCCCGGTCCGATGAGTTCCCATCCGCTGCAACGGGTTACCGTGTCTACCCCGCAGCCCGGGCCTGACGAACTGCTCGTCAAGGTCCTGGCCTGCGGGGTGTGTCGTACCGATCTGCATGTGGCCGAAGGGGATTTGGCCGTGCATCGGCCACGGGTGATCCCCGGGCATGAGGTCGTCGGAGAGGTCGTCGCGGTCGGTGCCGATGCGGGTGGCGGGTTCGCCGTCGGTGATCGGGTTGGTGTGGCGTGGCTGCGGCACACCTGCGGGCAGTGTGTCTACTGCCTGCGCGGACGGGAGAATCTCTGTCCGTCTTCGCTTTACACCGGCTGGGATGCCGACGGCGGTTATGCCGACTTCACCACCGTCCCGGCGGCATTCGCCTTGCGGTTACCGACCGGATATTCCGACGTCGAGCTGGCGCCGCTGCTGTGCGCCGGGATCATCGGCTATCGCGCCCTGCTGCGCACCGACCTACCGTCGGCTGGGCGGTTGGGGCTCTACGGTTTCGGCGGCAGCGCGCACCTGACGGCGCAGGTGGCGTTGGCGCAGGGGGCCCGCGTGCATGTGATGACCCGTGGCGAGCGGGCTCGCGAACTCGCCCTGGCGCTGGGCGCGTCGTCGGTGCAGGGCAGCGCCGACATGCCGCCAGAGCCGTTGGATGCCGCAATCCTCTTCGCCCCGGTCGGGGATCTGGTGTTGCCTGCGCTGGCGGCCCTGGATCGCGGCGGCGTCCTGGCGATCGCGGGCATCCACCTCACCGACATCCCGGCCTTGAACTATCAACGGCACCTGTTCCAGGAGCGGGAGATCCGCTCGGTGACCGCCAATACCCGCACCGATGCCCGCGATTTCCTGGCGTTCGCCGGTGCGCACCGGATGGCGGTCAGTACACCCGAGTACGCCCTGGATCGCGCCGATGAGGCGCTGGCCGACCTGAGTGCCGGCCGCATCGCGGGCGCGGCGGTGCTCCGCGGGTAGCGGAGACCTTCAGAGCGCCGCGAGCGCGGCGCCCAGCCGACCGTCGAGATCGCCGTGGCCGTAGGCGTACAGAGGGCCGAGCCCGTCGTTGATCACCCTGTTGAGTCGGGCCATCCCGCGCGCATTGACCGGCAGCGGCGCATGCAGCCGAAGGGTGATGGCATCGATCGTCGTCTCGGCTGCAGCAATGTTCTTTCGGTGCAACGGTATTCGTGACGACCAGACGATGGTGTCGTTGGCGCTCTCGTGTACGCAGCGGCGTAACACCCGGGCGATGGCTACGCGCTCGGTGATCGACGTGAGTCGTGCGGCGCGGGCCGCGATGGCGCTTCCCGGAGGTGTCGGGGTGCCGACGGCCAGCATGGCATCGAGGCGGCCGGATCGGATCCGTGCGGTCAGGCGGGCCCGGATGGACGGGCGGCGGGGGACGGGTGCACGACGGGGTGTGAGCGCCGATGTCGCAGAAATTCGGTTGTCGTTCATGGCGATACCTCGTAGTTTCCGTGGTGCCCGAGTCCGTTGATCATGACTATCTAAGACCGTACGCCGGTCACGAGTGACTAGTCAAACCAATTTAGCGGTCACGGCGGTACGCTGGTGTCATGACGACGAGGTGGATCGGCGACACCGAGACCAAACCCGCGCCCGGGCCGCTGGCCCGGATCCAGGCCTTGGTCAACACGATCGAACTGCCTGCCGGAACAGATCGCCTCGCCCATCCCGACGACGCAACACCGTGGCTGGTCGCCAACGGGTTGCTCGCTGCCGGTGCCAGCCCGACGGAAGCCGAGCTCGACCTGGTGCGAAAGGTGCGCGAGGCGCTGCGTGCGCTGCTGATCCACCACAGCGGCGGCCCGGCACCGCAGGCCGATCACCTTGCGGTACTGAAGGCGCTCACCGATACCTCGACCGCAAAGGTCGACCTGGCCCCCGACGGGCAGGTGGAGTTGTCAGCCGCAGGCGAGAATGTGGGTGAGCGCCTGCTCGAGCTGCTGCTGGTGATGCGCGACGCGCAGCGGGACGGTACCTGGGCCCGCCTGAAGGCATGTGCGAACGACGAATGCACGTGGGCGTTCTATGACCGGTCCCGCAACCACGGCGGTACCTGGTGCGACATGTCCAGCTGCGGGAACATGCTGAAGAACCGGGAGTTCAGAGCGCGCAGACGCGCAGGCAGTTAGGTCGACAGGTGCCACACGAGGGCGGCGGCCAGTGCACCGACGCCGTTGAGCGACCAGTGCAGGGCGATCGGCGCGATCAGGCTGCCGCTGCGCCGGCGCAGCCAGGTGAACACGAAGCCGGCGACGCCGGTGGCGATCACGGCGAGTACGACACCGGCGATCATGCCGAACACGCCGCCGCCGAACAGTCGGGTGAAGCCGACGTTCTCGCTCGTCAGCCCGAGCGAACTGGCGATGTGCCACAGACCGAACAGCAGCGAACCGCCGGCGGCCACACCGCGAAAACCCCAGGCCCGGTTGAGGGCTCCGTGCAGGACACCGCGGAACGCCAGTTCCTCGGGGATCACGGTCTGCAGCGGGATGATCACCATCGACGCCAGAAGTGCGCCGGAGACGGTGGCGTAGTTGTCGTTCATGAACATCGGTCGGGTCCACGGCAGCGCCGCCCCGATTGCGATCACCGACACCACGAGTGCGACGGCGCCCAGCGCATAGCCCACACCCGCGCGCCAGTGCTCGCGGCCGAGCCCTAGTTCGGCCCAGCCCAGGCCTCGGGCGCGCACCAGGATCAACAGGCCGACCGCGGCGGCCGGAACCGTGGCGATGCTGGCCCACGGGGTGGTGAAGTGCGCGATCAGGTTGGTCACCGTGAGGATGACGACGACGATGCCGATGTCGGCATAGATGCGGAAGTGATGCAACGCAGAGAGCTGGGCCACCAGCGGATGTGGGTGCGCGGCCACGGCGCTCTGATCAGACATAACGTCGCAATCGTACCGGTGCGGCGCAATTACCCAGGTCACAACGGGTGATCACCCCGCAGTCCAGGTCCAGTCCGAGATCGCCGGATCGTCCTCGCCGTGCTCGCGCGTGTAGCTGCGGGCCGCCAGCCGGGCGTCGACCATCTCCTGGCGCAGCCCGGCGGCCCTGACCGCCAGCCCGTCGACCCGGTCGATCACGTCCATGACCAGATGGAAGCGGTCGAGGTCGTTCAGCATCACCATGTCGAACGGTGTGGTCGTCGTGCCCCGCTCTTTGAACCCGCGCACGTGCAGCTGGTCGTGGTTGGTGTGGCGGTAGGCCAGCCGGTGGATCAGCCACGGGTAGCCGTGATAGGCGAAGATGACCGGTTTGTCCGTGGTGAAGATCGAATCGAATTCGCTCTCGGAAAGGCCGTGCGGGTGTTCGGACTCGGGTTGCAGGCGCATGATGTCGACGACGTTGACCACCCGGACTTTCACCTCGGGGAGCCGGCGACGCAGGATGTCGGCCGCCGCCAGCGTCTCCAGGGTCGGGATGTCACCGGCGCAGGCGAGCACGACGTCGGGTTCGCCGGTGGTGTTGCTGGCCCACTCCCAGATCCCCAACCCGCGGGTGCAGTGTGCGATGGCCTCGTCCATCGTCAGATACGTCAGGGCCGGTTGTTTGCCCGCCACGATCACGTTCACGTACTGGCGGCTGCGCAGGCAGTGGTCGGCCACCGACAGCAGCGTGTTGGCGTCCGGCGGCAGGTACACCCGCACCACCTCGGGGCGCTTGTTGGCGACGTGGTCGATGAAGCCAGGATCCTGATGCGACGCGCCGTTGTGGTCTTGACGCCAGACGTGCGAGGTCAGCAGGTAGTTGAGTGACGCGATCGGCCGGCGCCACGTCAGGTGCGAGCTGCTGAACAGCCATTTGGCGTGCTGGTTCATCATCGAGTCGACGATGTGGACGAAGGCCTCGTAGCAGTTGAACAGCCCGTGCCGTCCGGTGAGGAGGTAGCCCTCCAGCCAGCCCTGGCAGAGGTGTTCGGACAGCACCTCCATCACCCGGCCGTCGGGGGCCAGGTTCTCGTCGACGGGCAGTGTCTCGGCCTGCCATGTCTTGTCGGTCTTCTCGAACACGGCGGCCAGGCGGTTGGAGGCGGTCTCGTCGGGACCCATCAGCCGGAAGCGGTCCGGATTGTTCGCGATGACATCCCGCAGGAATGTGCCGAGCACGCGGGTGGCCTCCGCGGTGCCCGTGGCGGGGCTCTCCACGGTGACCGCGTAGTCGGCGAAGTCGGGCAGGTCGAGGTCACGCAGCAGCAGGCCGCCGTTGGCGTGCGGGTTGGCGCTCATCCGCCGGGTGCCCGACGGGGCGAGGGCCCGGAGATCGAGCCGCAGCGCGCCGTCGGCGTCGAACAGTTCGTCGGGTCGGTAGCTGCGCAGCCATGTCTCGAGCTGAGCCATGTGCGACGGGTTGGTCCGTGTTTCCGACAACGGCACCTGATGCGAGCGCCAGGTGCCCTCGACCAGTTTGCCGTCCACCTCATGCGGACCCGTCCAGCCTTTGGGGGTGCGCAGGATGATCATCGGCCACAGTGGACGGCCCGCCTCCCCGTCGAGACGGGCCGCACGTTGGATCGCGGCGATCTGATCGAACGCCTCGTCCATGGCCGCGGCCAGCTGCTGGTGCACGTTGGCCGGGTCGTCCCCGGCGACGGTGATGGGCCGGTAGCCGTAGCCGTACAACAGTGATTCGAGTTCCTCTTGCGGAATCCGGGACAGCACTGTGGGGTTGGCGATCTTGTAGCCGTTGAGATGCAGGATGGGCAACACCGCGCCGTCGACGACCGGGTTGAGGAACTTGTTCGAATGCCAGCTGGCAGCCAGCGGTCCGGTCTCGGCTTCGCCGTCGCCGATTACGCAGGCCACCACGAGGTCCGGATTGTCGAACGCGGCCCCATAGGCGTGCACCAGGGCGTATCCGAGTTCGCCACCCTCGTGGATGGAGCCGGGTGTCTCCGCGGCCACGTGACTCGGTATCCCACCGGGAAACGAGAACTGGCGGAACAGTTTCCGCAGTCCGTCGGTGTTCTGCCCGATGGCGGAGTAGACCTCGCTGTAGGTGCCTTCCAGGTAGGCGTTGGCCACCAGCCCCGGGCCACCGTGACCGGGTCCGGTGACGTAGATGATGTTCGCGTCGCGTTCCCGGATGATCCGATTGAGATGGGCGTACAGCAGGTTCAGCCCCGGGGTGGTGCCCCAGTGGCCCAGCAGTCGCGGCTTGACGTGTTCGGCGGTCAACGGTTCGTCGAGCAGCGGGTTGTCCAGGAGGTAGATCTGGCCGACGGACAGGTAGTTCGCCGCCCGCCAGTAAGCGTTGAGCTGCTCGAGTTCTGTGTCGGTGAGTGCCGGTGATCCAGTCGCGTCGCTCATGTCCCCATAGTGGCGGTTGTCGGTGAATGGTGCGCGCGTTCCGGGTACCCGAATTCGTACCGCTCAACCAACGCCGCGCGAAGCGCACCGTCGACGCAGTCGCGTTCGCGTCGGTTAGGTTCGACAGCATGCCCGTCCGCAGCACGGTCGACCCACGCACTCCGGTCCTCGTCGGTTACGGCCAGGTCAACCACCGGGCGGAGAATCCGGATGTCGAGCCGGTCGATCTGATGGTCGCGGCCGCCCGGGAGGCCGCAGATCCGCGGGTGCTGGAGGTTGTCGACTCGGTGCGGATCGTGAACCTGCTGTCCTGGCACTACCGGGATCCGGGTTTGCTGTTGGCGCAACGCATCCGGGCCGGCAAGGCGGCGACACGCTATACGGGGGTGGGCGGCAACGTCCCGCAGTCGTTGGTGAACGAGGCCTGTCTGGACCTGCAGGGCGGACGGGCCGAGGTGGTGTTGATCGCGGGAGCCGAGACCTGGCGCACCCGAAGCCGGCTGCGCAAACTCGGGACCAAGCCGGACTGGACCCGTCAGGACGAATCGGTGCCGGAGGCGCCGGGTGCGCACGAGGGCGTGTCGATGGCCGGTGAGGCCGAGCTCCGGATCAATCTGGACCGTCCGGCCTACGTGTATCCGATGTTCGAGCAGGCACTGCGGATCGCGGCCGGTGAGACCAGCGATGAGCACCGCAGGCGGATCGGCGAGTTGTGGTCTCGGTTCAGTGCGGTGGCGGCCGACAACCCGCACGCCTGGAGCCGGGAGACGGTGCCTGCCGAGCAGATCTGGCAGCCGGGCCCGGACAACCGGATGATCAGCTGGCCCTACACCAAGTTGATGAACTCGAACAACATGGTCAACCAGGGTGCGGTGCTGATCCTGACTACCGTCGAGAAGGCAACGTATCTTCAGATCCCCACCGACCGTTGGGTTTTCCCGTATGCCGGAACGGATTCGCACGATACCTACGCGATCGGCGAGCGGGCCGAGCTCTACAAGTCGCCGGCGATCCGGATCGCCGGACGGCGCGTTCTCGAACTGGCCGGAGTGGGCGTCGACGAGGTCGACTTCGTCGACGTGTACTCCTGCTTCCCGTCGGCGGTGCAGGTGGCGGCGGCCGAAATCGGTCTGCCGCTGGCCGATCCGGCCCGGCCGCTGACGGTCACCGGCGGGCTGACTTTCGCCGGTGGGCCGTGGAACAACTACGTGTCCCATTCGATCGCCACGATGGCCGAGAAACTCGTGGCGAATCCCGGGGCCCGGGGGCTGATCACCGCCAATGGTGGCTACCTCACCAAACACAGTTTCGGGGTGTACGGCACAGAGCCACCGACTCATGAATTCCGTTGGCAGGACGTGCAGTCCGAGGTCGACGCCGAGCCCACCCGGGCACTGCAGGTGGAGTTCACGGGCACCGGCACGGTGGAATCGTGGACCACGCCGGTCGGTCGCGACGGCACCGCGGAGCGCGCCTTCCTGGCGGTGCGTACCCCCGATGACGGACGTACGCTGGCCCGGATCGTCGACGAGTCACAGGCAGCGGCGACCATGACATCCGACATCGCCGGGGCGACGGTGCGGGTTCACGCCGACGGCAGCGCGACCCTGCTCTGAGCGGCCAGCGCCAGCACCTCGTCGGTGGTCGGTGGGCTGGGCGGGTGGTAGGACAGGCACCAGGGAGTCTGGATCTTGTGAAAGGCATTGCCTTCCAACGCCAGATAGAACTGGCCTGAACGCAGCTTGCTGATGTCGGGCACGTGGCCGCCCTTCACCCGGGCCATCTCCCGGGCCACCGCGATCTGGGCGGGGGAGTTCAGCAGACCATAGAACTGCGTGGTCGCATTGCCAGGGATGTGGTTGTGCAGACCGCGCGGGGATTGCGTGGCGAACACCAACCCGAGCCCGTACTTCCGGGCCTGCGACGACAGCGCCAGGGTGCTGTGTGTCGCCGCGGTCGTATGGCTGGACGGGGCGAAGTTCTGCGCCTCGTCCATCACCAGCAATCCGCCCAACGGCCGGTCACCGGCCGGGTTGCGTTTGATCCAGGCGAACAGCGCCATCTGCAACTGGTTGACGAATCCTTCGCGTTGCTGGTCGCTGGTCAGGCCGGCCATGTTGATGACCGACACCCGAGCCCGGTAGCCCGGCGACGGTGTCAACAACACCCCCGGGTCGGCTGTGGCGCCGGCGCCGCCGAACAACGGATCGTTGACCGTCGCCGCGCGCAGGTTCTGGGCCAACTCGGCGGCCAGCTTGTTCGCCCCGCCCAGGGCGCTGACCTCGGTGGGCAGGTCGGCGAGCAGGTCGATGAAGCCGTCCAGGCTGGTCGAGGGCCTCGCCCCGTAGTAGCGCAGCGCCTCCCGCAGCACCGCGCGGGACCGCTCGGCCTTGGCCGTGCTCCCGACGATCAGGGCGCGGGGTTCGAGGGCGGCGACGGCAGATTCGACGGCGTCGGCGAACTCGTCGTCGTCGTCGATGACACTGGCGAAGTCCGGTAGCGGCTGGAACGACAACGGGCGTCCCGTCGAGCGGCGCGGAGTCCACACCACGACCTCGGCATTGTCGAAATACGCGTCGGCGCGCTCGTCGTCCGCCGGCGTCCACCCCGGCGGGTTCTCGGGCCAGCGGGCACCCAGCCGGGACAGGTCGTTGTTGGGGTCGAGCACGATCGACGAGACGCCCCGCAGCGCGCACTCCTCGACCAGCCGGCGGATCAGCACGGTCTTCCCCGACCCGGAGCCCGCGAAGATGGCGGTGTGCTTGCGCAGCGCGGCCAGGTCGACCGACACCGGACACCCGCCTGGGCTGTCCAGGCCGAGGGTCACCGCGGTAGGCGAGTGTTCGATCGCCGGCGCGGGCGGCTGCACACGTATGGGTCCGGTCGCGAGCTCGGCGTCCACATCGATCTGGGCCGGTGGCGGAGGATCACCCGCGATGTCTCCGAGGGCGGCCCGCAGCCAGCCGATCCCGTGGGCCGGACGGCGGCGGCGCAGCCAATCGGGTAGGTCGGGGTGGTTGTCGTCGATGAGGTCACGCAGCGCGGTCATGGTGCGCACGTCGTCCTCGCTCATGGGCAGCACCCGTCCACCGGCCGCCTCGAACTCGGCGATCATCACCGTGGTTTTGGCGCCCTTGGGCCACGCGGTGTTGCGCAGCAGGAACAGCTGGCGCCGGTCTGGATTGAAACCGGTTGCCTCCCAAGCTTTCCGGATCCTGTTCTGCACCGCGACAGCGTTGCCGGACGAGATGGCGCGGAATGCCCAGTGCCGTTCGTCGTCGGTGGTCGCGTCGAGAGTCTGGCGAAGCCGCCCGTGCAGCACCACCCGTTGACCCGGGAGCGGGTCGGGACGGAACGCCTGCCCGGCCTCACCGAGTTCGGTGATCCAGGCGTCGAGCGCCGCCGACAGCAGGCCGGGCATGGTGGTGTCCTCGCCGTCGGGGTCGAGCGCAGCGACCGTCACGGCGCGGCGCCGGTAGTCGGCGAAGCGGCGGTCCAGTTCGCCGGTGTCGCCCTGGGCAGCGCCGCCCGAGCCGGTTTCGGGCGTGCCGGCAGCCTCAGCGGTGAGACTGGAGAGCTCCTCGATCGTGTCGCGGTCCAGGCACCGGCGGACATGCGTGTCGGCACGTTTGAGCAGTTGACGCGGCGTGTACTGGGTGGCTTCGTCGAATGCTGCCGGCAGGATCGGCCAACTCGGGTAGGGCGCGGTGAACCCGATCGAGGCGTAGCTGGCGGTGAACCGGCGTTCCAGGATGGCGCGACCGACGTCTGGTGTTGGCAGCCCCTGCAGCAGCGCGGTGGTGCGGAACCTGTCCTGAACGGTGGCAGTGGCGCGATCCTGGATGGCTTCCCACGCAGCCGGTAGGCAGGCCACCACGCCGACGGTGCGACGCATGGTCTGCCGGATCGACATGAGGCCGTGTGCGATGTGCTCGAGATCGGTGTTGCCCGCAGTTCTGTCGGGGCCCGCGTCGGCAGTGTCGGTGCGCTCGGTGGACTGGGCCAGCAGCGTGTCGATCTGGTCGAGCGCCAGGACCGACGGCCCGGCCAGGGCGATCAGCCGTGAGATGTCGCGGACCGATTCCTGCGCGGTGAGCGTCGGTGCGGGCAGCCCCCAGGACTCCCTTTCGCCGCTGCCGGTCAGGAAGGCCTCGCCGATGTCCTGCAGCTCGAGGTCACCGGCACCGAGCAGCACGAGGGCGCGCAGGGTGTGGTGGGCGCGTTTGACAGTGTGGCGGTGGACCTTGTGCAGCGCGTTGACGAAGTCGTTCAGGATCTCGGGCGTCAGGTCGTCGTCGCCGATCACGGCCCGCCGGCTGGCCCGGGAGATGTGGGCCACCGAAGACAGCTCCCACAGCAGGTCTTTGAGTTGGGTCTCGCGCTCGCTGCCCGGCCGGCCAAGGCTCTCCAGGATCCCTGAGCGGGCGGACTGCCAGAAGCTGGCGGCATCCAGCAGTTCGACCAGGAAGAAGAAGCCGCCGCCGGTTTGCACCTGTTCGCGCACCTGGCCGAGAAGATGGGTCTTGCCGGATCCGGCCGGGCCCCGCACCACCACACCCAGCGGGCTGGAGTCGGTTTCGCGTTCGGCATCGCCGAAGGCGGCCATCACGTCGGCCATCGGCCGGTCGTGCAGCCCGCGCACGTGGAGCGCGCCCTGCGAATGCCACAGATCGTCGGCGGTCGGTGCCCAGGTCAGGCGAAGCGCGCTGAGCGCTTCGCGATGCTGTAACTCCATCAGGACTCGATCGCGATCAGGTGTTTGTCCTGGTTGCCTATCTCCACCGCGGCTTCGCGGTCGGCGGGGGTGAGCACCTTCTGGTTCTCCTCGGGGATCAGGCTGACGCCAGGCTGCTGGTAGAGGCTGATCAGCGCGGCGTCGACGGTGGGTCGGGGCAGCCCGGGCACGGCCTGACGGAGCCGCAGCAGACTCACCCAGCCGCCGGGCCGGGTGGTCAGCCCGGCATAGGCGGTACGCAGCTGGATTTCGGGACCGGCCGCGGGCGCAGGCGCGGCTGCCGTGGCGGGCACCTCGGCAGGCAGGAACACGTCGGCGGGAACGAGGTCGGCGTGTTCGAAGTAGCGGTGCAGCGCACCAAGAAGCGTGTACAGGGCCTTGCCCTGTCCGGTGGACCTGGCCGGCGCGTCGGTGCCGAACAGGGATCGGCACAGCGCCCATCCGGTGTCGGTCAGCTCATGGACGAGCGGCCGGGCTCCGGTGGACTCGATCAGGCCCAACCGGTTGAGCCGGTCGCGTTTCGGTTTGTCGAGTTTGGGCCCGAGCCGCTCCAGCTCGGCGTTGGCCACCGGACGGGACTCGGCCATCAGTACCAGCAGGACCGCCTGCTCGGTGCCGGTCAGGTCGTCGGGCGTGACATTCACCGGTTGCTCACCTTCCTGCCGTCGTCGCTTTTTGCACGCGGACGGGTTGATGCCGGGCACGTGTTCCATGCACGTTAGCGCGTACCCCTGACCGCGCGAGAAACTTGTTGCGCCGCAGGGCTTTCGCCCACCCAGTGGGCGAAGTGCCCGCAGCTACCGGATCGACAGCGGCTGCGCCGGGTCGGCGATGCGGTCGGGATCGACCGGCTCGGCCGATCGGATCAGCGCCTTGACGTCGTCAAGGACATCCCACACGTTGACGTTCATCCCCGCCAGAACATGGTTGTCGGCGTCGAGCCAGAAAGCCACGAATTCGCGCCCAGCAACGTCGCCGCGGAAAACGACGCGCTGATATTCGGGTGCATGGCCGACATATTCCATGCCGAGGTCGTACTGATCGGTGAAGAAATAGGGCAGTTCGTCGTATTCGGCGCTTTTGCCCAGCATCCCCGCGGCAGCCACCGCGGGTTGCTTGAGCGCGTTTGCCCAGTGCTCGGTACGGATTCGCACCCCGAAGAACGGATGTTGCGCGGCCGCGATGTCGCCGACGGCGTAGATGTCGGGATCGCTGCTGCGCAGCGACGCGTCGACGAGCACCCCGCCGTCGGCGATGGCCAGCCCCGCTTGTTCGGCCAGTGCGATGTTGGGTGCCGCGCCGACGGCGATCAGGACCGCGTCCGCGGCGACGGTCGAGCCGTCCCCGAGCCGCAGTCCCGTGGCGGTGCCGTTGTCCGTGGTGATCTCCTGCACCGATTGGTCCAGGCGTAGGTCGACTCCGTGTTCACGGTGCAGTTTCGCGAACACCTCACCGGCCTCGGCGCCCAGCGCCGCCAGCAGCGGCAGGTGTGCGGCCTCGACCACGGTGACCTTCACGTCGCGGCCGCGCGCACTGGCGGCGACCTCCAGTCCGATCCATCCGGCCCCCACGATGGCCAGGGACGAACCCGGGGTCAGGGCCGCGCTCAGGGCTGCGGCGTCGTCGATGGTGCGCAGATAGTGCACGCCCGCGGCGTCGGCTCCGGGGATCGGTGGTCGCCGTGAGGCGGACCCGGTGGCCAGCAGCAGCTTGTCGTAGCCGACGGTGGTGCCGTCAGGTAGTGCAAGCGTGTGCTCGGCCGCGTTGACGGCGGCGACCTCGGTTCCCAGCCGTAGTTCGACGTTGTGGTCGCGGTACCACGCCGCCGGATCGGCGGTGAAATCGTCGAGCGTCTTCTTGCCGGCCAGGTACTCCTTGGACAGCGGCGGACGCTCGTAGGGCAGGTGGTCCTCAGCGGCGAACAGCACAACATGACCATCAAAGTCGTTGTCCCGCAGTGCTTCAGCGGCCTTGGCTCCGGCCAGGCCACCGCCGACGATCGCAATTGTGGACGACGTTGTCATATCGGTCCAGCCTACTCGCCGGCGACCAGCAGCCTCAGCTTTCGGGCGTTGCGCACCGCGTGGCCACCGAGATCGTTGTTGAAATACACGACGACGCGGTGGTCGTCGCGGTCCCATTGCTGGATCTGTTGGGCCCACTCCGACAGCTGGTCGTCGGAGTAGCAGCCGGCGTACAGGCCGTCGTCTGCCGGGCCGTGCATGCGGACGTACACCAGGTCGCTGGTGGTCACGGCCCGGCAGGTCAAGCCGGGACCGCTCATCACGACATACGCGGCGCCGTATTTCTCCAACAGCCCATACACCGCAGGCTCGTGCCAGGAGGGATGCCGCAACTCCATCGCCACCCGGATCGGGCGCGGGAGTTGGGCAAGGAAACCGCTGAGTAGCTCGTCGTCCCGCTCGATCGCCGGATGAAGCTGGACCAGCAGTGCTTCGTTGTGCGGTTCGAGCAGCTGCCAGTACTTCTCGAACCGCGGCGTCCAGCTCTCGGGCGACCGCAGTCTCCGGTAATGCGTCAGGCCGCGCTGCGCCTTGACCGACATGGTGAAACCTTCGGGCATCTGGTCGCGCCACCCGGTGAACGTCGCATCCGCGGGCCAGCGGTAGAAGCTGCCGTTGAGTTCGACGGTGTCGAACTCGTCAACGTAGTGGGCGAGCCGGGACTTGGCCGGGGTGCCGCGTGGATAGAGCACCCCGTTCCAGTGGTCGTACGACCAGCCAGAGGTGCCGATCCTGATCATCTGTCATCTCTAGGGGACGTCTGTGTAGTGCAGGGTGTAGCCCTCGGCAGAGAACGTGAAACCTCGGCCTGTCACTTCCCGCACGCAGGACACCCCGGACTGCTCCTGGACGTTGCAGCGAAATCCCGCCACCGCGAGCACCTTGCCGAACGGCAGTACGACCGCGGCCGACTGCGCGAAATCGGGCTGCGCGAGGTTGGCGAAATGCGCGTCGGTGTCCCGGTCGAGGACAAGGGCATTCGGTGCCGCGGTAGCGCCCGTGGCATCGGGCACCGTGTCGGGGGCACCCGTCACGCTCATCGTCGAGGTGCCACCGGCCGGTTGGCACCCGGCGCGGTCGCGGGGCAGGATCGCGCACTGCCAGCGCCCGCTCGGGGTGCTGAAGTAATAGCCCTTGCGGCCGTCGACCTCGATGGCGTACTCGGCGGCGTTGACCAGGTTTGCGGTGCCGAACTGTGGCGGTGATGCGGTGGTGCTGGCCGGTGGGGGCGCGGCGGCATCGTCGGTGTTTACGACGGTTCCCGACGTGCATCCGGTGAGCGCGGCGGCGGCGACTCCAAAGATTGCACAGCGGACGAGGCAAGCCTTCACGACGCAAGACCCTAGCCAACTGTCGTCGAGGCCGGAACGGTAGCGTCGACTTTCCGTGACTCCCGACGCGCGCCCGGCGGCGCCCCGATTCACCACGTCGTTGCTCGCCGCCGGAGTGGCCGCTGGATTGCTGATCTCGACGGTGTCGCTCATCGTGGCGTTCACCCGTCCCGGCTTCGATCTGACGCGGCACGCCAATTCTACTCTGGCCCTGGGTGATTGGGGTTGGGTTCAAACGACGAACTTCATCGTCTCCGGCCTGCTGCTGATGGCCTTCGGAGCGGGGATCTGGCGCGCCTCCCCGGGTGTGCTGTCTGGCCGGGTCGCGGCGGTATGCGTGATGCTCTACGGACTTTTTGCCGGTGTAGTGGCGGGGTTGAACCCCACTGATCCGGCGTTCGGGTTTCCGCCGGACGCGCCGCAAGGCTATCCCGGGGTCGATGTGATGAGCACCTCGGCAAAGATCCACGGCGTGGCCGGCGGGCTGGGCTTCCTGGCCATGACGTGCGGATGTTTCGTGTTGGCAAGGTATTTCGCGAGCATCGGCGATCGGGTGTGGGCGGTGGTGTCGGCGGCGACCGGGGTCGCGATCCTGGCGGTCCTCGCCTACATGGGCGCCGGCGCCGCCGCGCACCCCGAGACGTTCAACTACGTGCCGGTCTGGGTTGTCGGAGCAATGCTGTGGCTGTTCATCGCTGCCGTGGGCGCGCGACTGCTGCGCTCACATCGCGACGCACACGTCGGCGCCCAATAACAGCACCGGCCAGAGCAGTGTCACCTGGCCGAAGGCCACCAGGTCGGCCCCGGCCGGGAATCTGGTCAGCAGACTCGACTCGATCAGCTGCACCTGTTCTGGATGGAAGAACGTCCAGACCAGCCCGATCACCAGGTAGGGCAGGGCCAGCCACATCAAGGTCTCCAGCACCTGTTCGACGCTGAGCTTGTGGCCCAGGATCCGGTGAATCCGGTGCATCAGATCAGCGCCTTGTCGGCCGCCACCCGCCGGCGCACATCGGCGAGCAGCAGATAGCTGCCGCCCTGCCGGATGAACACGGGCAGGAACCGATTGCCGAACGCCACGGCCAGAAACAGCCATTCGAACAACCGTTGCCGTCCGCGGCCCCAACCGAAGCCGACGGCGTCCCGGAACACCGGCGCGAGAAATCCGGCGGTCAGGAACTTCAGCAGCGGCCGGAACGGTATGCGCAGCAACGGGTTTATCATCCGCAGATCCACGAGGTCATGCAGGTATTGCCGGACCATATCGTCCATCTGCACCTGCGCGCAGGCGGTATCCCAGTAGGTGTCGAAATCGGCCCGTGTCGGCGGCCACTGCTGCTCGTCGACCTGCAGGGTGGTGCCCAGTGTGGCGGCGGAGTGGTAGAACTGCTCGGCCTGCGCTTCGGTCATCTCGCCACGCAGCAGTTGGTAGACATCCTCGAGCCCGACGAACAGGCAGGCTGCCACCCACATCTGCAGGTCACGGTCGAAGGCGTTGTACTGCACTGGGCTTGCCGGCCCGGAACGGACCTGCCGGTGCGCGGTGTCGACGGCATCGCGGAACGCCGCCCGGTCCTCGGCGTTGCCCAGGATGGCCACCGCCAGATAGCTCAGGGTGGTGCGGGCCCGTTTCCACGGATGTTTGAGCAGATTGCCCGAATCCACGGTGCTCTCCACGACGCCGTAGCCGACGCCGGGCGCGGACAGTTGCATGATCACGTTGGCCGCGCCTGCGGCGAAGCCCCAGAGGTCCATCGCATCGGCGATGGTGACGTCGTCGTCGGACCAGCGCGACGTTCGCCGGGTGATCGAGATCCGGTTCGCAGAGGTGGAGGTCATGCGCACTCTCCCCGTCAGGCCATGCACACGTTGGTGAACAGCAGCACCGGCCAGGACACGATGGAGCCCAGAAAGGACACCACGGCGTCGGCCCCGTGCATGCCGGCCAGGTGGCTGGTGTGGGTGAGCGACCAGATCAGGCCGATGAGCAGATAGGGGACCGCGAGGATGATGGCGGTCCCGATCCACTCGGCGATGGTCATTTGAAAGCCGAGAATCTTGCGTACTGCGGTCAACATGAGAAGTGCGCCCCCGTCGTTGTCAGGCGGGCTCTATGTTAATGGCGATTCTGGTCGGCGTCCCGAAAACTACTTGGGCGGCAGGCTCTTGGCGTAGTCGATACCCCGGGCGACCCACGATTGGAGCTGCCGCTTGGTCTTCACGCCGGGGCCGGCGACCCGCAGCCAGCCGCGCATCTCCCGGCCACCCATCACCATGGGCTCGACGTGCTCGCGTTGCAGCAGTTTCTCGCCGTCGTCCCGCGCGACCCGCACCATCAGGCCGCCTTCCCGGGTCGCGGCCACCGCCATGTTGCCGTTGACCAGGAACGCCAACCCCCCGAACATGCGCTTCTCGTCGAGACCGCCCTCGGAGGCGGTCAGCTCGCGGATGCGGTTGGCCAGGTCGGGGTCGAAGGCCATGTCAGTCGAGATCGATGCGAACGGTGAGCAGGTCGCTGCCCACGGTGCGGACCACCGCGCTGTTGAGCGTCGGTAGCTCTTTGAGCCGGGCCACCGGGTCGTCGTCGGGCAGCAGATGCGCCGTTCCGGTCCGCCAGGTCCCGTTGATCCGGACGCGTACCGCAGGATCGGCCTTGATGTTCAGCACATAGTGCGATCGGTCGCCGTGCTCGGACACCATCCAGAAGGACTTTCCGATGACCCGGCCGCCCACGGCGGTGTGCCGCGGTTGGCCGGTTTTGCGGCCGACGGTCTCGAGCATGGTCAGGGGGAGTTGGCGCCCGACCGGGTTGACGATGCGGCGTTGGGCGCCGTGGATGACGCGTCGCTTCAGATCACGAAGGTCCACCATGGCGCAACCCTACCGAGGATCAGTCGGAATCCTTCGACTCGGCGGACTCGAGGTCGGCGTGGAACTTGGCTTCGCGGGCCAGATGTCCTGGGCGACGCCGCAACACCATCCAGGCGATACCCAGAACCAGGAACCACGCGGGTGTCACCAGTTCGGCCTGCAGGGTGTCTTCCTTCTGAGTGAACGCCCACAGCAGGAACGCGAAGAAGGCCAGGACGACGTAACACATCACGACGCCGCCGGGCATCTTGAACTTCGATGCCTCGTGCAGTTCCGGCCGACGCTTCCGGTAGACGAGGTAGCTCACCAGGATGATCGTCCAGACGAAGATGAAGCACAGCGACGAGATCGTCGTGACCAACGTGAACGCGGCGACGATCGAGTCGCCGGCGGCCACCATCACCACACCCGACAGCAGGAACACGCCGGACAGGAACAACGCATTGGCGGGCACGCGTCGCGAGGTCAGCCGACCGAACAGTCCGGGTGCGTCACCTTCGGCGGCCAGGCCGTAGACCATTCGGGACGTCGAGTAGATACCGGAGTTGGCCGACGACGTCGCCGAGGTGAGCACCACGAAGTTGACCACCGACGCCGCGATCCCCAGGCCCGCGAGGCTGAACATGGCGACGAAAGGGCTGAGCTTGGGATCGATCTCGCGCCACGGCGTGACCGCGATGATGATGGTCAGCGCGGCGACATAGAAGAGCATGACGCGCACCGGGATCGAGTTGATCGCCTTGGGCAGGTTGCGCTCGGGGTCCTTGGCCTCGGCGGCGGTGGTGCCCACCAGTTCGATCCCGACGAACGCGAAGGTCGCGATCTGGAATCCGGCCACGAATCCCATTGGACCGGTGGGGAAGAAGCCGCCGTCGTTCCACAGATTCGCGAAGGACGCCTGGGCGCCGGTGGGGGCGGTGAAGCTAGTGAAGATCATGACCAGGCCGATCACGATCAACGTCACGATCGCGATGATCTTGATCAAGGCGAACCAGAACTCGGTCTCACCGAACGCCCGCACGGTCGGAAGGTTCAGTCCGATGAGCACCACGACCGTGGCGAGCGCTGGTATCCACAGCGGCAGGTCCGGCCACCAGAAGGCCACGTAGCCGGCGATCACCACCACGTCGGCCACGCCCGTGACGATCCAGCAGAACCAGTACGTCCAGCCGGTGAAGAACCCCGCCCACGGGCCGAGCAGGTCCGCGGCGAAATCGGCGAACGACTTGTAATGCAGGTTGGACAGCAGCAGTTCGCCCATGGCCCGCATGACGAAGAACAGCATGAAGCCGATGATCATGTAGACGAAGAGCACCGACGGGCCGGCCAGCGAGATGGTTTTTCCGGAGCCCATGAACAGGCCCGTTCCGATCGCGCCACCGATGGCGATCAGCTGGATGTGCCGGTTCGACAGCTGACGGGAAAGGTGCCGTTCGTCCGTGGATGTATCTGACGTCACACCGTGAAGGATTGCAGGCGAGGAGATGACGGCTGCAGCCAGCCCGGCATTTCCTCGGCGGCTAGCCCAGTATCGGGAACCGGCGCTGTGAGGCGAGCCGGTTCAGTGCCGTCTGCATGACTTCCCGGATGTGCGCGTCGACGGCGTCGACATCAGGGTCGGCGCCGAAGCGGGCTGTGATGTCGATCGGGGGCACGACCTCGGTGACGATCTTGGTCGGCAGGGGCAGGTTGGGTGGCACGAGGACGCTGAGGCCGAACGGAAGCCCGATGCTCACCGGCAGGATGTCCAGGCGGATGCGGGGCAGCCCGAGGCGCTTGGCCAGCCAGTTGCCCCGGGTCAGGAACAGCTGGCTTTCCTGGGCGCCGATCGAGACGGTCGGCACGATCGGGACACCGGCGGCGAGCGCGGTGCGGACGTATCCGGTTCGCCCGTTGAAGTCGATGGTGTTCGACTCGGAGGTGGGCCGGTAGGCGTCGTAGTCGCCGCCGGGAAACACCAGCACCACCGCGCGGGACTGCAGGGCAGCCGCAGCGTTCTCCCGGCTGGCGTGGATCACCCCGAGCCGCCGGAACAGATCCCCGGTCGGACCGAGCAGTACGCCGTAATGGGCGAGCGTGTACAGCGGACGGTCGTATCCGAAGTGGCGGTAGAACTCCGGCGCGAAGACCAGGACGTCGGGCGTCAGCATGCCGCCGGAGTGATTCGCGACCACGAGCGCACCGCCGTGTCCCGGGATGTTCTCCAGACCGCGGACCTCGGAGCGGAACCACCACTTCGCGATTGGTCCCGCCAACGACCTCATCTGTCGGGTGACGGCGGGGTCCCACTGGTCGAGCTCGCTTTCGTCCATCGCCGCCAGATTGACCCAAATACCGAATAAATAAACCGTCCGCCGTTGCGACTTTCGGTCACAACGGCGGACGGCGGTTTTGACGGGAAGCCGTCGGCTGCTTTACGCGGCGGCCGACGTCGACTCGCGGACGGGTTCCAGCGCCAGGGCGATGATGTCGGCCACGTCGGTCATCGGCTTGACCTCCAAAGCCTCCAGCACCTCGGCCGGAACCTCATCCAGATCGGGCTCGTTGCGCGCCGGGATGAACACGGTCTTCAACCCGGCCCGCTGCGCCGCCAGCAGCTTCTGCTTAACGCCACCGATGGGCAGCACCCGGCCGTTCAGCGTGACCTCACCGGTCATGCCGACATCGCCGCGCACCTGCCGCCCGGTGGCCATCGACACCAGCGCGGTCACCATGGTGACGCCGGCCGACGGCCCGTCCTTGGGCACCGCGCCCGCGGGCACGTGAACGTGGATCTGGCGGTCCAGTGCCTTGGGATCGACGCCCAGCTGTTCGGCGTGGGCCCGCACGTAGGACAGCGCGATCTGCGCCGACTCCTTCATGACGTCGCCCAGCTGACCGGTCAGCTTCAACCCGGACTCGCCCTCGTTCGAGTTGGCCTCGATGTAGAGCACGTCGCCGCCCAGGCCGGTCACGGCCAGACCGGTCGCCACACCCGGCACCGCGGTGCGTTCGGTGGATTCCGGCGTGAACCGCGGACGGCCCAGGTACTCAACCAGATTCGGCTCATCAATCGTGATGGGGGATTCTGTCGAGTCCAACTTCGTGGTCACCTTGCGCAGCGCCTTGGCCAGCAACCGCTCGAACTGCCGGACGCCCGGCTCGCGGGTGTAGTCCGCGGCGATCTTGCGCAGTGCCGCGTCCGTCACCGTCACCTCGGCATCGGTCAGCGCCGCCCGCTCGGCCTGCCGGGGGAGCAGGTAGTCACGGGCGATGGCGACCTTGTCGTCCTCGGTGTAGCCGTCGAGCTGGATCAGCTCCATGCGGTCCAGCAGCGCGGACGGGATGTTCTCGATGACGTTGGCTGTCGCCAGGAACACCACGTCGGACAGATCCAGATCCAGCTCCAGGTAGTGGTCGCGGAACGTGTGGTTCTGCGCCGGGTCGAGCACCTCCAGCAGCGCGGCCGACGGATCGCCTCGGTAGTCGGAGCCCACCTTGTCGATCTCGTCCAGCAGCACAACAGGATTCATCGAGCCCGCTTCGCCGATGGCCCGAACGACGCGGCCGGGTAGCGCCCCGACGTAGGTGCGCCGGTGGCCACGGATCTCGGCCTCGTCACGGACGCCGCCCAGGGCGACGCGCACGAACTTGCGACCCAGCGCGCGGGCCACGGACTCTCCCAGCGAGGTCTTGCCGACCCCGGGCGGACCGGCCAGCACCATCACGGCACCCGAACCACGTCCGCCGACGACGGCCATGCCGCGCTGGGCCCGACGGGCCCGGACGGCCAGGTATTCGACGATGCGGTCTTTGACGTCGTCCAGTCCGTGGTGGTCGGCGTCCAGGATCTCGCGGGCACCCTTGAGGTCGGTCGAATCCTCGGTGCGCTCGTTCCACGGCAGATCCAGCACGGTGTCCAGCCAGGTTCGGATCCAGCCGCCCTCGGGGCTCTGGTCGCTGGAGCGTTCCAGCTTGCCGACCTCGCGCAGCGCCGCCTCCCGCACCTTTTCCGGAAGGTCGGCGGCCTCGACGCGGGCCCGGTAGTCGTCTGAGCCCTCGGGTTCGCCTTCGCCCAGCTCCTTACGGATGGCCGCCAGCTGCTGGCGCAGCAGGAATTCCTTCTGCTGCTTGTCCATCCCGGACCGGACGTCCTCGGCGATCTTGTCGTTGACCTCGACCTCGGCCAGGTGCTCGCCGGTCCAGTCGATGAGCACACGCAGCCGCTCGGCCGCGTCCTCGGTCTCCAGGAGCTGACGCTTCTGCACATCGGTCAGGTACGAGGCGTAGCCGGCCGTGTCGGCCAGGGCCGACGGGTCGGTGATCTTGTTGACCACGTCGACGATCTGCCAGGCCTCGCGCCGCTGCAGCATGGCCAGCAGCAGCTTCTTGTACTCGGCGGCCAGCGCCTTGGTGTCGTCGGTCACCGATTCGGGTTCGGCGGCTTCTTCCACCTCGACCCACAGGGCCGCGCCCGGCCCGGTGGTTCCGGAGCCGATGTGCGCACGGCGTTCACCGCGCACGACGGCGGCTTCTGCCCCGCCGGGCATGCGCCCGACCTGCACGATCGACGCGATCACCCCGTGTGTGGGGTAGCGGTCGTCCAGGCGGGGCGCGATCAGCAGCTTGCCCGATTCGCTGGCCTGAGCGGCGTCGACGGCCGCGCGGGCGGCGTCGTCGAGTTCGACGGGCACCACCATTCCGGGCAGCACGATCGGCTCACTCAAGAACAGGACGGGCACTGCGATTTGTTCAGGCATCAATACCTCCAAAGTTCAGTCTGATGCGCTCAACCTTGGTGGGGCCAGGTTTGTTCCCTGCGCGTCCGGGTGTCCGAGTTCGCCGTGAGTGAACGGAAGCTAAGCGGCGCGTTTGTTGATCACGACGTGGATTTCGCGGGTGAGTATCCGCAGGCCGCCGGCCAGTGGCGGCGCGGTGGATCGGTAGGTGGCGCCGGTGGGGGTGATGTGGTCGGTGGTGTGGCGGCCGCACTCGTCGACTCCGGCCACGACCTGCCACCCGGGTGCTTCTTTGGCGTAGTTGCAGTGTTCGCAGAGCCCTTGGCCATTGGCCGCGGAGGTCGGCCCGTGGTTGTGGTGGGGGTCGATGTGGTCGATGTGGCGGATCCGGGCATCGCAGTACGGGGTGCGGCAGGTTTGATCGCGGAGCGTGATGAACCGGGCGAGGCCTTTCGGGAAGCGTCGCGATCGGGACTCCATGGCGACGAGGGCACCGGTGTCGGGGGCTGCATAGAGCCGTCGCAGGGTGGCCCAGGAGTCGTCATGGGCGAGTGCGTTGCCGATCATGTGTCGTGCCGTTGCGGCGGGGATGGGCCCGTGGCCCTGCAGGTATGCGGGTTGGGTCCCGCCGGCGAACAGGGTGTCGTCGGAGAGCACGAGGTCGACCGCGACCGGGACCGGTGTGGTGACGTCGCGGCCGGTGACGCGGGCTACCAGGGTGTCGGCCATGGCTTGGCCGCGGTTGCGGCCGTCGGCACAGCGGTCGGCTGCATCGGTGAGTGCGGAGCGCACGGATGCCGCGTCGGTGGCGGGCAGCAGTGCGGTGACAAAGGCCATGGCGTCGGGAGCGGGGCGGAAGGTGACATTGCGGTCTTCGGGTGCGCGGGCGGCGCGGTCGATGACGGCTATCGGGTCGAGTTGGTAGGCAATGGTTTTGGCGTCGTTGCGGATGCGGGTGTCGCCGAGGCCGATCAGGCTGGTGTGGTCGGCGCAGAGTTGATGGTCGAGGCGGTTCCGGTCGGCGGGGGACAGGCAGGCAGCTTCGCGGACGATCAGACGGGCGCGGGCTTCGGTGAGTACCCCGCATTCCAGGGCAGCGAGGGTGTGGGGCAGGTCGTGGACGAGGATGCGGGCCTCGGAGAGGTGTTGGCGGCCGTTGGCCGGTGAATCCATGCGGGCCAGTCCGATCTCTGAACCCAGCCCGCGGCCACGTCGTGTGACGGGGACCCTGGTGGCGGCTTCGGCGGCGTGTCGGGCGGACTCCAGGGCGACGGTGGCGCGGGCTTGTCCGGCTGCGGCGGCGCATTTGAGGCGTTCGAGTTCGGCGATTCGGTCCTGCAGCGCCGCCTCGTCGGCGGTGGGATCAACCTTCGCGATCGATTCGAACATGTGTGCGATATTACGCCCGGGGTCGGACAGATGCGGGCAGTCCGGAATGTTTTCGGCTGCCGATTCGTCGTAGGCCGTATGAGCAAGGCAGTTCAGTTCGATGAATACGGCGGGATCGACGTCCTGCAGGTCCGTGATGTGCCGCGGCCCGTGCCGGCTGTCGGCGAGGTGCTCGTGAAGGTCCGCGCCGCCGGGATCAATCCCGGTGAGGCCATGATCCGTCGTGGTGCGCTGCACGACCGGTTTCCGGCCACTTTTCCCTCGGGGCAGGGCAGCGACCTCGCGGGTGTGGTGGCGGAGCTCGGGCCGGAGGTGACCGGGTTCGAGGTCGGGGACGAGGTTCTCGGGTTCACCGACGCGCGCGCCAGCCACGCCGAATACGTGGCCGTGCCCGTCACCCAGTTGGCTCCCAAGCCGCCCGCCCTGCCGTGGGAGGTAGCCGGATCGCTGTATGTCGTGGGGGCCACGGCCTACGCCGCGGTACGCGCCGTGCGACTGCAGCCCGGGGACACGGTGGCGATCGCGGGTGCCGCCGGCGGTGTCGGCACCATCGCGGTGCAGCTCGCCAAGCGCGCCGGCGCCACAGTGCTCGGCATCGCCGGGTCCGCGAACGATGACTGGCTGCGGGCGCACGGCGCCATCCCGGTCAACTACGGCGACGCTCTGGCCGCCCGGATCCGCGCCGCGTCCCCGTCGGGGCGCATCGACGCTTTCCTCGATTTCTTCGGCGGCGGATACGTGAAGCTGGCCATCGACGAGCTGGGCGTGACTCCCGAACGCGTCGACACCATCATTGATTTCCCGGCCATCGAGGAGTTCGGTGTCCAGAGTGCCGGAAATGCCGAGGGCGCTGACATCGCGATCATCGCGGAGTTGGCGAATCTCGCAGCCGACGGGGAACTCGACGTGCCGATTGCCGGAGTGTTCGCCCTCGACGATGTCCGGGCTGCTTACACCGAGCTGGAAAAGCGCCATACCAGAGGGAAATTGGTGCTGCAGCCGTGACCGACGGTGCCTGCGCGACGTAGCATCCCAATCATGAACAGGGGATATGTCGTGGCGTTCGCGGTCGGTGTGCTCGTGGCGCTGTTCGGTCTCATCTGGGCGCTACAGGGATTCGGGGTGCTGCAGGGCAGCCCGATGAGCAACACCGTCACCTGGTCGGTCATCGGTCCGATCACCGCGGTGATCGGCATCGTGATCGCGGCTTTCAGCTGGCGCAAGCTCTCGTCGAAATAGCGTCACGCCACGGTGAAGTACACCGTATGCCAGCCGGTGGCGCCGTCGGGCACGGTCGAGGCTTGGTCTGACGTCTGAACCGCCCCGGTGTTGTCGGTGGCCCGCACCGTGATGGTGTGGTCGCCTGGGCCGCTCGCCTCCCAGGGCAGGCTCCACAACCGCCAGGTCTGGTCGGAATAGGCGGCCCCCAGTTGGGCGGGTTGCCATGGGCCGTCGTCGATTCGGACCTCGACGCCGCGGACGCCCCGGTTCTGCGCCCAGGCCACACCGCCGAATATCGTCGGCCCCGCCGGCACCTGCTGGCCCCGCTTCGGGACGTCGATGCGTGACTCGGTCTTGATCGGGGCGCGCGGCGCCCAGCCCTGTCTGGTCCAATAGGCCTCGGCCCGGTCGAAGCGGGTCAATTCCAGATCGGTGACCCATTTGGTGGCCGACACGTAGCCGTAGAGTCCGGCGATCACCAGCCGAGCCGGGTAGCCGTGCTCGACGGGTAGCGGCTGTCCGTTGAGGCCGACGGCCAACAGCGCGTCGCGGCCATCGTTCAGGGCTTCGACCGGTGTGCCCACGGTGAATCCGTCGACCGAGGTCGACAGCAACATGTCCGCGCCCGGGTCCACACCCGCCGCCCGCAGCAGGTCGGCGAGTCGGTAGCCGGTCCACATCCCGTTCGAGATCAGGTCGCCACCAACTTGATTGGACACGCACGTGAGTGTGACGGCCTTCTCGACGGCTTCGAACCGGGCAAGATCGTCGAAGCTGTAGGTGATCTCTTGGGCGACCATGCCGTGAATGCGTAGCCGCCACGCGTCGCGGCTCAGCTGGGGAACGCTGAGCGCGGTGTCGACACGGTAGAAGTCGGCGCTGTCCGTGATGAAACTCGGCAGGGCAACGTTTTTCGGTTGGACGTCAGGCGGAACCGGGGGAGCCGGCACGCGGGGCCGGGGCAGTACCGAGATTTCGCGTTCTGCCGCGACCGAACTCGTCACCCGGGTGACGACGAAACCGAGAAGCCCGGTCGCCGCGGCGAATCCGAGTAGACCGGCGGTGGCCAACCATGTCCTTCTGGAGGTGTCGACGTGCTCGGCTTCAGTATCGGCGTCGGCGTCGGCGTCGGCAGCGGCAGCGGCAGCGGCAGCGGCATCGGCGTCGGGGGTGGTCCAGACCCGCTGCACGAGCAGTCGCAGCGCCGCCACCCCACATGCGGTGCCCACCACCGTGGGCACGATGTCGAGCACTGCTGCGCCGGGCCGGGAGAGGACGGCCGCGCAGGCGATCAGTCCGGCGACGACGAAGATCGCGCTGCCGATCGGACGGTGCCTGGTCTCGTACGTCGCGGCGAGGGCGGCGACGGTGGCGATGACCGCCAGCACGACGACGGCGAGAAACAGCTTGTCCAGGCTGCCCAGGGTTTGAATCACCCATTCCTTGACCGGACCCGGGGTCAGGTCCACGACCGCCGAGCCGACCGCGTTGCGTGGATCGGCCGGTGCCCCAAACGGAATGCCCGCCAGCGTGGCGACGCCGAGCGCGACCGCGGCGGCGGCAACTCCGCCGAGCATGCGCGCGTTCGGCGAGGGCTCGGACGAGGGGCCCGACGAGGACGACGAGGACTGAGTCATCGTCACCCAACCTACTCCGGACACCAGGCAGGGAGCCTGCCGTTAGTGGTGACGACAGGCTCCCCGGGTGGGTGGATCTCTAGGTGGCGGACTGTGCGCCGAGCACCCGCTGGATGTCGGGCTTCATCTGCTGCAGCTGCTGTCCCCAGTAGCCCCAGGCATGGGTTCCGTTGGCCGGGAAGTTGAACACCCCGTTGGTGCCGCCGGCCGCGATGTAGTTGTCCCGGAAGGTGACGTTGGTCCGCAGTGTCAGCCCTTCGAGGAACTGGGCCGCCATCAGGTTGCCGCCGTTGGTCCCGGCGTCGAGGTCCGACGGGGTGCCGGTGCCGCAGTAGATCCAGAGGCGGGTGTTGTTGGCGACCAGCTGGTTGATGTTGACCATCGGGTCATTGCGCTTCCAGGCCGCGTCGGTCGACGGGCCCCACATGCTCTCGGCGTTGTAGCCGCCGGCGTCGTTCATCGCCAGACCGATCAGCATCGGCCACCAGCCCTCGGACGGGTTCAGGAAGCCCGAAAGCGTTCCGGCATAGATGAACTGCTGCGGGTGATGGATCGCGTAGGTCAGCGCCGCGCTGCCCGCCATCGAGATGCCGACGACAGCGTTGCCGGTCTGCGACACGCCGCGGTTGGCGGCCAGCCAGGTGGGGAGTTCCTGCGTCAGGAAGGTCTCCCACTTGTAGGTGTAGTCCTGACCGTTGCCCTTCGAGGGCTGGTACCAGTCGGTGTAGAAGCTGGATTGCCCGCCGACCGGCATGATCACCGACAGGCCCGAGTCGTTGTACCACTCGAACGCCGGGGTGTTGATGTCCCAGCCGTTGAAGTCGTCCTGGGCGCGCAGGCCGTCGAGCAGATAGACCGCATGCGGTCCGCCGCCCTGGAACTGCACCCGGATGTTGCGGTTCATCGACGCCGAGAACACATCGAGGTACTCGACCGGCAGCCCCGGACGGGAGAATGCGCCAGCGGTCGCCGAACCTCCTGCGATACCGATCAGCGCGGGAAGTGTGGCTGCGGCCATTGCCCCGGCCGCCAGTCGACGCGTCCACGCTCCGCGAATCTTGTTGAGGAACTTCATAACGGCAACCAACCGTCCTTTCTGCACGTATCTCAAGCAGTTTGCCGCTTGTCTCCGGTAGTGAAACATGTGCCACATCAGTCACACGCGTAACAACACCGGTCGCGCAGATCGCGGTTTACTAACGGTTGGAACTCGGCGCCGAGACCCTTTGCCTGGAGGCTCAGCGTCCGGCCGTGGTGAGCGCCTGCTTGACGGTGGCCCGGCGCTCCTCGATCGCCCGGCCGATGTCCTGAAGCAGCACCGGCTTTCGCGCCACCAGATCCTCGATGCAGTCGCGGTCGAATTGCGCAACGGTGACCTCGGTCAGCGCGTATGCCGTGGTGGTGACCGGTTCTCTGGTCAGAGCGGTCTGCCCGAGAAAGTCGCCCTGTTCCAGGGACAGCACCGGGACGAACAGGTCGTCCGCACCGGCCACGGCCAACTGCACCGTGCCTGCGACGATGAAAGTCATGCGCTTGGGAACCTGCCCGACGACCTGGATGACCTCGTCCCTGCCGTAACGGGTGAGCCGGGCGTGCGGGAGCAACTCGCCCTGGTCCTCCGGGCTCAGGCGCAGCGTCGGTGCGATGAGACGCAGCGTTTGTTCGACGCGTTCGGTGGTCGCGAACTCGTCCTCGGCCTCGTCCAGGTGCAGACCGGCCCGCCGCGAGGCGTACCAGGTCCAGCGAAGGAAGGTGGATCTGGCGGAGAAATCGTCGGCGGGGGAATGCAGCGGGATCTGGGTCTTGTACTGCAATGCGCCGGCCGGGACCGTGGACACCGTGCCGTCGGTACGTAGCTGGGGCAGTCGGCGGGCCACCTCGTTGAGCACGCGGCAGACTTCGTCGGGGGCGTCATCGACGGCGAACACCGTGATCACCGTGATGGTGTGCGCACCGAGCGGGCGGCTCAGGTTGGTGAATGATGCTCCGGCCAGCACGGAGTTCGGGATCACCTGCAGGCCGCTGCCGGTGTCGATATGTGTTGCGCGCCAGTTGACCTCGACGACGCGTCCGCGCGCCGACGGCGCATCGACCCAGTCGCCGAGTTGGAACGGCTGCTCGAACAGCACGAGAAGCCCGGAGATGATCTGGCCGACCGAGTTCTGCAGGGCCAGGCCCAGCACGATAGAGGAAACACCGAGGGCGGTGAAAAGCCCACCGATGTTGGCGCCCCAGATGTAGGCGAAGATCAAGCCGATACCGATGGCGATCAGTGCGAACCGGGCGACGTCGAGGAAGATCGACGGAATTCGTTTGCGCCAGCTGCCTTCCGGTGCACTCTGGAACAGCGTCGCGTTGAGTCCGGACAGCAACAGCACCAGCACGACGAACCCGAACACCGTCGAGACGATCCGCACCGGCGTGGCTTCTCCGGAGATCTGCATCGCCTGGATCAGCAGGATCAGCAGCGCACCCAGCGGCAGGATGTAGGTGCGGACCAGGTGAACCGGACCGGCCAGGAAGCTGCCGCGCCGGCGCAGTGCGTTTTGCAGTTCGGTGAGCAGAACCAGGCAGACCGGAAAGCCGACCGCCACACCGACGGCCCAGTAGAACCACGGAGCGTCGAGCACGCCGCTCATCGTCGGTCCCGCAGCTGCCAGATCGGCTCGTCTGCCCCGTCGACCTGAACAGTGCCCGCCGGCTCGAGATCGCGGGTATCGCCCATCACCTCGAACACCCGCTCGGTCACGTACACGCCCGGCTGCGGTGAGCCGCGTTGAACCCGGTAGGCGAGGTTGACCGCCGAACCCCACATGTCGTAAGCCAGGTTGGAGCGTCCGACCAGGCCGCTGCTCACCGCGCCGGTATCGATGCCCGCACGCAGCTCCAGCTCGGTCCCGGCCTCGGTGTTGAACCGTTCGATGATGCGCTGCATTTCGAGGGCGAAGTCGACCGTCCGCCGCACATTGTCGAGCCGCGGCACGCTCAACCCGGAGCTGGCCCAATAGCCGTTGCGTAGGGTGCGCACCCGTTCTACGCCGAGATCATCTGCGGCGGCATCGAATTGGTGCACCAGGCGGTTGACGATGGCCAGCGCTTCCTCCGATGGCATCTCGGAGGTCAGCTCATCCAACCCGATCGTGTCGGCGAACAGGACCGTCACGTTGTGGTGGTCCTGCGCGATGGTCTCCTCGCCGTCGCGGTAGCGCTGCACGACCGACTCCGGCATGAGCGTGCGCAGCAGCCGGTCGTTCTCCCGGCGCTGCTCGGCGAGCAGATCTTCCTTGATCGCCAGGTTGCGGCTCATGTCGTTGAATGCTGTTGTCAGATCACCGAACTCGTCCCTGGATTGCACGGGAAGCGACACGTCGTAGTCGCCTGCGCCGATCTGTTGGGCGCCGGCCTCCAGCCTGCGCAGTGGCCGGACGAACAACCGGGCCAGCATCATCGCCGCCAGGCACACGATGAAGGTGATGACGACGGTCGACAACACCAGGGTGCGGGTGAACGTCGCCACGGGCGCGAAGGCCTCCGCCGTGTCGATCTTGGCGATGATCGACCAGTTCAATCCGTGCAGCGTCACCGGTGCGTAGGCCTGCAGCGTCTCGTTGCCCAGGTAGTCGTCCTCGATCACGGTCCCGGTCTGACCGCGCAGGGCGGATCGCGTGGCCTCCGTCTCGACCGGCTGCACCAGCGTGGTTCCGTGCTGACTGAGCGATTTCTGCGCCACCGCCGGCGGTGTTCCGGCGTCGATGACGTCGCGTTCGAACTTTTGCGGATTCTCCAGGAACAGACGTGAATCCGACCTCATGAGACCATCGGGACCAACCACGAAGGTCTCGCCGGTGGTGCCCATCCCGGCGGTTTCCCACTGCTTGTCGGCCGTCATGAGCCGGTTGATCTTGGAAATCGGGAATTGCAGGGCCAGCACTCCCTCGACCCGACCGGGTGGGCCCACCGGCGCCATCATCCAGGCCGTGGGCTCATCGGCCGGTTGGTAGTCACCGAAATCGGTCACCCCGACATAGTCGACGGTGTTGGACGCCAGGGTCTTCTCGTAGGCGTCGCGCAGCAGGCTCTGCCGGTACGGCCCGGTGACGATGTTGGTGCCCAGGTCGATGCCCTTGTACGCGGTGTAGACCACGTTGCCGGCGGTGTCGAGCAGCAGAGCATCCTCGAACTGGAAGCGTTCGACGATCTCGCGGAAGTAGTCGTTGAACCGGGCGTTCGCCGCGGACCAGGCACTGCCGTCACGGGCGTCGTCGACCCTGATCGACTTCTCCGGGTCGGCGACCGGTGCCGTGTAGTTCGCCTGCAGATATTTCTGTGCGTTGGAGGTGGGCAGTAGCCGGGCCACATCCACGGTGTCACCGGTCTGCTTCTGTTCCACCGGCTTGAACTGGTCGTTGTAGTAGTCGACGATCGACTGCCATTGCTGTGGGTTGATCGTCGAGTTGCCGAGCTGACCGAATGCGCTGGAGAATGCCTCGACGGCCTCGACCGTCGTCGTTCCCCGGGTGTAGACGATCAGGGAATCCTCGAGGTCGGCGAACTTCGACTCCAGCTGACGTGTTTGCGATTCCCGGACCTCGGTCAACCGGTCGAACACCGACTGACGAAGCGATGACCTACCGGACTGGTAGCCGATGGCGCCGACGACGGCGGCGGACAGGATGCTGGTCGCCAGCAGCATCACCAGCAGCTTTGACTGAATGCTGATCCGGGACATGACGCGTCGACGCACAGTCCTGGTGGGAGCGACGCGCTCGGCGGGGGCTGTTGTAGTCATTGAATCCCGAAGATTAGCTTGTCACGATGTATTGCGTGAGGCTGCGCGACAAACTTGGTCATGACTGATCAGTTGGACTTGCAGAGATTCGTCGACGCCCAGGCCGGCGTCTATGCCGACGTTTGCGCCGAGTTGCGGGACGGCCGCAAGCGCAGTCACTGGATCTGGTTCGTCTTCCCCCAGCTGCGCGGGCTCGGCCGGAGCTCGACGGCTGCCCACTACGGCATCGCGTCGGCCGAGGAGGCACGTGCGTACCTGGCCCACTCGACTCTGGGTTCGAGGCTTCGGGAATGCGCTCGGCTGGTGGCGCAGGTCGAGGGGCGCACAGCCGAGCAGATCTTCGGCCGGCCGGACTGCCTGAAGGTCCGCTCCTCCATGACGCTGTTCGCCGCTGTTGCCGATCCGGCCGACCGCGCAGATTTCCAGGCCGTGCTCGACAAGTTCTACGACGGACTCGGTGATCCGAGGACTCTCGAAATGCTCAGTGCGGCTGAATGATCAGCCAACCGTGCGGAGGAACTTCCGTCTGGCTCAGGTCGTCCTGGGGTGGTGCACCCGACCCCGCGATCACCCGACCCGATGCCACTCCGAGGTCGGGCAGCGACAAGAGCAGCGGTGCATCGCCGATGTTGAGCGCGACGATCAGCGATTCGGGACCGGCGGCGGTCCGGTAGACGTACTGCGTGTTGGTCAGTAGCAACGGTGACGTGGTCGCGGTGTGCAGCCACGGATGCCGTCGCCGCAGCCCGATCAGATACTGATGCAGTCGCAGCGCATCGGAATCCTCTGGTGCCGTGGTGAATTCCGGCCGCACGGCATCGTCGCCGCCGCGCCGCTCCTCCTTGACGCCGCGGTAGGCCGACTCGTCGCCGGCATAGATGCTCGGGGTTCCTCCGACCGTCAGCAGCAACACCAGGGCATGTTCTAGGTGCGTGGCATTCTGCAACTGGCTGGCGATCCGGGTCACGTCATGATTGCCCACGAAGGTCAGCGGTACGAACGTGCCGAGAAAGTCGTTGTGCCGCTTGAGTCCCCAGTCCAGTTCGTGGAAGTTGCCGTCGTTCAGGCTGCTCCAGATCGCCTTCCACAGTTCGTACTGGGTCACCGAGTCGAAGGTGGAGGCGTCGACGGTCGCGGCATAGTCACCGTGGATCACCTCACCGACGAACCAGGCGTCGGGGAACTCGCGGCGCACCGACGGCAGCACCTGCGCCCAGAACCGGTCGGGTACCGCGTACGCCGCGTCGAGGCGCCAACCGTCGGCGCCTCGGCTCAGCCAGTGCCGCAACACCGAGGCGGTGTGGTCGACCACCGCGGGCTCGTCGTGGTTGAGCGCGATCAGCTCGCCGTGTCCTTCGAACGTGTCAAAACCGTTGCCACGGCGGCGAAACCAACGGGACGCGGGGTGGTCGGGTCCGCCGTCGAGCGCCTGCCGGTACTGGGCGAATTCGGTGCCGACATGGTTGAACACCCCGTCGAGCAGGATGCGCAGCCCGCGCCCTCGGGCCTCGGCAACCAGGTGATCGAAGTCCTCGTCGTCACCCAGGCGCGGATCGATGCGGAAATGATCGGTGGTGTCGTAGCCGTGGGTGCGCGAGGAGAAGATCGGTCCGAGCGCGACGCCCGAGGCGCCGAGTTGCACGGCGTGATCCAGCCAGCCGACGATCCGGCGTAACCGGTGCTCGTCGGCCGACGGCGGCGGGTCCGCGGGGAACGCACCGACGAAACCCAGGGGATAGATCTGCCACCAGATGGCATGTGCGATCCACGCGGGCTCAGTCACGAAACTTCGCCGCGTACAGGTCTTTCATGGTCTCGGCCAGTTCGGTGGCCGGCCCGTCCACGTCTACACCAGGAGCCACGGTGGTGATGGGCAGTGGTGCCACCGGTCCGGCCGGGACGCCCCATTCGGCGAGCCAGCCGCTCAGCTGGGCCGAGGACGTGGCGTAGACGATGCGGCCGAGACCGACCCAGGCGTGCGCCGCCGAGCACATCGGGCAGTGTTCGCCGGAGGTGTACACCGTGGCGCGGGCCCGGTCCTCGGGTTTCAGATGCTCGACGGCCCAGCGGGCGATGGCGAACTCAGGGTGCTGGGTGGCATCCCCGTCCTTGACCCGGTTGCGGTCGGCGAACACCGTCGTCCCCGCCTCGTCGACCAGGATCGAGCCGAAGGGCTCGTCGCCGTCCTCGAGTGCTTCACGGGCCAAATCGACACATTTGCGCAGCTGACCGAGGTCGTTCTCGCTGATGGCCACGAGGCGAGTTTACGCCGGTGCCGACCTCGGGCAGCTCACGCGCCGCCACAGCAGGGATCTGCCACGTCGAGGCGGCAGGCGCAGGAGGCGCGCACGGCAACGTCGGCCCGTGCCCGCGCCAACTCCAGTTGTTGGCCGATGATGGCGGCCTCGGCGTCGCGGCCGAGCCGACGGAGACACTCGTGGTAGCCGTGCAGGCTCCACACGTTGTTCGGATGGTGGCTGGACCGGCTGAGCGTCGGATCGAGGCCCAGGTCGGCGGCATAGACTCCGGCGGCCTCCTCGACGTGGCCCTGCTCGAGCAGCAGTGCGCCGTAGGCGTGCCTTGTCGGTTGCATCCAGCCCCACGGTTCGTCGTAGGGCAGCGCGTCGTCGAGTTCGATGGCCCGGCGCAGATAGCCGAAGGCAGTGTCGTAATCGCCGTCGCGATAGGCGATTTCGCCGTTGAGCATCTGTTCGGCGATGGCGAGGATGTCCAGGCTGGTGTTGTTGAACAGGTAGCGCGAGTCGGGAATGCGCGCGTAAGCCGCCACGAAGCTGTCCCGTTCCGCGCGGGCCTGCTCCACCTGCCCGGTCGCTGCGTAGGCGACGCCCCGGCCGTAGTGGATCGTCGCGGTGGTGGTGCAGTACAGCTCGGGATCGGCGGGAAGAGGTTCGGCGATCAGATCGTTCCAGCGGCCGAACCGCACCAGCACGTGCACCCGCAAGGGGACGAACGCCTCCAGCCAGTCGGCCATCGGAGGTGAGGCGACCGAGAGCACCGCGGGGGTCAGTTGGGCGGCCAGTTCCTCCGCCGCGTCCAGCGCGATCTGCGAACTGCCCTCGAACATGGCCGAATACACCACGAAATGCAGGTCGTGGGCACGGTAGAGCGAATAGAAGTTGAGTGCACCTTCGCGTTCGACGAACTTGCGGTCGGCGTGTACCGCGGCGAGGTTGGCCGTCACCGAACTGCGGTAGTCGCCGCACAGCACGTCGATGTGGCTGGCCATGTGTTGCAGGTGTCCGGCATCGGGCACCAATCCACGCAACAGATCGGCGGCCGGCAGCGCGGCCTGTGGTGTCGTCGACATCTCCATCGCGTGGATGTAGAGGTGCAGCACCCCTGGGTGTTGCCGCCCGGCCGCGGTCGCCAGCGCGACGTCGAGGATCCGTTTGGCCTCCACCACACGAGATCCCGGGGCGGGCTCACCGGTGCGGCCGTCCCACAATGCCCATGCGGTCACGTTCAGTAGGGCATCGGCGGCCAGGGTCTGCACATCGATGTCGTCGGGATGGGCCACGGCCATGGCTGCCATCGCATCGGCGTAGTCGGCGTGCCCGGCCGCCAGGGCTTCATCGTCATCGGGGTCGGCGGTCGGAAATCGCTTCTGCAGCGCGGAGATCAGGTCGCGTTCCAGCGTCGATGCCCGGCCGGTCGCAGCGCGCTCGAGTTCGGCCCGGGCCCGGGTCAGCGATGTGCTCAGATCGGCGGGGTCGAATGCGTCCCAGGCCTTGTTGTAGTTGGGGCCGACGGCGTAGGCGATACCCCACCGGGCGAGGGCGAACTCGGGGTCGAGTTGCAGGGCACGCTCGAAGCACCGGATCGCCTCTTCGTGGTTGAAGGCGTACGACCAGACCATGCCGCGGTCGAACCAGACCTGGGCCGGTGGCGAAGGGGTGTCCGTCGGCCGGTGATAGGTCCCGAGCCGGTAATACGGTTCGGTCTGGGCGGGATCCGTCACGAGGCTGACGCTACCCGGGTGGCTCGACACCGGCGTGCCGAACATGTTCTAGTGTCCCGAGTCGTTAATTCGGTCTCGTTTGTTATTGTGGGCCATGGCGACTCGGGGTCCTGCTGC
>NZ_JBZDPU010000036.1:0-6347 GCF_058270075.1 Mycobacterium shunyiense | reverse complement strand
CTACCGGGCAGCAGCTGTCCTACGCGCCGTCACCCTCTGGCTTCTAGTTTTGTCAGACACGCCCTAGTCCAGCCAAAGGAAACCAACGATGATTCCCTTTTCGGGTGACGAATCTGCACACGTCCCGAAATACCGCACGCGAAGCTGGGTCAAATCGTTGATCATCGTCCTGTGTGTCGTTGCGTCAGTGTCGTTTTCGGTGAACACGCCGGTTGCTCGCGCTGACGAATCACAGTACTGGGCCTTCTACACGCCGCCGGATCCCCTGCCCGCGGGCGTACCGGGTGATCTCATCCGAACCGAGCCTTCCAGGCTGGTTCTGGAGCCTTCCGGACAACTGGGCTCCTTCGTGGGGACCGGAACCCGAATCATGTATCGCAGCACCGATGCTCAGGGGCATCCCGTGGCGGTCACGGGCACCTATATCGAGCCTGATGTCGCGTGGCCCGGCAGCGGGCCCCGCCCGTTGCTTGCCTACGCCACGGCCCCGTACGGAATGGGAGAGCAGTGCGCTCCGTCGCGCCTGTTCAACCAAGGCATCCATGCCTCGTTGGATACAGGCTTCGACCTGATGTTCAACCTCGAGGAGGGATTCATCGCGACCCTGCTGGCGCGTGGCTTCGCGATAGTGGTCACCGACGGTGTCGGATTGGGGGTGCACGGTCAGATGGCGCCCCAGTTCCTGAACCGCGTCGCAGGCGGGACCGCACTGAACGATGCTGCGCGGGCGGCGATGAAACTGCCCGGTACCTCGTTGGATCCGCGTGGTCCCGTTGCCTTCTGGGGCTGGCTGGCGGGCGGCGGCCATGCCGCTTTGGCGGCGGCCGAGCTGGCCGGTGCGTACGCACCCGAACTCAACGTGGTTGGCACCTATGCCAACGGCGCCACAACCGATCTGCCAAGCATGTTGCCGCCTCTTGACGGAAACCAGCTCGCCGGATCCCTTGGGTGGGTGCTACGAGGGATTCAAGAAGCGTATCCCGATATGACCCAACCGATTGCGGATTCCCTCACCCCGCGCGGTGTGGAGATGCTGGCCAACACCAGCAGGCAGTGCATGATCCAAACCGGCATCAACTATGCGTTCCGCCATCTGCAGCCATGGTTCAAGAAAGACCTCTATCAATCGGTGCGCGAGGAACCACTGAGCTCCATCCTGGCGATGCAGCGAATTGGAAACGTGAAACCAACTGGACCGGTGTATCTTTCGCATAACCGGTGGGATTCTTTCGCGCCATACGAGTCGGTGGTGGCAACCGCGAGAGATTGGTGTGCGCTCGGAGCCGACGTCACATTGTGGACCAACGAGCAACCACCTTTCCTCAACAAGACGGATACCAACTCACTCCTGACCGCCTTCGTCGACGGTGAGCGGAGCATCGCCTGGATCGCCGACCGCTTCAACGGCGTGCCAACCTCACCCACCTGCAGTCAGCTGTCGGAGTGAACACCGATGCCAGTCGAGCTCAAAGTTGCAGTCCTGCAGTACATATCGGAATATTCGTGGGTTCACGACTGGTTGACTGACTCATGACTAGCTTAAATCTGGGCACCTTCGGCGTATTCGGCCTTTTCCAGCAGTGGAAACAAATGACCGCCGCGCAACTGAGGGATATCGAGGCGCTCGGCTACGGCGCGATCTGGGCAGGCGGCTCGCCGCCGGCCGAACTCGACTGGGTTGAGTCAATCCTTGAGCCGACGAAGACGCTGAAGGTGGCAACGGGCATCGTCAACATCTGGTCGGCGGCCGCCGGCAAGGTCGCCGAGTCGTTTCACCGTATCGATACGGCACACCCCGGACGATTCCTGCTCGGGATCGGGGCCGGACATCCCGAGCTGATCGCCGAGTACAAGAAACCCTACGACGCGCTCGCCGAATACCTCACCAAACTCGATGAATACGGCGTGCCAAAGGACCAGCGCGTCGTCGCCGCGCTCGGCCCCCAGGTCCTGAAGCTGGCCGCACGCCGCAGCGCGGGAGCCCATCCCTACCTGACCACCCCGCAACACACCGCTCAGGCGCGCGCGTTGGTCGGGCCGGATGCTTTCATCGCCCCGGAACACAAGGTGGTGCTGAACACAGACGCGGCTGAGGCAAGGGCCGTCGGACGCGAAGCTCTCGCCATCTACCTCAAAGGCACCAACTATGTGAACAACTGGAAGCGATTGGGGTTCAACGACTCCGACGTTTCCTCCCCCGGCAGCGATGCCCTGATCGACGCCCTCGTCGCGTATGGCAGTACCGATGCCATCGCAGCCAGACTGAAGGAGCATCTCGTTGCCGGCGCGACCCACGTGCCTGTGCAAGTCCTGACCGGTCCCGACAACCTGATTCCCTCCCTTACCGCATTGGCCGGACCGCTCGGCCTCATCTGATCCACAGTGCGCGGATCACCGATTGATCGAGCTGACCCTTCGCCGGGCTCGGCGATCAGCGAAACGCGTCGAGCCGCTCGCCGGCCCACTGCCGGAACGTGCGTCCGGGCCTTCCGGTGATGCGCTCGACGATTACTTCGCGCGGCACCCCCACGACAATGAGCCGCCGAGTACCGGCTCGCGCCGCTGCCAAACCTAGGTGGCGAGCCGCCGCACGATCTGACCGGCCCGGCGCAGCACGTCCATCTGCGCCGGGTTGTAGAGATCGGCCATCGCGTCATCGATGGTCTTCTCGGCGAAGTTTGCACCGCGCGGCGCGTCGGCGCGGGCCTCGGCGAGTCCGGGATGAGCCTGCCGGACCGACCAGATGTAGGGCGCCAGCCGCTCGGCGAGATCCTGGCGGGCCGCCTCATCGGCGTCGGCGGACAGCGTGTCCAGCTCCGATGCGGCCGGATCCTCGCGGGTGTCCCTGATCAGGTCGGCATAAACCTGTCGGCCGCGCGGGCCCAGCACCCGGCTCAGGACCACCACCAGTTTGCGATCCGCGTCGGTCATCTTGGCGACGGCGTCCACGGGCGCGAACTCGGGCGGCAAATCCGTCGGCGCGGAGCTCTCCAGCAGCTCGCCGAGCTCGTCGCGGGCCCGTTGCAACCGGTCAATGGTCGCCGCCAGCTCGGCGTCCAGTTCCCGCAACGCCTGTTCCGGATGCTCGTCGGTGTCACCCATCGCCGCGATGTGCGGGAGCGAGAACCCCAAGTCGACGAGTCGTTTGATGCGGACCAATCGGACCAGGTGTGCCACGCCGTACTGCTTGTATCCGTTTGACCGGCGTTCGGGCTCCGGGAGCAGGCCGACCTGGTGGTAATGGCGGACGGCGCGCAAGCTGGTGCCGGCCAGTTCGGCGATCTCCCGAGTACTCCACGCCACCTGTCCATCATGCCCAGGCCCATGCCCGGGACTTGACTGTGCCGTTGCGTCCGAGTGTGCGATGGAGGGATGCCAACACCTGAGTTGCTCTCAGTCGACGATCTGTTCGCGCCGCCCGCCCGCGCGCAGGCATCGATCTCACCCGACGGCACCCGTATCGCCTACCTCGCGCCATGGCGGGACCGCCTCAACATCTGGATCCAGGACGTGGACAACCTCGACGGCGAGCCGCAGCGCATTACCGCCGACTGCACCCGCAGCATCATTCATTACGAGTGGACCAGGGACTCCCGCTGGCTGCTCTACCTGCAGGACACCGGCGGCGACGAGAACTGGCATGTCTTCCGGGCCGACCCGCGGGACCCCGAGGCCGGTGCGGTCGATCTGACCCCGTTCCCGGGAGCGATGGCCGGCCACGAACTGCTCGGCGATCCGGCCAAGGCCATGGTGTACTCCAACAAGCGCACACCGACCCTGATGGACGCCTACGAGCTGGACATCGCCACCGGTGAACTCACCATGGTGGCGAAGAACCCCGGCAAGGGAGCAGGCTGGCGGGCCAGCAGCAACGGCGACTTGTTCTCCACCGCACTCAATGCCGACGGTGACGTGGAGCTGTTGCAGTGGGAGCCTCGGACCGAGACGCTGCGCTCCATCGTCACCTTCGACGGCCGTGACTACACGATGGGGCTCTACCCGATCACCGTCACGCCGGACGGCACCGGCATCTGGATCGGCTCCAACGACGGCACCGACCGGACCCGCATCGTGCGCGTCGACGTCATCACCGGCGAGCAGACCCACGTCGACAGCCATCCGGTCTACGACGTGGACACCCGCGCCAGCGTGTTCACCACGCTGGCCGAGCCGCTGATCCTGGACCGGCGCACCGGCGATCTGCTCGGGGTGCGGTACCTGTTGGAGCGTCAGGTGATTCAGCCGCTGGATCCGCACTTCGCGGCGGTGCTGGCGAACCTGGAGAAGCTGTCTGACGGCGACGTGAACGCCCTGAGCTCCGACCTGACCGGCCGACGCTGGGTGGTCAGCTTCACCCATGACCGCGAAGCCGGGATGACCTACCTCTACGACCACGACACCGGGGACAGCCGGCTGCTGTTCGGGTCTCATCCGCAGCTGGATCCCGAGGTCCTGGCGGCGATGGACCCCGTCACCATCCGCTCGCGCGACGGGCTGGATCTGCACGGGTATCTGACCCTGCCGGTCGGGGTGCCGCCGAAGGATCTGCCGATGGTGCTGCTGGCGCACGGCGGGCCCTGGGCGCGGGACGGTTGGATGTTCACCCCGCCGGTGCAGCTGCTCGCCAACCGCGGATATGCGGTGCTGCAGGTCAACTTCCGCGGGTCGGCGGGCTTCGGCAAGGCCTTCACCAAAGCCGCGGTCGGTGAGTTCGCCGGCAAGATGCACGACGATCTGATCGACAGTGTGGACTGGGCCGTCGAGCAGGGGTACGCGGATCCGAAGCGGGTCGCCATCTTCGGTGGCTCCTACGGCGGATACGCGACGCTGGTCGGCGTCACTTTCACACCCGATGTGTTCGCTGCCGCAGTCGATTACGTCGGCATCTCTGATCTGAGCAACTTCATGCGGACGCTACCCGACATCGCCCGCCCGCACCTGGCCAACAACTGGCACCTGTTCGTCGGCGACCCCGACGACCCGAACCAGTTGGCCGACATGCTGTCCCGTTCGCCGATCACGAAGGTCGACCAGATCAGCACGCCACTGTTGGTCATCCAGGGCGCCAACGATGTTCGCGTGGTCCAGGCCGAGTCCGACAACCTGGTCGAGGCGTTACGCGACCGCGGAGTCGAGGTGGAGTACATGATCAAACACGACGAGGGGCACGGATTCATCAACCCGGACAACGTGATCGACATGTACAAGACCGTCGACCGCTTCCTCGCCGAGCACCTAGGTGATGGAAGGAAATCGTGACCAACGGACCGGGGCAAGGACATTCACCGACGTTGCTCGAACGCATGGGCGGGGTGTCCGGGCTGGTGTACGCCAGTCTGCCCACATTTGCCTATGTCATCGCGAACGCGATCGCCGGCCTGGACGCCGCGGTCGTGATATCCGTCAGCGTCAGCGTCGGTCTGATCATGCTCCGGCTGTTGCGCAAGCAGCCTATTCAGCCGGCGGTATCCGGACTACTCGGGGTAGTCGTCGCCGCGCTGATCGCCTACTACACCGGGTCCGCCGAAGACTACTTCCTGCCTGGAATCTGGCTCAGTCTTGCGATGGCGACCGTGTTCGCCGTATCCCTCTTGGCGCGACGCCCCTTGGTCGGAGTGATATGGAACCTGCTGCGTAGCGCCGGGCCCGATCGGTCATGGCGCGCCGACACCGTGGCGCTGCACGCGTTCGACGTCGCCACACTGGCATTCGTGGCGCTGTTCTCCGCGCGATTCGTTGTGCAGCAATGGCTTTACGATGGCGGCTTCACCGGCTGGCTGGCGCTTGCCCGGATCGCCATGGGCTATCCACTGCTCGGCGCGGTATCCGTGGTGGTGTACTGGGCGGTCCGCCGCGCGAACCGGCAGATCGGCTCAGACATCGACCGGCACAGCACCGGGACCGGTGCGAGCGACTCGCCGGAACCCGCCGCGTGCCCCTGATGCGGTGATGGGGCGGTTCCTGGTCAGTCGTGAGTCGTTGATTCTGGCGCAGTAGATTCCGATGCCGCCCAGGATTTGAACGGTGGTTTGGTCCAGACGTTCGGGCGAGGTTGTCGTTGCATGATCGGACCAAGACGTGCATGTCGACGTTGCGTTAACGCATCGAGGTGTGGTGCCGCGGCGCAGTAAGTTCGGCGTGCCGACGTACATATTGCCCAGATGGCAAGTTCACTTGCCACCTCAGACCGCAGGCGGCCACCCTCGTGGCGTGACCACACCACCGAACCCATTTGACGATCCCGCCCACGTCGCCATGTACGCCAAGCGCGCCGGGCAGATTGAGGTGAGCCCGTTGTAGTGGTCCAGTCGTTATGGGACTCTGTTGCCCGAGTGCTCGGGCAGGAA
>NZ_JBZDPU010000035.1:0-27450 GCF_058270075.1 Mycobacterium shunyiense | reverse complement strand
AACCTCATCCAACCGAGCACAATCAGCAGCATCAAGCACACCCACAGCCGACAACCGCTGAGCCGAGTCGGAAACGAACGCAACCAGAATCCGCTGCAAACGCTCCGCCAGGTCCGTGACGGCGAAACTGGAGAACGGTTGACCCTCGCCCATCGTGCTGAGAATCAGTTCGTCTCCGGCACTGGAGAAGACGAGGCCGAAGCCACCGACAACACCGGCATTGGTCAGCGACGCCGAAGCCTCCGCACCGCCGAAGTCCAATGTGAACGTAGACGGAAGGAAGTTGACACTCACCCGATTCGCCATCTGGCCCGCCGAACGCGGGTTGAGCTTGCGCTCGAGCGCGTGTACCGGAAAGCGCTGATGCTGCAGGGCTTCCTGTATGTGGGCGTCGACATCGCCGATGAATTGGGAGATCGATGTTGCGGGCGAGGCCTTCACCACGAGCGGCACCACACCGGCCACCATGCCGGGCAGCGTCCGTGACTCAGGGCTTACGCGCCGGCTGACCGGGAAGTCGAGAACGACGTCCGAGCCCTCGGCACACCACCCACGCACGAGCAGGGCACAAGCCGCGGTGATGACCGTCGATCGTGCGACATTCTTCGACCGGGCCAGTACGTCGACTTGGCGTAGCAGATTCGAGTCGAACGGCACTGTGGCAGAGGGCCAATGCGCCTCCTCGGTGGCGAGGGACTCGGTCTCCCAGAAGTTCGGCCCAGCTTCCGGCGGAAGGTTCTCGGTCCAGTAGGCCCGGTCTTCGAGATACTCGCTGGAAGCCTCGTACTTCGACTCGTTGTCGATCAGATCCGCGAGCGACCCGAAGATGGGCGGAGGTATGGGGGCGCCGGAGAAAACTGCGGAGTACACCGACGCAAGCCGAGATCCGACAAGCGCAATCCCGGTCCCGTCGAGCACGATGTGGTGACAGCAGGCGATCAGGAAGTGCTCATCGTCGCGTGTCTGATATAGCGCAAATCTGAACAGCGGTTCGGTGAAAGACATTGGCGCGCGCTGAATTGCGGCCGCCATGTCACGGGCTTCTGCTACGGGGTCAGACGTGCTGCGCAGGTCATAGAAGGCCAGCTGCACGTACGGGTGATCGACCGCCTTCTGGTAAACCTGCCCGTCCACTTCGAAGAAGCGGGCGCGGAGCGGCTCAGCCTCTCGCACGACTCGGTTGATCGCCCACTCGAGGGCGTCGCGGTCGAGCGCGCCCGCGATTTTCACGAATAGACCGAGTAACCACTCGGTGCCGGATTCGGCTACATCGTGCGCAAGCCAAATATCGAGCTGTGCGCGCGTTACTGGCAGCGACTGTTCATCAAGCTGCATCGGACTCTCCCACCGCAAGTTTCGGGCCCCCGCGCCGGTGTCTATTTGTCAGAGTCCCGCCAACCTGTCGCGCAGACTCTTAGGGCGTATGTCAGGCCAGTGCTGTTCGATGTAGTCCAAACAAGAAGCTCGATCCGCCTCGCCGTACACGACCTTCCAGCCGGCAGGGACGTCAGCGAATGTTGGCCATAGACTGTGTTGCTCCTCGTCGTTGACCAAGACGCGAAAGCTGCCATTGTCGTCGTCGAACGGATTGATGCTCACTTGGTCCTCCCCATCGTCGAGTAGACCAGTGAAAATCGATCGACAACCCGGCGCAGGCACCCAGCCCCGCCGGTTGCTTCACGATGCCTGTTTCCTGTGGCCCACTCCAGCTATGACGTTCTCGTTGCAGGGCGCCAGCATATCCACTTATCTTGACGAGAGTGCAGAAATTAGAAATCAAAGGATTTCCGGTTGCTGCAGTTCCGCCATTCATGTACCAACTTGTCACGAGTTCTGGGATTCGGCAAATGTTTCTCAGGACCTGTCCAGACTCGCCGCCCACCGACCAGACGCGCGATGGCCTGCGGGTTGGGCAGCGTCGGCCCATGAGTCAGCGACCTCGGCCACCCACGGACCGCGATTACGGCGAAAAACCTGGGCCTGGCCTTCCACCACGGCCCGCTCCGCTGCGACGGTCCGGGCGCGCAAACGGCGGTGGGACGCTCCGCTCCGCGATTGCCGGTGGCCCTGGAAGCCGAGGATCAACCTGCTCGACGCGGTGCCTCCACGCCCCGCCGATGTGTTCCCCCTGGACCAACACGACATCGTTAACAGGGCTAAATGCCCAGCAGATACACAGTTTCCAGCAGCATCGCCCGACGGCATTGCCGAGCCGGCCGCACGCCGCCTGCGCAGGCACAACGCGCTCGTGACGTAGCGCTTCACGCGATACCTGGCGAGCCCGTCAGGGCTAACACTCGGACGTCGCCAATCGGACAGGACGACACGCCCGGCTGCGGCGACTCGCCCGGACGTCTCACCTATGAACACGACAACGACACGTCTGTAGTTCAATTCAGCGAAGCGAACAATCAGGGCCGAGAAACCCGCTGACCCGCCGAAGCGCGGAAGACGGCACCGTAGCCCGGGCCCCTCCGCCGGTCAGCAAATTCTGTCGATAGCGTAAGAGGCGTTCGATATAGGTTAATGGCGCCCAACGGCGAAGCAGTTTGAGTTAGCCACGCCTTCCTACCGCGATCTTGAATATGCAAAATCAAGATCGTTTGTATTAAATTTGCGATCGCAAATAGGGAACCACTCCACACAGGCACGGCGAAGCACTTAATACACCGGTTTTTGGCTAGTTTGGCAAACAACCGGCCGCCGAATAACGTTTGCAATTGGTCAGACGTTCCTATGAACTCTCTGAAGAACGTCGGAAAGGCCTCAGCTGACGGATGCCAAAACGAACGGCAAGACACCGGGCGCTCCGGCGTCGCGCAGCAGCCGCGCGGCCATGGTCAGCGTCCAGCCGGTGTCCGTCATATCGTCGATCAGAAGCACCGGGCCCTCCCAGTGTCCGCCTGTTTCCCCGTCGGCGACACCCAATTGCGGCTGTTCCCAGGCACCGTCCAGGGCCGCCACCCGATAAGCCGAATTCGCGGCAGTGACAGGGCGGTGCTGTGGTGCATAGGACAGGACGCCGAGGTTTGTCAGCCGCCCGATCTGCGCCAGCCGCTGCACCGTCGAAGAGATCAACAGCGGGTGTGTGTGAGAGTCCAGCCCGATGACTGCGGTCGGCCGTTGATCCCAATCCCATGCCTTGAGGATCTCGATCGCCGCGCCGATCACGTCGTCGGGTACGTCGCCGTCGGGTTCGGCGAGCAGCCGCCGGAGCCGCGCTCCCCAGCCGAGATCGGTGAGTCGGCCGATCGCCCGGCCCGGGGCGGCGCCCTCGGTGATTCGGCCGGACAGCGGCACACCCAGCGCGGCCAATCCGGACGGCCACTGCTTGCGCGGGGCAACCAGGACTCCGGGCCGGGACAACCGCTGGGCGGTATCGGCGAGGATGTCCCGCGCCACCGCGGCCTCGTATCGCCGGCCGGTGCAATTGTCACACCGCCCGCACTGGTCGCCGGGAATCAGCTCGGGATCGTCGAGCTGACCACGCAGGAAGACCATCCGGCAGCTGTCCGTGGCCTGATAGTCGAGCATCGCCTGTTGCTCACGGCGGCGTGCCTCGTCGAGTGCCCGGTAGCGGGGTTCGTCATAACTCCACGGCTCTCCGGTACCGACCCAGCCGCCCTTCACCCGGCGGACCGCACCGTCCACGTCGAGCACTTTGAGCACCATCTCGAGCCGCGACCGGTTTAGATCGACCAGTGGTTCCAGTGCCTGGGTCGACTGTGCGCGGTCGGTCTCCAGGGCACCGATGACGTGGCGCACCATCGATTCCGAGGGGAACGCCACCGACGCGAAGTACCTCCAGACGTCCTGATCTTCGGTGCCGGGAAGCAGGATCACCTCGGCGCTGTCGGTCGCCCGTCCGGCGCGGCCTACCTGCTGGTAGTAGGCGATCGGAGACGACGGCGCCCCCAGGTGCACGACGAAACCCAGGTCTGGCTTGTCGAAGCCCATCCCCAGCGCCGACGTCGCCACCAGCGCCTTGACCCGATTGCCGAGTAGGTCGGCTTCCAGTTGTTCGCGTTCGGTTGTGTCGGTGGACCCGGTATAGGCGGCCACCTTGTGGCCGCGCTCGGCCAAAAGCGCCGCCACGTCGTGTGCCTGGGCCACCGTCAGGGTGTAGATGATGCCGGAGCCGGGCAGAGAATCCAGTTGCGCCGCAATCCAGGCAGCACGCTGTGCGGGGGTGCCCGCCTGCACCACCGACAGGCGTAACGACTCGCGGTCCAGCCCGCCACGCAGCACCAAGGTATCCGATCCGCCCACCCCCAACTGGGCCGCGACGTCACTGACCACCCGGTCATTGGCAGTCGCAGTAGTCGCGAGAACCGGTACCTGGGAACCCAATTCGGCGATCAGGGTGCGGATCCGGCGGTAGTCCGGCCGGAAGTCGTGCCCCCAGTCGGAGACGCAGTGCGCCTCGTCGACCACCACCAGACCCGCATCGGCGGCCAGGGCCGGCAGGACGTTGTCACGGAAATCGGGATTGTTGAGCCGCTCGGGGCTGACCAGCAGCACGTCGAGTTCCCCATCGGCGACCTGCTGATGGATCGCATCCCACTCGGTGACATTGCCGGAGTTGATCGTGGCGGCCCGCACTCCGGCCCGCTCGGCAGCGGCCACCTGGTTGCGCATCAAGGCCAGCAGCGGAGAGACGATGACCGTCGGCCCGCGACCGGAGGCACGCAGCAGCTTGGCCGCGATGAAGTAGACCGCGGATTTGCCCCACCCCGTGCGTTGTACGACCAATGCCCGGCGCCGCTCGACCACCAGGGCCTCGATGGCAGCCCACTGGTCATCGCGTAGCACCGCGGCGGGTCCGGCCAGTTGTTCGAGGATCGACTGGGCCTGCTCGCGGGTTGCCATGGCTCAATCATGCCGGGAGCGGCTGACACCACTCACCGCGCCAAGGAACCGATCACCAAAACCCCTGCGACGCTACGCGTTCCGCTTAAACATGAACATTTGTCAAGTCTTTCTCAAACCACTTCGAAGACGATGTTGATCCGGTAGACGTGAACGAATGCATCCGGGGGGATATGTAGGGCACGTCGGCGCGTTGGCGGTGGCCCTCGGCGTGGGATCAGCGGTGGCATTGGGGTTGGGATGCGGGGTGGCCACGGCTGACCCCACGCACTCGTCCACGTCGTCGGCCTCGTCGAAGACGTCGGCCGAGACGCCTGATCGCGTGAAACCAAAACGGCAGCGCGCAGCGAAACCGCGCAATCCTGTCCCGGATACCGAGGTGACTTCGAGAACCGCGATGCCGCCGACCACGATCTACGTGGGTTCGCGCGAGCAGGCCGCGCCCGGCGCACTGCTTTACGCAAAGAGGATGGTCGACGCCGATCCGAATGCCGACGTCACCGTGGTGATCGGGATGGGCCACATCCACGACTGGGCCCAAGGCGGTCCCATCCCGATCAACTCACAGTCGGCGAACTACCGCGACGACGTATATCGCCAACTCGGCATCGTCGCTGACGACGACGCCGAGTCGGCGATCGAACTCTAGGCCTTGGCTTTCTCGGCTTCCTGCTCGCGCTTGATCTCCAGCGCGATGTCGATCAGCTGGTCTTCCTGACCACCGATCAGCTTGCGCTGGCCGACGCGCAGCAACAGCTCGTGGGCGGGCACCCCGTAGCGTTCGCCCTGGCGCACCGCGTGCTTCAAGAAGCTGGAGTACACCCCCGCGTAACCCATCACCAGCGCGTTGCGGTCCAGCAGGCACTCGGCCGGCATCGCCGGGGCGACAACCTCTTCGGCGGCATCGGCGATGTCGAAGAAGTCGATGCCGGTCTTGACGCCGATCTTGTCGAATACGCCGACCAGCGCCTCGACCGGTGCGTTACCCGCACCCGCGCCGAACCGACGGCACGAGCCGTCGATCTGCTTGGCACCGGCGCGCACGGCCTCGACCGAGTTGGCCACGCCCAGGCCGAGGTTCTCGTGGCCATGGAAACCGACCTGCGCGTCGTTACCGAGTTCGGCCACCAGAGCCGACACCCGGTCGGCGACACCTTCGAGCACCAGGGCGCCCGCGGAGTCGACGACGTAGACGCACTGGCAGCCGGCGTCGGCCATGATGCGGGCCTGCTTGGCCAGCTTCTCCGGCGCAATGGTGTGGCTCATCATCAGGAACCCGACGGTCTCCAGGCCCAGCTCACGAGCGAGCCCGAAGTGCTGGATCGAGACGTCGGCCTCGGTGCAGTGGGTCGCGATCCGGCAGATCGAGCCGCCGTTGCCCTGGGCTTCCTTGATGTCTTCCTTGGTGCCCACACCGGGCAGCATCAGGAAGGCGATCTTGGCTTCCTTGGCCGTCTCGGCGGCCAGCTTGATCAGCTCTTGCTCCGGCGTCTTGGAGAACCCGTAGTTGAAGCTCGATCCGCCCAGACCGTCCCCGTGGGTCACCTCGATGACCGGAACGCCCGCGGCGTCGAGGGCCGCAACGATCGCGCCGACCTCGTCCTTGGTGAACTGGTGCCGCTTGTGATGGGACCCGTCACGCAGTGACGTGTCGGTCATCCGGACGTCCCAGGCGGAATTGAAGAAAATGTCGCTCATGCTTGGCCTCCTCCGGCCGGGGCGGCCAGGCGCTCTTTGGCGATTTCCTCGCCGACCTTGGTCGCCGCCGCGGTCATGATGTCCAGATTTCCAGCGTAGGGCGGCAGGTAGTCACCGGCACCCTCCACTTCCACGAACACCGTGACCAGGTGGTTTCCACCGTTGACCACCGACGGTTCGTCGAACTGCGGTTCGTTGAGCAGTCGGTAGCCCGGTACATAGGTCTGCACCTCGGCGACGACGTCCTTGATCGACTGCGTGATCGCGGCGTGGTCGGCGTCCTCGGGGATCGCGCAGAAGATGGTGTCGCGCATGATCATCGGCGGCTCGGCCGGGTTCAGGATGATGATCGCCTTGCCGTTGCGGGCCCCACCGATATCGCGCACACCGGCGCTGGTGGTCTTGGTGAACTCGTCGATGTTGGCGCGGGTGCCCGGACCGGCCGAGGCCGACGACACCGACGCCACGATCTCGGCATACGGCACATCCACCACACGGCTCACCGCGTAGACCATCGGGATCGTCGCCTGGCCACCGCAGGTGACCATGTTGACGTTCGGTGCGTCCAGGTGCGCGCGCAGGTTCGCCGGCGGGATCACACCCGGGCCGACGGCCGCGGGGGTCAGGTCGATCGCGCGGATGCCGGCCTCTTCGTAGCGCGGCGCGGCGTCCCGGTGCACGTAGGCGCTGGTGGCCTCGAATACCAGGTCCGGCTTGTCGGCTTGGGCCAGCAGCCAGTCCACACCCTCGTGGCTGGTTTCCAGGCCCAGCTTGCGCGCCCGGGCCAGACCCTCGGATTCCGGGTCGATGCCGATCATCCAACGTGGCTCCAGCCACTCCGAACGCAGCAATTTGTACAGCAGGTCGGTACTGATATTGCCCGACCCGACGATGGCAACTGATGCCTTCTCAGCCATAGCGGCTCCCTATCCTCGAAACATCATTCGAAAGAAAGATGCACTGAACCTAACCCGGCGAAGTCAGCGACGAAATCGCTGCCCGGAGGTGCATCTATCGCACGCGTACAAGAGCCGGGCAACACGATGTCTCCCGCCTTCAGACGCACCCCGAAGCTCTCCACCTTGCGGGCCAACCAGGCCACCGCAGTGACCGGATTACCCAGCACCGCATCGCTACGTCCCTCGGCCACGACCTCGCCGTGATTGGTCAGGACCGCGTCGATATTTCGGATGTCGATGTCCTTGGGCGACACCCGCGCCTCACCGAGCACCCATCCGGCGCTGCTGGCGTTGTCCGCGATCGTGTCGCACAACTTGATCTGCCAGTTGGTGATGCGGGTGTCGATCAACTCGATCGCCGGCGCGAACGCAGCCGTCGCGGCCAGCACGTCCTCCTCGGTGCACCCCGCACCGGGCAGGTCTTCGGAAAGGATGAACCCGACCTCGACCTCGACCCGCGGGTACAGGAACTTCGACGAGGGCACCGGGACGTTCTCGAACACCTCCATCTCGTCGAGGAGATGGCCGTAGTCCGGCTCGTCGACACCCATCATGTCCTGCATCGCCTTGCTGGACAGTCCGACCTTGTGACCCACGATCCGGGCGCCCTCGGCAACCCGCTGCCGGATGTTGATCAGCTGGATCTCGTAGGCATCCACCACGTCGATTTCGCCGAACCGATCGGTCAGCGGCGTCATCGGGACCCGGCTGCGCTCGGCCTGGGCCAGATCGGCCGCCAGCTGGGCGCGTACCTCGTCGCTAAGCATTCTGGTGAATTCCCCTCACTTCTTTGACCGGGGCGGTTGTTGGATTGCCGGTCAATTCTATAACGTGTTCTACATGACTGGACAGGAGTACGACGTTGTCGTGGTCGGCAGCGGCGCTGCCGGCATGGTCGCCGCCCTCACCGCTGCCCATCAGGGCCTCTCGACAGTAGTCGTAGAGAAGGCGCCGCACTATGGAGGTTCCACTGCGCGGTCAGGTGGTGGGGTCTGGATCCCGAACAACGAGATTCTCAAACGCGACGGCGTGAAAGACACCCCCGAGGCCGCCCGCACCTACCTGCACAAAATCATCGGTGACGTGGTGCCCGCAGAGAAGATCGACACCTACCTCGACCGCTCGCCGGAGATGCTCTCGTTCGTCCTCAAGCACTCCCCGCTGAAGCTGTGCTGGGTGCCCGGATACTCCGACTACTACCCCGAGACGCCCGGCGGCAAGCCCACCGGCCGCTCGGTGGAACCCAAGCCGTTCAACGCCAAGAAGCTCGGCGTTGACGAGAAGGGCCTGGAGCCGCCGTACGGCAAGGTGCCGATGAACATGGTGGTGATGCAGCAGGACTATGTCCGGCTCAACCAGCTCAAGCGTCATCCCCGCGGCGTGCTGCGCAGCCTCAAGGTGGGCGTCCGCTCCGTGTGGGCCAACGCCACCGGCAAGAACCTGGTCGGCATGGGCCGTGCGCTCATCGCACCGCTGCGCATCGGCCTGCAGCAGGCCGGCGTGCCGGTCCAGCTGAACACCGCGCTGACCGATCTCTACGTCGAGGACGGCGTCGTCCGCGGCGTGTACGTCGTCGATCCCCGCGACACTTCCGCTGAGCCGCAACTGATCCGCGCGCGCCGCGCAGTGATCCTGGGCTCCGGCGGATTCGAGCACAACGAGCAGATGCGGGTGAAGTACCAGCGCGCCCCCATCACCACCGAGTGGACCGTGGGCGCGGTGGCCAACACCGGCGACGGCATCCTGGCTGCCGAAAAGCAGGGCGCTGCACTCGAATTCATGGAGGACTCGTGGTGGGGCCCGACGGTCCCACTGGTCGACTCCCCGTGGTTCGCCCTGTCCGAGCGCAACTCTCCCGGCTCGATCATCGTCAACATGGCCGGCAAGCGGTTCATGAACGAGTCGATGCCCTACGTCGAGGCCTGCCACCACATGTACGGCGGCGAATACGGCCAGGGCGCGGGCCCCGGCGAGAACATCCCGGCCTGGCTGATCTTCGACCAGCAGTACCGCGACCGCTTCATCTTCGCGGGTCTGCAGCCTGGACAACGCATTCCGAAGAAGTGGCTGGAGTCCGGCGTCATCGTCAAGGCCGACACCCTGGAGGAGTTGGCCGCCAAGACCGGTCTGCCCGCCGATGCGTTTGCCGCGACCATCGACCGGTTCAACGGCTTCGCCCGCTCCGGGGTGGACGAGGACTTCCACCGCGGCGAGAGCGCCTACGACCGCTACTACGGCGATCCCACCAACAAGCCCAATCCCAACCTCGGCGAGATCAAGCACGGCCCGTACTACGCGGCCAAGATGGTGCCGGGCGACCTGGGCACCAAGGGCGGTGTCCGCACCGACCTGGTCGGCCGGGTGCTACGCGACGACGACTCCGTGATCGAGGGCCTGTACGCCGCAGGTAACGTCAGCTCACCGGTGATGGGTCACACCTACCCCGGCCCCGGCGGCACCATTGGTCCCGCCATGACGTTCGGATACCTCGCGGCACTCGATATCGCCGCGGCGGTTCCCGCCACATCGACCACAAAGGGCTGACATGCCGATCGATCTCGACAAGGCGCTGGGCGCCGAGCTGGAACCCATCGAGTTCTCCTGGACCAGCAGCGACATCCAGCTGTACCACCTGGGCCTCGGCGCCGGTGCCGACCCGATGGACGCGCGCGAGCTGCGTTACCTCGTCGACGACACCCCGCAGGTGCTGCCGACGTTCGGCAACGTCGCGGCCAGCTTTCACATGACCGAGGCGCCCAAGGTGCAGTTCCCCGGCATCGACATCGAGCTGTCGAAGGTGCTGCACGCCAGCGAGGCTGTCAGCGTGCCCGGCCCGATCCCGACCAGCGGCACCGCGAAGTCGGTGCAGCGCTTCACCGAGATCTGGGACAAGGGCAAGGCTGCCGTCATCGTCAGCGAATCTACGGTGACCGATGAGTCCGGCAAGGTCCTGTGGACCACCAAGCGGTCGATCTTCGCCCGCGGTGAGGGCGGCTTCGGCGGCGAGCGCGGACCGGCCACCTCGGCCGAGCTGCCTGATCGCGCACCGGATATCGAGATCTCGCTGCCGACGCTGCCGCAGCAGGCGCTGCTGTATCGACTGTGCGGTGACCGTAATCCGCTGCACTCGGACCCGGCATTCGCTGCGGCGGCGGGATTCGAGCGACCGATCCTCCACGGACTGTGCACCTACGGCATCGGCTGCAAGGCCATCGTTGACAACCTGCTCGACGGCGACGTCTCTCAGGTGGCTTCCTACGGCGCCCGGTTCGCCGGCGTGGTGATCCCCGGCGAGACCCTGCAGGCCAACATCTGGAAGGAAGACGGCAAGTTCATCGGCGTGCTCACGGCACCGTCGCGGGACAACGCCGTCGTGCTGTCAGGTGTGGAGCTCGTTCCGGCGTAGTCCTTCGCCCGCCTTTCTTTCCCCGCTTTGTCACGCTTCGCCCCCGCTTTTCCCCGCTTTGTCACGCTGGAGTGGCTGTCGAACTCGACGGCCACTCCAGCGTTGCATTGGGCGACTAAATGCCGTCGGCAGCCATCCCTTTGTCACGCTGGAGTGGCTGTGGGCGCTGACAGCCACTCTGGCGTGACAATGCGAACGTCGCAGAGGGCCCGCCTTCGACCTGCCTTGGCCACTACCACAGCTGCAGGGCGCCGTCATCTGTCACCACAGAGCGGCTGTGGACAACGAGTGTCACTCCAGCGCTTGTGGATAACCGACGTGACGGATATGCCATTGCGCTGCACACTTTCTCGCCATGGGGGAACCATTCGTCGGCAGTAAGGCCGTTGCCAACGGCGAACTGCGCAAGAGCGCGCTACGCACCCAATACACCAGGGTGTTCCGGGATGTCTACGTGAGCCCAGGCACTGAACTGACACCACTCATTCGGGCGCAGGCCGCTTGGCTATGGTCCCGGCAGCGCGGCATCGTGGCCGGAATCTCGGCAGCAGCCGTGCACGGCGCAAAATGGGTCGATCCGAAGTCGCCACTCGAACTGATTCACTCCAACCGCAATCCGCTTGCGGGACTGCGGATTCGAACCGAAGCGATCGAAGAGGACGAGATAGTCCGGTTCGAGGGCGTCCCGGTGACCTCATTGGTGCGCACCGCACTCGACATCGGCTGCTGGTATCCGCGGGACGACGCGGTAGCGACGCTCGATGCGCTTGCCCACGCGACCGACCTCAAAGCCGCCGACGTCGACCTGTTGATACAGCGATACGCGCGGCGCCGGGACATTCAGCGCGCCCGCACCGCCTTGGACTTGATGGATGGCGGCGCACAGTCCCCAAAGGAAACTTGGCTGCGGCTGATCCTCGTCGACGGCGGCTTGCCTCGACCACAGACCCAGATCCCGGTTCTCGACGGCCCCGGCGACCCATTCGCGTATCTCGATATGGGTTGGGAGGACATCAAAGTCGCGGCCGAGTACGACGGTGAGGAACACCGATCCAGCAGCTGGCGGTACGGCTGGGATCTCCGAAGGGCCGAGCGGATACAACGGCAAGGATGGATCAACGTCCGCATCTCCGCCGGCGAACGTGAAGAAAATATCCTGCGTCGGGTTATCGCCGCTCGGGCACAACGAATGTCACGCTAGCGCAACCGTGGAAGCCCGCAGTCACGCTGGAGTGACAAAGTGGGCGCCGCGACAAGTCCGGTCTAGTCCATTGTCACGCCAGAGTGGCTGTCGATGTCGAGAGCCACTCCAGCGTGACAATTGGCGCGCGAGAGAGCGGGACAAACGAGCACGCTCAAACGCAGAACGCCCGCCGGGATCACCGACGGGCGTTCACACGCAACACAATTACATCCGCTTCCAGAGATCGTCTCCGCCGGAATGACGCGGGGCCTCGGGTGCTACCGGAACCGGGCCCGGAGCCGGCTGGCTCGGCGCGGCGGCAGGCGGAGCAGACGCGGCAGGCGGTGCGGAATGCGTGACCGGAGGCGCCGAGTGCGGAGCCGCCGACGCCGCCCCGCCTGACGGGGCGCTCATCTGCGTCTCCCGCGCATCCAGGCCGGCTTCGCGTCGGTCCTGAGCGACATCGCGGTCGTTCTGCGCCGTCTCGCGATCGTCCTGCTGCTTGTCCCGCTCGTCGAGCTTGGCCTCGCGTTCGTCCTGCTGCTGTTGCGGGTTCGGGCCACCAGGACCACCCGGGCCGCCGGGCTGGCCGGCACCTGGTGCACCGCCGTTCTCCCCGCCGCCCTTGGCGCCCTCCATGGCCTTCATCATCGGCTCCATCAACTGGCCGAACTGTCCACCCATCTGGCCCATGGCCTGCGAGGGTGCACTGGCCATCTGGCCCATCTGGCCCAGCTGCCCCATCATCTGGCTGAGCTGGCCGACGCCCTGCCCACCGGACTCGTCGGCCTTCTCGTAGGCGCCCTGGGCGTCCGAGAGCTTGGCGTTGAACATGTTTTCCTTGGCCGACAACGCCGTCACATTGGTGGTCAGCGAGGCCGCCAGGGTCGGCAGGATGCCGGAGATGGTCGCGCTCATCGCGTCTTCGCCGGCCTGAATCGGCGGCATGTCGGGCAGGTTCAACGACGCGGCGTCCCAGCCGAGCGTCCCGCTCATCTTCACCGGGCCAAGCTCACCCACGGTTGTCCCCTTCTCGTCGAGACAGATCACCAATCGTCATAGTCATCGTCACCATCCCCCGTGTCGTGTTCCAAAGGAGCCGGGACCGCCAGCCCGGTCGCGGTGCCCCCGCCGCCACCGCCACGCTGGCCGCCGCCCATCATGCCCATGCCACCACCCATGCCGCCGGCCGAGTTGGCCGCCGCCACCGGGGCGACACCGCCGATCACAGCGGCGCTGGCACCAGGGTCTACCGAGACTGGCGAAGTACTGCCACCGCCCACCATCTTGGCAAGCAAGGGAGTCTGAGGGCTGCCGCCACCCGAGCCCCCGGGCAGACCCGCGGCCTTGACCATGCCCGCACCACTGCTGGGTCCGGAGCCACCGGCCGCCGGATGGTTCGAGAACGACGAGAACGGGCTGACCCCGCCGCCCGTGCCCTTGCCGCCCGAACCCAACTGCGAGACCAGTTGCTGCAGCGGCTGCGCCATCTGCTGCAGCGGTTGAGAAAGCTGCTGCGGAATCTGGCCGGCCATCTGCGGGATCTGGCCCAGCATCTGCGGCAGCTGGCTGATCAGCTGCATCATCGAATCGGCACCCTTTTGGGCCGCCTGCTGCGCCTGCGCCGTCGGCGGGGTGCCGACCTGCGGCAGGTTGGCAATCGTGCTGAGGCTGTCCGCCATCTCAACAGAGGCAGCCGAGACCGTCGCGGTGTTCTGGGCCAAACCCGCCTTGATGCGGCTCTCGATCAGTGCCTGCACGTTGGGACCGGCAAGCGGCCCCAGATTCTGGATCTGCTCGACCTCATGCTGCACTTCCTGCGAGACCGCGTTCACGATCGTCTTGGTCTCCGCCACGGTCGCTGCCATTTTCATCAACGCCGTGGAGATGGCCTGTGCCTGTAGACCGTTGGCCTCGTGACCGCCGATCATCGTGGTCGCCTCACCCGAGGCAGCCAGCGATGCGGTGCCTTCCCAGCCACCCTGAAGCTTCGACAGCTGGCTAGTCTGTTGCGGGACGACGGTGCCGCTGATCTTGGCGGCGATCTTCTGATACGACGCCGCCGCCGCGGTCAGCTGTTCCTCGTCGACATTCGGCCAACCCGGCCCGAGCAACGTCTGCGACCCGTACGGGCTACTGTCGCGCTCCACCGCCATACCGCGGCCCCCTTCTACGCGTGATGCATAACCGGAGCAAACATTACCGTGCCCGGAGGGGGTGGCGATGCACCTTTATCCGAGGATCAGCCCGGAGGTCGGCACGCCGGTGCCCGCGGTGACCAGCACATGCTCGACGCCGTCGACCTGGTTCACCGAGGTACCCCGCAATTGCCGCACGCCCTCGGCGATGCCGTTCATGCCGTGGATGTAGGCCTCACCGAGCTGACCACCGTGGGTGTTGATCGGCAGCCGGCCGCCGAGTTCGATGGCGCCGCCGGCAATGAAGTCCTTGGCCTCGCCCTTACCGCAGAAGCCGAGCTCCTCGAGCTGGATCAAGGTGTACGGGGTGAAGTGGTCGTAGAGGATCGCAGTCTGGATGTCGTCGGGCGACAGGCCGCTCTGCTCCCACAGCTGGCGGCCGACCAGACCCATCTCGGGCAGACCGAGCTCGTCACGGTAGTACGAGTACATGGTGAACTGGTCGGTGCCCGCGCCCTGAGCGGCGGCCTCGATGATCGCCGGCCGGTGCTTGAGATCCTTGGCTCGCTCGGGCGTGGTGACGACGATGGCCACCCCGCCGTCGCTTTCTTGGCAGCAGTCGAGCAGCCGCAGCGGTTCGGCGATCCACCGCGAGTTCTGATGGTCCTCGATGGTGATCGGCTTGCCGTAGAAGAACGCCTTCGGGTTGGTCGCCGCATGCTTGCGGTCCGCCACCGACACCGCGCCGAAATCCGCACTCGTGGCGCCGTATTCATGCATATAACGCTGGGCGATCATCGCCACCGACGCGGCCGGGGTGCTCAGGCCGTGCGGGTAGGACCAGCTGTACTCCACGCCACGCGAGTCGGCGTTCACGGTCAGACCGGTCATCACCTGGCCGAACCGGAACTCCGAGCGCTCGTTGAAGGCTCGGTAGGCCACAACGACTTCCGCGACACCGCTCGCGACGGCCAGCGCCGCCTGCTGGACGGTCGCCGCTGCGGCGCCGCCCCCGTAGCCGATCTGGCTGAAGAACTTCAGATCCCCGATCCCGGTCGAGCGGGCCACGGCGGTCTCCAGGTTGGAGTCCATCGTGAACGTCACCAGACCGTCGACGTCGGACGGCTTGAGACCGGCGTCATCGAGGGCGTCGAGCACAGCCTCGGCGGCCAGACGCAGCTCGCTGCGGCCGGAGTTCTTGGAGAAGTCGGTGGCGCCGATACCGGCGATGGCGGCTTTACCAGACAGGCTCACTTGGCGCCTCCGAGCGTAAGGGTGGACGTGGCGATGACATGGTTGCCAAGGCTGTTGCTGCCCACCACTTTCAGGCTCACCAGGTCGCCCTCGATCTCGGTGACCTCACCGGTGAAGGTGATCGTGTCGTAGGCGTACCACGGCACTCCGAGACGGAGCTTGATCGATTTGATGACGGCGTTCGGCCCGGCCCAGTCGGTCACGTACCGGCCGACCAGTCCGGTGTCGGTCAGGATGTTGACGAAGATGTCCTTGGAACCCTTGGCTTGCGCCTTGTCCCGGTCGTGGTGCACATCCTGGTAGTCGCGTGTCGCGATGGCGGTGGAGACGATGAACGTCGGGTCGCCGTAGATCTTGAGTTCGGGGAGTGCTGTGCCCACTCGGACGTCGGAAACAGTCAGGCTCATGCTTGGGGCTCCCATGCGTACAACGTCCAGGCCGGGCTGATCTCACTGTCCGGGAAGTCGATATAGGTTGCGGTGACGGGCATTCCGATCTTCACCTGATCGGCGTCAATCCCGCGCAGCTCACCCAGCATGCGCACACCCTCTTCGAGTTCGACGAGAGCGATCACGAACGGCAGGCTGCGTCCGGGCACCTTCGGGGCATGGTGCACGACGTAGCTGAACACCGTTCCCTTGCCGGACGCCACGACGTAGTCGGCCGGAGCATCTTTGTCGGCCCACACGGCGGGCACCGGCGGGTGCTGCAGCGCACCATCCGGCCGCTTCTGGATCCGCAGTTCGTGGGCGTTGATGCCGTCCCAGAAAAACTTGGTGTCCCGCGAGGAGGACGGACGCATCAATTTGTCGGGGTCGAGATCTTCTGGGATCTCATAGGTTTCGGCGGCTTCATCGGCGGCCTGCTTGCCGGCCGGCAGAAACTTCATGATCCGCCAGTCCATGTCGGCGACTTCCTCGTCCCCGACGTGCCAACGGATCTTCTGGTTGATGAAGTAACCCTCACCCAGCGCGGTCTGCTTCGGGCCGACGATGCCGACGATCTCGGCGCTCATCACCACCTGTTCACCGGGCTCGAGGTAACGGTGATACGTCTGATCGCAGTTGGTCGCCACGACGCCGACATACCCGGCGTCGTCGAACAGCTTCATCGCACGGCCCAGCGGATCGTCGTCGGAGCGGGTGCGACCCAGGCCCATCATGGTCCAGACCTGGATCATCGCTGGCGGCGCGACGATGCCGGGATGCCCGGCAGCTCGTGCTGCCTCTGCGTCGACGTAGATCGGGTTCTTGTCGCCGATCGCGTCAGTCCAGTGGTGAATCATCGGCTGATTCACCAGATCCCGGGCCACCGTCGGTTTGCTTTGCCCAGCCGCGATGATCTCGTCGATGCCGGCCTGCAGATTCGCGCTCATCTCAACCCTTCGCTCTACCGGGTCACCCGCGGCACCCGCAGGCCCGACGCCGCGATCATCTCGCGCATGACCTCGTTGACGCCACCGCCAAAGGTGATCACCAGGTTGCGCTTGGTCATCTTGTCCAGCCAGACCAGCAGCTCAGCCGTTTCCGGATCAGCGGGATTGCCGTAACCACCGACGATCTCTTCCGCCAGCCGGCCGACTTCCTGCAGCCGTTCGGTGGAGAACACCTTGGTGGCGGCAGCATCGGCCACGGCGATGGTCTCGCCCGAGGCCGCCACCTGCCAGTTGAGCAGCTCATTGATCCGCCAGATCGACTTGATCTGTCCCAGAAGCCGTTTCACGGCGTCCAGCTCGATCGGCGTGACGCCGTCCGAACCCGGCTTCGATGCCCAGGTGTGCACCTGGTCGTAGATGCCGGCGATCCGGCCGGCCGGCCCGAGGCCGACCCGCTCGTGGTTGAGCTGGGTGGTGATGAGCTTCCAGCCGCCGTTCTCCTCGCCGACGAGCATGTCGGCGGGCACCCGCACATCGTTGTAGTACGTCGCATTGGTGTGGTGCGCGCCGTCCGACAGGATGATCGGGGTCCAGGAGTAGCCGGGATCCTTGGTGTCGACGATCAGGATCGAGATGCCCTTGTGCTTGGCCGCAGTCGGATCGGTGCGGCACGCCAGCCAGATGTAGTCGGCGTCATGCGCGCCGGTGGTCCACATCTTCTGGCCGTTGACGATGTACTCGTCACCATGGCGCACCGCGGTGGTGCGCAGCGACGCCAGGTCGGTACCGGCATCGGGCTCGGAGTAACCGATGGCGAAATGCACTTCACCGGCCAGGATTCCGGGCAGGAACTTCTTCTTCTGCTCCTCGGTGCCGAGGGCCTGCAGGGTGGGGCCTACCGTCTGCAGCGTGACCATCGGCAGCGGGATGTCGGCCCGGTTGGCCTCGTTGATGAAGATCTGCTGCTCGACCGGGCCGAAGCCCAGGCCGCCGTACTCCTTGGGCCAACCGACGCCGAGCTTGCCGTCGCTGCCCATGCGCTTGATCACGGCACGGTAGGCCTCGTTGTGCCGGTCGGACTCCATCGCCTCGGCCTCTTCGGGCGTGATGAGAGTCGAGAAGTATTCCCGCAGTTCGGCTTGCAGCGCACGCTGCTCCGGGGTCAGATCGATGAACATTACGCTCCCACCAAATCGAGGCGATGCGCTTGCCCGCCCAACAGTCGGGTCAGATCCTTGATCGAGGAGTAGTAGCGGTCCATGGGGTAGGTGATGTCCATACCCATACCGCCGTGCAGGTGATGGCACAGCCGCATGGCCGGCGCGGCCTGAGAGGTGAACCAGTAGCCCAGGATGGCCAGGTCCTCGTCGGCGTCAAGGCCTTCGGACAACCGCCACAGGACCGAGGTGGACAACAGAGAGATCGTCCGCGAGGCGATGTAGACCTCGGACAGCTGTGCGGCCACGGTCTGGAACGTCGACAGCGGACGACCGAACTGCTCACGCGTTGCCACGTAGTCGGCGGTCAGGCGCAACGCGCCGGCCACCAGCCCGGCAGCGAACGCGCCGGTGGCGGCGAGCGCCAGCTGGTTGACCCGGTGCGCGCTCGCGCCGTCGAGCACGTCGTCGGCGTCGATCGCGACGTCAGCGAAGGTGACCACGTATTCGTCGGAAGCGTTGGCGGTCGGGGTCTTGGTGACCGTCACACCGTCAGCCGTGGGCGAGACCACCACCACCGCGTTGTCTGCGGTGACCAGCAGCCACTTCGCCGTCTCGGCATAGGGCACACCGACTTTGGTGCCGTTGAGCTTGCCGTCCGCGAAGTTCACCGCGGGCCGCTCCGGCAGCGACTGCCCCGGCTCGTTCAGCGCCGCAGAAAGCACAGCACCCGCGGCAACCTCGGCCAGATACCGATCCTGCTGGGCGTCCGAGGCCAGGTCGAGCAGCGGCACGAGACCCAGGCCGATGGTGGCCAGCGCCGGGCCGGTGGTGCCGTGGCGACCGATCTCGGTCAAGGCGGTGGACAGCTCGGGCAGACCCAGACCGTCACCGCCGAGTCGTTCCGGCACTCCCAGCGCCGCGACTCCACCGGAAGCCAGTGCATCCCAAGAGTTGTCGCGTTCCAGAACGGACGTCACCACGTCGGCGACGGCCTGCTGTTCCGGGTTCGGTGTGAAATCCACCCGAATCCTCCTTGATCCGTTAGGCGGTCAGTGTGCTCAATGCGCGACCGGGCACGCGCCCGTGAAGTCCACCGGCCAGTGCTTGATGCCGTTGAGCCAACCCGACTTCAGCCGCTCGGGATCCCCGACCGGCTTGAGGTCGGGCATGTGGTCGGCCACCGCGTTGAAGATCAGGTTGATTGTCAGGCGGGCCAGGTTGGCGCCGATGCAATAGTGCGCCCCGGTGCCACCGAAGCCAACGTGCGGGTTCGGGTCGCGAAGGATGTTGAAGGTGAACGGGTCGTCGAACACGGTCTCGTCGAAGTTGGCCGAGCGGTACGACATGACCACGCGCTCGCCGGCCTTGATCTTGACGCCGGAAATCTCGGTGTCCTCGCTGGCGGTGCGCTGGAAGGCCGACACCGGGGTCGCCCACCGGATGATCTCGTCGACGGCGGTCTTGGGACGTTCCTTCTTGAACAGCTCCCACTGATCGGGGTTCTGCGAGAACGCGATCATGCCGTGGGTGATCGAGTTACGGCTGGTCTCGTTGCCTGCGACGGCCAGCATGATGACGAAGAAGCCGAACTCGTCGTCGCTGAGCTTCTCACCGTCGATGTCGGCCTGGATCAGCTTGGTGACGATGTCATCGGTGGGGTTCTTGCCCCGCTCCTCGGCCATCTTCATGGCGTAGGTGATGACCTCGAACGAGGACATGGCCGGGTCGACGTCGGCGTACTCGGGGTCGTCGCCGGCGGTCATCTCGTTGGACCAGCGGAACAGCTTGTCGCGATCGTCCTGGGGCACACCGAGCAGTTCGGCGATGGCCTGCAGCGGCAGCTCGCAGGACACCTGCTCGACGAAGTCGCCGGAGTTGGAGGCCGCCGCGTTCTTGGCGATCTGCTGCGCGCGGTTGTTCAGCTCGTCCTCGAGCCGCGAGAGCGCGCGAGGGGTGAAGCCACGGGAGATGATCTTGCGCAGGCGCGTGTGGTGCGGGGCGTCCATGTTCAGCAGGACGGCGCGCTGCAGGTCGACCGCTTCGCGGGTCATCTCCTGGGGCCAGACCGGGATCGCGCCGTTCATCGCGCTGGAGAACACGTCACTGCGCAGCGAGACGTCCTTGACGTCTTCGTGCCGGGTCACCAACCAGTAGCCCTTGTCGCCGAAGCCTCCGGTGCCGCCGGGCACATCGACCCAGCGAACCGGCTCGGCCTTACGAAGCTCGGCGAGTTCGGCGACCGGCAGGCCCTTGAGGTTGAGCTCGGAATCGAGGAAGTCGAAATCCTTGGGGATGTTGGGGCAGCCCATGTGTCTTACTCCTAGTGTCTGTAGCAAGCCGTGCGCGTAGCCAGCAATGCTTGAAACAACGTGGTCTAGTACCAATTGAGACCATTGAAACATGCCTTGACCGCAGATCAAAGGTAGTGATGCATCCGCGCTTGTCAGAGTAATGAAACGTGTTCTAGCCTGGCTCCATGGGTAACCCTGTCATCGTCGAAGCCACCCGCAGCCCCATCGGCAAGCGCAACGGCTGGTTGTCCGGCCTGCACGCCACCGAGCTGCTGGGAGCCGTCCAGAAAGCCCTCATCGAGAAGGCCGGCATTGATGCCGGCAGCGTCGAGCAGCTCATCGGCGGCTGCGTCACGCAGTACGGCGAGCAGGGCAACAACGTCACCCGACAGTCCTGGCTGGTCGCCGGGCTTCCCGAGCACGTCGGTGCCACCACCGTCGACTGCCAGTGTGGCAGCGCGCAGCAGGCCAATCACCTGATCGCGGGCCTGATCGCCACCGGCGCCATCGACATCGGTATCGCCTGCGGCATCGAGGCGATGAGCCGGGTCGGTCTCGGCGCCAACGGCGGCGGTGCCCGCGCCGCGTCGTGGGACATCGACCTGCCCAACCAGTTCGAGGCCGCCGAACGGATCGCCAAGCGCCGCGGCATCACCCGCGCCGATGTGGATGCGCTCGGCCTGGCGTCTCAGCTCAAGGCCAAGCAGGCCTGGGCCGAGGGGCGTTTCGACCGGGAGATCTCCCCGATCGAGGCACCGGTCATCGACGAGAACAAGCAGCCGACGGCCGAACTCAACACGGTCAGCCGCGACCAGGGCCTGCGCGACACCACCGCCGAGGGCCTGGCCGGGCTGAAGCCCGTGATGGAGGGCGGCATCCACACCGCGGGTACCTCGTCGCAGATCTCCGACGGTGCCGCCGCGGTGCTGTGGATGGACGAGGACAAGGCGAAGGCCCTGGGCCTGAAGCCGCGCGCCCGCATCATCAGCCAAGCCAACGTCGGCGCCGAGACCTACTACCACCTCGACGGCCCGGTGCAGTCCACCGCCAAGGTGCTCGAGAAGGCCGGGATGAAGATCGGCGACATCGACCTGGTCGAGATCAACGAGGCGTTTGCGTCCGTGGTCCTGTCCTGGGCGCAGGTGCACGGCGCCGACATGGACAGGGTCAACGTCAACGGCGGCGCCATCGCACTCGGCCACCCGGTCGGCTCGACCGGCGCCCGCCTCATCACCACGGCGCTGCACGAGTTGGAGCGCTCCGACAAGAGCACCGCGCTGATCACCATGTGTGCCGGCGGTGCGCTGTCCACGGGCACGATCATCGAAAGAATCTGAGGCCTTCCCCGTGCCATTCTCAGACGCCGAGCGCATCGCGGCCGCACAGGCCTACATCGATGCGCTGGTGAGCCACCAGGCGGATGCGGTCCCGTTCACACCGGACTGCATCCGCATCGAGATGGGTCTTAAGACGGGCCGTTCCGGAGATCACTTGCGCCGCAGCCTGAACAACGGTCCGCAGTTCAAGTTGATCGAGAAGACCACGGCGCCCGAATACAGCGTCGACGGCGACAACATCCGCGCCAAGTTCGACGTGCTGACCAAGCCGCGACTGTTCGGATGGCGGGTCTGCTCACACGTCGACGAGACGTTCCTGATCCCGGCATCCGACGGGCAGATCCATCACATCCGCGCGTCCCTGACCCCGTTCCTCAGCCGCTAAGGTCCACCGCATGGCCAACACCCCTCGCCCGCTGAGCCCCAAACAGGTCGAACGTCTCAACGCGAAATCGACCGGCACCGCCATCAAGTGGATGTCGCGCGCCCAGACCTGGATCTTCAAGAAGACGGGCGGGCGGTTCGGCGACAAGTTCCTGCGTGGCGCCGAAGTCGGCATCCTGACCACGATCGGGCGCAAGTCGGGCGAGGAACGTGACAGCCCGCTGCTGTTCCTGCAGGAGGGCAAGCGCATCGTGCTGGTCGCCTCGCAGGGCGGCCGGGCCACCAACCCGATGTGGTACCTGAACCTGGTGGCCAACCCGAAGGTGAAGTTCCAGACCAAGCACGAGACCCTGGAACTCACCGCGCGCGACGCCACCGATGCCGAGCGCGACGCGTACTGGCCCAAGCTCGACGCCATGTACGCCGACTTCGTGAACTACCGCTCCTACACGGACCGCAAGATCCCGATCGTGATCTGCGACCCGGCCTGACCACCGACAACGTGCAGCGCCCCCGGACTTTGTCCGGGGGCGTTTTTTGTTCGCCAGGTGTCCGGGAGCTGGACAATTACGCAACTCTGCGTAGCTGAATTGACGGGTAAACAGTTCTTTGATTATGTTCTGTGAGCGCGCACACAGTGAACGTCAAGTGAGCGGCAGGCCACATTTTCGTGAACCGATGGAGACCCTATGCAACGACCCACTCGACGCCGGGCTGCCGGTGCCGCCGCAACCACCCTGACTGCATGTGCTCTGTTCGCGGCGGCAACCCTGCCCGCCGCGGCGATGACCGTGACGTTCATCCGGCATGCCGAGTCCCAGGGCAACGCCTCCGGGTACATCGACACCAGCACGCCGGGCCCGCACCTGACCAACGGTCAGGTGAACCAGAACGGCGGCCCGAACGGTGAGCAGCAGGCCATCGACTGGGCCAATGCCCAGTGCCCCACCGCCGAGTGCACCAAGTACGACGGGCTCTACGCCTCGACCATGATCCGTACCCAGGAGACGGCAGCACCGTTCGCCGCCAAGCGCGGGTTGCCGGTCACGGTTCTGGGTGCCTACGACCCGGACCACCCGCAGCAGAACTCCGGCGTGCAGGAAATCAGTGCCGGCATCTTCGAGGGCCTGCCCGAAAGTGAAGGCATCGGCCGTATCGGCTACATCCTCGCGCCGTTGGCCTGGACCATGGGCCTGCAGTTCATCCCGATCCCCGGCGGCGAGAACGGCCTTGAGTTCAACGAGCGGGTGACGAATGCACTCACCCAGGTCGAGGAGGACACCGACGACACCAATGGTGACGGCGAGATCGACGCCGCGGTGTTCTCACACGGCGCCACCATCATGATGTGGACGATGATGAACGTCGACAACCCGAATCTTCTTCTGATCGTGCAGCATCCGCTGAACAACACCGACACGGTGGTGGTGGAGAAGAACGACGACGGCAGCTGGACGCTGAAGGAATGGGCCGGCCAGCAAGTCGGACCCGCGGATTACCCGACGCAGATGTTCGTCAATGTGCGCGACCTGATCGTGGCACCGCAGAAGGCGGTCTACAACATGCGCATCCCAGTTCTCTCGCTGGATGCGCAGGGCATCGTGACCACCGGTGCGCAGGGCCTCCAGGACGTCGCAGAGGCCGGGGTCAAGTTCGTCAAGGACTCGGTGACCGACACCGTCAACGCGATCACCGGCATCCCGGGCTCGCTGGGCCAGTCGACGACGCAGGTGTCGAAGCTCAGCACCCCGAAGGCTGTCAAGGCTGTCACCGAGAGCAGCACTCCGGCCGTGAGCGAACTCACCGAGAACACGACGACCCCCGTCGAGAATGTCAGCGAGAGCACCACATCGACGGTCGACAAGGTCATCGATACCGACAAGACCGCTGATTCGGTCAAGGCCAAGATCACCACGGCTCGTACGGCCAACGGCGCCACCAAGCTGACCGATGGCAACAAGGCGGAGCCGGGCAAGCCCGCCGCCGCGGTTCGAGAGCGGATCAACCGGGCCGCCGACGACGTGCGCAGCGGCATCGAAACCTCGGCCCAGCAGGCTCGTGAGACGGTCAAGAAGCTCACCGGGGCCGACAAGACCACCAAGGCAGACAAGTCCGACAACAGCACAGCCAAGCCGAAAGCTAAGGACGCCGCCTGAATTAGGCGGTAGCTCAACGTAATACGAACGGCCGGTCCCCCTCCTCGACCGAGGAGGGGGTTCAGTCGTATTCGCGGCAGGGCGTCAGCGCACGCAAGAATCTGTCAAATATCTTCCCACGCAATGGGATAACAGCTCGTCTTCACAGCAGACGGTCAGACAATCTATCTGGCCGGCCAGCGAACCGTCACCGGCAGGTCACGTGAAATCCACACAGCCGCAACGGAGGAACCACATGAACCGCCGCAGAGGTGACGCGCCGGCGTCACGGTATCGAAGTCTACTTGGGGGTGTCGGCCTGGCATTCCTCGCGTTCTTCCTGGCGATGCCCGTCGCCAACGCCGCCGAGGTCATGCGCGTGACGTTCGTGCGCCACGGCGAGTCGGCGGGCAACGCGTCGGGGTTGATCGACACGTCGACGCCCGGTCCCGTGCTAACCCCGAAGGGACAGCAGCAGGCACAGGACGTCGCCAAACTGCTGGGGGACAACAACTACGACGCCATCTACGCATCAACCATGGTGCGGACCCAGCTGACCGCGGCACCGATGTCGCAGTATCTGGGGCTGCCGATTCAGGTGCTGCCCGGTCTGCAGGAGATCGAGGCCGGCGTCTTTGAAGGCACACCGGAGGCCGACGCCCAGGGCGGGTACGGCCTGTATCCGATCGGATGGACGTTCCCCGGAGTCATTCCCCAGATCCCGGAGTCGATATTCAACAAGGGCACGTTCATGCCCGGCACCGACGAAAATGGGTACACGTTCGACGCCAGGGTCAAGGGTGCGCTTCAGACCATGTATGACAACGGTGATCGCAACGCCGTCGTCTTCTCGCACGGCGGGACCATCATGTTCTGGACGATGATGAACGTGAAGAACCTCACCGTGATGGAGAAGCTCCAGCTGCTGCAGACCGCTCAGTTGGACAACACAGACTATGTGGTCATCGAGGGCAACAACGAGGACGGCTGGACCCTGGTGAACTGGAACGGCAAGCAGTTCAGCCCGGAACCGACCTTCGACCACGAGGTGGGCCTTCAGCTTCGGACCTTGTCCCGCCAGCTCACCGCCGCCGCCGACCAGGTCAAGGAGGCGTTCAAGACCGGCGACTTCGTGACCATCGCGACTGCGATCAACCGCGGCGTCGCCGACGCGTCCTTCTCGGTCACCAAGTTCAGCCGGGCGATCAACGCGGAGATCATCAAGCGGACCACCAAGGCGATCCCGACGAACACCGAGAATCTGCAGGACAAGGTGTCCACCGGGGTCGAGAACATCAAGACCTCACTGAACGCGACCGCGGACAGCATCGAGCAGAAGGTTCAGTCCGCTCCGGAGAGCGTCTCGGACTCCACGAAACCCGCTGATTCTGCACCCATCTCGCGGGCGAAGTCGAAGCTGAAGACTGCTGTCGACGGCATCGTCAAGCCGCGGGCGACCGACCTGTCCGACGGCAACAAGGCGCTGCCCGGCGTCACAAAGCCGGTCAACCGTACCGGCGAGCAGGTTCAGACCGCCGTCAAGGACGCACAGGACCGGGTGTCGTCGTCGATCAAGAAGTTCGGCGACGACGTCAAGAAGGCCATCGGCCAGCCCGGCAAGACCGCCGGTGCCGACGCCGGTGCCGGTGCCGACAACGACACCTCCGGCAAGAAGGACGCCGCCTGATCGGCCGGCATTTTCAATAGGCGCCCCAGATCAATTGATCTGGGGCGCCTCTTTATTCACATGAACAACCGCAACAGCCGGTCTCGAACACCGGGACATCTACACAATTCCAAACAATTCGGTCATACGTTCATCTCGCTCCACCTGTACACAACGATTGGAGGAACACAGCAAGATGAGTCATTTTCCGAGATCGAGTATACGAGCGACAATTGCCTGCATAGGAATGATGTTCCTGGCATTTCTCCTGGCCATTCCCGCCGCCCACGCGGCGGAGGTCATGCGAATCACGTTCATCCGCCACGGAGAGTCGACAGCGAATGCCGCGAACGTTGCCGACTCGTCGGTACCGGGCCCCGTTCTCACCGAGAAGGGTCAGCAACAGGCCCGTGACATCGTCAAAGTACTGGGCGACAACAACTACGATGCAATCTACGCCTCGACGATGGTCCGGACCCAACTGACCGCCGCACCGATGGCGGAGTATCTGGGCCTTCCGATCCAGGTCCTCCCCGGCCTACAGGAGATCGAGGCGGGGATTTACGAGGGCACCCCCGAATCCGATGCCGTCAAGGGCTATCTTCAAGCACCGTTGAAATGGTTGCAGGGCGACCTGGATGCCCGGATCCCAGGCTCGATCAATGGCCGGGAATTCGATGCCCGCATGGATGGCGCAATTCAGACGATGTACGACAACGGGGATCGAAATGTCGCCGCATTCTCGCACGGCGGCGCGATCATGTTCTGGGTTTTCCTGAATGCAGAAAATGCGGACCCGATGTGGCTGATGACCAATCCGCTGCGAAATACCGGTTACGTGGTGGTCGAGGGCAATCCCGAGGACGGCTGGCGCGTCGTCAACTGGAACGGCACCGAAATCGGCCCGGAAACCCCGTTCCGGGTCGAGGCCTTCCGACAGCTGCGCACGCTGTCGAGGCAACTGCAGCAGGCCGCAGACGGTGTCGTGCAGTCTTTCGAAACCCGTGATCCGGCCGCTATCGCCACCGCGATCAACCGTGGACTGGCCGATGCCAGCTTCTCCGTGACCAAGTTCAATCGCGCGATCACCGCGGAGATCGTCAAACGCATCGACAAGGCAATCCCGAAGAACGAGAACGAATTACCCGAGAAGGTGTCGTCGGGAATCGAGAGCGTCAAGGCGGCCACGGAGAACACCGTGGACAGCGCCGAGGCCGCAGCGAGCACCACAACCCAACAGGTCGCCTCGCCCGCGAAACCTGTCGTGACCGAGATGAAGTCCAAGCTCAAGGCACGTTCTGGTGCAACGGATCTCAGCGACGGCAACAAGGCTGGGCCCGGTGTCGCGAAGGCACTCAAGCGCTCCCACGACAAGGTGAAGGCTGCCGCTGAGGACACTCGCGAGCAGGTCTCTTCGTCGGTCCGCAAGATCGGTGAGGCCGTCAAGAAGGCCACGACCGCAACCAAAGCCGGAGAGAAGGACGCCGCCTAAGCGAGCAGACGCAAAACTGCCCCAAATCAAGCGATTGAAGTGCTCCCCGGAAGTTGGACTGAGAAATTCAGTTTGTTCTTCTGGGGAGTACTTTTTTGCATCC
>NZ_JBZDPU010000034.1:0-87866 GCF_058270075.1 Mycobacterium shunyiense | reverse complement strand
CTACCTCTGCCTCGGCGGCCTGAACCCTCAACTACCCACAAGAACATGAGGAGTAGCACATGTGTTCGACCTTACGCCGATCCACTGACACGCCGAGGGGTTATCCACAGCGCACGATTCATCCACAGCGGCAGTCGATTACGTTGCACTGGACTGCGACTCGAGACAGACGGCCGCGAATCCACCGAATGCAGCCCAGTCAGGGCAGTGCGGCGGCCTGTGCCATATGCCCCTGGAAGCCGAGCCGGGTCGCCATGTCGCGGTACTGGTCACGGTATGTGCGGTAGCTTGCGTCGTCGCCCCTGGCGCGGGCGATGAGTGCCCGGACCCGCAGCAGCATGATGTCGCGAATGATCAGGCCGTCCTCGGCAGGGGCCGCCGCCAGTCTGGCGATCGCCGCCTCGGCCTCGGCCACATCGCCCTCGGCGCCCCGGTCCAGCAGGGCCTCGGCGAGGATCCCGGTCGCCAAGATGTTGTACGGAAGCTGCCCGCTGTGGAAGAGGTCGTCGATCGCTTCGCGTAGCACCCGGATGGCCCCGGCCCGGTCTCCGCGCTTGGCCCGTTCGCGCGCGGTATACACATCGATGCCGACGAGCTCGGACATATAGAACCGTCCGCTCACGCACATCTGGCGAACCTGGCCGAGGATGGTCAATCCCCGCTCGCGGTCGGCCGGCGAATCTCGGTTCAGCAAGGCGTATCCCATGGTCACCCGGGCCAGGCCGAGCGCGATGTCGTCGCCGGCCCCTTCGGTGATCTGTAGCGCCCCGTCGATGTCGCGCAACGCATCATCGCTGGCGAGCAATACTCCGCAGGACACCGTGGTGAAGTACGTCCAGGTGATGACGAGAGCGTGAGTGAACCTGTCGGTGTTGCGTGCCATGGCTAGCGCATGATCGAGGTCGGCACGCCAACCATCAAGGCCCAGAGCCCATTTGGCGATGCTGCGCGCTGCGAAGGCCGCTGCCAGCGGTGAGCCGATGATGAAATTGCCCTTGGTGGTGTCGCCGTCGGCCATGTCGATCGCCATCTGCGACCAGCGCAGCACCTCACCCATTTCGCCGCTCTCGATCTTGAGCGAGATCGGGGTCGCCGACAAGCCGACGGTGAGCGCAGGGTCGCCGATGGATTCGATCAGGGTCATGTGCTCGGAAACCTGCTGTGATGCTTCGCGCACCCGCCCCTGCAGCATCAGTTCGCCGGTCAGTCCGGCCATGCCGACCGCCAGTGAGGCTTTGTCTCCGGCAGCCTCGCACAGCTCCCGCAGCTCTTCGAACCGAGCGCCGGAGACGCCGACCTTGCTACGGAAGCCATTGCCGCAAACCAGAGTGCGCGGAGCAATCCGCATCGCGGCCCGATCGGGATCATCGGAGGGCAGCAGGTCGGCGATCTGGCGGGCACGCTCCCAACACAGCTGGGCCGCAGCGGAATCCCGGTTGTTCGCCCAGGCTCCCGCGCGCATGTGCCAGCTGTAGGCGGCATGTAGGTCGCCGGCGGCTTCCAGGTGTTCGGCGATCAAGGCAGCGTTTTCGTCGGCCAGTTCGGGTTCGCGTGCGGCGATGGTGTCGGCGAGGCGCCGGTGCAGTTCGGCGCGATCGGATTTCAGCTGTGATTCGTAGGCGACAGTCCGCACCATCGGGTGGTGGAATGCGAACTCCGCGTAGGGCGTGTACTGCACCTGATCGATCAGCTCGGCCTCGATCAGATCCTCGAAGATGGGTTCGGTGTCCAGGCAGGCCAACAGCCCCGCGCTGAACCGGGACCCGATCACCGCAGCGGCGCTGAGCGTTCGCTTGGCCGCCGGGTCCAGCCGGTCGATCCGCGCGGCGATGGTGGCCTGAAGCGTGGCAGGCACGCTCACCCGGCCCTGCCCGTCGGACAGCACATAGGCTCCGCGTTCGCCGTGGAGCAGGCCCCGTTCGGCCAGGTCGCGCACGATCTCGAGGGCGAAGAACGGGTTGCCGGCGGCGCGCCCGGCGATGGTGTCGGTCAGGTCGGCGACCCCGTCGCCGGTCCCCAGCATCTCGTTGATCAAGGCCGAGGTCTCTGAATCATCCAGTGGTGCAAGCACTATGGTCTGTGCGCCATGGACATGGCTCAACGCACCGTGGTATTCGGGGCGGTAGGTGATGACGACCAGGGACGGCGTCTGCGGTGTCACCGACAGGAAATCCGACAGCATCGATTCGCTGACCCCGTCGATCCAGTGGGCATCCTCGACGACGTAGACCGCCGGGGCGCTCCGTGCCAGCGACGCGGCGTTGACCAGGGTGGTGAGGCGCCGCCGCCGGGCATCTGGGTCGATCATCGGCAGAACGACGTCGGGGTCGCCGATGCCGAGCAGGTCGTCGAGTAACTCCAGGCTCTCTGTGGTGTCGTCGGGAACCTGGTCTCGGAGCTTCGAGCGGGCCGCCTCACGGTCGAGGTCTGCCACGCCGAATCCCGCCCGCAGCAGGCCGGTGATGGCATGAAATGGGATTTCACTGGTGTGGGACTCGCAGAACGTGGAGTGCACCGGCACCCCGCGTGCGGCGGCCTTTGCCGCGAGTTCGCTGACCAGCCGGCTCTTGCCGATACCGGGTCCACCCACCAACAGGACGATGCTGCCGTGGCCCTGGATCGAACGTTCGAGGATGCCCTCTAGGGCGGACAATTCCCAGCCTCGGCCGACCAGGGTCGATCCTCCGACATTGAGCAGGTTGTGGGCGGAATTGAGTTCCAGCAGCCGGCGGGCTTGGATCGGGTGCTCGGCTCCCTTGACCTGGACCATCTCAGCCTCGCCCAGCATCATGGTGTCTTCGACCAGGCGTGCGGTCGACTCGGTGAGCATCACTCCGCCGGGCGGCGCGACCGATTCCATGCGCTGGGCCATGCCCACGTGCTCACCGATCGCGGTGTAGCTCATCGTGTCGGTGCCGACTTCCCCGGTGATGACCTGACCTGAGCTCAGACCGATGCGAAGCTGCAGATCGAGGCCGTCGCGGGCAGTCACCTGCACCGCCAGCAGGGCGGTCTCCTGCAGGATTTCGAGCGCGGCCAGGCAGGACCGAAAAGCATGGTCTTCCAACGCAACCGGTGCGCCGAAGATGGCCATGATGCCGTCACCCGTGAACTTGTCGACGGTGCCGCCGTATCGACGGACCACGGAGGCGGAGTGGTTGAACAGGTCGCTCATGATCTCCCTGAGCCGTTCGGCGCCCAGGGTCGCTGCGAGGTCCATGGACCGGACGACATCGGCGAACAAGACGGTGACCTGCTTGTATTCGGCGCCCGGAGTCGATGTGACGGGTGCGCCGCACGCGTCGCAGTACCGGGCGCCGGCCCGCGGTTCGGTGCCACACGTGCGGCACGTCGCAGTTTCCGTCATTCGAAGCCCCCGCTATCGGAGAACCTGCTGCATCGAGAATAGAACGCAGCAACGCCGAAGGGGCGGGGATGGCCCACCATCACGATGGGCCTTTTCCGCAGCAACGACGAATCGAGCAACGACCTGCGTCGACGCCGGACCGGTGGGTGCCTAGTGGTGCCGTCCGAACCGGAAATGGCGATGACGCGATTTGTGCGATTCCGCGACGGTGTCAACCTTCTGGCTCATCTCGGCCACCAGTTGTCCGATGAAATCGGCGTTGGCCGTAGTGCCGCACACCTGTGTCTGGACCACCACGTTGTGTCGCGGTGCCATGCCGAAGTGGCATACCCAGCCGTTGGCGTCATCGCTGAGGTCCGTTGCGTACGACACGACCACGCCATCGCTCTCCGAGACGTCACCGATATGCCAGGGCCACGGATCTTCGCCCGGAACGGTCTGGGTCACGTCCTGGCCGACGCATTGCTGCCATTTGCCTCGAATGTCCTCAACCACCTTGCGCGCGGTGTCGGTATCGGGATATGCGATCACCGCCTGGTCGAACAACATTTCCGGCCCGGTTCCGTCCCCTTCGGGGGATTGCAGGAACTGCCTGCGTACCGCCGTCGAACCGGTGTCCTGGTACCAACCCGCCGTGGCCGGATCGCCGATCACGCACGGATCATTCCCGCGCTCGGTGTCCCAGGTGGACTGAACGGCCCCGTCGTCGTAATTGGGGTCCCCTACGAGCGATGGGGTTCCCAATATGTTGCCTGCTTCGGCAGGCGTCAGCAGAGTGCGCTGGAGAGCGGAATCCTTGACCGTCTTGGTCTGCTCCCCGGTGCCGAGAAAGTACATGAGTCCCGCCACGAGTAGGGCACAGACCACCACTCCCAAGATCACCCAGGCGACGGTCTTGTTGCCACGCCGCGGCGCGGGTGCGGCCGGGGGCACGGGGACGGGTGGCCAGGGCGGCGGCTGAGGCGGCCACGGACTTTGCGGTGGATATGTCATGGTGGCGGAAAGCGTAACGGTCGATTGGGTCGCAACAGGTGATCAACCGCTGAATATTGTCAGCTTGTCTCCAGTACTGCCCGCCAGGCCGCCAGTTTGCCCTCAAAGCGCATGGTCTGGGCGGGACTGGTCGAGGGGGCCCGCGCGCTTGGCGACGGGGGAGTGCCGACCAGGCGCCGGTAGTTGGTCTCGGCGGCAGCCCCGTTGAACACCACTCGCTCCAGAGTGTGGTGCGCGGCGAAGAATTCCGCAAAGTCGTTGGGCACCATGCTGTCCCGCTCGACAGCCGAATCCAGGCTGCCCACTCGCCGGCAGGACCGGAGCACATCCCACACCGCCACCCGGTGCGTGAGCAGGGCATCAACACGATCTGGATAGGGCGCATCGGCATCGAACCCGAACAGCGCCCCGGTGATTCGCCAGAACGCGTTGCGTGGATTGCCGTAGTACTGGCCCGAGGCCAACGACATCACGCTCGGCATGTTTCCGAGGATCAGTACCCGGGGCCGCTGCCCGACGAGGGGGTCCAGTCCGTGCAGGAGCTCCGTCACGGGCCGGCCAGAAGTTCGGATACGGTGACGAATCGGTAACCGGCCGAGCGTAATTCGTCGATGATCCGGGGTACTGCGGCACGCGAGGGAGCGCGGCTGTCATACATGGCATGCAACAGGATGATCGAGCCCGGCCGTGCCTCGGAAACGGTCTCGGCCACGATCGCATCGGCATCAGCCGTGGAAGACGAATCAGGTTCGACGTCCCAGGTGACCATCGTCCGATCATGGGTGGACAGGTAGTGCGGCAGTGTCCAGAGCTTCTTGCCGTACGGCGGGCGGAAGGTGATCGGGCCCCCGTACCCGGTGGCACGGATCGCGGTGTCGGTGCGTTCGATCTCGTCGGCGACGGTGGCCGGCGACGTCAGCACCATCCGTCGATGCGAGTAGCTGTGGTTGCCGATCTCGTGGCCTGCCGTGGCGATCGCGGTGCCGAACTGCGGTGCAGTGCTCAATTCTGCACCGGTGAGATAGAAGGTGGCTCGAACCCCGGCGTCGCTGAGCATCCGCAGCACCTCAGGGGTATGCGTGGTTGGACCGTCGTCGAAAGTGAGGGCGACGACCTTGGCCGAGGTGTCGACCCGGTGCACCAGGTGCCCGGTGAGGGCGAAGGTGCGTGACTTCGACACCCAGTACCCGGCGGCGAACACGGTAACGGCGACGATCAGCAGAACGGCGAGACTCCACAACCATCGACGCACCCTCGCATGTATACCCCGCGCACACGCGGGCGCCCCGAACGGCGTGGGGGGAGTCACGTTCGGGGCGCCATGTCGTAAGTCGTCAGCTCAGGTGATGGACCTCCTGCAGTCCGTACACCGGCGTTGCCAGGCCTTCGTAGCGGGCCTTGAGCTGCAACGCCAGATACAGCGAATAGTGCCGGGATTGGTGCAGATTCCCGCCGTGCAACCACAGGTTGGGCTGTTGGGTGGGCTTCCACATGTTGCGTTGTTCGCCTTCCCATGGACCGGGGTCCTTGGTGGTGCCGGAACCCAGACCCCACACCTTGCCGATCCGGTCGGCGACTTCCTGGCTGATCAGGTCTGCCGCCCAGCCGTTCATCGATCCGAACCCGGTGGCGTACACGACCACGTCGGCGGGGAGTTCGGTGCCGTCGGCCAGGATCACCGAGTTTTCGGTCAGCCGGTCGACCTCGCCGTGGGCGAGTTTGATGCTGCCGTCGGCGACCAGTTCGCAGGCGCCGACGTCGATGTAGTAGCCCGAGCCGCGGCGCAGGTATTTCATGAACAGGCCGGAGTCGTCGTCGCCGAAGTCCAGGTCGAATCCGGCGGCTTCCAGTCGCGCATAGAAGTCCTTGTCGCGCTGGCGGATCGCGTCGTAGATGGGCCGCTGGAAGTCGGCCATGATGGCATACGGCAGTGACGCGAAGGTCAGATCCGCCTTCTCGGTGGTCATTCCGGCAGCCACTGCGCGTTCCGAGTACAGGGCGCCCAGACCCAGCTCCATCAGTGAGTCCGACTTGACGATGTGGGTAGAGGATCGCTGGATCATCGTCACGTCGACGTCGTTCTCGTACAACGCTTTACAGATGTCGTGGGCGGAGTTGTTGGCGCCGATCACTACTGCGCGCTTGCCGACGTACCGGTCCGGGCCGGGGTGGTGGCTGGAATGGTGCTGCTCGCCCCGGAACACTTCCTGGCCGGGCAGCGTCGGAATGTTGGGCTTGCCCGACATGCCCGTCGCGAGCACGAGTTGCACGGGCCGCAGGGTCACCGCTTCGCCGTTGCGGTTGACCTCGACGGTCCATCGCTGTTCGTCCTCGTCGTAGGTGGCGGACAGGCAGGTGGTCGAGCTCCAGTACGGCACTTCCATTACCCGGGTGTAGAACTCGAGCCAATCGCCGATCTTGTCCTTGGGGGCGAACACCGGCCAGTTCGCCGGGAAGGGCAGATACGGCAGGTGGTCATACCAGACCGGGTCGTGCAGGCACAGCGACTTGTAGCGTTTGCGCCACTGATCGCCGGGGCGTTCGTGTTGATCGACGACGATGGCGGGCACCCCGAGTTGGCGCAGCCGGGCACCGAGGGCGATACCGCCCTGCCCACCGCCGATCACCAGGGTGTAGGGCTGTTGGGAGTAGCCCAGGGTGAGCTCCTCGTCGAGACGCTTCTCGGACCACGAGCGAGTGTCTGGATCCGAGCCGTGAATCGCGCCCAATGGCCGGTTGGCGCCCTTGCGCTCCTCGTGGCCCTTGAGTTCCTGGAGCGTGGTCAACAGGGTCCAGCCCAGTTCGTCGCGCAGCCGCAGGTGGCCCTTGCCGCGACCCGCCGAAGTCTCGAACTCGATGAATGCCGAGGTGATGACGTGCTCGCCGTCGAAGTCCTCGGTGGGCGTTTCCGCCGTCCGGAACCCCGAGGGGTCGGTGTCGTTCAGCCGCGCGGCCAGCATGTCGGTGATGCCCTCGTGGCCCTCGACGGTCTTGAGGTTCCAGGTGAACGAGACCAGATCCCGCCAGAAGCTGTCGGTCGCGAACTTCCCCACGACGCGTTCGATGTCCCGGTCAGCGAGCGCGGACTCGAAGTCGGCCAGCCAGGTGTCAACCCGTTCCTGCGGTGACAATGTGGTCAGCGGTGCGGCGGTGGTCTGTGTCATGTGGCCCAGCCCACACCGTGTCAAACACGGCAACAAGGGTTGCACGGGGTTGCATCGGAACAGGCATTTGCGTGCGAAAAGACCTGCGAGGAGACATCGCAACGCCTTGCAACCCTTACGACGTGCAGGGGCATGGGCATAGAAACATCCACCATGAAAGCAGCCGTGTACTACGGACCGAACAAGGTCGAGATCGCCGATGTCCCGGAGCCCGACCCCACGCCCGGCACCGTCAAGATCAAAGTCGGTTTCAATGGAATCTGTGGCACTGACCTGCACGAATATTACGCGGGCCCGATTTTTGTGCCCACCGAGCCACATCCGTTGACCGGCAGGCAGTTGCCGCTGACCATGGGGCACGAGTTCTCCGGGACCATCACCGAGGTAGGCGCCGGTGTCACGGGGTATGCGCCCGGCGACCGGGTTGCGATCGAGCCCATTTACCGATGTGGCAATTGCGCACCGTGCCGGGCCGGTACCTACAACGTCTGCCGGCAGATCGGTTTCCACGGCCTGATGTCCGACGGCGGCATGGCCGAGTACACCGTCGTTCCGGCCGACATGTTGCACCGCCTGCCCGACAACGTGTCGCTCGAGCTGGGCGCGTTGGTCGAACCGATGTCGGTCGCCTACCACGCCGCGACGCTCGGGGAGGTTGGTCCGCTGCATACTGCCGTGATCTTCGGGGCCGGGCCGATCGGCATCGGCCTCTGGTTTGCGCTGCGCGGCAAGGGTCTCGATGAGGTGTTCGTGGTGGAGCCGTCGCCCACCCGGCGCGCGGCGATCGAGACGCTCGGGGCCAGGACCCTGGATCCGACCGCCACCGACGTTCCCGCGTTCATCGCCGATCGCACCGACGGCCGGGGTGCCGACGCGGCGTATGACGCTGCCGGAGTCGCGCCGGCCATCGCCGCGGCGACAGCATGCGTGGGGGCGCGCAGGCCGACGATCAGTGTCGCGATCTACGAGAAACCGCTCGCGACACCGCTGCTCAACCTGGTGATGAACGAATCCCGGATCCAGGGCTCCCTCTGCTACACCTCGGCCGACTTCGAGGCGGTCATCGATCTCATGGCGCAGGGGCTGTACGACCCGAAGGGGTGGGTTACTCCCATTGCCATCGACGACGTGATCGACGAGGGATTCGAGGCTCTGCATGCAGGTAAGAAGATGAAGGTTCTGGTCGACCCGAGCGCAGGTGCATCGTGATATCGCACGGCAAGGCGGCCTGAAATAGCTGACAAAGCAAAAACATTCGAGCATGCCCGGCCGAATTTGACGTGAGGGTCAGTTCGTCGATCGGAGGGTTTTCGTGGCGTCATGTAGTGATGTGGAGCACAATCGGCGGTGATGGCTGGTTCGTCGGTACCCGAGCCCGCGGTTTCCTCTGGTGAGGACCCGCGGCGTTACGCGATGCTGTTGTCGGCGGTGTACGACGCGACCATGTCAGGTGACCGCGCGCCCGCGCGTCCGCGTTCGGTCATCGAAGATTCCTGGAACAGGTTGCGGGCCAAGGGGATCAACCCCGACCATCACATTCCGCCCCGCGTCGAGACCACCGGGCTCGACTTGCTCAGGCAACAGTCGGGGCTCATGTCGGTACTCGACGAGGTCACGCGCGGGCTCGAATCGGTGATCGAAGAGGGCGACAACATCCTGGTCATCGCCGATGCCCGCGGTCGGGTGCTGTGGCGGTCCGGATCGCCGCGGGTGCTGGGCCTCGCCGACCGGCTGGGTTTCATCGAGGGTGCGTCCTGGAGTGAGAACGCGGTGGGCACCAACGGCATCGGCACCGCGCTGGCCTCCCATCGCGCGGTGCAGATCTTCTCGGCCGAGCACTTCCTGCGCAGTCACCACCCGTGGACGTGCGCCGGTGCCCCGATCCGCGATCCGCGCACCGGGCAAGTGATCGGGGTGGTCGACGTGTCGGGCCCGGCTCCGACGGTGCACCCGACGACGGTGGCCCTGGTGGATCTGGTGGCGCGGCTGGCCGAATCCCAGCTCCGCGAAGCGCACGACCGGACGTTGAACCAGCTGCGCGCAGTCGCCGCCCCGATGCTGGCCAGGGTGGGTGGTCCGGCGCTGGCGGTCGACGCCGAAGGCTGGGTGGCGGCCGTGGCGTCATTGCCGATGCACAATCGGATTCTGTTGCCCGAGAATGGTTTACCTGGCCGCGTGTGGATCCCGCCGCTGGGCATGTGCGATGTGGAGTCGTTGCCGGGTGGGTGGCTGGTCCGGGTGGCGGACGACGCGGAGTCCACGGCGGCGCCATCGAAGGTCATCCTCGACCTGCGTGACGGGGAGCCTTCGCTGGAGATGGCCGGCCAGTTCGGCAATTGGCGGCGCAGCATCTCCAGTCGCCATGCAGAGATCCTGCTGGTGCTGGCGACCAGTGAGCAGGGCCGGTCGGCACCGGAACTCGCCGAGGATCTCTACGGTGACCGGTCGCGAGTGGTGACCGTGCGTGCCGAAATGTCGCGCCTGCGTAAGCAGTTCGCCGGCCTCGTGGCGGGTAGGCCCTACCGGTTCGGGGATTCGGTGGTCGTGGACGTTCGGTACCCACAGGACATGTCGATGTTGCTCACCTCGTCGACGGCTCCGGCGGTTCATGCCGTGCGCGGTATACCTTGACCTGATGACGGCCGACCCCACACTCCTGGACGGACTCGACGGCGAGGCCGGTGCGCAGCGCGCCGAGCTGGTCGAATGGCTTCTGGCTCGCGGCATCAGCGCCGATCAGATCCGCCAGGCCGGCACCCCGATGCTGCTCGCCTCGCGCCGGGTTGCCGGAGATGACGGCACCTACGTGTCGACCCGCGAGATCAGCGAGCAGACAGGGCTGGACGTCGAGCTGGTGCAGCGGTTGCAGCGGGCGATGGGGCTGGCGACGGTCGAGGATCCGGACGCTGCGGTGCTGTTGCGGGCCGACGCCGAAGCGGTGGGCTTCGCCGAGCGCTTCCTGGAACTGGGTATCGACCCGGATCAGATCGTGCAGATCACCCGGGTGCTCTCCGAGGGGCTCAGCCGGGCCGCCGAGGTGATGCGCTACGCCGCGCTGGCGGCGGTATTGACACCGGCGGCAACGGAATTGGAAACCGCCAAGGCCAGTGAGGCGCTGGTGGCCGAGGCGGCCCCGCTGATCGGTCCGATGATCTCTGACATGCTGTTCGTGCAATTGCGCCATGCGATGGAGACCGAGGCGGTCAGCGCATCCGAGCGAGCCGAGGGGGTTCCGCTCCCCGGTGCGCGGGTGGTCACCATCGCGTTCGCCGACATCGTGGGGTTCACCCGGCTGGGCGAGGTGGTACAGCCCGAAGACCTTGAGCGGCTGGCGAATCGGCTGGCTGAGGCGGCTCACGAGGTGGCGGTCGGCCCGGTGCGGTTGATCAAGACGATCGGCGATGCGGTGATGCTCGTCAGCACCGATGCGGCGGCGCTTCTGGATGCGGCACTGCGGTTGGTGGCCGTCACCGAAATCGACGAGGAGTTCCCGCGGCTGCGCGTCGGTCTGGCGACCGGGCCTGCGGTGAGCCGGGCCGGAGACTGGTTCGGGGGTTCGGTGAATCTGGCCAGTCGGGTTACCGGGGCGGCCCGGCCCGGGACCGTACTCGTGGCGGAGTCCACCCGGACCGCGGTCGGTGAGGGGGACCGGTTCAGCTGGTCGTTCGCCGGAGCCCGCCACCTCAAGGGCGTCAAGAACGACGTCAAGCTGTTCCGCGCCCGGATCGCGTAGACCTTTATCGAATCTTCATCGAACGACTAGGACAGCCACATCGAGCCTGGGGAACCTTGAGGCATGACGAAACTGATGATGCTGGGTGCCGGCGCGGTCGTGGCGGCGGCCCTGGTGGCCGGCTGTAGCAACCAGTCCACCGACGGGGCGGCCGATGCGACCACCGCCACCTCGGCGACGGCGACGAGCCCGCAGACGCCGGGTGAAGCGGACAACTCGGCGCACAACGACGCCGATGTGATGTTCGCCCAGCACATGATTCCGCACCATCAGCAGGCAGTCGAGATGAGCGACGTGCTGCTGGCCAAGCAGGGCATCGACGCGCGGGTGACCGAACTGGCCACCCAGATCAAGGGTGCGCAGGCTCCGGAGATCGCGCAGATGCAGGGCTGGCTGACGCAGTGGGGTAACCCCCCGATGCCCCCGATGCCGCAGCAGGGCCATGGCGACATGGGCCACGGCAACATGGGGCAGGGCGACATGCCCGCGATGCAGGGCATGGTGTCGGAGGCCGACATGACCGCGCTGCGCAACGCGCAGGGCGCCGAGGCGGCCAAGCTGTACCTGACGCACATGATCGCCCACCACGAGGGCGCGATCACCATGGCTCAGGATGAGATCAAGGACGGTCAGTATCCCGCCGTGGTCGAGATGGCCCGCACCATCGTGAAGACGCAGCAGCAGGAGATCGACACCATGCGCCAGATCCTGGGTTCGCTCTAGCTGGTCGGCAGGATGATCGTGAAGGTGGTCCCGGTACCCGCGCCGGTCGCCGGGCTGCTCACCTCGATCCGTCCGCGGTGCCCTTCGACCAGGGCCTTCACGATCGCCAGCCCGATGCCTGACCCGCCGTGGTCGCGGTCGCGTGCAGTGTCGGCCCGATAGAAGCGTTCGAAGACATGGGGCAGGTGCTCGGCGGGGATGCCCTCGCCGGTATCTGTCACGGTCAGCGTCAGGGTGCCGCTCTCGGGACCGGTGGTGGCGCCGATCGTCACCTGTCCTCCTGCCGGAGTGTGTCGCAGCGCGTTGTCGAGCAGGTTGCCCAGAATCTGGGCCAGCCGGTGCGGATCGGCCCACAACGCCGGCAGGTCCTCGGCGACCTGGGACCGCAAGGTCACGCCCTTCTCGTCGAACCGGTCCTGCGCTGCGGCTACGGCGGCCGCCACCACAGTGCGTGTCGCGACCGGTACCGGGGTGATCGTGGCTGGGCTCTCCTCGGCCTTGGCCAGGGCGGCAGCGTCGCCGGCGAACCGGACCAGCCGGTGGGTCTGCTGGCGCAGCATCGTGACGGTCTCGGGGTCAAGGGTTCTCACGCCGTCCTCGATGGCCTCGAAGTAGGCCTCCAATACCGAAACCGGGGTGCGGATCTCATGAGCAAGGTCGCTGAACAGCCGGCGACGACCGGCGTCGACAGCCTCCAGTCGTCCGGCCATCTGGTTGAAAGAGCTGGCCAGGGAGTCGAATTCGTCACCGAGATGGGCCGGTGGCACCCGCGAGTCGTAGTGGCCGTCGGCGATGGCTGTCGCGGCCCGGGTCAACTCGGTCAGGGATCGCTGCAGCCGCCTACCGACATACCAGGTAACGATCAGGGCCGCCAGTATCGCGACGCAGGACGCGACCGCGATCGAGATGGCCGTGGCATAGACGTACGCCTCCTCGGCGTGCATCTGCTCGGCCGAGTCGCCGGAAACCCCTGCGCGGTGCAGATGTTCGCGGAACAGCGGCGGCCCCACGACGGCGGCCACCAGCCCGGTGGTGCCGGCACCCGCGACCAGAACCAGGGCCTGGGCCGACAGCAGCCGGGTGCGCAGACCGACGGTCATCGCCGGCCGTCCTGCCCCGTGCCCATGCGGTATCCGACGCCGCGCACGGTGATCACGTACAGCGGGTCGGCCGGGTCGTCGCCGAGTTTGCGGCGGAGGTGACCGATATGGACGTCGACGAGGTGTTCGTTACCGACATAGGTGGTTTCCCATACGGATTCGAGGAGTTGGCGACGGCTGAGTGCCACTCCGGGCCGGGCCGAGAGAGCGGCAAGCACGTCGAATTCGGTGCGCGTCAGCATGATCGGTTCGTCGTCGAGGAAAACCTGGCGTCCGTCGACGTCGATGCGCAGCGCGCCGAACACCCGGCCGTCGGCCGCCGCGGGGGAGGGGACGCGGGGTCGGCGCAGCATGGCCCGCACTCGGGCCACCAGTTCCCGCGGACTGAACGGTTTGGTCATGTAGTCGTCGGCGCCCACCGACAGGCCGACGATGGTGTCCGTCTCGGTGTCTCTGGCGGTCAGCATCACCACGTAGGCGTCGGAGAACGTACGCAATTGTCGGCAGACTTCCACACCGTCGATGCCGGGCAGGCCGAGGTCCAGGACAACCACGTCGGGGTCGACCTCGCGGGCCAGGCGCAGCGCCTCGGCCCCTTCGTGGGCGACGGTGACCTCGAATTGATCGCGGGTCAGATAGCTGGCGATGACCTCGGCGAGCGGGGCCTCGTCGTCGACCACCAGGGCCCGGTAGCCACCCGGTACGTGCTGCATCAGCCCATAGTGCAGGAGTGGGACGGGGACCATAGGAAATTAATACCCTAGGGGGGTATAGTATGAGACGACTGCCAAGCTGGTTCAGGAGGAAATTGATGAATACCCAGACTGTCACCGTCACCGGCATGACCTGCGGGCACTGCGCCACGTCGGTGCGTGAAGAGGTCGGCGGCATCCCCGGTGTGCGCACCGTCGATGTTGATCTGTCGACCGGGCTGGTGACCATCGGTAGCGAGAACCAGCTGGATCCGTCCGCCATCAGCGATGCGGTCGCCGAGGCCGGCTACGCCGTCGCGAGCTGAGACCACAGTCGATCATGAGTGCGCCGCAGAAGCTCATCGGGTTCGTCGTCGGACTCGTCGTGGTGTTCGCCGTGTCGTTCGGGTTGGGCTCGGCGGTCACGCCGAGCAGCGCCCCGACTGCCGGCCACGACTCCGATCACGCCGCGGCGTACACGCTCCAACTCGATGAGGCCGCACTGCCCGCCGGCGGCACGGTGCCACTGCGGTTCCGGATCGTCGACAGCGCGGGCGTGCCGGTGACCGAGTACGTCGAGAGCCACGAAAAGCTGCTTCATCTGATCGTGGTACGGCGCGACCTCGCCGGCTACCAGCATGTGCATCCGGTGCTCGACGAATCGGGCACGTGGACTGTTCCGCTGGATCTGGCCGAGCCCGGGGACTACCGGGTGTTCGCCGACTTCGTGCCGAGCGACGGTCATGCGGTCACGCTCGGCGCGGATTTGAACGTCGCCGGCAGGTACCAGCCGCAACCGCTGCCCGCGCCTGCCGACATCGCCATGGTCGACGGATATGCGGTCACGCTCGCCGGGGTGGCCAAGGCCGGGCAGCCGTCGGAGCTGACCCTGTCGGTCAGCCGGGACGGCAAGCCGGTGACCGACCTGCAGCCGTACCTGGGCGCCTACGGGCACCTGGTCGCGCTACGCGCGTCGGATCTGGAGTACCTGCACGTCCATCCGATGAGTGATGCCGCCGACCCCGCTACTGCGCCGGGCCCTCAGATCGCCTTTCACGCCACACTTCCCAGCGCCGGTGAGTACCGGTTGTTCCTGGATTTCAAGCACCGCGACGCAGTGCACACCGCCGAATTCACCGTTGAGGGGGCACCGTGAGCACCGCCACCGGCCATGTCGTACTGGAGATCGGTGGGATGACGTGTGCCTCATGTGCCGGACGCATCGAGCGGAAGCTCAACAACCTCGACGGCGTCACCGCGACGGTGAACTTCGCCACCGAGAAGGCCACCGTCGACGTCGCGGGCGAGGTGACGCCCGAACAGCTGATCGAAGCCGTCGAAACCGCAGGCTACACAGCACAATTGCCTGCCACCGAGCCGGCCGGGCACCATCCCGAGGACGATCCGACCGCGGCACTGCGCACCCGGCTCATGGTGTCGGCGGCGCTGACCATCCCGGTGGTGGCCATGGCGATGGTCCCGGTGCTGCAGTTCACCAACTGGCAGTGGCTCTCGCTGACGCTGGCCGCGCCCGTTGTGGTGTGGGGCGCGCTGCCGTTCCATCGCGCGGCATGGACGAATCTGCGGCACGGCACCGCCACCATGGACACGCTCATCTCGATGGGCACCATCGCGGCATTCGGCTGGTCGCTGTACGCGCTGTTCTGGGGTACCGCCGGGATGCCGGGCATGACGCATCCGTTCTCGCTGGCGATTTCACAGACCGACGGCACCGGCAACATCTACCTTGAGGTCGCCGCAGGCGTCACCACCTTCATTCTGGCCGGCCGGTACTTCGAGGCGCGTTCCAAGCGGCGCGCCGGCGCGGCCCTGCGTGCGTTGCTGGAGCTCGGTGCCAAGGACGTCGCCGTTCTCCGAGACGGTGTGGAACAACGCATTCCCATCGAGTCACTGTCTGTGGGCGACGAATTCGTGGTCCGTCCCGGCGAGAAGATCGCCACCGACGGAGAGGTGGTCGAGGGCTCGTCGGCGGTGGATGCCTCGATGCTCACCGGCGAATCGGTTCCGGTCGAAGTGGAAGCCGGCGACCAGGTCGTCGGTGCCACGGTCAACGTCGGCGGCCGGCTCGTGGTGCGCGCCAAGCGGATCGGATCCGACACCCAGCTGGCCCAGATGGCGCAGCTGGTCGAGGACGCGCAATCCGGAAAAGCGCAGGCACAACGCCTCGCGGACCGGGTGTCGGCGGTCTTCGTGCCGATCGTCATCGCGCTCGCGGTGGGCACGCTCGGGTTCTGGTTGGGCACCGGCGGATCGGTGGCCGCGGCGTTCACCGCCGCGGTGGCGGTGCTGATCATCGCCTGCCCGTGCGCGCTGGGCCTGGCCACCCCGACCGCGCTCCTGGTCGGTACCGGCCGCGGCGCCCAGCTCGGCATCCTGATCAAGGGGCCCGAGGTTCTTGAGTCGACCCGCCACGTGGACACCGTGGTGCTGGACAAGACCGGGACGGTGACCACCGGGGCGATGACACTGCTCGACATGATCACCGCCGCCGGTGAGGATCCCGCCGAGGTGCTGCGGTTGGCCGGCGCGGTCGAGGACGGCTCCGAGCATCCGATCGCCCGGGCCATCGCCAAGGGCGCCCGCGACAAGCTGGGCGAGCTCCCCTCGGTCGAGGATTTCGCCAACGTGGCGGGCCTCGGGGTACAGGGCGTCGTCGACGGCCACGCCCTCGTGGTCGGGCGATGTCAACTGCTCGCCGACTGGGGACAGCAGTTGCCTCCGAACCTGGACACCGCGACGCGCGAGGCGCAGAGCCAGGGCCGCACCGCCATTGCCGTCGGGTGGGACGGCCAGGCGCGTGCCGTGCTGGTGGTCGCCGACGCGGTGAAGCCCACCTCCAAGGAGGCGATCGAGCAGCTGCGCGGCCTCGGTCTGGAGCCGATCATGCTGACCGGCGACAACGAGGCAGCAGCGCATGCCATCGCCGAACAGGTCGGCGTGCACGAGGTTTACGCCGAGGTACTGCCACAGGACAAGGTCGATGTGGTCAAACGGCTGCAGGACGAGGGCCGGGTGGTGGCCATGGTCGGCGACGGTGTCAACGACGCCGCGGCATTGGCTCAGGCAGACCTCGGCCTGGCCATGGGAACCGGCACCGACGTGGCGATCGAGGCCAGCGATCTGACGCTGGTGCGTGGTGATCTACGGGCCGCCGCCGACGCCATCCGGCTGTCCCGGCGCACGCTGGCCACCATCAAGGGGAATCTGTTCTGGGCCTTCGCCTACAACGTCGCGGCATTGCCGCTGGCGGCGGCCGGACTGCTCAACCCCATGCTTGCCGGTGCGGCGATGGCGTTCTCGTCGGTGTTCGTGGTCAGTAACAGCCTGCGGCTGAGACGTTTCCGATGAAGTCGCTCGCGGCCCTGATGGCGATCGTCCTGTGGGCGGCCGCCTTTGCCGGGCTGGCCAAGATCACCGATCACGATCACCCGGCACACCTGCCGCACCCGGTCGCTGCGGCAATCGGTTTCGACAGTGGTGAGCTGACGCTCGATCACCCTCATATCGGGGACGATGCCCCTTCCCACATGCCGGACGGATTCACCGCCGCCGTGCTCCCGAGGAATTACCTTGCCGTGGCGGCGTTCTCGATGGTTGTTCTCATCGTCGGCTGCGCGGTGCTGTGCGGGTGTGCCGCCGTTCGGGCGCAGCGGGGTCCACCTGACCGTCATCGGATCCCACTCGCCGGGCAAGCACTGCTGCTCCGGATCTGTATCGCGCGCCGCTGACAGACAGCGTCTTGACGCTGTCCAGGTCAGTCGCCGCGCTCTGCGCGGTCCGATACAGAATCGACGAATCCATGAACCATGCCCTGTCCACCCGTTCTTTCCACGTTCTGCGCCGAAACCGTGGGCCCAACACCATGGTCGGCCACACTCCCACCCTGTGGGTGTCCACTCCGTTCGCCGATGCCGGGCGCGGATTCTGGGCCAAGCTCGAGGGCTTCAATCCTGGGGGGATGAAGGATCGCCCCGCCATGCACATGGTGGAGCAGGCCCGGGCTCGAGGTGACCTGAAACCCGGTGGCCGCATCATCGAATCAACCAGTGGCACATTGGGGCTGGGGCTCGCCTTCGCCGGAACGATCTATCACCATCCGGTGACCCTGGTGACCGATCCGGGCCTTGAGCCCATCATCGAGCGCATGTTGACCGCCTACGGTGCCGAGGTTTCGACGGTCACCGAACCACACCCCACCGGAGGCTGGCAGCAGGCCCGGCGGGACCGGGTGGCCGAACTGCTCGCGGCCGACGACACTTCGTGGTACCCGGACCAATACAACAACCCGGACAACGTCGAGGCCTATCGGCCGCTCGCATTGGAACTGAACGCGCAGATCGGCCGGGTCGACGTGCTGGTCTGCTCGGTCGGAACGGGCGGGCATTCGGCCGGCGTGGCGCGGGTCCTGCGGGAACTCAACCCGGACCTGCGCCTGATCGGCGTGGACACGATCGGCTCGACCATCTTCGGTCAGCCTGCCGCGACCCGCGTCATGCGGGGCCTCGGCTCGAGCATCTATCCCCGCAATGTGGACTACGGCGCGTTCGACGAGGTCCACTGGGTGACTCCGGCCGACGCGGTGTGGGCCGCCCGGACGCTGGCGTCGACGTACTACGCCAGCGGGGGATGGAGCGTCGGGGCGGTCGGTCTGGTGGCCGGCTGGGCGGCACGAAACCATCCGCCGGGCACCACGATTGCCGCGGTGTTCCCTGACGGCCCACAGCGGTACTTCGACACGGTTTACAACGACGACTACTGCCGTGATCTCGGTCTGCTCGATCACCAACCGGCCGATGAACCCGAGACGATCGCCACTCCAGGCGATCGCGTGGTGCAGTCCTGGACCCGCTGCGAGACGGTCACCGACCCGATGGCGGTCGCCGGATGAGCGGACTCATCGCACAGTTCCGTAGTTTCGACCTGCCGAGTCGGTTGTTGATGGTCAATCAGTTCGGCATCAACCTGGGCTTCTACATGCTGATGCCGTACCTGGCCGGCTATCTGGCCGGCCCGCTCGGTCTGGCCGCGTGGGCGGTGGGGCTCGTGCTGGGCGTGCGGAATTTCTCGCAGCAGGGCATGTTCATCGTCGGCGGCACTCTGGCCGACCGGCTGGGGTACAAGCCGCTGATCGTCGCCGGGTGTCTGTTGCGCACCGCGGGGTTCGGGCTGCTCGTTGTCGCGGACTCGTTGCCGGCGACGCTCATCGCCTCGGCGGCAACAGGTTTCGCCGGGGCCCTGTTCAACCCCGCGGTGCGGGCGTATCTGGCCGCCGACGCCGGTGACCGGCGGGTCGAGGCCTTCGCCACCTTCAACGTGTTCTACCAGGCCGGAATCCTGTTGGGTCCGCTGGCCGGAATGGCGTTGCTGGCCTTCGATTTCCGGGTGACTGCCGGAGTTGCGGCCGGGGTGTTCGCGGTGCTGACCGTGGCTCAGCTGCTGGCACTGCCGCGGCACCGTGCCGAGCCTGCCGAGCAGCGGAGTTCGGTGTTGGAGGATTGGCGTAGCGTCGTCGCCAACCGCGGGTTCGTGTTGTTCGCAGTGGCGATGATCGGCTCCTACGTACTGTCGTTCCAGGTGTATCTGGCATTGCCGCTGCAGGCGGCACAGCTGCGCCCCGGAAACGAGACCGTACTGGTGGCAGCGATATTCGTGGTGTCCGGTCTGATCGCGGTGGGTGGCCAGCTACGGATCACGCGGTGGTTCGCCGACCGCTGGGGGCCGCGGCGCAGCCTGGTGGTGGGCCTGCTGGTGCTGGCGGCGGCCTTCGTTCCGATGGCGGTGGTGCCCGACGGCGACCGGTTCGGGCCGGCCGCTGCGGTGGCGGCACTGCTCGTCTCGTCGGCACTGCTGGCGCTGGGCTCGGCCGCGGTGTTCCCGTTCGAGATGGACACCGTCGTGGCGCTGTCGGGAGATCGACTGGTCGCCACCCACTACGGGTTCTACAACACCGTCGTCGGCTTCGGGATCCTGCTGGGCAACCTGGCCACCGGCTCGTTGATCGGTGCCGCGCGCGCCGCGGGCCTCGCCGAGCTGGTGTGGCTGGGCCTCACAGCGATCGGGCTGGTGTCCGCGGCGGCGCTCTATGCGTTGACGAGGGACGGCGGGAAGCTGGCGCCCGCGTCGCTCACTGCATCGGAACGGTGACGCCCTCCGAGGGCTGCACGATCACAAATCCGTTGCCGTGGAACGAGACCTGCACGGCCTCGCCGGAACCCCTGCCGATCAGCGCGCCCGCCTTGAAACTCGTCTTGAGCTGAGTCTGAAGGTGTGCCGACCAGGCCACCACGGCATTGGTGTCGGCGTAGGTCGGGGCTTCGGCGGCGTCGAGCACGACCGGCGGACCGTCGGTGGTCAGCGCTACCCATCCGGTGCCGCGCAGTGTGGTGTTGAACAGGCCGCCGGTGGCGATGCTGCCGCCGCGGACCCGTTCGATGTTCCAGTCCAGGCTCGACGAGAAGGCCAGCACGTTCTTGCCACTGACCGACAGACCCGAGTTGGACAGCTGCAGCAGGTGCACGTCGAAACCTTGATCGGCCAGGAACACATCGCCGGAACCCTGGCAGCGCATCAGCGGAAGACCTTCGCCGGTGAGGGCCTTCTTGATGAACTTCGATGCGCCGCCGCCCTCGAAGGCGAAGTCGACGTTGCCCTGGTAGGCGACCATCGAACCCTGCCGGGCCATGAACGGGTCACCCAGGCGGACCCGCAGCATCTTCTTGTTCTGGTTGGCGATCGGCGTCGCCTCTTTCTCGCTGAACCGGCCGTCGACGAGTTCGCCGCTGATGCCGGCGAACCCGCCACCCTGGGTCTGGGCCTGAACCTGTGTCTGCTGCGCCTGTGTCTGCTGCGCCTGTGCCTGCTGCGCCTGCGGTTGCTGCGCCTGCGGTTGCTGCGCCTGCGGTCGCTGCGGCGTTGCTCCCATCGGCGCGCGGCCGGCCTGGCCCTGATGGGATACCTGATCGGTCCAGGATTGTCCGTCCCACCACCGGTATTCGTAGCGGCCCTCGGGATCAGGCAGCCAACCGGGTTGCGGGGTTCCGTTCACAGTCATCGCCTCAGGCTACAGATGGAGCACCGATCTGAACGGTGTCCGACCGGTGCTTTCAGGTCGCGTTCGTAGCCAGGTGGCGAAATTTTTGCCGCGGCGCTGCCACAGCGTCACGAACGGGACGAACCCCTGGCATTCTGGTGCCATGGCAAAGGAAATCGACCCGCTCCGTGCCCAGGGTGCGCTCGCGGTCTTGAAGCAGCACCCCGGCATGGTGCTGTTCGCCGTGTCACCGGCGATCATCGTGCTGGGCGCCGTGTGGTGGATCGCCGGCCCGGGCTGGGCAGGGTTGCTGCTGGTCGCCCTGGTGCTGGCCGGTGGCGCCGCCCTGCTGCTCAAGCGCAACTAGACCGGAAACCAAGGATTGGCGTTCGCCGGTGGTGAACGCCGTCCCATCAGCGATGTAACAGTGTAATCATGTAATCATGAATAAACGCCAACACCATCGCCGGTCTGCGGACGAGGCCGCCGAGTGGTTCGCGGGCCGCCTGCCCGACACCTGGTTCACCGGCGATCCGACTGTGATCGTCGACCGTGAAGAGATCACCGTCATAGGCCGGCTTCCTGATCCGGAGGAAGCCGAGACCAAAGCCCGGGCCTCCGGGCGGGCGTCGCGGTTCCGGGAGGAGACGCGCGGTGAGCGCATGCGCATCGCCGACGAGGCTCAGGGCCGTTTCGACCGGAAGGTCTCCTGGGGCGTGGAAATAGGCACCGGGGTGGGCGACGACGACGATGTGGAGCGAATCTTGTTCACGCACATCGCCGTACCGGTGATGACGCGGCTCAAGCAGCCCGAGCGTCAGGTACTCGACACCTTGGTCGATGCCGGTGTGGCGCGGTCCCGCTCGGACGCGCTGGCCTGGTCCGTGCGACTGGTGGGCCAGCACACCGAGGAGTGGCTGGACAAGCTGCGCGACGCGATGAAGGCGGTCGACGATCTGCGTGCCGAGGGTCCCGGCTCCTAGAGTCGCTCGACTCCCACATATACCGAGCCCAGCGCCGATGTTTGCGACAGCGGATCTATCGATGTCCGGTCGGCCAGCAGGTTGCGGTTGACCCCGTAGGTATCCGGTGGGCTGCCCTTACGGGGGTCGAATACTCCTGAGCCCCAGCCGTGATCGAGCACGACGACCCCGCGGCGCGGCCGGTCGCTGAGGGCCGCGGTCACCTCCAGTCGCCCGGTCGGTGAGAACACCCGAACTCGGTCGCCTGACGCGATTCCCAGCGCGGCGGCGTCCTCGGGGTGCAGCAGTACCTCGTTTCCCTTGCCGCCCGGATGCAGGCCGGGCAGTTCGTTCAGCCACGAATTCATCGAATGCCGTCGGCGCCGGTTGCCCAGCAGGAACGGGAACCCCTCCGGCGCTTCGGGATCCGGTGTGGCGAGCAGTTCACGGGCTCGGGCCACGAACTCGGCGGGAGCCGCATGGACCTTGTGGTCCGGGGTGCGCAACGCCTCGCGGAACCGGCCGAACTGCCGCGGGCCGAGCACCAAGCCGTGCGGATGAGCTTTGAGCTCGCGCCAGGTGAGCTTGTGACCATCGATCTTGCGCGAGGTCAGGATGATCAGCCGGTCCATCCAGTGCGGCCCGAAGGCCAACCCGGGCCGTCGGGTCCGCGCCGCCAGCCACCGGGTCGCGCGGATGAACCCGTTGAAACCCTTGGCGCCGAACAGCGAGCGGCGCATCGCCAACGCCAGATCGGTGAACACCTGCCACTCCTCGCGGGCGCCGGCCGGCGGTTCGACGGCCTTCCCGCCGTACTGCACGTACGGCTCGTCGTGCATACCGCTGGTGAAGGCCAGCAGATCGTCGCGTTCGAGCCAGTGCGCCGCGGGCAGCAGCCAGTGCGCGTGCCGGTGACTCTCGCGTTGCACCAGATCGATGGCCACCAGCAGGTCCAACTGAGCCAGAGCCTCGTCGAGCCTGGCCCCGTCGGGCCCCGAGATCACCGGGTTACCGGAATTGATCAGCAGGGCACGGATCTGGCCGCGGCCCGGCGTGGCGATCTCGTCGGGCAGCTCGGCCAACGCGTGCGCCCCGGCGACCAGCTCACGCCCCGCCACCCGGCTGGTGTGCGGGCGGGTGGCCGCCAACCCGGCCAGCCGCAGCGTGTCGACGTACCCCGGCTCGAAGCGACGACCACCCGGGCGGTCCATCCGCCCGGTGATCAGGTTGAGCACATGCCCCAGCCATTCCGCCACGGTGCCCGCGGCATGGAGCGAGACCCCGGTACGGGTAATCGCCATCGCCCCTGGCGCCGAGGCGAATTCGCGAGCCACCCGCTCGATCACGTCGCGGGGGACATCGCAGCGTGCCGCCAGGTCGTCGAGGTCGGCTTCGCCAGTCAGCGCACGTAGGTCCGCCACCCCGACGGCCAGCTCGGCACAGTCGGCGCGGTGTTCGCGACCCTCGTCGAGAATCACCTTGACCATCGCCAGTAGCAGCGCCCAATCCGTACCGGGTCGCACGGGCAGATGGAGGTCCGCGGCCTGCGCGCTCTCGGTGCGGAGCGGGTCCACCACAACGATGCGGGCGCCCCGCTTCTGGCGGGCAAGTGCCCGGCGCCAGCCGCCCGGCACCGATTCCACCCAGTTCCACGCGCTCACGGCAGGATTGGCGCCGATGATCAGAAAGTAGTCACAGTTGTCGACATCGGAGATGGGCACCATCAGTGGTGATCCGTACATGGCTTCGGCCACCACGTGCAGCGCGTTCTGGTCCACCGAGCCGACGGCGTAGCGGTTGTACGTTCCGACGGCGTCCAGCCAGGCGTTCATGAATACGAGGTTCGAGGACGAGTAACCCGCCGGGTTGCCGTAGTAGGCGGCCACCGCATCCGGGCCCCCGGCGTCGATGATCCGGTTCATGCGCTGGGCGATGTCGCTGATCGCCTCGTCCCAGCTCGCCTCGACGTAGCGGTCACCTACCCGGCGCATCGGCGCCACGATCCGCCGCGGGTGCTCCACGACCTGACCGGCCGTGCGGCCCTTCGCGCAGAAATCACCCCAGGTGTGCGGGTTGAGCTTGTCGGGACCGATCTTGACGACGCGATTGTCCTCGACCGTCACCTCGAGACCGCAGGAGGCCAGGCAGTACCGGCAGAACGTGTGCACGGTACGGGTCGTCATTACAGTGACACTACAATTTGTAATGGAGTTGCGTTGCTAAACCTGCGTCATCTCCCAGTACCGACCATGCCGCGACATGAGTTCCTCGTGGGTGCCGCGCTCGATGATCCGGCCGGCGTCCATCACCAGGATCAGGTCGGCATCCCGGATGGTCGAAAGCCGGTGGGCGATGATGAAACACGTCCGGTCCCGGCGCAATTCGGCCATCGCCTGCTGGATCAGGAGTTCGGTGCGGGTGTCCACCGCGCTGGTGGCCTCGTCGAGCACCAGCACCTTCGGCCGGGCCAGCACCGCACGGGCGATCGTGATCAGCTGCTTCTCACCGGCGCTGATGGCACCGCCGTCATCGTCGACCCGGGTGTCGTACCCGTTCGGCAGGGTGTGCACGAACCGGTCCACGTATGCCGCCCTGGCCGCCTCGATCACCTCGTCCTCGGACGCGTCGGGCCGGCCGTAGGCGATGTTGTCGTAGATGGTGCCGCCGAACAGCCAGGTGTCCTGCAGCACCATGCCGATCGAGGACCGAAGCGATTGCCGGCTCACCGTCGAGATGTCGACACCGTCGATCAGGATCCGGCCGGAATCGACGTCGTAGAACCTCATCAGCAGGTTCACGCAGGTGGTCTTGCCCGCGCCGGTGGGGCCGACGATCGCCACGGTACAACCAGGCTCGGCCACCAGAGAGAGGTCTTCGATCACCGGGGTGTCCGGTAGGTAGCCGAAGTTCACCTGCTCGAATTCGACCCGGCCGCTGTGGATCTCGAGGTCAGTGGCTGGCTCGGAGGACTGCTCGTCGGCGTCGAGCAGCTCGAAGACCCGTTCAGCGCTGGCGATTCCGGACTGCAGCGTGTTGTACATCCCGGCCACCTGGCCCAGCGGTTGGTTGAACTGCCGCACGTACTGGATGAATGCCTGGATGCTGCCCAGCGTGATCTGTCCGGTCGCCACCTGTAACCCACCCACCACGGCGACGGCCACGTAGCTGAGGTTGCCGATGAACATCGTCGTCGGGCCGACGAGTCCAGAGAAGAACTGCGCCCCGATGCTGGACCGGTAGACCTCGTCGTTGAGTTCGTCGAACTTCCGCTGGGCGGCCTCCCGGTGCCCGAAGGTCTTGACGATCGTGAAACCGCTGTAGGTCTCCTCGATGTGCGCCGCGAGCCGGCCGGTGTTGCGCCACTGCGCCACGAACAAGGGCTGCGACCGACGGGTGTTCCAGCGGATGGCCCACAGCGCCAGCGGCACGGTGACGACGGTGAGCAGGGTCAGCAGTGGCGAGATGGTCAGCATCATCACCAGCACCGCGAATACGGTCAGCACCGACGTCAACAGTTGGCTGACGGTCATCGCCACCGAGCTCTGCATGTTGTCGATGTCGTTGGTGACCCGGCTGAGCACCTCGCCACGCTGCCGGGAATCGAAGTAGGACAGTGGAAGTCGGTACAGCTTGTCCTCGACGTCGGCCCGCAGCGCCACCATGGTGCGCTGCACCGTGACGTTGAGCAACTGCGCCTGCAGCCAGACCAGCACCGCGGCAAGCAGATACAGGCCCAGCGCCAGGGCCAGGGTGCGGGCCACCGCGGCAAAGTCCACCCCGTGGCCGGGAACCACGTTCATTCCCGACAGCAGGTCGGCGAACGTCGTATCGCCGCGGGCCCGGGCGGCCGCTACGGCCTGCTCCTTGGTCAGGCCCGCGGGTAGTCCGCGTCCGATCACACCGTTGAACAGCAGATCGGTCGCGTGCCCGAGAATCCGGGGGCCGATCACGCCGATCGCGATACCACCCATTCCGAGCAACACCACCGAGATCGCCAGGCCACGTTGTGGCAACAGGCGCCTGAGCAGCCGAAGGGCCGATCCGCGGAAGTCTCGGGTGCGCGCGACCGGTGCGACAGGCGTCCCCGAGCGGCGCAGCACGTGCCCGGTCATCGCGGATCTCCGGCAGTGATGGCCTGCGACGCCGCGAACTCGGCGTAGGTGGGACAGTCGGTCAGCAACGACTCGTGCGTACCGATGCCGACGATACGGCCGTCCTCGACCACGACAACCTGGTCGGCCTCGATCACCGTCGAGATCCGTTGCGACACGATGACCACGGTGGCGCCGGCCGACACTTCGCGCAGCGCGGTGCGTACCCGGGCATCGGTGTGCACATCGAGGGCTGACAGCGCATCGTCGAACAGGTAGATCGCGGGCCTGCGGATCACCGCACGTGCGATCGCCAGCCGTTGGCGCTGCCCGCCCGAGAAATTGATGCCGCCCTGCGCCACCAAGCGGTCCAGTCCCTCGGGGTGGGCCGCCACGAAGTCGTCGGCCGCCGCGATCCGCAGCGCCTCCCACATCTGTTCGTCGGTGAGTTCCTGTCCCGGCGCAGCGCCGTAGCGCAGATTCTCGGCGATGGTTCCGGAGAACAGATAGCCGCGTTGGGGGACCAGGCCGATCGACGACCACAGCTGTTCGAGGTCCAGTTCACGCACGTCGACGCCATCGACGCGTACCGCGCCCGAGGTGACGTCGTAGAACCGGCAGATCAGGGCCAGCAGGGTGGATTTGCCGGATCCGGTGGATCCGACGACAGCGGTGGTGGTTCCGCGCTCCACGCGCATCGAGACCTGCTGCAGCACTGGGCGATCGGCGCCGGGATAGCTGAATGACGCGTCGTGGAACTCGATCTCGCCGGCCATGGACACCGGTCGGACCGGGTCGGGTGGGCTGGTGATCTGAGGCCGGGTGTCCAGTACACCGCTGACACGCTCGGCGCAGACCGCGGCGCGCGGAATCATCACTGCCAGGACGGTCGCCATCAACACGGCCATCAGAATCTGCATGAAGTAGGCCAGGAACGCGATCAGTGAGCCCACCTGCATGTGGCCGGAGTCGATGCGCAGTCCGCCGAACCAGATCAGCGCGACGCTGGAGATGTTGATCACCAGGGTGGTGGCGGGCAGCATCAGCGCCTGCCACCGACCGGCCTCCAGCGCGGTGGTCGACAGGGACTCGTTGGCATCGGCGAAGCGGTGCTGCTCGAAGGGTTCGCGCGCAAACGCGCGGATCACCCGGATGCCGGACAGCTGATCGCGCATCACCCGGTTGATGCCGTCGATCACCTTCTGCATGCGACGGAAGATCGGCCACAGGTGTCTGATGATCCAGAAGTTCGCCAGTGCCATCACCGGAACACTGACCAGCAACAGCCACGACAGTCCGGCGTCCTGGTGCAACGCCATCAGGATTCCGCCGATCGACATGATCGGCGCGGTGATCAGGATGGTGGCGGTCATCTGCAGCAGCTGCTGGATCTGGCCGACGTCGTTGGTGGTGCGCGTCAGCAGCGACGGGGCGCCGAAGTGGGCAGTCTCCTCGGCCGAGAACGTGGTGACGTGGTGAAAGATCGCCGAACGCAGGTCGCGGCCGAAACTCATGGCCGCGCGCGATCCGAAGAACACCGCGCCGATCGCGCATGCCACTTGCAGACCGGTGACACCGAGCATCACCCCGCCGAGTTCGACGATGCGCCGGGTGTCGCCCTTGGCCACGCCGTCGTCGATGATCGCGGCGTTGACCGTCGGCAGATAGAGCGACGCCAGGGTGCTGATCACCTGCAGTGCCGCGACGATGGCGAGCAGCCGCCGGTACGGCCGCACGTACCGTCGCAGCAGCGCCCAGAGCATCTGGCTACTCTTGCACACCGCCGCTGTCGGTCGTGTGCGACCGCCTCCGTGTCCGGTCGCTGAAAGTCCAGGTCAGTCGGTGTGTCGCTATGGGCCATAGGTGTTGCAGCTACAGTGCATGGCGTGACTGCCCGCACGGCCACCAAGCCACTACTCCGCAATGCCAGAGCCTTGGCGGTATTGGCTGCGGCAATGGTCCCGGTGTTCGCCGGGTGCTCGACCGACGAGCCCGCGTCCCCAGAGGTTCCTCAGACCGAGACGCAGAGTGCCGGTGGCACAGGCAGCCACGGCCCGCACTTCCCGCACTGTGGCGGCGTGAGCGATCAGACGGTGACCGAGTTGACCCAGGTGCAGGGACTGGTCAACACCGCGACGAATTCGTCGGGCTGTCAATGGCTGCAGGGCGGCAGCATCCTGGGGCCGCACTTCTCCTTCACCTGGTTCCGGGGCAGCCCCATCGGGCGCGAACGCAAGACCGAGGAGCTGTCGCGGACCAGCGTGGAGGACATCAACATCGAGGGTCACGGCGGTTTCATCGCAGTCGGGGAGAACCCGCTCAAGGCCGGCGACGTCAACCTGTGTGAGATCGGCATCCAGTTCGACGACGATTTCATCGAGTGGTCCGTGAGCTTCGACCAGAAGCCCTATCCCGATCCGTGCGAGGTCGCCAAGGAGCTGACCCGCCAGTCGATTGTGAATTCCAAATGATGACGCGACGTGGGGTTGCCGGAGCGTTCGCGGTGCTGGCAGTGTTCGCCGGGCTGACCGGGTGCACGCGCACCGTGGACGGCGCCGCGGCCAAGGAAGGGTCCAGTGGCGGCCCCAGTAACAACAAGTCCGAGAAGACGTATCCCAACCTGCTCAAGGAATGCGACGTCCTGACCACGGACATCCTGGCCAAGACGGTGGGTGCTGACCCGCTCGACATCCAGAGCACCTTCGTCGGCGCGGTGTGCCGGTGGCAGGCGGCCAACCCGGCCGGCCTGGTCGACATCACCCGGTTCTGGTACGAGCAGGGCAGCCTGGACAACGAGCGTCAGACGGCCGAGAAGCTGCAGTACGCGATCGAGCAGCGGCGGATCGCCGGTGTCGATTCGATCGTGATGAAGCCCAACGGGCTCAACGGGGCGTGCGGTGTCGCCAGTGACGCGGCCGGCGTGGTCGGCTGGTGGGTCAATCCGCAGGCGCCCGGGATCGATGCCTGCCCGATGGCCATCAAGCTGATGGAATTGACGCTGGCCACCAACTCCTAGCGGGGTACGTGGAACCGCACCAGTGTCGCGCCGCCGAGCGCGAGCTGGTCCCAGGGGTCTCCGGTTCGCAGCACCGCGATGGCCGATGTGGGGAACTTCAGCGAAATGCTCTCCGCCGCAGTGCGGTTGGAGCCGTCTGCCAGGCCCAGGGCAACGGCGGACATGGCCGGCTCGTGCCCGATCACCAGAACAGTCGAAGGCTCGGTACCGAAACGTGACGCGACACCGTTGATCTCGTCGATGACGGTGCCCGGCCTGGCGTCGTAGATGCGTTCGGCGTATTGCACGGGGGCTTCGATGCCGGTGCGTTCCAAGGTCTGACGGGTCCGGGTGGCCGTCGAGCACAGCACCGCGTCCACCTCGGCGAAGTTGGCCCGGATCCAGTCCCCGGCCAGCCCGGCCTCTCTGATCCCGCGCGCCGCCAACGGGCGGTCGTGGTCGGCGACCCCGTCGGGATAGTCCGACTTGGCGTGGCGCATCAGCAGCAGGGTTCTGATCGGACTGATCGAATCGGCCATTCCAACGAGGTTAGGCCATGCCGTCGTAGGTCCCCGGACTTGTCGGCCGCCAGTCCTACACTCGCCTTGCTCGGAAGATGAACCCACCGGGGTCAACACAGAGAGGACGGGGCCGATGCGTTTTCTGCATACCGCCGACTGGCAACTCGGCATGACCCGTCATTTCCTGAACGGTGAGGCCCAGCCCCGTTACTCGGCGTCGCGCCGGGAGGCCGTCGCGGCCCTCGGCCCGGTCGCCGCGGCCTCGGGTGCGGAGTTCGTCGTGGTGTCCGGTGACGTGTTCGAGCACAACCAGTTGGCCCCACGCGAGGTCAGCCTGTCGCTGGAAGCCATGCGCGGTATCGGGGTGCCGGTCTATCTGCTGCCGGGCAACCACGATCCACTCGACGCCGCGTCGGTCTACACCAGTGCGCTGTTCACCGCCGAATGCCCCGACAACGTCGTGGTGCTCGATCACGCCGGCGTGCACGAGGTGCGCCAGGGGCTGGAGATCGTCGCGGCGCCGTGGCGGTCCAAGGCACCCACCTCAGATCTGATCGGGGACGTGCTGGCCGATCTCCCCGCCGACGGCGTCACCCGGGTTGTGGTGGGTCACGGCGGCGTCGACATCCTCGATCCGGACAAGGACAAGCCGTCGCTGATCCGGCTGGCCGCCGTCGAGTCCGCGTTGGCGCGCGGTGCCGTGCACTATGTGGCGTTGGGGGACAAGCACTCCCGCACCGAGGTCGGTTCGACGGGCCGGGTCTGGTACTCGGGTTCACCCGAAGTGACCAACTACGACGACATCGAATCGGATCCGGGGCATGTCCTGGTGGTCGACATCGACGAGACCGCTCCGCACCGGCCGGTGCGGGTGGAGTCCGAACGGGTGGGCCGGTGGCGCTTCGTCACCCTGCGCCGTGAGGTGGACACCGACCGCGACGTGGCCGACCTGGATCTGAACCTGGATCTGTTGGCGGACAAGGAACGCACCGTGGTGCGTCTGGCGTTGACGGGCTCACTGACCGTGACCGACAAGGCGGCACTCGACGCCTGTCTCGACAAGTACGCCCGGTTGTTCGCCGCGCTCACCGAGTGGGAGCGGCACACCGAGATCGCAGTATTGCCTGCCGACGGCGAATTCGACGACCTGGGTATCGGTGGTTTCGCGGCGGCCGCCGTGGACGAGTTGGTGGCCACCGCCCGTACCGAAGGAGCCGGGGCCGACGACGCCAGGGCGGCGCTCGGGCTCCTGCTGCGCCTGGTCGACCGGGGGAGTGCGGCATGAAACTGCACCGCCTGGTCCTGACCAACTACCGCGGCGTCACCCACCGCGAGATCGAATTCCCCGATCACGGTGTGGTGGTCGTCAGCGGCGCCAACGAGATCGGCAAGTCCTCGATGATCGAGGCACTGGATCTGCTGCTCGAGGCCAAAGACCGCTCGGGCAAGAAGGAAGTGAAGCAGGTCAAGCCGACGCATGCCGACGTCGGCGCCGAGGTGATGGCCGAAATATCTACCGGCCCTTACCGTTTCATGTACCGCAAGCGCTTTCACAAGCGTGCCGAGACCCAGCTGACAGTGCTGGCGCCGGTACGCGAGCAGCTCAGCGGGGACGAGGCGCACGAGCGGGTGCTGACGATGCTCGCCGAGACGGTGGACACCAGCCTGTGGCAGGCCCAGCGGGTCCTGCAGTCCAGCTCGACCGCACCGGTCGACCTCTCGGGCTCGGACGCGCTGGCCCGGGCCCTGGACGTGGCCGCCGGTGAGGCGGTCGCGCTCTCCGGGGACGAGCCGCTGCTGGTCGAACGCATCGACGCGGAGTATCTGCGCTACTTCACCGCCACCGGCCGGCCCACCGGTGAGTGGGCGGCGGTGACCAAGCGGCTGGCTGCTGCCGAAGGCGAGATGGCGCAATGTGCCGCGGCGGTGGCCGAGGTCGACGACGCCGTGCGCCGGCATGCCGAGCTCAGCGCCGAGGTCACCGGACTGGCCGGTGAGCGCGAAGTGGCCCACGCCGCCCTGGTCGCGGCGCGCAAGGACGCCGAGGCGGTCGCCGCACTGGTGCAGCGGCTCAAAGAGGCCGACGTGGTGGCCGAGGCCGCCCGGGTGGCGCAGGCCGCCGCGGCCGCGGCCCTCACCGAACGCCGGCGGCTGCGGGCCGACCTCGACGAGCGGGCCACCACGATCACCGAACTGCAGGCCGCGCTCGGTGTGGCCGACGGTGAGTCCACCACCGCCCGTGAGGTTCACGAGGCCGCCGAGGCCGTGGCCGAACAGGCTCGGCTGGCAGCCCAGGAGCACGAAGCCAGGGTTGAGGCCGCCCGCGCCACCCTCACGCAGATGACCGACCGCGACGAGGCCGACCGGTTGGCCGCCAGGCTGAGCAAGATCGACGCCGGCGTGCGTGAACTCGACCGGATCAACCGCGACCTGACCGGGATCACGCTCGACGACGCGGGGATGCGGGCCATCGAGGCCGCCGCGGTCGCGGTGGAACGTGCTGCAGGGCAGGCCGAACTGGCTTCGGCGCGAATCGAACTCGTCGCCGTCGAGAACCTCGATGTCCGAGTGGACACGGCCGGGGTCGCTCTGGAGGCCGGTAGTCCCTGGTCGGTCAACACCACCGCCGAGACCGAGATCGCCGTGCCCGGTGTGCTCACCGTCCGTGTGGTGCCGGGCACGCCGGCCGCGCAGACACAGGCCCTTCTCGACGAGGCGCAGAACGTGTTGACGGCTGCGCTGGCCGCGGCCGGGGTCGACGGCGTGGAAGCCGCGCGGGCCCTCGATGCCCGGCGTCGGGAACTGATCGGCAGCCGGGATCGGTTGCGCGCCACCGTAGAAGCGCTCACGGGCGATGACCAGTTGGCGGATCTGCGGGCCCGTCTGGCGCAGCTGAGTGCCGGGCAGCCCGACGAGGCCGGGTTGTTCGAGCTCGCCGGGCCCACCGATATCGCCACCGCCCGCACTGAACTCGATACCGCGGTGAAGGCGCACCGCCAGGCCGTGGCCGACAGTGAGACCAGCCGCAAGGTGATCGCCGCGGCGGCCCAGAAGCTCACGGAGAAGTCGACCCGCTGCAGCGTGCTGCGCGAGAAGCTCACCACGGCGCAGGCCGAGCTGACCGTGGCCGGTGGCCGGTTGGAGGTCCAGCGTGCGCAGGCCGGCGACGATGAGTTGGCGGTCAAGGCTCAGGCCACCGAGGAGGAGGCCACCGCCACAGCAGGCCACGCGACCGCGCTGCGTACCGAATTGTCGGCCACCGCACCGGATTCTGTGAAGGCCGCCCTCGACGAGGCGGTCCGTCGCGCGGCGGCCCTGGATGCTCGCCACGGGGCGGCCGCTGATGCGCTGCGGGAGTTGGCTGCGCAACTCAAGGTCTACGGCACCCAGGGGCGCAAAGGGCATCTCGATGCTGCCGAGACCGAACGCGAGCACGCCCACGCCGAGTACCTCCGGGTGCACCGCCGGGCCCGGGCGGCCGAGACGCTGCGGACGGTGATGGCGCGCCACCGCGATGCCACCCGTCAGCGCTACGCCGATCCGTTCCGTCTCGAGGTGCAGCGGCTGGGCCGGCTCGTCTTCGGTGAGGATTTCGAGGTCGACGTCGACAGCGACCTCAACATCCGGACCCGCACGTTGTCCGGGCGCACGGTGCCCTACGAATCGCTGTCGGGCGGCGCCAAGGAGCAGCTGGCCATTGTCGCGCGGCTGGCCGGCGCGGCGATGGTGGCCAAGGAGGACAGTGTGCCCGTGGTCATCGACGACGCCCTCGGATTCACCGATCCGGACCGGCTGACCAAGATGGGAGCGGTATTCGACGCCGTCGGCGGAGACGGGCAGGTCATCGTGCTCACCTGCAGCCCGGAGCGTTACGCGAGCATCCAGGGCGCGCACCACATCGCCTTGACGGCCTAGAAGTAGGCGTTGGACGGAACGGGCGTGCCGTGCAACAGGTTCTGGCCGATCACCCGGGCCTTGTAGGCCACCGGGTTGTGCAGGGTGATGGTCCGGATGTTTCGCCAGTGCCGGTCCAGGTTGCGCTGCCGTGAGGCCGCGCTGGCCCCACCGAGTTCCAGCAGTCGGGTGGCGGCCTCGGGTGCGACGTCGTCGAGGTGCACTTTCACTTTGGCGACCTTGAGCTGGGCTTCCGCCGCGAGCCGAAGGTCGGGCACCCCGTCGACGGCAGAATCCGTCGCCGCGCCGATCGCTGCCGCCGCGTCCAGCACGGCGGCCCTCGCGACGTAGGCCGTGCTGGCCAAGACTCCGAGTTGCCGCTGCAGCAGGGGATCGTCGGTGGGTCGTTCGGTGACGGCATGGCTGAAGTTGCGCTCGCGGGAGCGCAGCAGCGCCACGCCGTCGTCGACGACATTGGCCAGGATTCCGGCGACCACCGCGTGGATGAACAACTGCAGTGAGGCGTACTGCACGGTCGGGACCGGGTCGGCGTCATACGGGGTATCGGAGAGGATCTCGTCGGCAGCGACCGTGACATCGGTGAACGTCGTGGTGCCGGTTCCGGTGCGGCGCTGGCCGAAGCCGTCCCAGTCATCGACGAGCCGTACGCCTTCGCGGTCGGTCGGCACCAGGACGTTGGCCACCGAGTCGTGGTCGGTGGTCGCGGTCACGGTCAGGTAGTCCGAGAACAGGGTGCCGGTGCTGTAGTACTTTTCGCCGGTGAGCCGGTAGGTGCCGGCCCCGTCGGCCAGCAGCCGGGTGTTGAACACGAGGCTGCCCACGGCCAATGAGCCCTTCTCGCTGAATGCGTTACCGAAGATCTTGCCTTCGGCGATCTTGCCCAGCCAGTGCGCCGACACCGGATCCTCGGCATTGCGTAGGCGCTCCTCGGTGAACCAGAAGTGGGTCCGGAAGATGTGAGCGACGATCGGGTCGGCCTTGGCCACGTCGATCACCGCGGAAAAGAGCTGCGGCACAGTGAATCCTGAGCCGCCGAGGGACTCGGGAAGGCGCAGTGTGCCGAACCCGGCCCGCTTGAGCGCCGCGACCTGATCGAAAGGGTTCTCGTCGTTCAGGTCGCGGTCCTTGGCGCCTGAGGCGATCGAGGCCAGCAGGTCATCCCATTCCGGGGTTCCGGGCCGGAGGTGGGTCACGTTCTCGACGGTGGTCATGGCACCGTTGTATCCGGACCGGCTATCGCTGGGCACGTGTTTGGATCAGCCCGAACCTAAGCCCCTCACCCGCATTCCGTAGAGATAGGTGGTCAGGTATTCGTCGATCACCTGGACCCGCACCTCGGGGGTGTCGGGAATGGTGATCAGCAGTGCGTAGAGCCCGGCGAAAAACGATGCGCCGTTGTGCAACACGTCTACCGTGTCCGGGATCTCGCCGGCGTCCCTGGCGCGCTGGAGCTCTTCGATCAATGCGACCAGCACGGGATGGTGTTCCCATTCCTCCGACGGCGGGCGGGTCGTGGAAAAATGCAGCGCCAGAAAATCTTTGAACAGCGGACGGCCCAGCCGCCGCTCCAACTTCTCCAGCATGCGCACGGATTCGGTGAGGGTGGCGCGCACATCGTGCGGTGCGGCGAAGCGCCGGATGAGCTCGGCGGCCATCCGGGCCTCCTCGCGCTGTTCCAGCTCCACCAGGACGTGTTCCTTGGTGGGGAAGTGGAAGAAGAAGGTGCCGTGGGCGACGCCCGCGGCGGATGCGATTGCTGCGGTGTCGGCAGCGGCCATGCCCCCGCGCTTGAACTCGGCGATCGCGGCCCCGAGTAACCGTTCGCGGGTCTGCTGGCCCTTGCGGCTGCGGGGGGTGGCGTGGAGCACGGCCTCATGCTACGTCAGTAATAACTGACTGTACTCAGTTCTGGTCTTTCCTTTGAACCGTGGAGCCGCTACGGTTTCGAGTAATAGTTGATCTGACTGAAGTCAGTATTTGGAGGTCGGCGTGCAGATCCTGGAGCAGGTTCAAGACCTGCCGAAAGCCGGGAACATCAAGGCCCAGTGGGTGAGCCTGTGGACCGGGCCGGCAGTCGGTGCGGTCCTGCTGGTGGCGGCGCTGGCCTTCCCCGGCTTCTGGCCACCCATGTCGCCCACCTGGAGCGCGCAGCAGGTTGCCGGTTTCTATGCCGACCACACCGCGTGGATCCGGTTCAGCCAGGTGACGTTCAACCTGTGCGGGATCCTGATCCTGCCGTTCTTCATGGTGATCGTCGTTCAGATGAAGCGGATGAAGACCCAGAGCCATGTGTTCGCCTACTGCTACCTGACTGCTGCGGTCAGCGGTGCCACGATCTTCGCGCTGTCCAACGTGTTCTTCCTGGTGGCGGCGTTTCGCCCGGACCGCAATCCCGAACTGATCATGCTGCTCAACGACCTGGCCTGGATCGTGCTGGTCGCTCCGGTGGGCATGGTGGTGTCGCAGTTCGTCTTGCTGGCGGTGGCGGTCTACTTCGACAACGGGCCCGAACCGGTGTTTCCGCGCTGGGTCGGGCACTACTCGCTGGCCACCGCGGTGGCGATGATCCCGGCTGCGGGCGCTGCGGTTTTCCACACCGGGCCGCTGGCGTGGGACGGTGTGCTGGCCTTCTGGTTGCGCAACGGTGCGTTCGCGGTCTTCGTCATCGTGATGTTCTTCGTGCTGCGCCGCGCGGTACTCAGCCAGGCTGTTCAAGACGGGGTCGTGGAAGCTCGGGTGCGGGCGTGACAGTTCAGACCGAGGCGCCGCCGGGCAGACCCGACGTGCGGCTGATGACCTGGTTCTTCCCGCTCTGGTACGGCGCCTTCGGTGTCATCATCTGCATCCTGACCCGAGTGACGCCGCCGCCGCGCCCCGATGTCACCGCTGCCGACAAGGTGGCGTTCTTCGTCGAGCACGGTCTGACCATCAAGATCGGCTTCTGTCTGCTGCTGATCCTGCTCGGCGGGGCGGCGATGACCAACGGATTGGTCGCCTACCAGATCAAGCGCATGTCGGTGGGGTCGGTGTTCGCCTACGGCTACATCGGCGGCATGGGCGTCGGCGCGCTGCCCGGGTTCTTGTTGGTATCGGTGTGCTTTCTCACGGCGGCGTTTCGGCCGGACCGTGACCCGGAACTGATCAGCCTGCTCTATGACCTCGGAATGCTTTCCTACAACGGATCATTGGGGTGTTTCACGGCGGCCTACCTGGTGTTCGCGATTGCGATCCTCTACGACAAGAACCAGATCTTCCCGGCGTGGTTCGCCTATGTGACCATCTGGCAGATCATCACCGAGGTGATCGCCACCCAGATGTTCGTGTTCGAGTCAGGGCCGTTCGCCTGGAACGGATCAATCGCCTTCTGGTGGGCGGTGGTGGTCTTCTCCGTCTGGCTGTCTGCCCTGATCGTGCTGCTCCGGCAGGCGCTCAAGCGTGAGGAAACATGCAGTGACGCAGACTGATTCGCGACCACAGGCCTCGTCGGAGCACCTGCCCGGCGACGGGCACATGTGGGTGATGGTGCTCGGTGACCTGGTCATCTTCGGTGGCTACTTCATCGTCTTCATCATCTACCGCACCATGTATCCGGACGAATTCCTGCGGGCCCAACAGCATCTCGACATCACGATCGGTGTGGCCAACACCGTGATCCTGCTGACCAGTTCCTGGTTGGTGGCCCGTGCGGTGCTGGCCGCCCGCGCCGGGCGGCACGAAACGGCGATCCGGCTCACCTACGCCGGAGGTGTCGGCGGTCTGATGTTCATGGCCTGCAAGGGTTATGAATGGGTCGTCAAGATCCGGAACGGGCACACCAATTCCGAGATGTTCTACTCGTTCTACTACGTGCTGACGGGTGTGCACCTGATCCACGTCCTGATCGGGCTCATCGTGTTGGGCGTGATCGTGCGGGAATTGCGCAATCCGTCCCGTCGTCGCGCATCGGTCGTGGAGGCGAGCGCGGTCTACTGGCACATGGTCGACCTGCTCTGGGTGATCATCTTCGGCCTGCTGTACGTGGTGAGGTGATGATGACCGACAAGGCTGTGACTCAGACGTGGCTGGTGCTGGTCGCCATCACCGTCGGATCCTGGTGGTTGGCACCGGCGCAGTATTCGGACGCGCTGCGGGCCAGTGTGCCGATCACCGCGCTGGTGCTTGCGTTGACGCTGATCAAGTCCCGTTTGATCATCCGGCAGTTCATGGAGGTCCGGACCGCGCCGAGGTGGCTCAAACTCGCCACGGACGGCTGGCTGGTGGCGCTGTTCGGAGCGATTTTCACCATCTATCTGATGTGAGCATCGCGCGGCACAATGGAACGCAATGACCATGAACGCCAAGCGCAGGCGGGTGCACGACAAGCTGGCCGCGCTACCGGGGGTGCGCGCGGTGCGGCGCCCGGTCAGCCCTGGTTCTGACGAGCGGTTCGACCTGTTCTACGTACGGTCCGGGCGTAAATCCGCGCATCCGGTCGTGATCATCCCGGGAGGTCCCGGCGTGGCATCGATCCAGCCGTACCGCGCGTTGCGCAGGCGGGCGGCTGCGGCCGGATTCGACGTGATCATGATCGAGCACCGCGGCGTCGGGATGTCGCGGCATACCGACGCGGGTGCGGATCTGCCGCCGGCGGCCATCACCGTCGAGCTTGTGGTCGACGACGTCGCCGCGGTGCTCGACGACGCGGGCGTGCATGAGGCGGTGCTGTACGGCACCTCATACGGGAGTTACATCGCCGCCGGCTTCGGTGTCCGCCACCCGGACCGGGTCGCGGCGATGGTGCTGGACTCGCCGCTGCTGTCCACCGCCGATATCGAAGTGGTGCGCAGTGCTGTCCGGGGCCTCCTGTGGGAGGGTACGGACCCGGACACTGCGGACCTTGCGCCCAAGGTCCGGCGCCTGGTGGCCGGTGGGGCATTGGCCACCAGGGGAGGAGAACTGGCCGGTCTGCTGTACGGGTTCGGTGGCGCTGCCCTGCTGGACCGCCAACTCGATCTGCTGCTGCGCGGCCGCACGGTGGTTTGGTCGGGGCTCGCCCGGCTGAGCCGACTGTCGACGCGAAAAGCGCCGTACCGCAACGAGGTAGACCTCGTCGGGCGGATCGCCTTCCGCGAACTGAACTACGCCGGCGTGCCCGATGGCCTCCCGCTGGACCCGGCGCTGGAGATGGCCGACATGATCGGCAGCGCAAAGTTCTTCGAACCCTTCGAGGTGGAGCCCTTCGACCTGCCGGCCGAGCTACCGGACTTTCACTGGCCCACCGTCGTACTGTCCGGTGGCCGGGACCTGACCACACCGCCGGCCGTTGCGGAGCACATCGCCGAGCTGGTGCCCGGGGCCGTGCTGGTTTCCATGCCGACGGTGGTGCACAGCGTGATCGACACCAGGGAGCGTGCGGCGTTCGCAGTGATCCGTGCCGTGCGCGACGGTGTGGCCGAACAACTTTCGGCCACCGCCGACGAACTGGATGCCCTGCCCGCACGTCCTGCCATCCGGGTCGCGGTTTCGGCGATAGCGGCGGCCACGGCTGTGGAATCGGCGGTGCCGGCCGTCAATCGTCCGTGGCAATGATGACGGTGGCCGAGCCACGCGGGCGGCATACGGCAATGAACTCGTGGAACCCGCTGAGGCCGACAACCCATCCGTAGGAATGCTCGTTGCCCTCCCGCGGCACGCTCAACCGGTAGATCTCGTCGGCGGTACTCAGGATCGGCGCCGTCCACGCCATCACCAGTTCGCGCGACAGCAGGAACTCGGCGCTGACCCACGGGTTCAGGTTTCTCGCAGGCCACGACCACAGGGTTGCCACCGCGTCGGCGTGTGAACATCGCTGGAAGCCATCAGCATTGAGGGAGTCCAGCCGGTAGGGACCATGCACGGGGTCGGGTTTCCCAGTCCACGGGGAAGCGCAGTCGTGGTGGTAGCGGGGATGAGTCAGGACACTGTCGATCAGGTCGGTGCCCGACACCGCCACCGGGATCGCGAACGTCAGCAGAGCACACCAGCTGTACATACCCGGAGCCATGCGCACGGTGGTGTCACCGATCAGTTCGACGTGCACGGGCGGCGCTACTTGAGGAAGCCGACCTTCGTATAGTCGGTGTCGGCCAGGCCGGGGGCCCCGAAATTGGCCAGGTTGCTGCGCACCGCCACGTTTCCGGGCGACTGGAACAACGGAAGGCTGAACACCTCGTCGAACAGCATCTTGTCCAACTCGTTGGCCAGGGTCAGGGCTTTGGCCGGGTCCAGCTCTTCCAGCGTCTGCTCGATCTTGGCGTCGATCTCCGGGCTGCCGATCTTGCCAAAGTTGCTGGCCCCGTCCTGCGCGTAGATCTGGGTCAGCGAGCTCAGCGGGAAAGCGTCTCCGAGGAAGGCGAACTGGGCAATGTCGAAGTCGCCCTTGATGATGTAGTTGGTGAAGAACCCGGTACCCGGCTTGGTGTCGAGCTTCAGGTTCACTCCGATCTGGCCGAGCATGTTCTGCGCGATCTGGGCCACCTGCCGGGTGCTGCCCGCGTCGTAGAACACGTTGCGGATGACGAGTTCTTTGCCGTCTTTCTCCCGGAACTGCCGCCCTTCAGGCACTTTCCAGCCCAGCGCGTCGAGTTCGGCCTTGGCTTTCTCGGGGTCGAACGCCACCGACGCGGCGTTGTCCTGGTAACCCTGCTGACCCGCGACGAAGATGTGGTTGTTCAGCGGGACCGGGTTGTCGGTGAGACCCCGCTGGGTGATGTTGGCGAGCGCCTGACGATCGATGCCCTTGGCGACGGCGCTGCGCAGCGCCGGGTCGGCCAGGATCGAGCCGGGTGCGCCGTTGAAGGTCAGGTGGTACCAGCTGGCCGACGGTGCCCGTCGGATGCTGATCCCCGCGGTCTTACGGGCGATGGTCAGTTCGTCCAGCGACGCGGTGCCCGTCGCGTCGATGGTGTTGTTCTGCAGCGCCGGGATGCGGGCGGCGTCATCGAGCACCAGGTAGGTGATGGTGTCCAGCAGCGGTGGGGTACCCCACCATTTCGGGTTGCGGCTCAACGTGATCCGCTGAGCGCCCCGGTCGATGTTGGTCACCATGAACGGGCCCGCCGACGGCCCGGGCGCAGTCAGTTGACCCTTGTTGAAGGCCTCTGGGGTGGAGGTCATGCTCTTGGGCAGCAGCCGGCCGTTGCCGGCGAACATGCCCTTCCAGTCCGCGTAGGGCTTGGCGAAGGTCATCACGGCCTGGCGGTCATCGACGCCGCGGGTCACCGAGGCCACCCGCTCGAAGCCGTTGGGCGCGGCGATGACGAACGCCGGGTCCTTGCCGCTGTTGGCCTCGGTCTGGGACTTGATGTCCTCCCAGGTGATCGGCGTGCCGTCGGTCCACACCGCCTTGGGATTGATCGTGTAGGTGACCACCTGGGGGTTGGTGCCCGTCAGTTCGACATTGGTGAAGTAGTCGGTGTTGACCGTCGCCGATCCGTCAGCGGCGATCACGAACGTGCGGGGCATGGTGGGCCTGGTGAGCGCGCCGACGTCGCCGGTGTTGCCGTCGAGGTGCAGCGGGTTGAAGTTCGAGGGGAACTCGGTCAGGGCCAGGCGCAGATTGCCGCCCTGACGCAGGTTCGCGACGTCCTGCGGATTGATGTCGTTGGTGGTGCCGACCTCGGCGTTTCCGCCGGCGGAGGGGGTCTCCCGATCACCGCCGGAACATCCGGTGAGAGCGAGGCCGGCAACAACGGTGGCGATAGCCAATCGTCGGATATTGAATCCGTTCATGCCGCCGATGCTAGAGGTACGCGGGCCGCTATGGGGTCAGGACTCGGGCAGCGCCGGTTCGACGGTTGCGTTGGAACGGCAGCCGATACCGTGGGACCCGGGTTTTTCGACGGGGGAGGCGCGGCCGTGACGGACACGACTGGCACCGATGTTCGCTGGTCGCCGGCGACGCGAATCGGTTTCCGCTTCGGGTTCTGCTACTTCGGCCTTTTCGGGCTGGCTTGTTTTGTGGGGCTTACTCCGGTGTTGTTGGCGGGCGCCGGGATCCCTCTGCCGTGGTCCTCGGTTGCCGGCCTCCTTGAGGCGGTGCGTCCGTTGATCGATTGGACCGCATCCGGAGTTCTCGGACTGCGGATCGAGAGCATGCAGGTGGGCAGCGACAGTGCATTCCAGTGGACTGCACTGTTCCTGATGCTGGTGGTCTCCACGGTTGCGACTGTCGTCTGGTCGGTACTTGACCGTCATCGCGACAACCACGCGCGCTTGGCTGCCTGGCTCACCCTGTACCTGCGATTCGTACTGGCCACGGCGATGTTCTATTTCGGGATGGCCAAGGCCATTCCCACCCAGATGCCGTTCGTGCTGAACCGTCTGGTCGAGCCCTTCGGCAACTTCAGCCCACAGGGTGTGTTGTGGTCGCAGGTGAGCATCTCGCAGCCTTACCAGATCGCACTGGGGTCGGCCGAGCTGCTGGCCGGAGTATTACTGCTGATCCCGAGGGCGGTGCCGGCCGGCGCCTTGTTGGCAGCGATCGACATGTCGCAGGTCTTCCTGCTCAACATGACCTACGACATCCGACTCAAGACCGTGTCGTCGATGCTGCTGCTGATGAGCCTGTTCCTGCTGGCGCCCTACGCCGCGCGGCTGGCGGCGGTGCTGTTCTCTGATCGCGCGGTTCCCGCGGCGAGCACACCCCAGCTGTTCACCTCGGGACGGGCCAACCGAATCGCGTTGGTGGCCCAGCTATTGGTCGGTGCGATGCTGTTCGGTGTCACTGCGGCGCAGAACTGGCAACAGTGGGCCAGACCGGTTCCCGAGCTCTACGGCATCTACCGCGTCGACGGCTTCTCGGCCGAGGGCTACCGGCGTGATCCGCTGCTGACCGACGAATTACAGTGGCGTCGAGTGATTTTCGACCGTTCGTTCAACCTCGCCGACCCGATGCGGCTGACCATCCAGCACATGGACGACTCGTTCGAGGAATACGGCGGCACGATCGATGCGAGTCGGCATTTCATCGACTTAAATCACTACATCGAGCTGGGAACCTCCAGGCAGACGCCGGTGCGGGTGCGCCTGACCTACTGGTGGCCGGGACCCGACCGCTTGGTGATCGACGCCGACGACTACGCCGGACACCGCATTCACGCCTGGTGCACCAAGGTGGATCCGAACTCGTTTCCGTTGGTGGAGAGGGGCTTCAGTTGGGTCCGCGAGGCTCCGTACAACAGGTGAACTCAGTCGGCCGGCTTTGGTTGCGGCACGGCGGCCAGCAGCTTGCGGGTGTACGCGTGCTGCGGGTTGGCGAGCACCTCCTCGCCTGAGCCCTGTTCGACGACGGCGCCCTTGTACATCACCGCGACATCGTGGGCCAGGTGTTTGACCACCGACAGGTCGTGGGAGACGAACAGGTAGGCCAGGCCGAACTGGTCCTGCAGGTCCAGCAGCAGGTTGATGATCCCGGCCTGGATCGAGACGTCCAGCGCGGAGACCGGCTCGTCGAGCGCGATGATCTTGGGTTGCAGGGCCAGGGCACGGGCGATCCCGATGCGCTGCTTCTGTCCCCCGGAGAACTCGGCCGGGTAGCGGGCGGCGTCGGCGCGTCGCAGGCCCACCAACTCGAGCAGCTCGGCCACCCGTCCGTCGATGCGCGGTTTGTCGAAGCCATTGGCGGTCAACGGCTCTGCCAACACATCCGAGACCGGCAACCGCGGGTCCAGTGAAGCCACGGGGTCCTGGAACACCACTTGAAGGTCGGTTCGCAGGGTACGCCGCGTCTTGCGGTCCAGGGTGGCCACGTCCGAACCGAGCACTTCTATCGAGCCCGATTGCGGTGCAGACAGATTCAGGATCTCGTGCAGGGTGGTGGATTTTCCCGATCCGGACTCGCCGACGATGCCGAGGGTGCGGCCGCTGCGCAGGTCGAAGCTGACCTTGTCGACCGCGCGGACCTCACCGACCTGCCTGCGCAGCACCACGCCTTTGGTGAGCTTGTAGGTCTTGGTCAGCTCGCGCACCCGCAGTACCACATCGGCGTCGCCGGAAGGCTTCTCCGGGGCGGTGACGTCGGTCTCGGGGCCGCCCGCTAACCCGTAGATCTCGGCGGCACTGCGCCCACTCACCTGATCGGTGCGGATGCAGGCTGCATGGTGATCCGGCGCCAGCTCGATGAGTTCTGGCTCGGCGGCCAGACATTCGTCGATGGCCAGCGGGCAGCGGGGCGCGAACGGGCAGCCGGTCGGTACCGTCGTGAGCGACGGCGGTGCACCAGGGATGGGGACCAGACGCGTGCCCTGCGAGGCATCCAGGCGTGGCACCGAGCCGAGTAGGCCGACGGTGTAGGGCATCCGGGCGTTCTCGTACAGCTTGGCCACCGGAGCGTCCTCGACGGCCCGTCCGGCGTACATCACGAGTGCCCGGTCGGCGAATTCGGCGACCACACCGAGGTCGTGGGTGATGATGAGCACCCCGGCGCCGGTGACGTCGCGCGCGGTCTTGAGCACGTCGAGGATCTGGGCCTGGACCGTGACGTCGAGGGCGGTGGTGGGCTCATCGCAGATCAGCAGATCAGGATCGTTGGCGATGGCGATGGCGATGACCACCCGCTGGCGTTCGCCGCCGGACAACTCGTGCGGGAACGAGCGGGCGCGTTGTTCCGGCTGGGCGATCCCGACCAGCTCCAGCAGTTCGACGGCCCGGGACCGTGCCGCGCGCCGCCCCAGATCGCGGTTGTGGGCTTCGAGCGCCTCGGCGATCTGATCACCCACGGTGTAGACCGGCGTGAGTGCGGACATCGGGTCCTGGAACACCGTGCCGACGGTGTTGCCCCGGACCCGTGACAGCTGCGCGTCGGACAACCCGATCAGTTCCTCGCCACGCAGCCGCACCGATCCGGACACCTCGGCGAACTCGGGCAGCAACCCGATCACCGCCATGGCACTGGCCGATTTCCCGGCACCGGACTCGCCGACGAGCGCGACCACCTCACCGGAATCCACATGGAAGTTCAGGCCCCGCACCGCGTGTACCGCGTCGGTGTCGGTAGGGAAGTCCACCGTCAGATCGGATACCTCGAGTAGCCGGCTCATCGGGTGCCGCCCTTCCGCCGACTCCGCCGTCGCAACCGGCCGCTGCCCGGGTCGAGGGCGTCGCGGAGGCCGTCTCCGATCAGGTTGGCGCACAGGATGATCAGTACCAATACCCCGGCCGGGAACAAGAACACCCAGGGGAAGGTGGTGGCGGACTTGGTGCCGTCGGCGATCAGCGTGCCCAGCGAGACGTCGGGGGCCTGGATGCCGAATCCCAGGTAGCTCAAACCGGTTTCGGACAGGATCGCCACTCCCACGTTGAGCGCGGTGTCGATGATCAGGATGGACGCCACGTTCGGCAGGATGTGCCGCACGATGATGCGCGCGCTGCTGACACCCATATAGCGGGCAGCCAAGACGAATTCGCGCTCCCGCAGGCTCAGCGTCATCCCCCGCACGATGCGGGAGCTGATCATCCAGCTGAACGCCGAGAGCAGCACGATCAGCCAGAACACCCGATCGGACTGGCTCAACCGGGGCGTGACGATCGCGATCAGGATGAAGCTGGGCACCACCAGCAACACGTCGACGATCCACATGAGCGTGCGATCGCGCCAGCCGCCGAAATATCCGGCGACCGACCCGACCGTGGCGGCGATGACGGTCGAGATGAACGCCACGCACACACCGATGAGCATGGATTTCTGCATGCCGCGCAGGGTTTGGGCGAAGATGTCCTGCCCGAGTGCGTTCGTGCCGAACCAGTGGTCGGTCGACGGCGGCTCCTGCAGCGCGTAGTAATCGAGGTCCGAATAGCTGTAGGGGAGCACCGAAGGCAGCGCGTAGCAGGCCACGAACATGATCACCAGCAGTGTCAGCGACACCACGGCGGGCCAGTTGCGCAGGAACCGGCGGAACACGAGGGTGCGCCGGGTGGCGAATTCCTCGGTGTGCAGGCCCGAGCGGGCCGCGGCGGCATCCCCGGTGGGAGCAGACGTCTGGGTCATGTGACTCGCACCCTCGGGTCGAGCATCGCGTAGATGACGTCGGAGAGCAGGCCGGCGACCAGGATCACGGTCCCGGTGAACACCGTGATCGCCGCGATGATGTTGGTGTCCTGGGTGGCGATGCCCTGCACCACCCATTCGCCCATCCCGTGCCAGCCGAAGATCTTCTCGACGAACACCGAACCGGTGACCAGCCCGGCCACCCCGTAGGCGAACAGGGTGGCCATCGGAATGAGTGCGGTCCGCAGCCCGTGTTTGAACAGGGCGCGACGTCGGGTCAGCCCCTTGGCCCGGGCGGTGCGGATGAAGTCCTGGCCGAGCACGTCGAGCATCGCGTTGCGCTGGTACCGGCTGTAGCCGGCGATGGCCATCAGGGCCAGGGTGAACGTCGGCAGCACGAGGTGCTGCAGCCGGTCGACGAACTGGTCCCAGGCGCCGCCGACGGGCACCGGCGCCGTTTCCCCCGTGTACTCGAAAATTTGCACGCCGAGAATCGAGTTCACGTTGAGTGCGGCCAGGATCAGCATGTTGGCGATCACGAAGGACGGCGTGCTGATCACCAGCAGGGACAGCACGGTGATGACGCGGTCCGACAGCCGGTACTGGCGGATCGCTCCCCACGCGCCGACCACCACGCCGATCACCGCGCCCGAGATCGCGCCGATGACGAGCAGGCGCAGGGTCACCCCGATGCGTCGCCACAACTCGTCGACCACCGGCTGGCCGGTCACCGTGGTTCCGAAGTCACCGCGGACCGCGTCGGCTGCCCAGTTCGCATAGCGGAGCGGAATGGGCTGGTCGAGGCCGAGTTCAGCGGCTTTGGCGTCGATCGCGGATTGCGGCGGCCGCGGATTGCGCTGCTCGAGGCTGTCGAGGGGTTTGAAGTTCAGCGACGTCAGCGTGAACGTCAGGAACGATGCCAGGGCCAGCAACACGATGTAGTTGAGCAGCCGGCGCGCCAGAAAGCGCGTCATCCGGTTGTTCCTGCCCACGGCTGCATGCCAGACAGGGTAGAGCAGCCGGGCACCGGAACCCGGTCATCGCGGTGATGTGAGGTTCGGCGCGCCCCGCGCTCGATGGGTAACTGGTAGTCGGCTCACAGCTTCGGCATAGCAATCAGGCGTTCACTGAAATACATGAAGGTCAGCGGACTGAAGAATGTGAAAGTGATCGCTGCGGTCGCCGGTGGTGCGGCCGTGGTGGGGCTGGGCGTGTTCGGAGCGGTCTCGGACGTTCACTCGGGGGCCGGCGAGTCCCTGGCTTCCGGATCCCACATGAACGTCGGCCAGACCAGCACGGAGACGACGCCTCCGACTGCACCGCAGGTTTCGATGGCAGTGCCTGCGATGAGGGGCTACACGCCGCCGTCCGGGTTCGCCGTCACGCACTGATCACTGCGCAAAGTGCCGGGTAGTGGTTTCACCGCCACCCGCCGTGGCTATACGTCGCGCGGAGGTGAGCGCATTGGGTAGCGCGAAGGAAAACATTCAGCGAAATCTGAAATTGGTCACTGCCGGAATGGGCGCGATCGGTGGGTTAGCTACCGCCGTGCTCGGAGTCGCGATGGGCGGAGGCGTCGCCGGAGCCCAGCAGCGGGAGGAACCACCTGTCATCACCACTGGACAAACGGTTACCGAGACGACTCCGCCGACAGCCCCTGAGACCTCGAAGGGCACTCCGTCGGTCTCGGCGACCACCCCGTCGGGGTTTGCCACGCCACACTGATCGCGGCTGATCTCGCCGACCGGGGCCTGCGAAGTCGGGTTTACCTCGCCCGCAGGCCCCGGTAGGGAGGTCTCTGTGACAGGAGACGAACGCAACAAGCGGACCAAGTACGCGATGGCCGGTGTCGGGGCGATCGCACTTGCAGCGATGGGCGCATTCGGTGCGATGGTGGCCGAGGCGCCGAGCAGTGGCGCGGTCCCGGCCGTCAATGTTGGTGAAACCGTAACGAAGACAACGGCTCCCACCGAACTCGAGACATCGTTCGCCAAGCCGAAGGTGAAGGTGGACCTGCCCGACGGGTACGGCAACGGCTAGGGGCGGGGTGCCTCGCCGATGCTGGTGACAGTCGGCTTGTCCGTCGATGCCGACCCGGTGCGGGTGGCTCGGATCAGGACCCGGTCGTTGACCCCGTACAGCGGTTTGACGGCATCAGGCAGGGCGTAGCTCTGGGTGAATCCGTCGTTGCTGCGCACCGTGACCGACGTTGCGGACAGCTCGGTGATCGTGCCGGTTTGAAACAGCGTCGTACGGTAGCCGCCGCCTTCGGTCAGCACGGCCTCGCTGTGGATCGTGGCGGGATCGGTCCCGTCGTGGGGCTGTCCGTCCATTCCCGGCCCGCCCATCCAGCGCGGGGGCCCGCCCTCTGCATTGGGCGGACCGTGGTGGCCGGGGCCCTGCGTATCGGTGGCGGCATACACCGCCGCGCCGCCGAGCCCAGCAATGGCCGCCGCGATGCCGACTGAGGCAACAGTGGGTCGGATGCTCATATGGTCCACGTTGCCGGGGCCGGCTGTGTGCCGGCTGTGTGCGGGCTCTGGCGCAGATGTGGCGCTGTTTCACAGCCGGCACATAGAAAGCGCTCAGTCGGGGCCTAACGAACGGACGAATAATGAGCGGGTGAGCAGCACGACCAATGGCACCGATTCCGAGTCCGGGCGCGCCGTCATGCGCCGCGCCGATGGCAATCCGATCCAGGTCCTGGTAGTCGACGACGAACCCGTACTGGCGGAACTGGTGTCGATGGCGCTGCGCTATGAGGGCTGGGACATCGCGACGGCAGGTGACGGCGCGAGCGCCATCGCCGCTGCCCGGGACAGCCCGCCCGATGTGGTCGTCCTCGACGTGATGCTGCCCGACATGAGTGGTCTGGACGTCCTGCGCAAACTGCGGGAACAGATCCCCGGCCTGCCTCTGCTGCTGCTGACCGCCAAGGATTCGGTGGAGGACCGCATCGCGGGCCTCACCGCCGGCGGCGACGACTACGTCACCAAACCGTTCAGCCTCGAGGAAGTGGTGCTGCGGTTGCGGGCACTGCTGCGGCGCACCGGAGTCACCAGTGAGGACGGCGGCGCCAAGATCGTCGTCGGCGATCTCGTGCTCGACGAGGACAGCCATGAGGTGACCCGGGCCGGTGATCCGATCACCCTGACCGCCACCGAGTTCGAACTCCTGCGCTTCATGATGCGCAACGCCAAGCGGGTCCTGAGCAAGGCCCAGATCCTCGACCGGGTGTGGAGCTACGACTTCGGCGGCCGGTCCAACATCGTCGAGCTGTACGTCTCGTATCTGCGCAAGAAGATCGACAGCGGACGGGAACCGATGATCCACACGCTGCGCGGTGCGGGTTATGTCCTCCGGCCCGCGCGCTGAGGTGACGGCCGGGGCAAGCGTCACCCGCTGGTGGTCACCGCGGACCTGGACGCTGCGGGCCCGGCTGGTGGTCACCCAGGTGGCCCTGCTGGCGGTGGTGTGCGCCAGTATCGGAGTGGCGACAGAGTTTGCGCTGCAACGGTTTTTGATGAACCAGCTCGATGATCAACTGATCGAGGCCGGCCGCCGCTCGGCCGCCATCTTCGAATTGCCGCCGCCACCACCGGGAACCCCACCCCCGCCGGGAATGCACCGTCATCACCGGGTTCCGTTCGACCCTGAGGAGGGGCCGGGACCCGGATTCCTCAATGCCCCGGGGCAGGCCGCCCGCACGGTCGGAGCGGTGGTGGCGCCGAACCGCCCGGTGGACGCAGGGGTCATCACCGCCGACGGCGACCGCGTCGAGGTCAGTGCCGCCGCGGCCGTCCAGCTGTCCCAGGTCCCGGCGACCCGGGAACCCGAAACCGTGGACCTCGACGGACTGGGCCGCTACCGGCTCATCGGCCTGCACCCGCGTCACGGCGGCCCGCAGACCATCGTGACCGGGCTGCCGACGGCCGTCGTCGACGACACTCTGCTGTGGGTCCTCGGCATGTTCTGTGTACTGGCCGCCATCGCGCTCATCGCCGCGACGACGGCGGGCATCCTGATCCTGCGGCGCCAACTCGCCCCGCTGTCTCGCGTCTCGGCGGCGGCACGCCGGGTGGCCGATCTCGAACTCGACCGCGGCGAGGTGGAGTTGCCGACACCGATCGTGCCGGTCGACCCCGCCAGTGCCCACACGGAGGTGGGTCAGCTCGGTACCTCGCTGAACCGGATGCTCGACCGCATCGCCAGCGCGCTGTCGGCCCGGCACGCCAGTGAGACGCGGGTGCGCCAATTCGTGGCCGACGCCAGCCACGAGTTGCGGACGCCGCTGGCGGCGATCCGGGGCTATACCGAGCTGGCCCAGCGCAAACGTGATGACCTGCCCGCCGACGTGGCCCATGCGATGAACCGGGTGGAGTCCGAGACCACGCGGATGACGCAACTGGTCGAGGACATGCTGCTGTTGGCGCGCCTCGATGCCGGGCGGCCTCTGGAGCGCGACAGCGTGGATCTGTCCAGGCTGATCGTGGACTCGGTGAGCGATGCCCACATCGCCGGCCCCGACCATCAGTGGGCGTTGGATCTACCCGAGGACCCGGTGGTGGTTGAAGGCGACGAGGCCCGGCTGCATCAGGTGCTGGCCAACCTGTTGGCGAACGCCCGTACGCACACCCCGCCGGGCACCTCGGTCACGGTGTCGCTGAAACCCGACCGGGATGCGGTGCTGCTGAGCGTCGCAGATGACGGCCCGGGTATCCCGGCGTCACTGCTGCCCGACGTGTTCGAGCGGTTCGCGCGCGGAGACTCGTCGCGGTCGCGACGGGAGGGCAGCACCGGGTTGGGTCTGGCGATCGTGGCCGCGGTGCTCAAGGCGCACGGCGGCACCATCGAGGTGAGCAGTACCGCGGGCTCGACCGAATTCGTGGTGCTGCTGCCGGTCGTCAGCTCACAGGGCACGCACAGGATGGACCAATCCGGCACCTAGCGGCCACGGCAACGATGAGAACGTGACCCTTGTTGCCGCGCATCCCGCTGCCGAGGTGCCGGCGGCGACACCCGAGGAGTCGAACCCCCGCAGCTCGACCTCGATGACCCAGAGCATCGCCCTGGTCCTGCTGTTGGCCGGCACCGCGGTGCTCTACCTGTGGAACCTGTCGATCAGCGGGTGGGCCAACGCGTTTTACTCGGCCGCCGCGCAAGCGGGTGCCGAGAACTGGACCGCGATGCTGTTCGGGTCCAGTGACGCAGGCAATGCGATCACCGTGGACAAGACGCCCGCGGCGCTGTGGATCACCGATCTCTCGGTGCGCCTGTTCGGGCTGAGCCCGTGGAGTGTGCTGGTGCCGCAGGCGCTCATGGGCGTCGGTGCGGTCGCAGCGCTCTACGCGGCGGTGCGCCGCGCGGCCGGGCCGTGGGCCGGTCTGTTGGCCGGCACGGTCCTTGCGCTGACGCCGGTGGCCGCCTTGATCTTCCGGTTCAACAATCCCGACGCGCTTCTGGTGCTGCTGCTTGTCGTGGCGGCCTACTGCGTGCAGCGCGGAATCGAAAAGGACGCCGGCCGTTGGTGGTTCGTCGGTGCGGGGGTCGCACTCGGCTTCGGTTTCCTGGCCAAGATGCTGCAGGCATTCCTGGTGCTGCCGGGTATTGCCGCCGCGGCGCTGGTCGCCGGAGACCGCCCACTGGGCCGACGCATCCTCGATGTCGCCACCGCCGGCGTCGCCATGGTCCTCAGCGGTGGCTGGTACCTGGTGCTGGTGGAGTTGTGGCCGTCCTCGTCACGGCCCTACATCGGTGGTTCGCAGCACGACAGCATTCTCGAATTGGCGTTGGGCTACAACGGTTTGGGTCGGCTCACCGGTGACGAAACGGGTGGCCTCGGCAATCTGAACTTCGACGTCGGGCCGGGGCGGTTGTTCGGGTCGCAGATGGGCGCCGACATCGGCTGGTTGCTGCCCGCGGCGCTGATCTGCCTGGTGGCCGGCCTCTATCTGACCCGCCGGGCCGCCAGGACCGATCCGGCCCGGGCCGCCTTGATTCTCTGGGGCGGCTGGCTCCTGGTCACCGCGCTGGTGTTCAGCTTCATGAACGGCATCGTCCACCCCTATTACACCGTGGCGCTCGCCCCGGCCATCGGTGCGGTCATCGGCATCGGGGCGAGGTTGCTGTGGCAACACCGCACCGACCTCCGCGCCGCCACGGCGATGTCGGGCGCGGTGTTGGTGACCGCGATCCTGGCTGCAGTGCTGTTGGTCCGCAACGACGATGCCTTCCCGTGGCTGCGGGCGGCAGTGGCAGTGGTGGGTGTGGGTGCCGCGGTACTGCTGCTGATGGTCACACGGTTGGAGCGCCCGATGGTGCGGGTGACGGCGGTGCTGGCGGTCGCAGCCTGCCTGGCCGGTCCGGCCGCGTATTCGATCGCCACCGCCTCCGCCCCGCACACCGGGGCGATACCGTCCGTCGGTCCATCGCGTGGTGGCGGCGGGTTCGGCGGAATGTTCGCCGCCCCCGATCCAGGGCCGACGCTGACCGCAACGCTGGCCGCAGATGCCGACCACTACCAGTGGGCGGCCGCCGTGGTGGGCTCGTCGAATGCCGCCGGATACCAATTGGCCACCCGCGCACCGGTGATGGCAGTCGGAGGCTTCAACGGCACGGATCCGGCACCCACGCTCGACGAATTCCAGCGTCTCGTCGACGACGGCGCCATCCACTACTTCATCCGATCCCGCATCATGGCCGGAGGATTCGGCGGACACACCCCCAGCGGCAGCCAGGCGGCCACCGAGATCGCGGAATGGGTCCAGGCCCACTACAACCCGGTCACCGTCGACGACGTCACCATCTACGACCTGACTCACCGTGCGTCGAACACATAGCCGGCGCATAGCTTCGCCCAACCCGGATCACAACCCTGCGGAGAACGATGAACTCATGACAACCTTGGTCGAAGAACCTGAGCAGCGCTTTCATTTCGCGTCGCGGCCCAACGCCACACATGCCGCGCGGGACGCCGGGGTTCCGGTGCTCGACGTCGTCGTACCGGTGTACAACGAGCAGGCAACGCTCGCCCATTCGGTTCGCCGGCTGCACCGGTATCTCGCCGAGAACTTCGCGGTGCCGGTGCGCATCACCATCGCCGACAATGCCAGTGTCGACGAAACCCCGCGCATCGCTGCCGAACTGGCCGCTGACCTCGACGACGTGCGGGTGGTCCGGCTGGAGGAGAAGGGGCGCGGACGCGCACTGCGGGCGGTGTGGTCGGCTTCGGACGCGCCCGTGCTGGCGTACATGGACGTCGACCTGTCCACCGACCTGGCCGCGCTTGCGCCGTTGGTGGCACCACTGATCTCCGGCCACTCCGACCTGGCCATCGGCACCCGTCTGGGCCGCGGCTCACGGGTCGTCCGCGGCGCCAAGCGCGAGTTCATCTCGCGCTGCTACAACTTCATCCTGAAATCGACTCTGGCAGCCCGGTTCTCGGATGCCCAGTGTGGATTCAAGGCGATTCGCGCCGACGTTGCCCGCGAGTTGCTGCCCCACGTTGCCGATACCGGGTGGTTCTTCGACACCGAGCTGCTGGTGCTGGCCGAACGCAGCGGTCTGCGCATTCACGAGGTTCCGGTGGACTGGGTGGACGATCCGGACAGCCGGGTGGACATCGTCGCCACGGCGGCCGCCGATCTCAAGGGCATCGGGCGGCTGCTGCGCGGGTTCGCCAACGGGTCGATCCCGGTGAACACGATCGCCGCGCAGCTCGGGTCCTCTCGGAAATCGGCTGCCCCTGGATCGTTGTTGCGCCAGGCGGTGCGTTTCGGTGCGGTCGGTGTGGTCTCCACGCTGGCCTACCTGTTGCTGTTCACGGCCCTGCGGGCCGGTGTCGGCGCGCAGGCCGCCAACCTGATCGCGCTGCTGGTGACCGCGATCGGAAACACCGCAGCCAACCGCCGCTTCACCTTCGGCATCGCCGGTTCGGGCAACGTCACCCGCCATCATCTGGAGGGGTTGACGGTGTTCGGGATCGCGCTGGCGATCACCAGCGGATCGCTGGGACTCTTGCACGTCGTGGCGCCCGTGCCGCACCGCGGCGTCGAGCTTGCAGTATTGGTGGTGGCCAACCTGTTGGCCACCGTGGTGCGCTTCGTCCTGTTGCGCGGGTGGGTCTTCCACCCAGCGCGGACGCGGCAGGTCACCGCGCCGAATCGAGGGACAGAACTATGACGACCATCGTCGACACGGCACCAGAAGCCGCCGCGGAGACCGCGGAATCGCCGAAGGCATTGACGCCGCGCTGGATTCGCCCCACCTATTGGGCTCTGCTGACCGGTACCGCGGTGCTCTACCTCTGGGGGCTGGGATCGTCGGGGTGGGCCAACAGCTACTACGCCGCCGCGGCCCAAGCGGGCACCCAGTCCTGGAAAGCCTGGCTTTTCGGATCGCTGGATGCCGGCAACGCCATCACGGTCGACAAACCACCGGCCGCGATGTGGGCAATGGGCTTGTCGGGCCGGCTGTTCGGCTTCAACGAGTTCACCATGCTGCTGCCGCAGGCGTTGATGGGGGTGGGTGCGGTGGCACTGCTCTACGCCACCGTGCGCCGCACCAGCGGTCCGGCCGCCGGACTGATCGCCGGGGCGGCGTTGGCGCTGACACCGGTCGCGGCCTCCATGTTCCGCTACAACAATCCCGATGCACTCCTGGTCCTGCTGTTGGTGCTGGCGGCTTACTTCATGGTGCGTGCCGTCGGGCCGGTGTCGGCACGGGCCAGCGCCGGGTGGGTGGCATTGGCAGGATGTGCGCTCGGGTTCGCGTTCCTGACCAAGATGCTGCAGGCCTTCCTGATCGTGCCGGGCCTGGCCCTGATGTTCCTGGTCGCCGCGCCGGCGGTCGGATTGTGGAAACGACTGGGTACCTTGCTGATCGGCGCGGCGACGATGATCGTCTCGTCGGGCTGGTACCTCGCGCTGGTGGCGCTGTGGCCGGCGGACTCCCGGCCCTACATCGCCGGATCGACCGACAACAGCCTGTTGCAATTGGCCTTCGGCTACAACGGGCTGCAACGCATCCTGGGGCAGGAGGGGCACGGGCCTGGCTCGGGCCCCGGTCCGGGTGGACCCGGTTTCGGTCACGGTCCCGGCGGCGGCCCCAACCTGATGTTCGGCGGTGACCCCGGGATCGGCCGGATGTTCGGGATGTCGATGGGCACCGAGGCGTCGTGGCTGTTGCCTGCGGCGCTGATCGGGCTGGTTGCCATGCTGTGGCTGACCCGGCGCACCGCGCGCACTGCCGGACCGCGGGCCGGTGTGCTGATGTGGGGCGGCTGGCTGCTGGTCACCGCCGTGGTGTTCAGCTTCATGGACGGGATCATCCATCCCTATTACACCGTGGCGCTGGCGCCTGCGGTGGCGGCTCTGGTGGGCATCTCGGTCGTCGAATTGTGGCGGGTCCGTGCCCGATCGGCAGCCCGGCTGGTGCTGGCGCTGATGCTGGCCGGGACCGGGGCGTGGGCGTTCGTGCTGCTGGACCGGACGCCTGACTGGTTGCCGGCGCTGCGCTGGATCGTGTTGATCGGCTCGGCACTGACGGCGGTCGCCCTGGCGATCACTGCCCACCGGGCGGGCAAGGTCCCCGCGGTGGTGGCGCTGGCGGCCATGGTCTTCGGGCTCGCCGCGACGGCGGCCTACACCGTCGAGACGGTGGCGAAAGTCCACGGCGGTGGGCCGATGGCCACCTCGGGACCCAACCGGGACATGGGGTTCGGCGGACCCGGTGGTCCTGGCGGTCCTGGTGGATTCGGGCGCGCCGATGATCCGGCACTGGCCGAGCTCATCGCGGGGGCCGACGGGCGCTGGGCCGCAGCCGGTGTCGGCTCGATGCAGGTCAGCGATCTAGAGCTCAAGACGGGCGAGTCGCTGATGGCAATCGGCGGTTTCACGGGCAGCGACAACTCGCCCACGCTGGCGCAGTTCCAGCAATATGTTGCCGACGGCCAGGTCCGCTACTTCCTCGATCGGCCCGCAGGTGGTCGCGGCGGGCCGCCCGGACCGCCGCGTGATCCCGGCGGTAGCGCGGGGGAGATCACCACATGGGTTCGCGAGCACTTCACCAAGAACATGGTCGGTGAGGTTCCGGTCTACGACCTGTCTGCGCCCGTCGCCTGACACCCAGACCGCGGCGGCCGTCCACATCCCCCCGGCAGGACGGCCGCCGCCTGGGCGCACCCCAATCGGCTCAGCCTGATTCTTCCTCTGGTCCTGTCGGCGGCGCGGGGTTAGCGTCGATTCATGTCTGTCACCGACCAGTACCTGGCCAACAACGAGGTCTATGCCACGACCTTTTCCGGGCCGTTGCCGTTGCCGCCCAGCAAGCACGTTGCGGTGGTCGCGTGCATGGACGCCAGGCTGGACGTCTACCGGATCCTCGGCCTGGGCGACGGTGAGGCGCACGTCATCCGCAATGCCGGTGGTGTCATCACCGACGACGAGATCCGCTCACTGGCCATCAGCCAGCGGCTGCTCGGCACCAAAGAAATCATCCTGATCCACCACACCGACTGCGGCATGCTGACATTCACCGACGACGGGTTCAAACAGCAGATCCAGGACGAAACCGGAATCAAGCCGAACTGGGCCGCCGAGTCCTTCGTCGACCTGGCCGAGGACGTGCGTCAGTCGTTGCGTCGCATCGAGGCCAGCCCGTTCGTCACAAAGCATGAATCGTTGCGCGGCTTCATCTTCGACGTCGCCACCGGCAAGCTCAACGAGGTGACGCTGTAGCTCACCCCACCTTGTACGTCGCGATGGCCTTGGCCACCGCCTCGCCGTCAGGAGTGACGATATCGACCTCGTTGTTCACCAGGGATCTACCCTGACGCAACACGCGTCCGAGGCTGATCAGGTCGGTGGCCCGGGCCGGCGCCAGATAGCTGATCGACATCGAGACCGTCACTCCGCGAAGCGAATCCGGGACCTCGGCCCGGGCCCAGGCCGCCGCCATCACCGTGACGTCGGCCAACGCGGCGATCGCACCGCCGTGCACCATGTCGGCGATCGTGATGTTCGACGGATCCCACGGCAACCGAAGTCGGACCTCGGGGCCGTCGAGGTTTTCGGCGAGAATGCCGAGTTTGGCCACGAACGGCGACTGGGGGAGGAACTGCGCCATGACTTCCGGGCCGGTCTGGATACTCATGGCCGCCAGTGTCTGCCGCCGGCGGTCAGCGTCTCAATTACCTGCGGGGTAAGCGCACCGTGAATCCGCCGTTCCCGCGGGGGATGGCGCTGCTGGTGGCGGGTGCGCTGTTCATGGAGATCCTGGATGCCACGATCATCGCCCCGGCGATCCCGCTGATCGCCGCGTCCTTCGGTGTCGAGGCGATCGACGTGAACGTGGCGATCTCGGCGTACCTGTTGACGGTCGCGGTCCTGATCCCGGCCAGCGGCTGGCTGGCCGACAAGTTCGGCGTCCGCCGGGTGTTCATCGGGGCGATCGCGGTATTCACACTGGCCTCGGTCGGCTGCGCGGTGAGTGCCTCACTGCCGATGTTGGTGGTGATGCGGATCCTGCAAGGGGTCGGCGGCGCCATGATGGTGCCCGTCGGCCGCCTGGCGGTGTTGCGGCACAGCAGCAAGTCCGACCTCGTGCGGGCCATCGCACTGTTGACCTGGCCGGCACTGACCGCACCGGTGCTGGCTCCGGTGCTCGGCGGGGCCATCGCCACGCTGGGCAGCTGGCGGTGGATCTTCGCGATCAACATTCCGATCGGCGTGATCGGAATCGTCCTGGCGCTCGGACTCGTCCGCGGCGGGCCCCAATCCGCGGTCCGATCGCTGGACTGGCCGGGCCTGCTCGCGCTCAGCTCGGGGATTGCTGCGGCCCTCATCGCACTGGAGAACATCCGGGTCTCGGGTACCGATTGGGGACTGGTCACTGGATGCGGTGCCGCGGCAGTTCTCCTGCTCGGCGCAGCGACGTGGCGGCTGCTCACGACGCCCGCCCCGCTGGTGCAATTGCGGGTGCTGCGGGTGCACACGCTGCGCATCACGGTGGTGGCCGGGTCGCTGTACCGACTGGTGATCACCGCGGTGCCGTTCCTGCTGCCGCTGCAATTCCAGCTGGAGTTCGGCTGGACGCCGCTGGCAGCCGGCGTCATGGTGGCCGCGTTGTTCGCCGGGAACCTGACCATCAAGCCGGCCACCACCCCGTTGATGCGCAGGTACGGCATCCGGACCGTGCTGCTGGTCAACGGGGTGACCTCGGTCGCGTGCTTCGGCCTGCTGGCCGCGTTGCAGCCGGGCCTGCCAGTGGCGGTGATGGCCGTCGTCCTCTATCTGAGCGGGGCGCTGCGGTCGATCGGCTTCACCGCCTACAACAGCCTGGCGTTCTCCGACGTAGACGGGGAGCACCTGACGCACGCCAACACGCTCAACGCCTCGGTGCAGGAGTTGGCGGCCGGACTGGGCATCGCGGTGGCAGCGCTGCTGCTCAGCCAATTCACCTCATATTCGGTGACCTACCTGGTCCTGGGCGCTTTGCTGGCGCTGACCCTGGTCGCCACGGTGCGGCTGCCGCGGCACGCAGGTGCCCACGTAAGCGGGCATCGGATTTGAAGGTTGCCCGCCATTGACACCGCGGCGGCAGGGCGGCTAGATTCCTGGCCATGCTTGCAATTCTGGCCATTCCTACCAACTTAATGGGGAAGTGATGACCACCGCCAAAACGACAGGTCCGCGAGCCAATCAGGCCGGGCAGTACGAGCTGAGCCACCTGCGGTCCCTGGAGGCCGAGGCCATCCACATCATCCGTGAGGTCGCCGCGGAGTTCGAGAAGCCGGTGCTGCTGTTCTCCGGCGGCAAGGACTCGATCGTCATGCTGCACCTGGCGGTCAAGGCGTTCGCGCCAGGACGGCTGCCGTTCCCGGTCATGCACGTCGACACCGGGCACAACTTCGACGAGGTGTACGAGACCCGCGACGAGCTCGTCGAGCACTACGGTGCGCGCCTGGTCGTGGCCAAGGTGCAGGACGACATCGATGCCGGCCGCGTGGTGGAGACCATCCCGTCGCGCAACCCGATCCAGACCGTCACGCTGCTGCGCGGCATCCGGGAGAACAAGTTCGACGCCGCCTTCGGTGGCGCCCGCCGCGACGAGGAGAAAGCCCGCGCCAAGGAGCGGGTGTTCTCCTTCCGCGACGAGTTCGGCCAGTGGGACCCCAAGGCCCAGCGTCCCGAGCTGTGGAACCTGTACAACGGCCGGCACCACAAGGGCGAGCACATCCGGGCCTTCCCGATCTCCAACTGGACCGAGTTCGACATCTGGTCCTACATTGGCGCTGAGAAGATCAAGCTGCCCTCCATCTACTACGCGCACCAGCGCAAGGTGTTCGAGCGCGACGGCATGCTGCTCGCGGTGCACAAGTTCATGCAACCCCGCAAGGACGAACCGGTGATCGAGAAGACCGTGCGGTTCCGCACCGTCGGCGACGTCACCTGCACCGGCTGCGTGGAGTCCACCGCCGCAACGGTTTCCGAGGTCATCGCCGAGACCGCGGTGTCGCGGCTCACCGAGCGCGGCGCCACCCGCGCCGATGACCGGATCTCCGAGGCCGGAATGGAAGACCGTAAGCGCGAGGGGTATTTCTGATGAGCACGTTGTTGAGAATCGCCACGGCGGGTTCCGTCGACGACGGCAAGTCCACGCTGATCGGCCGGCTGCTGTTCGACTCGAAGGCGGTCATGGAGGATCAGCTGGCCGCCGTCGAGCGCACCTCCAAGGAACGCGGCCACGACTACACCGACCTGGCACTGGTCACCGACGGGCTGCGCGCCGAGCGGGAGCAGGGCATCACGATCGATGTCGCCTATCGCTACTTCGCCACGGCCAAGCGGAAATTCATCATCGCCGACACCCCGGGGCACATCCAGTACACCCGCAACATGGTGACCGGAGCCTCCACTGCGCAGCTGGTCATCGTGCTCGTCGATGCGCGCCACGGCCTGCTCGAGCAGTCGCGCCGCCACGCGTTCCTGGCCTCGCTGCTGGGCATCCAGCACATCGTGCTGGCCGTGAACAAGATGGACCTGATCGACTGGGACCAGGAACGTTTCGAGGCGATCCGCGACGAGTTCCACGCGTTCGCCGCCCGGTTGGACGTGCACGACGTCACCACCATCCCGTTGTCGGCGCTCAACGGCGACAACGTGGTGACCAAATCAGACATCACCCCCTGGTACGAGGGCCCGTCGCTGCTGAGCCACCTCGAAGACGTCTACATCGCCGGTGACCGCAACCTCGTCGATGTCCGTTTCCCGGTGCAGTACGTGATCCGGCCGCAGACCCATGAGCACGCCGATCACCGCAGCTACGCCGGCACGGTCGCCAGCGGTGTGCTGCGTCCCGGCGACGACGTGATCGTGCTGCCGGCCGGAAAGCCCACGCGCATCACCCAGATCGACGGCCCGAGCAGTGTGGTCGAGGAGGCCTTCCCGCCGATGGCGGTGTCGATCAGCCTGTCCGACGACATCGACATCTCCCGCGGCGACATGATCGCCCGGCCCAACAACCAGCCCCGGGTCGCACAGGATTTCGACGCCACCGTGTGCTGGATGGCCGACGGATCGTCACTGGAGCCCGGCCGCGAATACCTGATCAAGCACACCACCCGAACCACCAGGGCCAAGGTGACCGGACTTGATTACCGGCTCGACGTCAACACCCTGCACCGGGACAAGACCGCGACAGCGCTCAAACTGAATGAGCTGGGCCGTGTCTCGCTGCGCACCCAGGCGCCGCTGCTGCTCGACGAGTACAGCCGCAATGCCGCCACCGGTTCGTTCATCCTGATCGACCCCACCACCAACGGCACCGTGGGTGCCGGCATGGTGCTGCGCGAGACCCGCCACGACACCGCGAGCCCCAACACCGTGCGGCACGAGTCGCTGTGCACCGCCGAGGACCGGCTGTCGAAGGGCCGCACCGTGTGGTTCACCGGCCTGTCCGGCTCGGGCAAGTCCTCGGTGGCGGTGCTCGTCGAGCAGAAGCTGCTCGAAAAGGGTGTTCCGGCATACGTTCTGGACGGGGACAACCTGCGCCACGGGCTGAACGCGGATCTGGGCTTCTCGATGGCCGACCGGGCTGAGAACCAGCGCCGACTGGCCCACATCGCCGCCATTCTGGCCGACTCCGGCCAGGTTGTGCTGGTCCCCGCAATCAGCCCGCTGGAGGAGCACCGCGCCCTGGCCCGCAAGGTCGCCACGGATGCGGGTCTGGAGTTCTACGAGGTGTTCTGCGACACCCCGCTGGAGGACTGCGAACGCCGTGATCCCAAGGGCCTGTACGCCAAGGCGCGCGCCGGTGAGATCACCCACTTCACCGGCATCGACAGCCCGTATCAGCGGCCGAAGAACCCGGATCTGCGGCTCACGCCTGACCACAGCACCGATGAACTGGCCGACCTGGTGATCGAGCTGTTGGAATTGCCGTCGTGAACGATCACGAACTGGCTGCCCGGCTGGCCACCAGGGCCGGGGATCTGCTGCTCGATGTCCGTGCCGACTTCGCCGATGCCACGCCGGCCGAGCGAAAGGCCGCCGGGGACAAGCAGTCCCACGATTTCCTGATGGCCGAGTTGGCCAAGCTGGTTCCCGGTGACTCGGTGCTGTCCGAGGAGGCCACGGCCGAGGAACGGGCCGATCCGGCGCGGCTGAACGCCGAGCGGGTCTGGATCGTCGACCCGCTCGACGGCACCCGGGAGTTCTCCGAACTGGGCCGCGACGACTGGGCCGTACACGTGGCGCTGTGGAGTGCGGGCGAACTCGTGGCGGGAGCGGTCGCGCTGCCCGCGCAGAACACCACGCTGTCCACGCCCGAGGTAGCCGCAACCCGCCCCTTCGACGGCCCGCCCCGGGTCGTCGTGTCACGTACCCGGCCGCCCGCGGTGGCTCTGGCCGTGCGGGAGGAGCTCGACGGAACCCTGGTCGAAATGGGTTCGGCCGGAGCCAAAGTCGCCGCGGTGATCCGCGGGATCGCCGATGTGTACGTGCACGCGGGTGGTCAGTACGAGTGGGATTCGGCCGCGCCCGTCGCGGTGGCCCGCGCGGCCGGCCTGCACACCTCACGTATCGACGGCTCGCGGTTGGTCTACAACTCGGCCGACCCCACGCTGCCCGACCTGATCGTGTGCCGCCCCGAACTGGCCGAGCGGGTACTGGCCGTCACGGCGGGGTAGTTCTCGGCGCGGTCAGGGAATGAGCATGGGCTCGTCACCGGCCTTCGGACAGGCGGTTTTGAGGTCCTGTATTGCCTCCGCCGTGCCCTCGTACCCGCGCACGTGGTTTCCCTTGCTGACCTGATCGAGCTGGTTCGCGAGAGTGCTCGCCGTCTGCCGCAACCCGGAATCCTCGATCCCCGTGGCTTCCTGGCGGACAGCGGCGGCGGCATCGGCGGCATCAGTGGACAACTTGGCGGGCGCGGGGCCCGTCATCGCCCGGTGCGTGTCGAGTTGCACGCTGAGCCAATGGGCCATGGCCTGCTCGGCATGCCCGCAGTCCTCATCACTGGGCCCGTCGGCGTAGCCGACCACCACCATGATCAGCATCAGCGGCGACGCTGCGGCCAACATGACCAGCCTGACCTTGGCCGACGACCAATCCCGGAGTGCCACCAATGCAGCCTAAACGCGGTCGCGGACCACTACGCTCACCGAAATGAGCCGCCCCACGCTGCGCGAACTGGCCAGCCTCCCCGCCGCACCGGCCCGCCTCGCCGATTCCACCCTGGTCTTGATCGACTGCCAGAACACCTATACGCAGGGAATCATGGAGCTCGACGGGGTGCAGGCCGCTCTCGAGCAGACGGCACAACTCCTGGACCGAGCCCGCAGCGCGGACATTCCGATCATCCACATCCAGCACTCCGACGGTCCGGGTTCGCTGTATGACATCGAAGGGGAGAGCGGCGCGATCGTCGCAGCGGTGGCTCCGCGCGAGGGAGAACCCGTGGTGGTCAAGCAATTCCCCAACTCGTTCGTGCAGACCGATCTGGACGACCGGTTGAAGGGGCTGGGCGCCTCGAACCTGCTGCTGGCCGGATTCATGACGCACATGTGCGTCAACTCGACCGCGCGCGGTGCCTTCAACCTCGGGTACGCCCCGACCGTGGTGGCCGCTGCCACTGCTACCCGCACACTCGCGGGCCCCGACAGCGCACCGGTGCCGGCCGCGGTCATGCAGTCGGCGAGCCTGGCCGCGATGTCGGATCTGTTCGCGGTCGTCGTCCCGGACGCGGCCGGTATTCCGGACTAGCCGACTGCCGAACTGCCCCTCCGTCGCCGAGATCGACGCCATGGCTGCTGCTGCGCTCTGTGAGCAGCCCTAACGTCGATCTCGACGAAAATAGCCGGGCGTCACGGATGCTTGCAGGTCTCGTATCTGTCCATGAGCGCCTGTTCGGCGGCCGGAGGTTGGTAGACGAGGAGATCGCGTGCCGTGCACCCGCCGATGGTGATGGCGATGGCGCCGGTGGCCTGACCGTTCCCGGTGATGTGTCCCTGTATCTGATCGCTCGCGGTGTAGAGGGTCGGCCCGGCCAGCGTGGCCGCCAGTGGCAGATGCCGTTGGGCAAGGGCGACTGCGTCGGCAGGCTCGTGCGAGCGGGTCTGCTCCGCCAGCCATACCGACGGTTGCACGCGGCCGTTGATCGTCAGCCTGTCGATGTGCGGGATCGTCTGGTCGGCGTTCATCCGACTCCAGACGTCGAGCTCACCGGCCGTCGGGAAGCGCCGGGCACTCTTGATGTCGGCGGGGTGATCGTCGCCCGCGCTGATCGTCCAGGTCACGTTGGCCAGGCCCGGGAACTTTCCAGACATGGTGGTGACCACGGCGGCCACGTCCGTGTAATCGGTGGCATCGGCCAGTCGGATCGATCCGACATCGGAATGTCCCCATTCCTGCATCGTCGACCGGCCGTTGGGGTGAGTCACCGTCGCACGTAAACGTACTGTGGCCGTCGAGAATTCACGACGCATGGCGGCCCAGTCGCGGGCCTGGGAGATGATCTGTTGCGCGTTGTCGATCGGTAACCTGCCACCGTCGACTGCGAAGACGTTCCAGCCGTGGTGGGCGGCGAGCTCGGTGTGGTAGCCGGTGTAGTTGACCATCGTGAGGTCCTGCAGGTAGCGGGACACCACTGCCGCGAGTTGATCTTCGGTGATGCCTTCGGCGGTCTCGACATCGATGGCGAACCGCACCACGCCCTGGGCCGGGCGATTCGTCACGGTGTGGCTGACTGTCTGCACGCCGGGCATCTCGCCGAGCAATCGCGCAAGGCGCGCCACATCTGCGTTGCGGTCGGGCGGGGTGGCGTGGCAGGCGCTCAGTACTGCGGTGACAAACGCCAGGGCGAGGGTGATCGTCAAGCCGCGCCAGGAGGTCCGGTGCCTCACACCGGTCGGCTCAATCTGCCTGCCGGCGTTACGTCTTTGCTGAACTTCACGATTGCCGTCCCTCCAGGAACAATCCACATCACGGAAAGCATTGCATACGGCAATGCCGTTCAATCGACGTGGTGAGCACGGCCGATTGCGGGCCGGAGCGGCGACACCGTTCGCCCGTAGCGGTGCGGGCGATGAGTGAGCTGGCACAATCTCAGATCATGCGGATGTCGGCGAAGGCGGAGTATGCCGTCCGAGCCATGGTCCAGCTCGCGACGGTCGGTGACGGCGAGCTGGTCAAGACCGACGACCTCGCCAAGGCGCAGGGAATCCCGGCGCAGTTCCTCGTCGACATACTCACCGCGCTGCGCACGGACCGCCTGGTCCGCAGCCATCGTGGCCGCGACGGTGGCTACGAACTGGCCAGGCCGGCCGGTGAGATCAGCATCGCCGACGTGCTGCGCTGCATCGACGGACCGCTGGCCAGCGTGCGCGACATCGGTCTGGGTGATCTGCCGTACTCCGGTCCGACCGCGGCCCTGACCGATGTCTGGCGTGCGCTGCGGGCCAGCATGCGGTCGGTCCTGGAGGAGACCAGCCTGGCCGACGTGGCGGCCGGCGCGCTGCCGGGCCACGTGGACACGCTGGCCAACGCCTACCGCGATCAGGAACACGAACGCGGCCACCGCTGAAGCCGGTCAGCCCCCGTACGGGCGGGTGATGATCTCCAGGTAATGCCCGGACGGGTCCTGGAAGTACACCCCGCGACCGCCGTCGTTGTGGTTGATCTCGCCAGGGTGCTGACCATGCGGATCGGCCCAGTGCTGCATGCCACGGTCGCGGATCTTGCCGTAGATCGCGTCGAACTCGTCCTCGGAGACCAGGAATGCGTAGTGCTGCGGCCGGATCTCTTCTTCAGGCCCCATCTGGGCGTAGTCGAGGCTGACTCCGTGATTGAGCGTCACCGCCAGAAACGGACCGAACTCCTGCGGGGCGGGCAGGCCGAACAACTCGGTGAAGAACTCGGCGGAGGCCTGCCGATCCCTGGCGGCGACGATGGTGTGGTTGAAGGTGATGGCCATATCGGTCCAGTAAACCGCTGGACCCGCACCCCCGGCAACGGTGCAGGATGGGACCATGCCCAACACCCAGATCCTGGCCGGGCCACAGGTGCGGCTGCGCCCACCGGTAGTCGAGGACGCCGAAGCGCTGTACACCCGGATCGCCTCCGATCCCGAGGTCACGAAGTATCTGTCCTGGCGCCCGCATTCGGGGGTGGCCGAAACGCGGCGCGTCATCACGACATTGTTCAACGTCGGTGACGAGCAGACCTGGTTGGTCGAAGTCGACGGTGACGTGGCCGGGCTGTGTGCCAGGCGTCGACCTCAGCCATACTCGGTAGAGCTGGGTTACTGCCTGGCCCGGCAGTGGTGGGGACGTGGCCTGATGTCGGAGGCGGTTTCGTTGATGCTGGCCGATATGCAACCGGATGACACGGTGTACCGGATCACGGCCTACTGCCATGTCGACAATGCCGGTTCGGCTGCGGTGCTGCGACGGTGCGGTTTGTCACTGGAGGGAAGGCTCGCACGCTACGGGATGTTTCCCAATATCAGCGACGAACCTCAGGACGTCCTGTTGTTCGGAAAGGCGGTGCGGTGATGGGCACATTCGATATTCGCGGGCTCCGACGTCCGGTGATCGTGGCGCCGATGGCAGGTGGGCCCTCGACGCCGGAACTGGCCGCGGCCGGCAGCAAGGCCGGCGGGCTCGGGTTCCTCGCGGCCGGTTATCTGACCGCCGATGCGCTCGCCGAGAAAGTCAACGCGGCACGCGATCTGACTTCCGAACCCCTCGGGGTGAATCTCTTTGCGCCGCAGCCCAGTGCGGGCACGTCCGAACAGATCCGGGCCTATGCCGACGCGCTGGCCGGTGAAGCGCAGCGCTACGGGGTGGCACTCGGCGAGCCGAGGTACGACGACGACGCGTGGGCCGCCAAGCTGGATGCGGTGCTCGATCTCCGGCCCGAGGTGGTCTCGTTCACGTTCGGCCTGCCGAGTGAGTCCGAGATCGCCCGGTTGCGCAGCGCCGGCGTCACCACGGTCGGCACCGTGACGACTCTGGACGAAGCCTGGCTCGCGGTGAGCCGCGGGGTCGATGCGCTCGCTGTCCAGGGACCCGGAGCGGGTGGGCACCGCGGTACGTTCGATCCGTCCGCCTCGCCCGGATCCCAATCACTGGACCATCTACTGGCCGACGTGCTGTCGGCGGTCGACATCCCCGTGGTGGCCGCCGGTGGGTTGATCAGCGCCGACGACGTTGCGGGCGTTCTGGCTGCGGGCGCGGTGGCGGCTCAACTCGGCACGGCGTTCCTGCTGGCCGATGAATCCGGCAGCAGCCCGGTGCACCGGGACGCGTTGCGGAGCCCTGATTTCACCGAAACCGTTGTGACGCGGGCTTTTTCCGGTCGGTATGCGCGCGGTCTGCGCAACCGGTTCATCGTCGATCACGATGGACAGGCGCCGTTGGGCTATCCCGAGATCCATTACCTGACCAGTCCGGTGCGCAAGGCGTCGGTGGTCGCAGGCGATCCGCAGGCCACCAATGTCTGGGCCGGCACCGGGTGGCGCCAGGCCCGCACCGGTTCGGTGGCCGAGATCATGGAGGGGTTGACCCCGGACAGCTAGCGCTGGCCGAGTCCGACGTCCTCGACGACGACGTCGCCGTCATCGGAGCGCACGGTGACCTCGGCGGCGGCACTGTCGGGAACGGTCGTCTCGGGCACCCGCACCTGCGTCGAGGATCCGGACTGGGCATGCACCAGATACGGCCCACGCCCGGGCAATCCGATGGTCACATCGCCGTTGCGGCTCACCGCATCCACCCGCCGCGGCGCGGCGTCACGGAAATCGACGGCGATGTCACCGTCGGACGTGGTGGCGTTGAACTGTTCGGTGACCGCTATGGGGGAGCGCGAGAAGATCTCACCGTTGACGGTGTGGGCCTCGACGCGGCGGGCCGCACCCCGCAGGATGATCGGCCCGTCGGTGGTCCGCGCGATTAACTGGTCCAGGTCTGCCTGCGCGATCACGGTGCCGATCTCCTGCTCGGTGCGCACCGTCAACCGCCGGGCCTGCTCGGGCGGTACGGAGACGGTGATCTCACCGCCGCGGGCCCATTCCAGGACGCGAGACGGATTGCCCAAGATGGCGATGCGGGTCTCGTCGCCGTCGGTGGTGACCTGCAGTCGGTGTGCGCCACTGTGGGTGGTGTTCACCAGGCGCAGATCGGCCGCGGCGTCGCGGGTTTCGCGGTCCGCGGTGATCCGGATCGCGACGGGGATGTGTGCGGTGTCGATGACCAGTGATCGCATCGTGCCCGGCAGGGCCTCGTGGTCAGTGATGACTCGGACGTTGCTCACGGCCCACGCCGCGAAACCCAGCGATGTCACCGAACCGGCCACGAGCAGCGTGGCCGCGACGATCAGGGCGAGACGGAAGGTGGTGCGCCCGCCGGGGTTCAGCTGGGGTGGTGGGTTGACCGGCGGCGGAGGGGCGATGGTGGTCACGTTGAAAGTCCTTCCCGGTGTGGATGTTCGGTCTAGGTCTCGAGATAGCGCAGCACCGCCAGCACGCGGCGGTTCTCGCTCTCGTCGGGAGCGAGGCCGAATTTCGTGAAGATCGAGGCGATGTGTTTCTCGGCCGAGCCGACCGAGATGTGCAGTGTCGTGGCGATGGCCGAGTTCGTCCTGCCTTCCGCCATCAACTGCAGGACGTCGCGTTCGCGTGGGGTCAGCTGGTCCAGTGCACTGTGGCGGGCCGAGCGGACGAGGATCTGTGACACCACTTCGGGATCGAGCACCGTGCCTCCTCCGCCCACGACGGCGACGGCGTCGAGGAAGGCCGGCACGTCGGCGACCCGGTCCTTGAGCAGGTAGCCGAATCCTCTGGTGTCCGAGGCGATCAGATCGGCCGCGTACCGCTCCTCGACGTAGTGGGAGAGCACCAGCACCGGCGACTCGGGGTTCTGGCTGCGCAGCAGTGCCGCGGCCCGGATGCCCTCGTCGGTGAACGTCGGCGGCATCCGGACATCGAGGATGGCCAGGTCGGGGTGGTACTCGTTGACGAGCCGCAGCAGGTTGGTGGCGTCGGGCACCCCGGCGACCACCTCGTGTCCGGCGTCGGCCAGGATGCGTTCGATACCGGCCCGCAGCAGCGCCGAGTCCTCGGCGATCACGATGCGCATGGCAGCACCGCCGTGACGATCGTCGGGCCGGTGGCGGGACTGGACACCGCGAAGGTTCCGCCCGCGGCGCGTACTCGTTCGTCGAGTCCGCGCAGGCCGGTGGCGTTCTCGCCCGCGTCGACGACGGCTCCGCCCTTTCCGTCGTCGAACACCGATACGTGCAGCACGTCGGCGGCCTCGTCCAGGCGCACGGTGACCACCGCCTGCGAGGCGTCGGCGTGCTTGGCGATGTTGGTCAACGCCTCGGCGACCACGAAGTAGGCGACCGATTCGATCTCATCGGGCAGCCTGCGGGGCAACTCGATGTGCAATGTGGTTGGTACCCCCGAGGTTTCGGCACGCTGCACCACAGAGGACAGTGCCGCGTCGAGTCCACGATCGGACAGGATCGTCGGGGCGATGCCGCGCACCACGTTGCGCAGTTCCACCAGCGCGCTCTTGGCGTCGTCGTGGGCCTCGGCGATCAGCGCCTTGGCGGCGGGCGGATCCGAATCCAGTTTGGTCTGCGCCAGGCCGATCGTCATCGCCAGGGACACCAGGCGGGGCTGCACGCTGTCGTGCAGGTCCCGCTCGATGCGGTGCCGTTCGGTCTGTGCCGAGGACACCGCGCCCTGCCGGGCATCGGCCAGCGCGCTCACCTGATACTCCAGGGCCGCGGTGGGTGACGGCGACAGCAGCCATCGATCGATCGCGGCATCGACCGCGGGCGCGAGGATCAGGATGGCGACCGCGGCGATGACGGCGATGATCGCCAGCAGCCACGTGACCGGCGGGGACAGGAACACCAGACCGGCATCGTCGTCGCTGTGCCGGATGGCGACGGCCGCGGCCGGGCCCAGGAAAGCGAACGTCAGCAACGCGAATGCCAGGCCGGTGGCCAGCATGTCGTACGTCATCCGCAGGTAGTGGTGGCAGACGCCTTTCCAGAACCGGGTACTGCTGATGTCCAGCCACAGTTGGTGAGCCCAGCCCTGGACGCCGGTATGCGGCGACAGTCGGCGGGGCGGGACGCCGAGACCGAAACCGAATACGGCTTCGCTTCGGGTCCGCTCGAACCACTCCACGCCGCGCATCAGGTAGATGAACACCACGCCGGCGAGCAGGAATCCGATCACCGACGGGATCGAGGAGACCCCGATGGCCATGATGGACAACGGAATCCAGAACCACACGAGCGCGACGGCGGCGCCGGTGATCATCGATGCGGTCGGTACGACGCCGATGTTGCGTGATGTCGACACGGGCTCAGACGCCGGCGGGGCAGGCGTGGGCAGGACGGTTTCGCTGGGTGCGACCATGCCTCCAACCTACGAAGTTGTGCGGTGTGGCGACACAGCGTTTTCCCCAGACCGTGCTGGGGGATAACCCCCGGATCGGGGATCTACTTCGGCGCGGTGAGCTCCAACGCGATGTTGTCCGGGTCGCGGAACTCCAGGATGTGGGAAGGGCCGATGTCCTTGACCGGTTCGTGCGCGATATCCAGATCGTCGAGGTGAAGCGCGGCCTCGTTCAGTTCGGCGAGGCTCCTGAGCCGGAAGGCCAAGTGGTCCAGCCCGGTTCGGTTCTCGTCGAAGGCATCCCGGCCGACCGGGCGCAGTCCGATCAACGTTGCCCCGGCGTCGTAGATGACCCCACCGGACAGGAAACTCAGCCTGGCGCGGGTGGCGACGTCGGCGTCCTGCGGCAGCTCGATGAGGACCGGCCAGCCGAAAACGCTCTCGTAGAACTGCCGGGACCGTTCGATGTCGGTGACCGTGAGCCGCACATGCGCGACCGAGGACGTGGTGATGGCCATGGGGTTCATGCTGCCACCACGACATGACAGAATCCGTGGGTGCGTGTGGGGATGACGATGCCGGTCATGGAGCCTCAGTTGGATGCGACGACGCTGCGGTCCTGGGCGCGCGTCATCGACGGAGGCCCGTTCTCGTCGCTGTGCTGGGGTGAACGCATCGCGTTCGACAACCCCGACAGCCTGACCCTGCTGGGCGCGCTGGCGGCCTGGACCGACCGGGTGCGGCTGGTGACCACCGTGGTGGTGCCGCAGCTCCACGATCCGGTGATGCTGGCCAAGGGCCTGGCCACCGGAGATCTGCTCAGCGGCGGACGGTTGACCGTGGGCATCGGTGTCGGCGGCCGTCACGAGGACTATCACGCGGTCGGCGCCGACCCGGCGTCCCAGACCCGGCGGGGAATGGCCGAGCGGGTCGCGGTGATGAGGCGGGTGTGGGCCGGCGAGAAGGTCACCGAATCGGTGCTCCCGGTCGGGCCGCCGCCGGTTCAGAGCGGTGGGCCCTCCCTGCACATCGGCACCATCGGGCCCAAGACCATCCGGGACGCTGCGGCCTGGGCCGACGGCGTCGCCGGCACGACTCTGGATCTGGATGTAGACCGCCAGGCCGAGTTGTTCGACATCGCCCGCACCGCCTGGGCCGAGGCGGGCAAGTCCAAGCCGCACCTGGCCACCTCGTTCTGGTTCGCGCTCGGTAAGCCGGAGGAGGCCCGCGCGCAGGTGCACCGGCACCTGCGCCGGTACATGAACTGGATCCCGGCCGAATACGTCGACGCGATGGCCCCCGCGACCGGCTGGGCGGGCACCGAAGAGGAACTGATCGAGGTGCTCGGCAGGTTCCAGGATATCGGCACCGACGAGGTGCACCTGATCCCGACCAGCTCCGACATCGACCAGTTGCGCCGCGTGGCCGAGGTGGCGAAAGTCTTCGCCTGAGCGTCCTTGCTGGACGAGTCCAGCAAAACGTGATCAAGATCATGGAATAAGCGCCTCGTAGTCTGGATCTCTGTTCGACGTGGAGATTCCCGACGTTTGTTCGCGCGGAAAGGCGCGGTGCCGACTGTCGGGGTTTCCGCTCAATGCCTGTTCGCAGAGCTTTGATTCAGGCGTGTGCGGTGTTGTTCATCTGACCGTTACCGGGTGTTCGCCCGGGGTGCCCTGAGTGCGGGACACCGGCGTGGGTGGCCGTGGGCAAGTCCAGCGCACGTTCGGCTACAGCAAACGATGTCAAGGGTTCGTCAGTGATCGGCGCTCGCGCGGTTCTGGTACTAGCGTGTCGTTCGACGTCGTCGTCAGACGGCGGAGATACAACAGTTGGGGAACTCATGATCCAGAAGAGCTTGATCGCCACGACCCTCGCCGCGGGGGCCATCGGGGCCGCCGTGACGCTGGCCGCGCCGGCATCGGCCGATTCCAAGGGCAACAGCACCGTCGGATGCTCACCGTGCGACCGGGTGAATTCGTCGGTCACCGATGCCGTCACCGACGCCGCCAAGAGCGCGCTCACCGGCGGGGTCGACCTGCCTGAGAGTCCCATCGTCGACAAGTGGACGAAGTTCCCGGGTGAGACCGCCGAGAAATGGACCTCGTTCCCGGGCAAGACCGCCGAGAAGTGGGCGACGTTCCCCGGCAAGACCGCCGAAAAGTGGGGAAGCTTCCCGGGCAAGGTGCTGAAGAAGTGGACCGGCCTGGGCTGAACCCGGCCGGAGGGCACCAATCTCACTCACGAACGAGCGTGTGGCAGACAAGCCGCACGCTCGTCTCGTATCTGCGGGTTAGCTGAAATTTCGCTGATCTTAACTGTTCTCGCAGCACAGCCCGCCACCTGAAATAGACGCAGCCCGGTTCACCGACCAAAGGAGCCCGTCGCAATGGCTGCGCCTGCACGGCAGTTGCACCTCAACGCATTCCTGCGCAACATCGGCCAGCACGAAGCGGCGTGGCGCCTCCCCGAAACCGATCTGTCGGGTATCACCGACATCACCCACTACATCGAACTGGCCCGCATCGCCGAGCGCGGCAAGCTCGACGCGGTGTTCTTCGCCGACCATCCGGTGCTCAAGGACCAGACCGAGTTTCGCCCGTTCGATGCGCTGGACCCGATCACCCTGGTCGCAGCGCTGGCCGGCGCAACCACCAACGTCGGGCTGATCGCGACGGCATCCACCACCTACAACGACCCGTACGGGTTGGCGCGGCGGTTCGCCACGCTCGATCACGTGAGCCGGGGCCGGGCCGGCTGGAACGTCGTGACGACGGCCAACGCCTCGGCCGCGGCCAACTTCGGGGTACCGAACCACCCGGATCCGGAGGCGCGGTACCAGCGCGCCGACGAATTCCTCCAGGTCGCACTGAAGTTGTGGGACAGCTGGGAAGACGACGCCACCGTCGGCGACAAGGACGCGCCACGTTTCGTAGATCCGGCGAAGATCCACGCGGTCAACCACTCCGGCCAATATTTCGACGTGGCCGGACCGCTGGAGGTACCGCGGTCCCCGCAAGGGCATCCGGTGCTGTTCCAGGCCGGATCTTCGGAGCCCGGTAAGGATCTCGCGGCCAGGTACGCCGAGGCCATCTTCACCGCCCAACCCACACTCGACGAGGCCCGTGACTTCTACCGCGACGTCAAGATCCGCATCCGTCGGTTCGGTCGCAACCCGGACCAGGTGCACATTCTTCCCGGACTGTCGACGATCATCGGCAGCACCGAAGCCGAGGCGCAACAGCGTCAGCGCGAACTCGAAGAACTCACCGTGCCCGATTACGGTCTCGAACAACTGAGCGCCATCGTCGGATTCGCGGTCACCAAGGCCGATCTCGACCGGAAACTGAGCTTCCCGGCCGAAGACCCGGGCGACACCTTTATCAAGAGTCGACTCACCCTGGTGAAGCGGTTGGTCGAGACCGACAACCTCACCGTTCGGGAGTTGTTGCTGCGGCTGAGCAGCGGGCGGGGTCATCGGTTGTTCGCAGGCACACCCGAACAGGTCGCCGACACCATCGAGGAGTGGTTCACCACCGGCGCCGCTGACGGTTTCAACCTCATTCCGCCGGCGCTGCCGTCCTCGCTGACCGACTTCGTCGACCACGTCGTCCCAGAGTTGCAGCGCCGCGGCATCTTCCGGGAGGAATACACGGGGACCACCCTCCGCGATCACCTCGGCCTGGAGCGGCCGGCCAATCGATTCACCACCGGCGCGGATGCTTCCGTGTCGGCCGCGAGCTGACAGGGAACCTGATATGCGTAAACCGTTGACCCGCTTGACCCGCGCGATCGTCGCCGCCGGCCTCGTCGCGGGACTCGTAGCAGGCTGCCAGTCGTCCGGATCCGGGGCGCAGGGCAGCGGCGGACTGTCGGCCGACGCACCGATTCCGGTGGCGGTCCCGAAGGGGACCACCTTGGTGGTAGCTGATGACGCGAACCGGCTCAAGACCCTGTTCAGACTCTCCGGTGAGCAGGACCGGCTGAGCGCCGACGTGACCTACGCCAACTTCAGCAGCGGCCCGCTACGTCTGGAGGCGATCCGGTCGGGCAATGCGCAACTGGGCCGGGTCGGCGATGTCCCGCCGATCCTCGCGCAGTATTCGGACGCCGGGGTGCCCATCGTCGGGGCGGTCAAATACGACGGCAACGGGCTGGTGCTGGCAACCTCGCCGGGTTCGGGCATCAAATCGCTGAAAGACCTGGCCGGCAAGAAGATTGCGATCAATGAGGGCACGGCGCAACAGGCGGTCGTGCTGCGCAACCTGAAGTCCGTCGGCCTGAGCATCAAGGACGTACAGCCGATCAATCTGGGTCTGGCCGAGTTCGCCGACGGTCTGCGGGCCGAACAAGTCAACGCCGCGGTGCTCAAGCAACCGGACCGGGTTCGTTACCTCGCTTCCACACAGGGGGAGGGGAGCATCGAAATCCCCAACGCCCCGGGCGCCTATCCCGGCTTGTATTACGTCTACGCCAGTGGGGAAGCGCTGTCCGACCCCGCTCGCGCCGCGGCCATCCGCGAATTCGTGATCGCCTGGTATCGCGCCGAGCAGTGGCTCAATGACAACAAGCAGACCTGGATCGACGAGTACCTGATCAAAGACCAGAAGGTCAGCCCGGAGGATGCCGAGGCCATCGCCGCGGCCGACGGTAAATCCTCCGTACCGGGGTTCACGGATGAGCTGATCAACACCCAGCAGGAGACCATCGACCTGCTTCAGCAGGCCGGGGCGTTCTCCGGGAAAGAGTTGCACGCCAAGGACGAATTCGATTCCCGGTTCGCCGATCTCAACGCGACGTCGACGGGCAAGCAGTGACCACCGTCCAGACGGCGCCCGCTTCGACGGCGACAGCGGAAGCGGAGGCCGTCGGGCGCCAGGACTATCCGAATCTGGAACATCGGTCGGGCACGCAGCGTCGCCGGCGGCTTGGGCCCGGTCGCGCCATCCCGGCGTCGTTGGCCATCGGACCGCTTCTGCTGGTTGTCATCTGGATCGTCACCTCGCAACTGGGCATCCTCGACCCGCGCACCCTGCCGCCGCCGCTGGTCATCCTGCGCACCGCCGGTGAGATGTGGTCGGACGGCCGGTTGCCCACAAACATCCTGGCTTCCCTGAAACTGGCGTCCGTCTCGCTGGCCATCGGGGTGACACTCGGCCTGGTGCTGTCGCTGATCTCCGGGTTGAGCCGCGTCGGGGAGGCGATCGTCGATGGGCCGGTCCAGGTCAAACGCGCGGTGCCGACCCTGGCGATCATCCCGCTGGCGATCATCTGGTTCGGCATCGGCGACACCATGAAGATCATCATCATCGCCACGAGCGTCCTGATCCCCGTCTACATCAATACCACCGCACAGCTCAAGGGTGTGGACCTGCGTCACGTGGAACTTGCTGAAACCGTTGGGCTTTCCCGCAGCCAATTCATCCGCAAGGTGGCCATACCCGGCGCGCTGCCCGGCTTCTTCACCGGCCTGCGGCTTGCGGTCACCATCTCGTGGACCGCCCTGGTCGTCGTCGAACAGGTCAATGCCACCAGTGGTATCGGGTACCTGATGACCCAGGCCCGCCTCTACGGGCAGCTGGACATCGTGGTGGTCGGCCTGTTGGTCTACGCGGTGTTCGGACTCACCGGGGACTACGCGGTTCGCGCCGTCGAGAGGAGAGCGTTGTCGTGGCGGCGCGCGCTGGGAACCTGACCGAGGAAGTTGCCGTCGTTCGACAACTGAGCCGATCATTCGGTGGCTCAACGATTCTCGACTCGGTGGACCTGACCATCCGCAAGGGCGAATTCGTGGCCCTGCTGGGACGCAGCGGCTCCGGTAAGAGCACGCTGCTGCGCGCTCTGGCCGGGTTGGACCACGGGGTCGCCGGCACAGGGGACCTGTTCGTCGCCCGTGATGTATCGGTGGTGTTCCAGGATTCCCGGTTGCTGCCGTGGTCGCGGGTGCTCGACAACGTCGCCCTCGGGTTGTCCGGCAGTGAGGTCAGACAACGAGCGAGCGCGGTGCTCGCAGACGTCGGCCTGGCCGGGCGCGAGCGAGCCTGGCCGTACGAGCTGTCCGGCGGTGAACAACAGCGTGTGGCACTGGCCCGGTCACTGGTGCGCAATCCCGCGCTGCTGCTGGCCGACGAACCTTTCGGGGCGCTCGATGCGCTCACGCGGGTTCGTATGCACCACCTGCTCAAGGAGTTGTGCGCGAAGTACGAGCCCGGCGTGCTACTGGTGACGCACGATGTCGACGAGGCCGTCACCCTCGCCGACCGGGTCCTCGTTCTCGACGGCGGATCGTTTGTCGTCGATCGGCACCTGGATTTTCAGACTCCCGACGCCCGTACCTACCGCAATCCCGAGTTCGTCGCGCATCGCGAGGCGCTGCTCGCTGCGCTCGGGGTGGGGGCGGGCGAAGGGCCCTGAACAGATCAGTGGTGATCCGCTGTAAACGGACCACCACTGATACGTGGGCGGTGTTGGAGGGTTCCTCCCCCTGATCACCACCACCGCTCCCGCGCCTCTGGTCGAAAGCCGACGCGATGGAGCCACTGTATACCTCCGGTGCAGTTTGCTGAAGGGTTGTTTGCAGAAGCGAACAACCAACTTCAAGATCACTTCACTGTCTAGGATCGGTCTTTGCCGGGGGAGGCTTCGCCCTGAGCGAGATGCTCGGCGAGCAGCGCTCCGGCATTGCGGATGTGGCCGGCCATGGCAGCACGGGCCTTCTCGGGGTCGCCTGCCCGTAGGTGCTCGATGACGGCGCGGTGATCCTGGGCCGAGGCCTCGGGCCACCCTTCCACCGCGGCGAAGAACTTTCGCGGTGCGTAGGACAACGTCGTCTTGATCAGCCAGCGCATCTTGCGCGATCCGCTCAGCCGGTAGATGAGGGCATGGAACTGATGGTTGAGGCGTTCCTCCTCGTCGAAATCACGGTTGGCAGCAGCACTTTCGAGTGCATCCTGGATGCGCTCGAGTTCGTCGACCATTGCCGGGGTGATCGTCGTGGCCGTACGGGCGGTGAGTTCACCACCCAGCAGTGCCTGCGCGTCGTAGATGTCGCGGATGTCGTCGCTCGACAGCGCGGTCACCATGAAGCCGCGCCGAGGCTCGACGGACAGAAAGCCTTCGGTCTGCAGTTGCAGCAGGCCTTCGCGCGCCGGGGTTGCGCTGATCCCGAGCTCGTCGGCGACAGTCTCCGGGCGGATGAATTCTCCGGAGTGCAGCTGCCCCGAGACGATGAGCTCGCGCACGTGGGCCGCGGCGACGTCGGACAGCCGTAGCGGCGTGCGTCTCTTCGAATTACCGGTCATGGCAGCGGGCCTCAGACGTCGATTCCGCCGCGCTTGACCAATTGCTTGGCGATCACGCCGCGCTGGATCTCGTTGGTTCCTTCGCCGACGATCATCAGTGGCGCGTCGCGGAAGTAGCGTTCGACGTCGTACTCGGTGGAGTATCCGTAGCCGCCGTGGATCCGCACTGCGTTCAGTGCGATCTCCATGGCGGTTTCCGAGGCGAACAGTTTGGCCATACCGGCCTCCATGTCACAGCGGCCTCCCGCATCGATCCGCTCGGCCGCATCCAGCAGCAGGCTGCGGGCAGCGTAGAGCTTGGTTCCCATGTCGGCGAGCATGTTGCCGACCGATTGGTGCTGCCAGATCGGCACCCCGAAGCTCTCCCGGTCCTGCGCGTACCGCAGCGCGTCGTCGAAGGCGGCGCGGGCCACGCCGGTCGCCCGGGCCGCGACCTGAATTCGGCCGACCTCAAGTCCCTTCATCATCTGGGCGAAACCGCGTCCTTCGACGCCGCCCAGCAGCGCATCCGAATCCACGTGGCAGTCAACAAAATTGATCTCGCAACTCTCGACGCCCTTGTAGCCGAGTTTCGGCAGGTCCTTCGAGACCGTGAAGCCGGGAACCTTCTCCACCAACAGGATCGACACACCCTTGTGGGCGGGCGTGGCGGCCGGATCGGTCTTGCACAACAGCGCGACGAGGCCGGCCTTGCGGGCATTGCTGATCCAGGTCTTCGAGCCGTTGATCAAATAACCGGATTCGTCCTTCGCGGCGACGGTGCGCATGGCCTGCAGGTCGGAGCCGCCACCGGGTTCGGTGAGTGCCATCGTGGACCGTAGCTCTCCGGTGGCCATCCGGGGCAGGTACTTGTCTTTCTGCTCCTCAGTGCCGAACTGCAACAACAGCTTCGACACCACGGTGTGCCCGCCCATGGCGCCGGCCAGGCTCATCCAGCCGCGCGCTAGCTCTTCGGTGACCTGCGCATAGCAGGGCATCGAGACCGCGGCGAAGCCATACGGTTCCGGGATCGCGAGCCCGAAGATGCCGAGCTCCTTCATCGCGTCGATGAGTTCTTCGGGGTAGGTGTTCGTGTGCTCGAGTTCGCGGACCACGGGCCGGACCTGTTTGTCGACGAAGTCGCGGACGGTACTGACGATGGCCTGCTCTTCGGCGGACAGCGTGATCACTGCGGCATCCCTTCCATGAACTTTATAGAAAATATTCTATAGAGAATGCGATCCTGCTGTTGCCCCGTGGTTCGGCTAGGGTTCGCTGAACATCGGGAGGTTTGGGAGGATCGGCCGCTTCGAGTACCGGGTCGGCCCGTGAAAGGGGGCGGTGATGGTCGGGTGGCGGAGTGTTGCTGTGAGCGCGTCTCTCGCACTGGGAGTCGTCGTGGCCTGTGCGCCCTCTGAGAAAACGGATGTGCGCCAGATACCGAGCAGTGAAACGCAGGTCAAGCGGTCGGACACGCTCAGCGATTTCCGTTTTCGATGGACTGCCGAGCCGGGCATTGATCTGTACTCGGGTGCTGCGGTCCCACTGCGCGCGTATGCGGAGTCTTGGCGGGTCGCGCAAATGAAGTCCGACATGAGCGCTGCCTACCCCGGATTCGAACGGGCCGTTCCCGCCAACCGTGAACTGACCGATCATTCACCGCGTGATGCACCTGCGTACATGTTGACCTTTGTGCGTCCGTACATGGACGACGAACTCGACGAGGTGTACACCGGTCAGCCCCGATATGAGTCAAAGCGGTTCTATGGCAACGAGTACTTCCACATCCTGTCGCTGGACGAGGTGGATGGCGGCTGGCGGGCGTACGTGTGCGACGGGTTGTACGACATGTACCGCGATGACGCGGACGGCTACAGTCCGGTAACCGGTTTGCGCGGTTGGGCCGGACCTCCCAAGGAGCCGATGAAGGCCATCCGGGTGTGGCACGTCGAAATGGCAGCACCAGAAAGTTCGGCAGCGAATGCTCCTCAGAAAGGTCCCAACCCGGCCCCGATGGACGACGTCTTCTCATCGTGGCGCATCCGGGGCGCGGCTCCCGACAGCAAGTGGGAGTCTGCTCCGGGATTCGGCGGCAGCGATTACCACGAGACCTTTGCCGACTTCGAGCGCCGACGGGAGCAATGTAGCGACCGGCTACCTGATGGACGTGATGCGCGGAACGCCGACGGCCGATCAATCAATACCAAGCCGGATATGCAGCCTGCGGCACCAGGCTGGCCAGACAACGCGGCATAGCCGTCTTCAACGTCGTGCGCTCGTTGTCGCTGAGCGTTTACGCAGTTCAGAGAGGGTGCCCCCGGCAGGATTCGAACCTGCGGCCTTCTGCTCCGGAGGCAGACGCTCTATCCCCTGAGCTACGGGGGCGCGGGCTGAAGATCAGCTGCGCCGATTGGGCTTGCATAGCGTAGCGCATAGAAGAGCGAATACGGATTCGGGGCGCGGGGACCCCAGACCATAGGATGGACCCTCGTGACCCCCGCCGACCTTGCAGAGCTGCTCAAGGCTACTGCCGCCGCAGTGCTGACCGAACACGACCTGGACACCGCCGCGTTGCCCGACACCGTCACGGTCGAGCGCCCGCGCAACCTTGAGCACGGCGACTACGCGACCAACCTCGCGCTGCAGCTCGGTAAGAAGGTCGGTGTCAACCCGCGCGAGCTGGCCGGCTGGTTGGCCATCGCGCTGACCGCGGCCGACGGCATCGCCGCCGCCGAGGTCGCCGGCCCCGGCTTCGTCAACCTGCGCATCGAGGCTTCGGCGCAGGGCGTCATCGTCACCAACGTGCTGACCGCCGGCGCGGCCTACGGCAACTCCACCGAGCTCGCCGAGAAGATCAACCTCGAGTTCGTCTCGGCCAACCCGACCGGCCCCATCCACATCGGCGGCACCCGCTGGGCCGCAGTGGGCGACGCGCTGGGCCGGCTGCTGACCACGCAGGGTGCCGACGTCACCCGCGAGTACTACTTCAACGACCACGGCGCCCAGATCGACCGGTTCGCCCGCTCGCTGGTCGCCGCCGCCAAGGGGGAGCCGGCGCCGGAGGACGGCTACGCCGGCGCCTACATCACCGACATCGCCGCCTCCGTGCAGGCCAAGCGCCCCGATGTCATGAGCCTGCCCGCCGACGAGCAACAGGAAGTGTTCCGCGAGGTCGGCGTAGACCTGATGTTCACCCACATCAAGGAATCTCTGCACGAGTTCGGCACCGACTTCGACGTCTACACGCACGAAGACTCGATGCACACTTCCGGCCGCGTCGACCAGGCCATCGCCAAGCTGCGCGAGACCGGCAGCATTTACGAGAAGGACGGCGCAACCTGGTTGCGCACCACCGAATTCGGTGACGACAAGGACCGCGTCGTCATCAAGAGTGACGGCAACCCGGCCTATGTCGCCGGCGACATCGCCTACTACCTGGACAAGCGTGAACGCGGGTTCGACCTGTGCATCTACATGCTCGGCGCCGACCACCACGGTTACATCGCCCGGCTCAAGGCCGTCGCGGCCGCACTGGGCGAGGATCCCGCGACCGTCGAGGTGCTGATCGGCCAGATGGTCAACCTGGTCCGCGACGGGCAGCCGGTCCGGATGAGCAAGCGCGCGGGCACCGTCATCACCCTCGACGATCTGGTCGAGGCCATCGGCGTCGACGCCGCCCGGTACTCGCTGATCCGCTCCTCGGTGGATACCTCGATCGACATCGATCTGGCGCTGTGGTCCAGCGCGTCCAGCGAAAACCCGGTCTACTACGTGCAATACGCGCACGCCCGGCTGTCCGCGCTGGCGCGCAACGCCGCCGATCTCGGCGTCGCTGCCGACACCGCGCACCTGGATCTGTTGTCCCACGAGAAAGAGGGCATCCTGATCCGTAACCTGGGCGAGTTCCCCCGGGTGCTCAAAGCCGCTGCCGCACTGCGGGAACCGCACCGCGTGTGCCGATACCTGGAGGACCTGGCCGGCGACTATCACCGGTTCTACGACGCTTGTCGCGTGCTGCCCCAGGGCGACGAGGAAGCAGGCGATCTGAACGCGGCGCGCTTGGCGCTGTGCGAGGCCACCCGCCAGGTGATCGCCAACGGTCTGGGCATCCTCGGTGTGACCGCTCCGGAGCGCATGTGAACGCGCACCCTGCCGGCCCCCGGCACGCCGAAGAGATCCACCACGCCGGTGCACCCGTCAAGCCGCAGTCTCCCGACGAGATCCTGCTGCTGGCACCAAACGTGTGGCCGCGCAACCTGGTTCGCGATGAGGACGGTGTCGTGTCGATCGCCGGGATTCCGGTCACCGACCTGGCCGCCGAGTACGGCACCCCGTTGTTCGTGATCGACGAGGACGATTTCCGGTCGCGTTGTCGAGACATCGCCGCTGCCTTCGGTGGCGGGGACTACGTCCACTATGCGGCCAAGGCGTTCCTGTGCAGTGAGATCGCCCGCTGGGTCAATCAGGAAGGCCTGTCGCTGGACGTCGCGACCGGGGGAGAGCTGGCGGTGGCGTTGCACGCCGACTTCCCGCCGGAGCGAATCACCTTGCACGGCAACAACAAATCCGTCGCCGAGCTCACCGCGGCCGTCAAGGCCGGGGTCGGGCACGTGGTGGTCGATTCCCTGATCGAGATCGAGCGCCTGGACCGCGTCGCCGGGGATGCGGGCATCGTCCAGGACGTGCTGGTCCGGGTGACCCCGGGCGTGGAGGCACACACCCACGAGTTCATCTCCACCGCCCACGAAGACCAGAAGTTCGGCCTGTCGCTGGCCAGCGGTGCGGCGATGGAGGCGGTGCGCAAGGTGTTCGCCACGGACAACCTGCGCCTCGTGGGGTTGCACTGCCATGTCGGTAGCCAGATCTTCGACGTGGCCGGATTCGAAGTGGCCGCCCACCGCGTGATCGGACTACTGCGCGACGTCGTGTCCGAATTCGGTGTCGAGAAGACATCGCAGATGTCGGTCATCGACCTTGGCGGCGGATTGGGCATTTCCTATGTGCCGCAAGATGATCCACCTCCGATGCGGGAGCTGGCCGACAAACTGCTGGCCATCGTGCGAAGCGAGTCGGCCGCCGTCGGGCTACCTACCCCGAAGCTCGTGGTGGAGCCGGGCCGCGCCATTGCCGGGCCGGGAACCGTCACCCTGTACGAGGTCGGCACGGTAAAAGACGTGGCGATCAGCGCCACCGCACAGCGACGCTACGTGAGCGTCGACGGCGGTATGAGCGACAACATCCGCCCGGCGCTGTACGACGCCGAGTACGACGCCCGGCTGGTGTCTCGGACCAGCGACGCAGCCGCGACTCTGGCGCGCATCGTCGGCAAGCACTGCGAGACCGGCGACATCGTGGTCCGCGACACCTGGGTGTCCGACGACATCGCGCCCGGTGATCTGCTGGCCGTCGCCGCCACCGGTGCCTACTGCTATTCGATGTCGAGCCGGTACAACCTGCTGTGCCGGCCCGCCGTGGTGGCAGTGAAGGACGGCAAGTCGCGGTTGGTGCTCCGACGGGAGACTGTCGACGATCTTTTGAGCCTGGAGGTGAGTGGTCAATGAGTGATGAGAAGCCCATCGGCGTAGCGGTATTGGGGCTCGGCAACGTCGGCAGTGAAGTGGTGCGCATCATCAACGAGAGCGCCGCTGACCTCGCGGCCCGCATCGGTGCCCCACTCGAGGTGCGCGGCATCGGCGTGCGCAAGGTCTCCGGCGACCGCGGTGTGCCCAAGGACCTGCTCACCGACGACATCGTCGAGCTGGTGTCGCGCGACGACGTCGACATCGTGGTCGAGTTGATGGGCCCGGTGAAGCCGGCCCGCAAGGCCATCCTGGCCGCCCTCGAACAGGGCAAGTCGGTGGTCACCGCCAACAAGGCACTGATGGCCCAGTCCACCGGTGAACTGGCGCAGGCCGCCGAAAAGGCGCGCGTCGACCTGTATTTCGAAGCCGCTGTGGCAGGCGCGATCCCGGTGATCCGTCCGCTGACCCAGTCGCTGGCCGGCGACACCGTGGTGCGGGTGGCCGGCATCGTCAACGGCACCACCAACTACATCCTGTCCGAGATGGACAGCACCGGCGCCGATTACACCTCGGCACTGGCCGACGCCAGTGCTCTGGGGTATGCCGAGGCCGATCCCACCGCCGACGTCGAGGGCTACGACGCAGCGGCCAAGGCCGCGATTCTCGCCTCGATCGCCTTCCACACCCGGGTCACCGCCGACGACGTCTACCGCGAAGGCATCACCAAGGTCAGTGCGGCCGACTTCGAGTCCGCCCGAGCTCTGGGCTGCACCATCAAACTGTTGGCCATCTGCGAGCGGCTCACCACTGACGAAGGCAAGCAACGTGTTTCGGCACGCGTGTACCCGGCACTGGTGCCGTTGACGCACCCGCTGGCCTCGGTCACCGGAGCCTTCAACGCCGTAGTGGTCGAGGCCGAGGCGGCCGGCCGGCTGATGTTCTACGGCCAGGGCGCCGGCGGCGCACCCACCGCGTCGGCCGTGATGGGCGACGTCGTGATGGCCGCGCGCAACCGGGTCCAGGGTGGCCGGGGTCCGCGCGAGTCCAAGTACGCCAAGCTGCCGATCGCCCCGATCGGCTTCATCCCCACCCGCTACTACGTCAACATGAACGTCTCGGACAAACCAGGCGTGTTGTCCGCGGTGGCGGCAGAATTCTCCAAGCGCGAGGTCAGCATCGCCGAGGTGCGCCAGGAGGGCATGGTCGACGAGGAGGGTCAGCCCTGCGGCGCCCGCATCGTGGTGGTCACCCACCAGGCCACCGATGCCGCGCTCTCGGAAACCGTCGAGGCGCTGGCCGATCTCGACGCGGTGCAGACCATCAACAGCGTGCTGCGTATGGAAGGAACGAACGCATGAACCCCGGGACGCAAGGAAAGACCAGCGCAGGGCCGGTGCACCGGCCCTGGCCGGGATTGATCGAGGCCTACCGAGATCGCCTTCCGGTCGGCGACAACTGGACGCCGATCACCTTGCTCGAGGGCGGCACGCCGCTCATCCATGCCAAGCGCCTGAGCGAGTTCACCGGCTGCACAGTGCATCTCAAGGTCGAGGGGCTCAACCCGACCGGGTCTTTCAAGGACCGCGGCATGACCGTTGCGGTCACCGAGTCCCTGGCGCGTGGGCAGGAGGCCGTGCTGTGCGCGTCGACGGGTAACACGTCAGCCTCGGCGGCCGCCTATGCCGCTCAGGCCGGGATCACCTGTGCGGTGCTGATCCCGCAGGGCAAGATCGCGATGGGCAAGCTCGCGCAGGCGGTCATGTACGGCGCCAAGATCATCCAGGTCGACGGCAACTTCGACGACTGTCTGGAACTGGCCCGCAAGATCACTGCGGACTTCCCGACCATCGCCCTGGTGAACTCGGTCAACCCGTACCGCATCGAGGGGCAGAAGACCGCCGCGTTCGAGATCGTCGACGCGCTGGGCACCGCACCTGACGTGCACGCTCTGCCGGTGGGCAACGCGGGCAACATTACCGCCTACTGGAAGGGCTACACCGAGTACCACCGCGACGGTCTGACGGACCGGCTGCCGCGCATGCTCGGCACTCAGGCCGCCGGAGCTGCCCCACTGGTCCTGGGGGAGCCGGTCAAGGAACCCGAGACCATCGCCACCGCCATCCGCATCGGTTCGCCCGCGTCGTGGTCCGGTGCCGTCGAGGCCCAGCAGCAGTCCAAGGGCCGATTCCTGGCTGCCACCGACGAAGAGATCCTCGCGGCGTACCACCTGATCGCCCGCAACGAGGGCGTGTTCGTCGAGCCCGCGTCGGCGGCCAGCGTGGCCGGTCTGCTGAAGTCGATCGAGGACGGCTGGGTCAAGCGTGGCTCCACGGTGGTCTGCACGGTCACCGGCAACGGCCTCAAGGATCCCGACACCGCACTCAAGGACATGCCCACCGTCACGGCGGTGCCGGTCGATCCGGTCGCCGTCGTCGCCAAGCTCGGACTGGTCTGAGCCTGGTGAATCAGACCCTGCCCGCCGGGCTCACGGCCACTGCTGTCGTCGCAGCCTCCAGCGCAAACCTCGGCCCGGGCTTCGACAGCCTGGGGCTGGCGCTCAGCCTTTACGACGAAATCATCGTCGAGACAACTGAATCCGGCCTACAGCTGGAGGTTGAGGGCGAGGGTGCGGGTCAAGTTCCGCTCGATGCGACACATCTGGTGGTGCGCGCCATCGAAGCCGGATTGCAGGCCACGGGCTATCGTGCGGCTGGCCTGATCGTGCGCTGCCGCAACGAGATTCCACATTCGCGTGGGCTCGGATCTTCGGCCGCTGCCGTCGTCGGCGGCCTCGCTGTGGTCAATGGTCTTGTGGCCCAAGCTGGTTCGGATCCGATGACCGAGGATCAGCTGATTCAGCTGTCCAGTGAGTTCGAGGGGCATCCGGACAATGCCGCGGCGGCCGTGCTGGGCGGGGCGGTCGTGTCCTGGACCGAGACCGATGCCGACGGGCGGCCGCGCTACCGCGCAGCCCAGGTGCGGGTGCATCCGGACATCCGTCTGTTCCCCGCGGTTCCGCAGCAGCGGTCGTCCACCGCAGAGACCCGCGCGGTGCTACCCGAGCAGGTCAGCCACGTCGATGCGCGATTCAACGTCAGCCGCGCGGCCCTGCTCGTCGTGGCCTTGAGTGAGCGCCCGGATCTGCTGATGACCGCTACGCAGGATGTGTTGCATCAACCACAACGCGCCGCGGCCATGCCGGCCTCCGCGGAATACCTGCAGTTGCTGCGGCGTTGTGGAGTGGCAGCAGTGTTGTCCGGGGCCGGACCTACGGTTCTGGGGCTGAGTTCGCAGGTAGGACTGCCTGATGAGGCCGTGGATTACGGCACTGCGAACGGGTTCGCCGTCAGGGAGATGTCGGTCGGAACGGGCGTCCGCTGGACGTCGGGTGTGGCCGCCAGGAACTGACGATGTGCGGCACAAGAAGAGCCGAACGCCACACGCCCAGTGTTGACGTTGCTTGATTACTTCACAAAAGCGAGTTATTCTCGCTTTCGTCCAGCACTCGCAGGGTCTCTGCCTGCGTCGACACCAGGACGACCACCCAATCTTCTTGTGTTCTACTCGTGGACTGACGGCTCGCCGTATATCGGCGGACCCGGGCGATCGCCGTTGCAAAGGCGACGGTGTGAGCTACGCGCTCAGCGGTTCAGCTGAACGCGCTTCGACCTTTGGGGAACCCTCGCACGACCTGATGAGCGAGGGAAAGAAAGGAAATCCGTGACAGAAACGGACCTCTTCACGGCTGACAACGCCAACGGCACTGGGGATTTGCCGAACGCCGTGACATCTGAAAGCACCGCGACCACTGACACCGCGGCCGCGCGGCGCGCTTCCAGCGCCCGGCCCGCGTCGCTGTCGACCATGGTTCTGCCTGAGCTGCGCGCCCTGGCCAAGGAAATCGGTGTCGAAGGCGCGTCCGGGTTGCGTAAGAGTGAGCTGATCGCAGCCATCCGCGCCCACCGTGGTGAATCCAACGGTGCGACCGCCGAGGCCAAGCCGGCCGCCGATACCCAGCCGGACGCCGGTGCCGAGGCTGCTGAGCAGCCCGCGACTCGTCGTCGTGAGCGTCGGGGTTCCTCGCGCCAGGCCGGCGCGCCGGTCGCCGACGCGGCCAAGGACGACGCAGGCAAGTCCGATGCCGGCAAGAACGATGCGGGCACCGAGGCCGTCAAGGCCGAGGCGAAGACCGATTCCGCCGAGCCCGACGCCAAGACCGCTGAGGCTGCCGCCGAGCCGCAGGAAAAGCCTGCCAAGCAGGACAAGCGTGAACGCCAGGAACGGCGCGACAAGCGCGAGCAGTCCGACGCCGACAAGGGCGAGGCCAAGGCCGACAACAAGGCCGATAACAAGCAGGACGACAAGCGCGACCAGAAGCAGGACCGCGACCAGAAACAGGACCGCGGCCAGGGGCGCGAGCAGTCCGACCAGTCCGACAACCAGCAGAACCGAGGCGGCAACGCCAACACCGATGACGATGGCGATGGGGACGGCCGGCAGGGCCGTCGCGGCCGTCGGTTCCGCGACCGCGATCGTCGCCGGCGCGGTGAGCGTGGCGCCGAGGGTGGCAACGAGACCGAGCTGCGTGAGGACGACGTCGTCCAGCCGGTCGCCGGCATCCTCGACGTGCTGGACAACTACGCGTTCGTCCGCACCTCGGGCTACCTGGCCGGGCCGAACGACGTCTACGTGTCCATGAACATGGTCCGCAAGAACGGCTTGCGCCGCGGCGACGCCGTGACCGGTGCAGTCCGCGTGCCCCGCGAGGGTGAGGGCGGCGGGGGCCAGAACCCGCGGCAGAAGTTCAATCCGCTGGTGCGCCTGGACAGTGTCAACGGTGGTCCGGTCGAGGCGGCCAAGAACCGCCCCGATTTCACCAAGCTGACCCCGCTGTACCCGAACCAGCGGCTGCGCCTGGAGACCACGCCGGAGCGGCTGACCACCCGCGTCATCGACTTGATCATGCCGATCGGTAAGGGACAGCGCGCCCTGATCGTGTCGCCGCCGAAGGCCGGTAAGACCACGATCATGCAGGACATCGCCAACGCGATCACCAAGAACAACCCGGAATGCCACCTCATGGTGGTGCTCGTCGACGAGCGCCCGGAAGAGGTCACCGACATGCAGCGTTCGGTGAAGGGCGAGGTCATCGCCTCGACCTTCGACCGTCCGCCGTCAGACCACACCCAGGCCGCCGAGCTGGCGATCGAGCGGGCCAAGCGCCTGGTCGAGCAGGGCAAGGACGTCGTCGTGCTGCTGGACTCGATCACCCGTCTGGGCCGCGCGTACAACAACGCGTCGCCGGCCTCGGGTCGCATCCTGTCCGGTGGTGTCGACTCCACCGCGCTGTACCCGCCGAAGCGGTTCCTCGGCGCGGCCCGCAACATCGAGCACGGCGGCTCGCTGACCATCATCGCCACGGCGATGGTTGAGACCGGTTCGACCGGTGACACCGTGATCTTCGAGGAGTTCAAGGGCACCGGCAACGCCGAGCTCAAGCTCGACCGCAAGATCGCCGAGCGCCGGGTGTTCCCCGCGGTCGACGTCAACCCGTCCGGTACCCGCAAGGACGAGCTGCTGCTCTCGACGGACGAGTTCGCGGTGGTGCACAAGCTGCGCCGGGTGCTCTCGGGGCTCGACAGCCACCAGGCCATCGATCTGCTGATGAGCCAGCTGCGCAAGACCAAGACCAACTACGAGTTCCTGGTCCAGGTCTCCAAGACCGCTCCGGGCAACATGGACGTCGACTAAGCGCGACACCAAAAAGGCCCCCGATATTGAAGTGCTCCCCGGAAGTTGGACTGAGAAATTCAGTTTGTTCTTCTGGGGAGTACTTTTTTGCATCC
>NZ_JBZDPU010000033.1:0-72101 GCF_058270075.1 Mycobacterium shunyiense | reverse complement strand
ATGCTTGCGAAACCCCATCAACAACACCCCTCAACGAATCAGGTGTTGCAACCACCGATTGAGTCTGAGAAGCGATTACGCGATCTGAGCGCACACTCGGCGTTTGTTCGACGGCGTAGGCTCGAGAAAAGCAGCCAATCAGCGTCGAAAGGCAGCTCTATGAGCATGGGACAGACTCACAGCGTCAACGAGATCCGGACCGCGATCCGCGAACTGTCGGTCAGGGCCGACCTGGCCCGTAAAGAGGGCCGTCCGGACGATGCCGGCGAGATCGAACAGCGCATCGCCAAATACCGCGACGAACTGGCTGCACGTCCCTGAGACGGGCCCAAGCCCCCCCGGGTCGTCAGGCGCCGAGCTTGCGGAACGTGCTGCGGTGGAACACGATCGGCGCGACATCGGCGTTGACGGTGATGTCGCTGACCCGCAGCACCACGATGGTGTGATCGCCGGCCTCCACCAACTGCTCGATGGCGCTCTCCAGCCACACGCTGGTTCCGTGGATGAACACCGCGCCGGATTCGCGTGACTCGGTCTCCAGCCCGGCGAACCGGTCCCCGGTCTTGGCGGCGAGCGTGCGGGCCGCTTCGTCGTGGGATTCGCCCAACACACTGATCCCCAGGGAGGGGAGGTCCTTGAGCTTGGGCCAGGTGGTCGACGAGTTCTGCACGCAGAACGACACCAGCGGCGGGTCGAGCGACACCGGCACGAACGTGCTGGCCGCCAAGCCGACCAGAGTGCCCTCTACCTCGGCAGCGATCGCGATGACACCGGACGGAAAGTGGCCGAACGCCTCACGCAGGGACGTCGGGCTCAGTTCTGTTGCGCTCATAACACCTCCATCTTCACACAGCACCCTTCCACCCGGATCCGCCCGCCCGCAGCCATCATCGTCGCATCCGGCATCGGTGGCCAGGTCCGCAATCTCAGTGATCGGAACCGCACGCGCCCCAGCAGTGAAGACACCGGTGCATCCGTAGCACGAATCGATTTCGACCATCACGAAATCCGCAGCGGGGCAACGACGTACGCCGCCATGACTGCAATCTCGCGCCGCGGGTGCCTGCTCAGGCGTCCAGGCGGGCGAATTCGTCCTGGCGATACTGTTCCGCGCAGGCGGCGCGGCGGATCTTGCCGCTCGTCGTGGTGGGTATCGACCCCGGGGGTACCAGAACCAGATCCCCCACGTTCAGGCCATGCGCGTTGGATATCGCGGAGGTGACATCGCTCTTGATCGCGGTGAGCCAATGCCCTGCCTCCACCGGGGACTCGCCGCGCTTCTTGAGCTCGATGACGGTGACCAGCTTCTCGGTGCTGTTCACCGGAACCGAGATGGCCGCGACCCGGCCACCGGTGATCTGTTGGACCGTCGCCTCGATGTCCTCGGGGTAGTGGTTGCGCCCGCGAATGATCAGCAGATCCTTGATGCGACCGACGATGAAAAGCTCTCCGCCGGAGACGAAGCCCAGGTCACCGGTTTTCAGCCATGGGGCGCGGACCGTGCCGTGAGACGGGTCGACCAGCGTGGCGCCGAAACACTGTTGTTCCTCCGGTGGCCTGCTCCAGTAGCCGGCCGCGACGTTGTCGCCATGCACCCAGATCTCGCCGACTGCGTCCGGCGGGCATTCCCGGTTGGTGTCGACGTCGACGATCCGCACCATCGGAGACTGCGGGAGCTTGTACTGCACCAGCGCGGTGCCGGATCTGGCCGCGCAGCGCTTGGCGCGGCCTGCCGCCAACTCGTCGACATCGAAATACACGTCGTCCGCCGACTCGGACCACGAGCCGGTGGCCACGAAGACGGTGGCCTCCGCCATCCCGTACGACGGGCGCAGCATGTGGTCGGCGAAGTTGAAGTGGGCGAACCGGTCGGCGAAGCGCTCCAAGGTGGCCGGCTCCACGCGCTCGGCGCCATTGATGATGCCCACCACCCCGCCGAGGTCGAGCCCGGCAAGGTCGGCGTCCTTCGTCTTGCGCGCAGCAAGGTCGAAGGCGAAGTTGGGTGCGGCCGAGAACGAATTGGGATTCTCGGCCAGCGCCCGGATCCAGCGGGACGGGCGCTCCAGGAACGCAACCGGGCTGGTCAACGCGGCGCGATAGCCGCTCAGGATGGGTGCACAGACACCCAGTACCAGCCCCATGTCGTGATAGAAGGGCAGCCACGACACGATCGTGGCTTTCGGTATCGATTTTTGGTCGGTATCCGTGAAGAAGCAGCGCATCAACTGCTCGAAATTCGACTGCAGGTTGCGGTGCGAGATCATCACACCGGTCGGCAGTCGGGTGGAACCCGAGCTGTACTGCAGATATGCCGTTTCCGGGTAGTCGGACGTGTCGAAGCTCGGCACGTCCGACCCGTCCTGAACATCCACGTCCAGGGACTCGATCTGAAGGATCTTCGGTGCGGTGTCCAGGCGCGACTGATCCACGTAATCGCCGACATCCTGCGCGACCGAGGAGGTCGTGAGGACGACCGACGGCGCGGTATCGACGAAGACCGCACTCACCCGGTCGTGATTGGAGCCGCGATGGGGCAATGGAAGCGGAACCGCGATCAACCCGGCCTGCATGGAACCGAGGAAGGCCAGGATGTACTCCAAGCCCTGCGGAGCGAGGATCACCGCCCGGTCACCGACCGATCCGCTCAGGCGGATCTGTCGTGCGACGTTCATCGTCCGGCGGGACAGCTGCGACCACGTCACAGTCTCGGCAACCCCGGCCGGGTCTGCGGTGTAATCGGTGAACGTGAAAGCCACGTCGTCCGGACGCAGGCTGGCACGTCCGTGCAGCATCGAAAGAATGGTTGATTGAGGCGAAGGCGTCGTCAGCGTCATTTCACGTCCGTACTAACTCGTCGAATTCGTCGGCTCGGGCGCCGCTGTCAATGTCCGCCGGACAACAGGGACAACGCACCGTTGGCGATCTCCGACATGGGATCGGTGCCGCCACCGAACGTCGCGTCGTTGGCCGGTGCGGTGACCTCCGCAGGGTCGAAGCCATGCACCGGATCCACGGTGATCGGCGCGGTCGCCGGGTCGTCGTTGCGCGAATAACCCGCGTCAACCCGGGGCTTCAGTATCGCGTCCAGCTGATTCAGTGTCCCCTGGTCGTACCCGAGGTACTTGAAGGGCAGCACCAGGGGCAAGTGCTCTTCGGGCACCAGGTACGTCGTCGTCGTCGCACCCTTGGAGTTGACCGTCGTCCGGATGTTCTGCGCCGGAACATTGCTGGGATTGGTGAACGCGATCGCGGTGTGACCGGTGGCAAGGCCGGCGACGGCGTTGAGGACGCTCATCCAGTTGTCGGGCCGGTCCGGCCAGTCGGCGATGCTGTCGTAGGCCGAGATGAACTGGTCGGTGTGGTACTGGCTCTCCACCGGAGCCGGCACCCGGTAATCCATGAACGGCACGACGCTGCCGACCGGAAAGTTCTGGGTCAGGAAACTCTCACCGAAGGGACTCTTGGCGATCGGGTCGCCGAAGGTCGCGAAGCTCAGTTGGTCCGGCGGCGGGGCGGTCGGATCGTTGGCCAGCCGCGCCTTCACGGCGTTGAGCACGAGCGCTCCCTCGGACAACCCCATCGCCCGTCCCTTGCCGCCCTTGCGGATGGCGGCGTCGAGGTTGCCTTCACCCTCGTCGACCGACTCGCCGATGCTGGGACCGTCGAGGCCGAGGCCCGGGTAGATCTGCTCGCCGATCGGGCCGATCCCGGGGAAGAGACGTTCCAGGGTGTGGCCCTGAACCTGCCCCGCCGGGTAGTCGACCTTCACCCGCTTCATCCCGGGGAACCACTGCTCACCCGTCATGCGGATGTACTCGTCGTAAGGGATACCGAGAACGTGAGCTCCGCCAAGGGCGTACGCGGTCCCGGGGTCTGCCGGCGCGGGGGGCGGCGTACCGCCATTCGATACGCCGGGGGCGGCAGTGTCATCGGCGGCCGCCGATCCGACGCCGAAACACCCTGTGACACCGGCAGTTACCAGCACCGTCAGTCCTGCGAGTAGCTTCTTCATCTCTGCACCTGCCCGCTTTGCTTCGTTTCGAGTTTTCCATACATCACGTATGCGCGCTTCCCGCCGTGGTCACGCGCTGGTCGCTGGTGTGCGTAGCGATTTCTGATCGCTCATTCGTGACGGCCACCAGTTGGCCTTGCCGAGGAGCGCAGCGATGGCAGGCACCGTGATGGTGCGCACCACGAAGGTGTCCAGCAAGATGCCGATTCCGATCACGAAGCCGCCCTGCACCACCATGCCGATGCTGGAGAACATCAGTCCGGCAACCGAGGCGGCGAAGATGAGGCCCGCTGCGGTGATCACCCCTCCGGTCGAACTCAGTGTGCGAATGATGCCGTACCGGATGCTGTGCGGAGACTCGTCGCGCATTCGCGACACCAGGAGCATGTTGTAGTCGGCTCCGACCGCGACCAGCACAACGAAGGCCAATGGTGGCACGCTCCAATGCAATTGCTGGCCGAGTAGCGATTGGAACACCACAACACTGATACCCAGTGCGGCCAAGTAGGAGATCACCACCGACGCGACGAGGTAGATCGGCGCGACGAGCGAACGCAGCAACAACATCAGGATCAGCATCACGACGACGAGAGTGCCGATGATGATGAACCGGATGTCCTGCTGGTAGTAATCACGCGTATCCCGCAGTCCGGCCGGGAAACCACCCATCGATATCGAGGCGTCGGCCAACGTGGTGTTGGGCTGCGCGCCCCGGGCGATGTTCTGGATCTCGTTGACCTGATCCATGGCCTCGGGACTGAACGGGTTGAGCTTCGTCTGCACCAGATACCGCACCGACTTGCCGTCCGGCGAGACGTACGCCGCGGAGGCCTTCTTGAACTCCTCCATGTTCAGCACCTCGGGCGGGATGTTGAACCCCGCCTGTGCCGGATCCGCGGCGTCGTTGCGCATCGTCAGTAGGAACGCCGAGGCCTGGTCCAACCCGGCCGAGATCACCTTGACCTGCTTGACGAGTTCGTCCACGCCACCGGCCACTTCGCGACTTCCACCGGCCAGGCGGTTGGCACCGCTCTGCAAGTCCTTCAATCCCGACTGCGGACCGCCGGGCTTGTTCATCCCCATGGCATTGGCCGCCTTGGTGACGCTGGCCAGCGCCGCGTTCAGCTTCTTGACCGTGGCGTTGAGAGTCTGTCCGCCGCCGACGCCGTTGAGCTGGTGCGCCAGATCGTTGATGTTGTCGAGACTGCCGTCCTGGTTGGCGTCCATGAGCCGTTGCATCTGAAGGCGGCTGTCACTGCACGAGGGGTTGGCATCGCAAACCGCATTGCCGTTCAGCGCCATCAGCACCGGCCCGATCCAGGCGAACACGTTCTTGACGGCGGAGAAGTTGTACCCCATGGAGTTGGACAACGCGTTGATGCTGTCGATCAGCTTGGCCGCGGTGTCGACATCCTTCACCAGCTTGTCGCCACCGTATTCCGTACGCACGGAGGAAACCGCGTCGACTGCGCCTTGGAGACTGGGCGCGATCTGGTTGATCTGGGTGCGCACCTGGGCGAGGCTGTCGGCCAACGTATCGGCCCCGGCCGTCAGTCGGTTGAGATCACTCGAACGCTGGTCGATCTGGGTCGAACCGTCAGCCAGCCGGTCGCCGACGATGCCGGCCTGGAAGGTCGCCCGGAATTCCGCGGGTACCTCACCGAGGGGCCGGGTGATGCCGCTGACCAGACCGACGTCCGGTAGCTGGGCGACACGTGAAGCCAGCTGCTCCAGGTCCGCCAGACCACGCGGTGAGCGCAGGTCGTGCGGTGACTGGATGAGGATGTACTCGGGAATCGACTGGGCGATGGGGAAATGGCGCTCCACCGCGGCGTATCCGATCGAACTCGGCGCGGACGCCGCCACCACTTTGCGATCGTCGTAGTTGTACCGGGCGAAGATCGCGGCGCCGGCCAGCAGGGCCAACACCACAAGGCTGGCGACGAGATGCGGAACCGGACGACGAACGATGCGGATGCCCGAACGCCGCCAGAACCGGGCGGTCAGCTCGCGCCGGGGTTTGACCCAGCCGCGGGGCCCGACCAGGGCCAGGATGGCAGGCAACAGGGTCATTCCCGCCAGATACGCCACGCCGATACCGATCGCGGCCGACACCCCGACCGTTTTGAACACACCCATTTTCGTGAAGCTCAGCAGCAGGAACGTCAGCCCCACGGTCGCGGCAGATGCCGAGATCACCTTCCCGATCGACATCATCGCGGCCCGGACGGCCTGGTCGAAATCGTTGTCCGACCGCAGATAGTCGTGATAGCGGCTGATCAGGAAGACCGCGTAATCGGTGCCGGCACCGGCCATGATCGCACTCAGAAATACGACGGACTGGTTCGAGACACCCGCGCCGGTCAGCTGCGAAAAACCCGCCACCAGTGCCTGCGCGATCAGCAGGGACGACCCGATCGTGATCAACGGCAGCAGCATCGTGACAGCGCTGCGGTAGACCAACAACAACACGGCCAGGACCAGTACGGCGATCGCGATCTCGATCGGGAGTCGATCCTTCTCCCCCGCCACGGTGAGATCAGCTGCCGTGGCCGCCGGACCGGTGAGGTGCACGGCCAGCGGGCTGCCTGCCGTGCTGAGTCTGACGACTTCGGAAACCCGGTTGAACGAGTCCATCGCCCGCGGTGTGCCCAACTCACCCACCAGGCCCACCGGAAGCACCCAGGTGGTCTTGTCCTTGCTGGTCAGGAACTGTCGCAGCTGTGGGGTACCGATGAAATCCTGAACGCTCTCGACATCTGTCACGTCGTCGTGCAGCGCGTCCACCAGCTTGCGGTAGGTCGCCTCGTCCGAGGAATTCAGCCCGTTCTCGTTGATCAGGGCCACCAACAAGAGATCGTTGTTGCCCGATTCGTGGAACGCCTCGGTCATCTTCTTGGCGGCGACGCTCGACGGCGCATCGTTGGGCAGGATTGCCAGCGGGTGCTTCTCGGCCATCGCGCCGAGGGAGGGGAACGTTAGCGGTAGCGCGATCAGCAATGCGGCCCAGGCCCCGATCACTACCCAGGGCCACCGCACCACGAAATCGGCTAACCGTCGCATGTTGCCCCCACCTTCACCTCGAAGGCGGCGCAAAGCGGAAAATCCATGACCATTTGTTTGCTCTCCGCTACGCGACCCGGCCCCAGTGCCCGCTGTCAGCAACGCGTGACGACACCGACTTCATCGCCTCCAGGTAGCGGGTGACCGACTTCTCGGCGACCGGGTTGTCGGGGTGCATGATCGCCATGACCGTGCCCTCCCCGTACCGGAAGATGTATATCGTCAGCTGGTAGGAGAACCGGTTGTCCGGATACATTCCGATGTTGTTCGCCAACCCCATGTCGCCCGCCGCGAGGATGGCGTTGAGCGGCGCCGCTCCGCCGTGCAGAAAGTTCGATACCGGGAAGTTCGGTTGTGGCCAGTTCAACCACGGCGCCAACTCCAACACGCGGTAATACGGAACTCTCGCCATGTCCAGGCCGGAATCGAAAGACTGCTGTGCCGCCCAGGCAGCGTCACTGAAAGAGGTGGCCGCAACCGGGACGGTGATCGGAATCAGACCGGTGAACCAGCCCTGTGTCATGAAATTGTCGCCGGCTGTACGCGAATCCCTCGGCGTGAGGCCGTAATACGTAAGCGCACCGGTGAACTCATGTTCCACCAGGCCCAGGCATGCGAACAGGCCACCGACGAAACGGGCGCCGGCCGCCGAGCAGGCCGCGTCGAAGCGTTCCGTCTGTGCCGGGCTCAACAGGACTTCCGAGGACCAGGCGCTGCTGGTCGATTCGTTCGGATTCCCCAGCGGCAGCGGGAATTCCGGAAATCCATCCTGGTTGTTCTCAGCGAAGTCGATCCAGGCGCGCACTCCAGGTGATTCCAAGGTCAGCGTGGACGTGTACTCACGCTCGCGGACACAGAAGTCATCGAAGCTGCCGGCGTCAGGAAGTGTGAGGGCCTGACCACTGCCGCTCATCGCCGAATACATTCCGTTGGCTTCCATCATTGTGGTGCCGATCAAGGTCGCGTCGCCATGAACGTGATCCATGGCAGCGAAGAAAGTGAAGTGACCGTCGTTCTGGATGATGCCGAACGTAAAGCAGCCCCATTCCAGGGGATTCGGTATGCCCACGACGTGGGCGTGAATTTCTTCGACCGTCAAGTTGCCCTGGTCGACCGGCACGAATTCGATATCATCCGGGTTTTCGATTGCATGCCTGACGAATTGGCCGTCGTCGCCTTCTTTGAACCAACTCCGGAATGTGTCGTGCCTGCGCAGGTAGGTATTCACGGCGTGGTCCATCGCCGAGATATCACATTGCCCAGCAACCTCACAGCTAGCGATGATCTGCCGTGAAAAATTCAAACCCGCAGCTTTACGCTGGGTGTAATTACGCAGATGTTGGCCTTGCATGTAGCTAACCGGCACCGAGCTCACCGGTGCGTTTCTTGCGGTTTCCTGAGCTGCAGGCGTCGGATGCCACGAGGTCACCGAGCCAGGACTCAGCGACCATTCATCAAGTGCGCCAACAGTTATCTTACCGATCCGCAAAGCTCAGGCCCTCCCAGTAGTGCTCAATGCTCGGCCGCTCTCCGGACCGGCAGGACCCCCCGGGGCATCAACATACCCGTCGTTCCGCCGTGACGGTTGAGGGAGCTTGACGAGGGAAGTTTGACCGGGCAAGGGGAGTAGCGCGCGCCACAGGTTCGCATGCAATAGTGGTTCGGGTTGATCTTCAAGCGCTTTCGGGGGGTGCGCGGAGGTGTAGTTTTGCACGCCGATGCGAGGAGGACAACGGGATGAAATCCGTTGAACGTCCAGATGAACAGACCGCACGCTTTGCCATCGTCGGCTACGCTGCGCGCTTTCCAGGAGCCCCGGACGCCGATGGCTTCTGGGACCTGCTGAGAGCAGGTCGCGAAGCCATCTCAGAGGTACCCGAAGACCGCTGGGACGTCGAGGAATTCTTCGATCCAGAGCCCGGCACACCAGGCAAGGTGGTGACCCGGCGCGCCGGTTTCGTCGATGACGTAACCGGATTCGACGCCCCGTTCTTCGGTATGTCAACACGCGAGGTCAGGCTGATGGATCCGCAGCATCGGATCCTGTTGGAAACAGCCTGGCGCGCGGTGGAACACTCGGGTACCGCGCCAACGGCATTGGCTGACACCAACACTGGCGTGTTCGTCGGACTGGCCACCCACGACTACCTCGGAATGGCCTCTGACGAGCTGACTTACCCGGAGATCGAGGCCTACATGGCCATCGGTACTTCGAATGCCGCGGCGGCCGGCCGGATCAGCTATCGATTAGGTCTGCAGGGCCCCTCGGTCGCGGTCGATACCGCGTGCAGTTCGTCGCTGGTGGCGATCCATCAAGCGTGCCAAGCACTTCGCTTAGGAGAGTGCGATCTGGCGCTGGCCGGCGGGGCGAACGTCCTGCTCACGCCCGCCACCATGATCACCTTCTCGAGTGCGCATATGCTGGCACCCGACGGTCGCTGCAAGACGTTCGACGCGGCCGCGGACGGCTATGTCCGCGGCGAAGGCTGCGGCGTCATCGTCATCAAGCGCCTCGAAGACGCCATCCGCGACGGTGACCACATCCGGGCTGTGATCCGCGGCAGCGCGATCAACCAGGACGGCGCATCGGGCGGTTTGACGGTGCCCAACGGCGTCGCTCAGCAGCGTGTCATCGCCGATGCCCTACAGCGCGCCGGCCTCGAACCCAAGGACGTCGGCTACCTCGAAGCGCACGGCACCGGGACCTCGCTCGGCGACCCGATCGAGGCCCAGGCCGCAGGTGCGGTGCTCGGCGCCGGACGCGAACCCGACCGGCCGTTGTTGATGGGCTCGGCGAAGACGAACATCGGGCACCTGGAAGCCGCCGCAGGCATCGCGGGCGTCATCAAGGTGGTTCTGTCGCTCGAGAACGAGCTGCTGCCCCAGCACCTGCACTTTCAGAACCCGTCGCCGCACATCCCGTGGGACCGGCTCGCGGTGGAAGTGGTCAAGGAGGCCACCCCGTGGGAACGCAACGGCGCGCCACGCATCGCCGGTGTCAGTTCGTTCGGGTTCGCCGGAACCAACGCGCACGTCATCCTGGAGGAAGCGCCCGAACCGGCGGCGCCGCAGTTGGACGTCGCCGGACACGCTGAGCGATTCGGCATCCTCCCGCTCTCGGCGCACACGCCTGCCGCACTGGTGCAGGTCGCGGAGCAATATCGCGATTGGATGAGCGCCCACCCCGAGGCCACCCTTGCCGACGTGTGCTTCACCGCTGGGGTCGGCCGGGCACACCTTGAGCACCGCGCCGCGCTGGTGGTCGACTCGAGGGAATCCGCCATCGAACTGCTCGGCGCCCTCGCCGACGACCGTCCGGCACCGGGACTGATCCGGGGTGAATCCCACGACAAGCCCAAGACCGCGTGGCTGTTCACCGGCCAGGGCAGCCAATACGCGGGGATGGCCCGCGAGCTGTTCGACTCCGAGCCGGTGTTCGCCGAGACGGTGAACCGCTGCGCGGCGGCCGTCGCCGACCAGCTCGACCAGCCTCTGCTGGACGTGATCTTCGACCTGGATGGCGAGCAGACGCTGCGCCAGACCTCCTACGCGCAGCCCGCCCTGTTCGCCGTCGAGATGGGTCTGGCCCGGCTCTGGCAGTCGTGGGGCTTCGAGCCCGACGTGGTGCTGGGCCACAGCGTCGGCCAGTACTCGGCGGCGTGCGTCGCGGGCGTGTTCAGTCTGGAGGACGGCGCCCAGTTGATGGCCGAACGAGGACGCCTCTTCGGCAGCCTGCCGGCCGGTGGCCGCATGGTCGCAGTGTTCACCTCCGCAGAGCGGGTGGAGAACCTGACCGACGAGTTCCCCGCCCTGTCGGTTGCCGCCTACAACGGCACCAACACCGTGCTGTCAGGACCTGCGGAGGACCTGGAGCGGGCCGTCGCCGGACTTACCGCCGACGGTGTGCGGTGCGACTGGCTCGAAACCAGCCATGCGTTCCACTCGTCGCTGCTGGATCCGATCCTCGACGAATTCGAGTCGTACGCAAACCGTTTCACTTTCAAGGCACCGCAACGAATTCTGATCGACAACCGCACCGGCGCCGCGCTGGGCCGGAGCGTGAAGCTCGACGGCGCCTACTGGCGTCGGCACGCCCGCCAACCGGTGGAGTTCGCCAAGAGCGTGCGCACCCTGGCCGACATGAACTGCAAGTTGCTGGTCGAGATCGGGCCGCGGCCGGTGCTCACCGCGACGGCACTGGGTGCCTGGCCCGACCCGGCCGGCGCCCCGCGGGTGATCGCGTCGCTGCGCCGCAACACCGCCGACCAGCGGCAGATCACCGAAGCCGTCGCCGACGCGTACGTCCTGGGCCACCTGCCCGAGTTCGCCGCGTTCCGGCAGCCGCAGGCACGGAAGCTCGATCTGCCCACCTACCCGTTCGAGCATCGCCAGTACTGGTACCGGGACAATCGGGAACAACCCAACCAGCAGCAGCACGTCGCCGGTCCGCGCACGCAGGCCGTTCGACTTCTCGAAGACGGCCGTCTCGAGGAGCTCGCGACCCTGCTCGGCGGCACGGACGGCGACGGTCAGACCCTGGACGTGCTGACCAAGCTTGCAGCGCAACACAACCGCCAGCGGTCGACTCAGTCCATCGCCGATGACCGCTACGAGTTCCGCTGGGAGAAAGCGGTCACTCCGCTGTCGGGCGCCGACTCCGCAGAGACGTCCACATGGCTGCTCGTCGGTGAACAGTCCCCGGCGGTCCAGCCATTGGTCGACGCGCTGACCTCGCGCGGGCAGCAGTACCGGTTCCTCGGGCTGCCGACGTCGGATGCCGAGACCGCTCAACTCGCCGAGGCGTTGCGCGCCGCGGCCGCCGACGGTTCGACACTGCGCATCCTTCACGTGGCAGCGCTGGACGGGGAACCGGAAGCCAAGGCCGTGCCCTCGATGCGGTCACTGCTTCGGATGCAACACCACGTCCTGGCCGGAACGCGGCGTCTCTTCCGCGCCGCGGCCGAGGCCGGTCTGAAGGTTCCGATCTGGTTGGTCACCCGCGGCGCGCAGCACGTCGCCGATGCGGACACCGTGGCTCCCGAACAGACTGCCCTGTGGGGATTCGGTCGCGCGGCAGCACTGGAGCTCCCGCAGTTGTGGGGCGGACTGGCTGATCTGTCCGAGGGCAGTGCCGGTGAATGGACCACACTGCTCAACCGGATCGCAATATCGACCGACGCGAACCGGCGGGAAGACCAGATCGCGGTACGCGATCACGCGGTCCATGTCCCCCGGCTGGTCCGCCGGGAGGACCTGCCGAGCGGTACACCGCTGGAACTACGCAGCGACGCAACGTATCTGGTGACCGGCGGTCTGGGGTCGATCGGCCTGGAGATCGCCGGATACCTGGCCGCCCACGGCGCCAAGCACCTGGTGCTGACCAGCCGTCGCGCACCCGGCGAAGCCGCCGAGCAACGCATCACCAAACTCGGCGACCAGCACGGATGTGACATCCGCGCCGTGACCGCCGACGTCGCCGATGCGCACGACGTCGCACGCCTGTTGAAGACGATCGCCGCCGAGATGCCACCGCTGGCGGGCATCGTGCATGCTGCCGGCGAACTCGGAACCACTCCGCTGGGCGAACTGGACGACACCGAGGTGGATCGCGTCTTCGCCGGAAAGGTCTGGGGTGCCTGGCATTTGAGCGAAGCCGCGGCAGACGCGAAGCTCGACTTCTTCATCAGCACCTCGTCGATCGCCTCGGTGTGGGGCGGATACGGTCAGACCGCCTACGGCGCGGCGAACGCGTTCCTCGACGGCCTGGCCTGGCGACTTCGCGAACAGAACATCCCCGGCACCAGCGTCAACTTCGGTCCGTGGGCCGCAGGCATGGCCGACGCAGAGTCTCGTGCCCGGCTGGATCAGCGTGGTGTCCGGACGCTGCCACCCGCCGATGCACTGGCCGGACTGGCCGACGCCGTCGCGATCGCCTCCGCTGGAGGCCCGACACAAGGAGTCGTGGCCCGCATCGACTGGTCCCGGTTCCTGCCGCTGTACCAGCAGGCGGGCCGGCGGGCATTCCTGGCAGAGCTGGAACGCGAAGTACCGGCGCAACTTTCCAACGCGGCGCCCACCACCGCCTCCGGCAAGACACAGCTGGTCGAGCGCCTGACGAATGCTCCGGTGCAGCAGCGCAAGAAGCTGCTGACCGATCACCTGCGCGACGCCGTCGCGGAGGTGACCCGGGTGGACTCCTCGGAGATTCGCGAGGACGCAGGGTTCTTCGACCTCGGCATGGATTCGCTGATGGCCGTCGAATTGCGCCGCCGCATCGAGCAGGGAGTGGGTGCGGAGATCCCCATCACGCTGGTGATGGATCACCCCCGGATCTCCGACGTAGCCGAATATCTGCTCGGCGATGTACTCGGACTCAACGAGCAGGACAAGCCGGCGTCGCAACCGGCAGCGGTGACCGCGCGGACAGATGAACCCATCGCGATCGTCGCCGTGTCGTGCCGCTTCCCCGGCGCGCCCGACCCGGAAGCGTTCTGGGAATTGCTGTCCGGCGGCGTCGACGCCATCCGGGAAGTTCCCGAAGACCGATTCGACATCGACGAGTTCTACGATCCGGATCCCGAGACAGCGGGCAAGACCTACACGCGTTTCGGCGGATTCCTCGAGGGGATCGACGGATTCGACCCCGAGTTCTTCGGTATCTCCCCGCGTGAGGCCGTGTGGATCGAGCCGCAGCAGCGGCTGATGCTCGAAACGGTCTGGGAAGGCCTCGAACGGGCCGGGTACGCACCGGCCTCGTTGCGCGGCAGCCGGACCGGCGTTTTCGCCGGGGTGGCTGCCAACGAGTACGCGCACCTGCTGTCGTCGGAGTCGATCGACAAGATCGAGCCGTACTTCATCACCGGCAATGCCCTCAACGCCATCTCCGGCCGGGTTGCCTTCGCGCTCGGATTCGAAGGCCCGGCAATGGCAGTCGACACCGCCTGCAGCTCGGCCCTGGTGGCGATTCATCAGGCCTGCCAGGCACTGCACTCCGGCGATTGCGACCTGGCGTTGGCCGGTGGCGTCAACGTCCTGCTCTCCCCGGTGACGGTGGTCGCCGCATCCCGCGCACGCATGCTCTCCCCTGTCGGGCGGTGCAAGACCTTCGACGCCTCCGCGGACGGCTACGTACGCAGCGAGGGCTGTGGGATTCTGGTGCTCAAGCGGCTGAGCGACGCAGAGCGCGACGGCGACCGGATCTGCGCGGTCATCCCCAGCAGCGCGGTCAACCAGGACGGCGCGTCCAGCGGTCTGACCGTGCCCAATGGCGGTGCGCAGCAACGCCTCATCGGAACGGCGCTGGCCCGCGCCGGGTGGACCGGTGGCGACGTCGACTACCTCGAGGCGCACGGGACCGGTACTCCGCTCGGCGATCCGATCGAGGTCCAGGCGGCTGCCGCCGCCTACGGCAGCGCGCGCGACTCCGACCGTCCGTTGCTGATGGGTTCGGTCAAAACCAACATCGGCCACACCGAATCTGCCTCGGGCGCAGCAGGTCTGATCAAGGTCGTGTTGTCGTTGCAGCACGAGGTCCTGCCGCAGAGCCTGCACTTCGACAACCCGTCGCCGCACATTCCGTGGGATTCGCTGCCGGTGCAGGTCGTCGACAAGGCGACCCCCTGGCAGACCAACGGCCGGCCCCGCCGCGCCGGTGTGAGCTCGTTCGGGTTCACCGGCACCAACGCGCACGTGCTGATCGAGGAGGCGCCGGCGCGACCCGCCGCCGCCCCCGATGACCAGCCCGCCGACGAGGTGTCGGCGGAGACGCAGGCTCCTGCCGAGCAGGTGAGCGTGCTGGCATTGTCCGCGCGGTCACCCGAAGCTCTCGTGGCACTGGCACAGCGGTACGAGACGTGGCTGAGCGCCCACCCGGACGCCGATCTGGCTGGTGTGTGCCTGACCGCCGGAACCGGACGGTCGCACTTCGAGCATCGGGCCGCGCTGGTCGTGGATTCGATCGAGGAAGCACGCCTGGCTCTGGCCGACCTGGCCGAGAACCGGACCCGGCCCGGTGTGGTGCGCGGTGAGCACACGAACCACCCGACCACCGCATGGCTGTTCACCGGACAGGGCAGCCAGTACCCGGGCATGGCGCGTGAGTTGTTCGACACGGAGCCGGTTTTCGCCGAGACCGTGACGCGGTGCGCCGACGCGGTCAAGGGCATGCTGCCGCTTCCGCTCCTGGACGTGATGTTCGCCCAGGATGCCGAGGCCGGACAGACGCTGCGACACACGTCGTATGCGCAACCGGCGCTCTTCGCCGTCGAGATGGGCCTGGCGCGGCTGTGGCAGTCATGGGGCATCGCACCTGACGTCGTACTGGGCCACAGCGTCGGCCAGTACGCCGCGGCATGCGTCGCCGGCGTCTTCAGCCTGGAGGACGGTGCCCGGCTGATGGCCGAGCGCGGCCGGTTGTTCGGCAGCCTGCCCGAAGGCGGTCGCATGGTGGCGGTGTTCGCCGACCCCAAGCACGTCGAGGAGATCGCAAGCAAGTTCCCGCGGGTGTCGGTCGGCGCCTACAACGGACCCAACACCGTGCTCTCCGGCCCGGGCGACGATCTCGAGGAGATCGTCAACCAGTTCGGGAACGAGGGGACGCGCTGCACCTGGCTGCAGACCAGCCACGCATTCCACTCGGAACTGCTGGACCCGGTGCTCGACGAATTCGAGGCGTACGCGGCGCAGGTGCAGTTCGCAGCGCCGACACTCCCCCTGGTCTGCAACCGCACCGGAGCAATCCTGACGGCCCAGACCCCACTCGATGCTCAGTACTGGCGCCGCCATTCACGTCAGCCGGTGCAGTTCTCCGAAAGCGTGCGGACCGTCGCGGCGCTGGGCTGCTCGGTCCTGATGGAGATCGGTCCGCAACCGGTGCTCACCAGCGCAGCGGTTCAGGTATGGCCGGAACACCTGGCCGCACCGCGGGCAATCGTCTCGCTGCGCAAGGGCATCAGCGATCGGCGTCAGATCGCCGACGCGCTGGCAGCGGCCTACGTCGGTGGGCACCGACCCGACTTCGCTGCAGTGCAGCGGCAGCCCGGTCACAAGGTCGAGTTGCCGACATATCCGTTCCAGCACCGCCGCTTCTGGCCCAAGACCTCGGCGATCACGAGCTCCGGCTTCGACGGCAGCGCAGGGACTGGAATCCTCGGCGCGGCCAAGGACCTGGCTTCCGGGGACTCCATCTACACGAGCCGGATCTCGGTCAAGACGCAGCCGTGGCTTTCCGACCACGTCATCTACGGCACCGTCGTCGTCCCCGGCGCGACGTACGCCGCGATGGCGCTGGCCGCGGTCGGAACCCCGGCCCACGCCAAGGACGTCTTCTTTTTCGAGCCGATCATCCTGCCCGAGAAGAGCTCTCGCGAAGTGCAGTTGACATTGCACCCGTTGGAGACAGGCGGAGAGTGGAAGTTCCAGGTTCACAGCCGTCCCTACGGAGAACGCGACGTCGACTGGTCGCTGAACGCCGAAGGAACAGTGGTAAGCGGTCTCGCCGACTCGTCCGAGGAGCCGACCGCCGAAACCGATCCGGTCGACGAGGCCATCGAACGGCTGGAACGCATGCGTCCGCAAGAGCTGTTCGAGACCTTCGCCGACCTGGAATTGGCCTGGGGCCCAAACTGGTCCGGATCCCTGAAGTCCTTGTGGCTCGGTGAGGGCGAGGCGATCGGCGACATCCTGGTCGGAGCGGAACTCGCCGAACAACTGGGCACCGAGCCGATGCACCCGGTCCTGATGGACCTGTGCACGGGCGTCGCCTTCCCGGCGTTCCCGGCTCTTCTGGCGGCCGAGCAAGGGGTCAACGACCTGTTCCTGCCGTTGCGCTACGGGCAGGTGACGTTGAAAGAGAAGATGCCTCGGCGGTTCTACTGCCGGGCGAAGTGGCACGAGGCCGAGCTCAACAACGAAACCCAGGTGTTCGACCTCGAGTACATCGATCGGGACGGCCATTACCTCGGCGGCGTTCGCGAGTTCACGGTCAAGCGCGCACCCCGCGAAGCATTGCTTCGTGGCCTCGGCGGCGACGCCACCCGGCTGCTGTACACGCTGGGCTGGCACGAAGTGCCGGTGCCGCCGTCCGACGCTGCGGCCGAAAGCCCCAGCGGCACTTGGCTGGTCGCCGGGTTCGACGAACTCGCCGCGAAGGTGCCGGGCTGCATCCCGCTCGATCGCAACACCGGTCAGCAGCTGGGAGAGGTGCTGGCAGAGGCCAAGGAGCGCGGTCTGCCGTTCTCCGGTGTCATCTGGCGCGCCGCTACGCCGGGCACGGAAGAGGCCGGTGCTGACAGTCAGGCACGACTCGAAACCGAGATCACCAATCTGCTCGGCGCGGTGCACACCGTGCAGGGCGGTTCACAGAACGGCGGCGTGAAACTTCCACATGGATTGTGGATCGTCACCGAGCGGGCCGTCGCCACCGAATCCGGCGAGCCGGTCGATCCGGTGCAGGCGGCGCTGTGGGGCTTCGGCCGCACCACGATCAACGAGGAACCGGCGTTGCACGCCAAACTCATCGATTGCGACGGGTCACCGGAGGCCGTGCAGGCACTGGCCGATCTGATCGCCACCCCGGTCGAGGAACCGGAGATCGCTGTGCGGCAAGGCAAGCTGCTCGCATCTCGGTTGCTGCCATGGTCGCGAAGCGGGAACCTCACGGTGCCGCGCGGCAGCGACTACGTGCTGGCACCCACCGAACGCGGCGCGATCGACAACCTCCGCATCACCGAGAAGGAGGTGCCGGCGCCGGACGAGGGTTACGTGCAGGTCCGGGTGGAGGCCGCAGGTCTCAACTTCCGGGATGTGCTCAACGTGCTGGGCCTGTACCCCGGCGATCCGGGACCGATCGGCGGTGACTTCGCCGGCATCGTCACACAATTGGGTGAGGGCGTCACCGGAGTCGAGGTGGGCCAGCGGGTCTACGGCTCCATGCAGGGTGCGTTCTCCAGCCGGTTCAACGTGCCTGCCCAGTTCCTGGCGCCGATCCCGGACGGGGTCAGCGCGGTCGAGGCCGCGACGATTCCGGCCGCGGCGCTGACCGTCCGACTGTCGTTCGACTGGGCGAAGCTCAACCCCGGCGACAAGGTGCTGATCCACGCCGCCAGCGGTGGTGTGGGCCTGGCCGCAATCCAGATGGCACAGCAGTGCGGTGCTGAGGTCTACGCCACGGCGAGCACCTTCAAGCGGGCCACGTTGCGCAAGCTGGGTGTCAAGTACGTCTATGACTCGCGGACAACGGACTTCGCCGATCAGATCCTGGCGGACACCGACGGTGCGGGCGTGGACGTGGTGCTCAACTCCCTGACGAGCGAAGGGTTCATCGAGGCGACGCTGAAGGCCACCGGCAAGAACGGCCGCTTCGCCGAGATCGCCAAGCGCGACATCTGGTCACCGGAGCAGATGGCCGAGGCTCGTCCCGACATCGCCTACGAGATCGTGGCGTTGGACACGGTGATGTTCAACGAGCCCGATCGCATTCGCGACCTGCTCGTTGAAATTTCGGAAGGCCTGGCTGCAGCTGTCGACTCCTCGCGCGAGCGCTCGTCGGTGGCCGAATGGACTCCGCTGCCCGCGGAGATCTACCCGCTGACGGAGGCCAGGACGGCGTTCCGGCGTATGCAGCAAGCCCGGCACATCGGCAAGATCGTGTGCCAGCTGCCGAATCCGCTTGCACCTCGGCCGGATCGGACCTACCTGATCACGGGTGGGCTCGGGGCGATCGGTCTACACACCGCGTCGTATCTGGCTCAGCTGGGTGCCGGCGACATCGTGCTGACCAGCCGCCGCGCACCGGATACGGACGCGCAGAAGCTGATCGAGGAGATCACCGAGCGCAACAAGACCCGCATCCATGTGTTCACCGCCGATGTGGGCGAGGAGTCCGAGGTGTCGAACCTCCTGGAGCGGATCCGTGCGGAGCTCCCGCCGCTTGCGGGCGTCGCCCACCTGGCAGGTGTGCTCGACGATGCGCTGCTGGGTCAGCAGAGCACGGAGCGGTTCCATAAGGTGTTGGCACCCAAGGCCTTCGGCGCCGAGTATCTGGACAGGTTGACCAAGGACGACGAGCTGGACTTCTTCATCGTGTCCTCCTCGGTGTCCAGCCTGTTCGGTTCCCCGGGGCAGTCCAACTACGCGACGGCCAATGCGCTGCTCGACGGTCTGATCGCACAGCGCAGGGCGCAGGGCCTGCCGGCCACCGGCATCAACTTCGGCCCGTGGGGTCAGGGTGGCATGGCCTCCTCGGAGGCGGCGACAGCCAATATCAGTGCGCAAGGCCTGATTCCGCTGGATCCCTCGGCCGCGCTCGCCGCGCTCGCCGAGGTCGTCGCCAACGGGACCGGCCAGGCGGCCGTCATCAAGGCCAACTGGCAGCGGGCCGCGAAGGTGCTGGGCAGTCAGCGGCCTCCGATCCTCGACCTGGTGTTGCCGAGTGCCGTCGGTGAGGTCGTCGGTGACAGTGAGGTTCTCAAGCAGCTGCTCGAGATCCCCGTGCCGCAGCGTGCCGGGTTCGTGACCGAGTTCCTGCAGAAGGAGGTGCAGAACTTCCTGCGACTCGCCTCACCGCCGGCCGCGACCAGCCGCTTCCTGGATCTCGGCACCGACTCGCTGATGGCGATCGAACTGCGCAACCGACTGCACACTCAGTTCGGTGGCAAGTTCACGCTCAACGCGACGGCGGTCTTCGACTACCCGACCATCGGTGGGCTGGCCGAGTATCTGGTGGCCCAGCTGCCCGATGCGGAGTCCGCGGATTCGGCCGAGTCGTCGGAGCCGTCGGAGTCTGACGCGGCGCAACCGGAGTCGGCACCGGAGGCCTCAGAGGCACCCACGGACTAACCCGCGAGCAGACGCTGCGGTACCCGCGAACGCCGATTTTCGGTACCGCAGCGTCTTCTCGTCGGAGCGGACGGAAGTCTTCAGGACATGCCGGCTGCCGCACTGCGGCCGACGTGCACTGGCAGGTCATCCGCCCAAGGTTGGTTGACGGCCATGTCATCGACTTCGACGTAACCCCGCTCGAACTCGCCGGTGGCTGCGTCGACGAGCCGATACTCCTGTCGCTTGGTGTGAATCGGCTGCGAGTCGAGGATCACCACACGAACCTCTCCCGGATCGAACCCGCAGCGCCGTTGCATCGCCTCGATCAGGCACTCGTTGTGCATGTGGCCGTCACCGAAGTTCCAGCCAAGCAGCATCGCGCAGACCTGCTCGCCCTCACACAAGTTGTAGTCAGCTTCGTCCTGGCCGGCCATGGCTCGGTGCGCCAACGTGAACAATGCGCGCCCGTGGGTGTTCATCCCGCGGAACGCGTAGCCGAGATAGGTGATGATCTGGGGCGTTTCACTGTCGTCGTACAGCCGCTCCAGTTGCAGGTGATACATCGGGCCGAGCGCTCGCGAGGCTGCCCGCAGCTTCTCGTCAGCCGACGGCTTCACGCACCACACCGTGGTGTCCCAGTTGCCTGCGTAGTACCTCATGCCGGGCAAGAAGGAAATCTTGTGCGGCAACAGGTTTCCGCACACCACGGTGCCCGCGAGGACGACAAGAAGCAGCACCACCGGCCAGGGTTCGCCAAGGTCAGGCAGTCCGATGTCCGCATGGCCGACGAAAAGCCAGAGCAACCCGAAGATCATGAAGACATTCCATTCCAGCGGAACACCCATCGGAAACGACAACAGGATGTTCAGGTGGAACACGACCATCACGAATGCCGCGACGGCGGTGGGCCAGCCACCGTGGGAGAAGAACAGCACCAGCGGCACCAACCCCTCCACTGCCGTCGAGAAATGCGCGATGAAGTGCGCGACACTGCTGGGCCTCAGATCGTCCGGATATCGCTTGAACATCGAGCGTTTGAGAATCCCCGGCGGGACAAAGGGATTGTTCGCCAGCATCGTCGAAATGACGAACGGAAAGTGCGCGTTGAGCTTGCTGGTAGCGGCGCCCAGCCAGATGACCAGGAAGACCACCTTTGCGCCGACGACGATGTCTGTCCCGACGAACAGGAACACCAGTGCCAGTGGCGCGTACACCTCGGCGCGGGCCGCCAGATAGATCACCTTGTCGCGCAACCCGAGCAACGCCAGGACGGACAGCACCGCGGCGGTCTGCCACCAGGGCAACACGCCGATCTCGGTGTCCAGGGCGGAAATTGGGCCGGACCCATCGGACAACAGCGCTGTCACGAGTAACACGAGCAGTCCGGCGTACAGCGCCACATCGATCGGGGACCGGTTGTCGCCCTTGGTCAACGGCACCCGGTCCGGCCACGGCGGCAGCCGCACGGTCCCGGGCCGCAACCAGTACAGGATCGATCCCATCGGCGGAAAGTAGCGGCCCGCCAAAGGCCCGAAACAGCAACCGAGCCCGACGACTTCGAACAACATCGTGTAGAGGACGGCCTTCTGGAAGACGATCGGCTCCAACCACCAGGCCCCGACGTTGGTGAATCCGTCGACGCCCCGAGTCGACAACGCGAACAACCAGGCACCGAGAACGTAGAGCACGATCTTCACGCCGTACATCAGCGGCATCACCACCGGCGTGCCGAAGCCGTTCTCGGCGATGTGCCGCGCCATCGGCACAATTCGCTCGGCGCGGGTGCCTTTGCTCCACACCGCGACATCGACGACCGGCAGGTTCGGCTGGAGAAACCCCATGCCGGAATGTTCCACGTCAGAGGCCGATTGCGGGGGTCTTTGGAACGAGGAGCCGCCCCGATGCTTGCGTCAGCAAGCGCGTCACCCCTGATTGCCGAGCAGACGTGGCGGTACCCGGAGTTGCCGATTTTCGGGTACCGGAGTGTCTGCTCGGCGGAAGAACTCGGCAGAGCGAACTCAGACCCAGCGGGTCGCTTCGACCTCGGCAGGCAGCGGCGGGTGCAACGGCACGTCGAGTCCGTCGTAGATACCGGGCTTCTGGGTAGCCAGCCAATCGATCGCGCCGAGCAGACGGTTGGCCGCCGTGGTGTTGCCGCCGTCGGCGCGGGTGCCACCCGGCACATCGGCGCGCACGACGATGCTCAACTGCGGATCGCCGTCGACGATCACCCGGTGATCGCCGACCCCTTCGTCGGGCTGCGGCCAGTCCGGCGCACAGGCCGGGTCGATGCGGGTGATGTGCTCGATGACGACCCGCTCGACCCCGTTGGCCCACCCGATGACCTGCAGGCGGAACGCGCCCTGGGTGCCTGCCTCGAACCGGCCCATGACGTTGTCGACAGCCTCGGTCAGCGGCAGCCGTTCGACCGTCTCGGTGATCTCGTCGATCTCCAGGCCGAGCCCGCGGCCGATCAAGCGGACATTGCCGCCCCACACCATGGTGGGGATGGACGGCAGCAACATCATCGGCGTCTCGTCCATCGACCCACCGAAACCGCAGAGCACCCGGACCGAGTGCGGCTGGTTGTAGGTGGAGTAGTCGAAGATCTCCTGGCACCGGATGGTGCGGATCCGGGTGCACAACCCCGCCGCGATCACGGCCAGGGCATCGTTACCCCAGCCCGGGTCCACGCCACTGACCAGAAGCGCGGAGTTGCCGGCCACCGCGGCGTCGGTGAGCCGCTCGACCCATTCGGCGGGAGCCGAGGCCGGGTCGTAGAGCGAGTACAGCGACGGCGTCACCACTTGCTTACCTGCACGGAGGCACCGCTCGATCTCGGCAAGGGCCTCCTCGGGACGGATATCGCCGGAAGACATATACGCCACCGCATCGCACTGGGCGAGTGCCGCGTCCACATCGGTGGTGGCCTCGACTCCGGTAGGCGCGTCGAGCTTGGCGAACGTCGCCGCGTCGCGACCGGCCTTGTCGGGCGAGGACGTGATCACCGCGGTCAGTTCGAGGCCCGGAAATCCCGTGGCCGACCTGATCGCCGTCGCACCCATGTTGCCCGTACCCCACACCGCAATTCGACGCATCGGGCCACCTTAGTAGACCATTGGTGACTATCCTCACATTATCCGAAAACAGCTGGTCAAGCCCGTTTACGGAAAGGGGTACAAGGCTCGATCAACCACTGGGTTGGTTAGCTTTCAGAAATTGCTCAGAGTCTCTTTGCGTTGAAGTTACCGAACGGTATAGTTAGCCGCAGTTACTGGTGGGTAACTTATCCAAAGTACCCAACCTCAGGTGGCATTCCACAAGGAGGAAAAGTGAGCCACTACAAGAGCAATGTCCGTGACCAGGTCTTTAACCTGTTCGACGTGTTCGGCATCGACAAGGTGTTCGGCACCGGCAAGTTTGCGGATCTCGATCAGGATTCGGCTCGCGAGATGCTCGCGGAGATCGCACGACTGGCCGAGGGACCCATCGCCGAGTCGTTCGCCGACGGCGACCGCAACCCTCCCGTCTTCGATCCCAAGACCCATAGCGTCACGCTGCCGGAGTCGTTCAAGAAGTCGATGCGCGCCCTCCTCGAGGGTGGCTGGGACAAGGTCGGCCTCTCCGAGGAACTCGGCGGTATGCCGGTGCCGCGTGCCCTGCAGTGGGCGCTGATCGAGCACATCCTCGGCGCCAACCCCGCGGCCTACATGTACGCGATGGGCGCGGGCATGTGCGAGATCTTCTACAACAACGCCACTGAAGAGCAGAAGAAGTGGGCAGTGCTGGGCGCCGAGCGCGGCTGGGGCGCCACCATGGTGCTCACCGAGCCCGACGCCGGTTCCGACGTGGGCGCCGGCCGCACCAAGGCCGTCCAGCAGGAGGATGGCTCCTGGCACATCGACGGCGTGAAGCGGTTCATCACGTCCGCCGACTCCGACGATATGTTCGAGAACATCATGCACCTGGTGCTGGCCCGCCCCGAGGGCGCCGGCCCGGGCACCAAGGGTCTGTCGCTGTTCTTCGTACCCAAGTTCCTCTTCGACTTCGAGACCGGTGAGCTGGGCGAGCGCAACGGCGCCTTCGTCACCAACGTCGAGCACAAGATGGGCCTGAAGGTCTCCACCACCTGTGAGCTGACCTTCGGTCAGCACGGCGTTCCCGCCAAGGGCTGGCTGGTCGGCGAGGTGCACAACGGCATCGCGCAGATGTTCGACGTCATCGAGCAGGCCCGAATGATGGTGGGCACCAAGGCCATTGCAACCCTGTCGACCGGTTACCTGAACGCCCTCGAGTACGCCAAGGAGCGCGTCCAGGGTGCCGACCTGACCCAGATGATGGACAAGGCTGCCCCGCGCGTCACCATCACCCATCACCCCGACGTGCGCCGGTCCCTGATGACCCAGAAGGCCTACGCCGAGGGCATGCGCGCCGTCTACCTCTACACCGCGACCTTCCAGGACGAGGACGTTGCCAAGGCCGTCCACGGGGTGGAGCCCGAGCTGGCCCACAAGGTCAACGACCTGCTGCTGCCGATCGTCAAGGGCTGCGGCTCCGAACGGGCCTTCGTCCTGCTGGGCCAGGAGTCGCTGCAGACCTTCGGTGGCTCCGGCTTCCTGCAGGACTACCCGCTCGAGCAGTACGTCCGCGACTCGAAGATCGACTCGCTCTACGAGGGCACCACCGCCATCCAGGCGCAGGACTTCTTCTTCCGCAAGATCGTCCGCGACAAGGGCCAGGCGCTGGCATTCGTGGCCGGCGAGATCGAGCAGTTCATCAAGAACGAGACCGGCAACGGCCGCCTCAAGACCGAGCGTGCCCTCCTGGCCACCGCGCTGGAGGACGTGCAGGGCATGGCCGCCACCCTCACCGGGTACCTGATGGCCGCCCAGGAAGATGCCGCAAGCATCTACAAGGTGGGTCTGGGTTCGGTCCGCTTCCTGATGTCGGTCGGCGACCTGCTGCTCGGCTGGCTGCTGGCCCGCCAGGCCGCAGTGGCCATCGAGAAGCTCGACGCCGGCGCCACCGGCGAGGAGCGCACCTACCTGGACGGCAAGATCGCCGCCGCATCGTTCTTCGCCAAGAACATGCTGCCGCTGCTGAGCAGCACCCGTCAGGTCATCGAGACCCTCGACAACGAGGTGATGGAGCTCGACGAGGCTGCGTTCTAAGAAGTTCGAAGTCGAACGCCCCCGGGTTACCCGGGGGCGTTTGTCTTTGATGCACCCGGGTGCAGACACGGCCGCCAACGGGTATCTCCGGACAGTGCCCATGGAGTTGACGAATTGGTTCCTCACGACAGAGGAACGCGGCAATCCGGACACCTTGTTGCCTGACTGGTGTGCCGGCAACCGGGTCGAACCGCTGATCCATGGCGCAACCTACTTCGATCGGCTGGCCGCCGAGGTGAGCGAGATGCGCCGAGGCGACCATCTGTTCTTCACCGACTGGCGCGGCGACCCCGACGAACGGATGCGCGTTGACGGACCTACCATCGCCCAGCTGTTCTGCCAGGCTGCCGCGCGTGGCGTTGTCGTCAAGGGCTTGATGTGGCGCTCGCACCTGGACCGATTCGCCTACAGCGAGGAGGAGAACCGGCATCTCGGTGACGTGATCGAGGCAGCGGGTGGGGAGGTGCTGCTCGACCAACGGGTGCGCATCGGCGGTTCCCATCACCAAAAGCTCGTCGTACTGCGCCATCCCGGCGCACCCGAACGCGACGTCGCCTTCGCCGGCGGTATCGACCTGTGCCACTCGCGCCGCGACGACGCCGACCATCATGGGGATCCGCAGTCGATGCGGATGGCTCGCCAGTACGGCGAACACCCGCCGTGGCACGACGTCCAGCTACGCATCCAGGGACCGGCGGTCGGCTCGCTGGACTTCACGTTCCGGGAGCGTTGGACCGACCCGGCACCGTTGGACATGCTGTCGCCGATCGCCTGGATCGCCGATAAACTTCGCCGCTCCGACCTGAACGCCGGCACATTGCCGCCGCAGCCACCCGATCCCCCACCCTGCGGCCGACAGGCCGTGCAAGTTCTGCGGACCTATCCCGATGCCCACTTCGAGTACGCGTTTGCCCCGCACGGCGAGCGCAGCGTGGCACGTGGGTACACGAAAGCCGTGCAGCGGGCCAGGAGCCTGATCTATCTCGAAGACCAATACCTGTGGTCCAAGCAGGTTTCGCAGTTGTTCGCCGACGCGTTGGCGAACAACCCTGACCTACACCTGATCGCGGTGGTGCCGCGACACCCCGATGTCGATGGCCGCTGGGCCCTGCCACCCAACCAGGTGGGCCGCCAGCAGGCGATCGAGACGTGCCGCGCCGCCGACCCGCGGCGTGTACATATCTTCGACATCGAAAACCACATGGGGACACCGGTTTACGTACACGCAAAAGTGTGTGTGATCGACGATGTCTGGGCCTGCGTGGGCAGCGACAACTTCAACCGGCGGTCCTGGACGCACGACAGCGAGTTGTCGTGCGCAGTACTCGACGGCACCCGCGACCAACGTGAACCCCGTGACCCAGCGGGCCGCGGCGAAGGTGCCCGGGTGTTCGCCCGCAACCTCCGGCTGCGGCTACTCGCCGAACATCTCGACCTCGCCCCCCACGACGATGTCGACCTGATCGATCCGGCGGCTGCGGTCGAGGCCGTCACGGCGTCGGCACAGGCGCTGCAGGACTGGCATGACGGCGGGCGGACCGGCCCGCGCCCGCCCGGGCGGCTCCGGCCGCATCAACCCGAGCGTCTCGCCCGGCTCACCCAGGCGTGGGCAAAACCGGTGTACCGCGCCGTCTACGACCCCGACGGGCGGTCTTACCGCGACCGGCTGCACCGGCGCTGGTAGTGCGGTGACCAAGCCCAACGTTGGCTCGTGTCTCAAATTCGGCCGAAATATGGGACACAAGCCAACATTCGGCGGATGACAAACTGGTCGCATGACTGAAGCCCGCGGCATCTTGCTCGTCATGTCGTTGATGGCGACGACCGCGCTCACCCTGGCCCTCGGGATCACCGATCCGGCGGCGCCGATGTCCTACCCGACCAAGTTCCTGGTGTGGAACCTGGTGCTCGCCTGGATCCCGATGGTCTTCGCGATCGCTTTCGATCTGGTCGAGCGACGACTGTGGCTGTTGCCGCTGGGACTGGGTTGGTTGGCGTTCCTGCCGAATGCTCCCTATCTGGTGACCGATCTGGTCCACCTCGGCGAGGGCTACGAGCTGTGGCGTCACGTGCTGCAGTACGGATTCGCCGCGTGGACCGGGATGCTGCTGGGCGTGGTCTCGCTGTTGCTGGTGCATCAGCGCCTTGACGACGAATTCGGCTCGTTCTGGGGCTGGCTGGCCGTCGTGCTGTCCGTGGCGGGGTGCGCCGTCGGCGTGGTCATCGGCCGGTTCCAGCGCTGGAACTCCTGGGACCTGGTGACCCGGCCCGATGCGGTGGTCGCGGCGACGTTCGACTGGATGCGCGCACCGCTGTCCTATGTGCAGTCGACCGGCGTGGCGATAGCTGTTGCAGCGTTCTTCGGGTTGGCGTATCTGACGATCTGGGCACTCAACGGACTGAATGTGCGCAGATAGTGTCCTGATCGTTATCGCGGTTTATCCCATTTGCCACATGGGTAACTTCTGTATCAGCGGCGCGAGTCCGCGACCGCACTGAATCAGAAAGAGGCGAATGGATCACCACCATGAACACCGTCCTATATTTCAGCGTCTACGGCGCCGTCTATGAAACCCGGGCCTACACCACCGCCGATATCAACCAGCTCGTCCACGACCATGGGCTGCACTGCCTGACCTCCGCGGATCGGCAGTTCGACTTCTGGTTCAGCCCGTCAACACACTCATGCCAGCGTCACGTGAACCGGAAGGCAACCGAACTCCTGCTGGCCACAACAGCTTTCACCCCCAAGTCGGTTCCGCTGCTGCGCGGATGCGTCGTCGTCGCCACGCACGACACCGACGGTGAACTCGACGGGCTGAGCTGGCAGCAACTGGAGCTGCTGGCCCGCCGCGACCGCTCGCTGACCACGTCGCAAAAGCGTGCGCTCGGTCGACACATCAACCGCACCGACGCCCGCCGAATCGACCCGCTCATCCCCGCCGCGCACTGCGACGGGTCGCATCACATCGCGGTCAGCCGCGTCCGCGCAACCAGTCGAAGGGCCTGGGCCGATTGATCGGCGATGCCGGAATGGCCCGTGGCGGCGGAACGCTACACGGGCGATTCATGGGCCAGCGCCCGGTAGCCCTTGGCTCCCGCCCGGTCGACGGCGGCGCGGACCAAGCCGAACACCAAGCCCTGCAGGGCTGCAGCCGTCAGCGCTTTGGCGGTGGACCTTTCGAGATCTTTGGGGTCGGGCGGTTCCAGATTCGGCTCATCGATGCGCTTCCAGATCTGGGTGAACAACGCGCCGGCCAACAGTCCCCCGCCCACGCTCGTCGCCATCGACAGCGGCAGGTACAGCGTTTTCGAGAGTCGGCCCACGGGTTCTCCTCGCATCGTCCAGGCCCCGAAAGAACGGCTTTCGGGCTGACAGTGCGGATACCCCGAACCGACCGGTTCTAACGGGTTCCGGCGGCGGTACGAGGTTTTGCCGGGCCCTGCGTCGGGCACAGCTGTGTGAGAAGTAGTACGCATGGGGAAAGGCCCACCGATGACTACCGAACCCAAAACCATCAACGAAGCGTCCACGGCCGAGCTCCTCGGCCAACTACAGCAGCAGACCACACGGCTGGTACGCGACGAGTTGCGATTGGCGCAACGCGAATTCCAGGAGTCGGCGCGCCACGCCGGACTCGGCGCCGGGCTGATCAGTGCTGCCGGCCTGCTGGCGGTGCTGGGCCTGATGACGGTCGTCGCCGCCGCAGTGGCGGCGATCGCGCTGGCCCTGCCGGTATGGGCGGCCGCGCTCATCGTCGCCGCGGTGCTGTTCCTCGGGGCCGGGGTGGCCGCGCTGGTCAGCCGCAGCCAAGCCAAACAGGTACCGCCGCCGGCGAGCCAATCGGTCGACAGCGTCAAGCAGGATCTCGACGAGCTCAAGGAGGCACGACATGGCCACCGCTGATCGCCTTCCGCCCGAACCGGGGCCGGACGCCGGCATCGACGAACTCCAGTCCGATATCGACAAGACGCGCAGCGAGCTGGGTGAGACGGTGGCTGCGCTGTCGGACAAACTCGACGTCAAGGGCCGGGCACAGGACAAGGCAGTCGAGACCAAGGAAGCCTTCGTCGACCGGGCCCACGCCGCAACCGAGGCCGCGCGGTCCAAACCGGCGGTTCCGGTGGCCGCTGTGCTCGCCGTGCTCGCGGCAGTAGGCCTGCTCGTGTGGTGGCGCCGCCGCTGACAGCTCAGAACCGGGTCAGGCTGGGCATCAACACGTCGTCCACGAGCGCCCGAACCGTCTCCTCGGTCGGCGGACGTCCTGGGATCAGGGACCGGAACACCAGATACCCGGGCATCACATCCCACAACTCGTTGTGCACCGCCGCGGCGGCGATCTCACCCCGGTTGACCGCATCCGTCAGCACTTCGGTCATCAGCTTCTTGCGCTGCAGAACGAACTGATTCTGCAGCGCCGCACTCAATTCCGGGCTGTGCGCTACCTCTGACATGATCGCGCTCATCGTGCTGCCGTGCTCGCGTGCCTGTGCGCACACCGACGAGCCGATGCTCAGCAAATCGGTCCGCAGCGCGCCCGTGCGAGGCGGCACCAACTGGATCCGGGTGCCCTCGATGAAGGCTGCCAGGACCAGCTCGGTCTTCGAGGGCCACCGGCGGTAGATGGTGGCCTTGCTCGACTTCGCTTCGGTCGCGACGGCTTCCACCGTCAGCCGGTCGTATCCGTGCTGCTGCAACAGACGCAGGGTGACCGCCAACAACTCCGATTCGCGCTCGGTCCACTGTGTCGCCGGGGCCGGCGGTGAGACGTCATGCGACGAGGCGGTCGAAGCGGGTGACACTGAAAACCTTTCCATAGCGGGCAACCACAGCCACTTGCCTGTAGGCCTTGCCCTGCAATCGACTGTACCGTACGGTACCGTTCAGGTGCTTGGAACGGCCAAAGACTCTCGCCTCACGGCGCGCAGAGCGCCCGTTGTCGAAAGGCTCTGAGATGCAGGGGATCTCGGTAGGCAGCCTGATAAGGCGGCGCTGGACGGTGATCGTGGCCGTACTCGTGGTGGCGGTCGTCGCGTTCACCGTCAGCCGACTACACGGCATATTCGGTTCCGACAACGAGGTGTCACGCCCCAGTGCCGACGCCCTGGAGAACACCGGATACAACCCGAAACGGGTTCTCTTCGAAGTATTCGGATCACCGGGCTCGGTAGCCACCATCAATTACCTGGACATCGACGCACAACCCCAGCGGGCCGAGGACATGACGCTGCCCTGGTCGCAGACCCTGGTCACTGATGACCCGACCATGTTCGCCGACCTGCGGGCACAAGGCGACGGCGCGTACATCGGCTGCCGCATCACCGTCAACGGTGTGGTCAAGGACGAAAGGTCCACCGACAACGTGAACGGCTACATCGCATGCTTGGACAAGTCGGCATGAGCGGGCAGCACGCCGAAGGCGCAGACGTCCGCTCCAGGACGTCGCGGACCATCCGCATGCTCGCGGTACCGATCGTGCTCGTGTGGGTGGCCATCGCCGCACTGACGAACATCCTTGTGCCACAACTGGAGGTCGTCGGCGCAGCACGTTCGGTGGGGCTCAACGCGCCCGATGCACCGTCGACCATGGCGATGCGCCCCATCGGCCAGGTCTTCGACGAGTTCAACTCCGACAGCGCAGCCATGATCGTGCTCGAAGGCGATCAGCCGCTCGGCGATGATGCCCACCGCTTCTACGACACCTTGGTGAAAAAGCTTGCCGAGGACACCGAGCACGTCGAGCACATCCAGGACTTCTGGGGAGACCCGCTCACCGCGGGCGGCTCACAGAGCAAGGACGGCAAGGCCGCTCTGGTGCAGGTGTACCTGGCCGGCAACCAGGGCGAGGCATTGTCCAACCAGTCCGTCGACGCCATCCGCGAGATCGTGGCGAGTGTCCCACCACCGCCTGGGGTCAAGGCCTACGTCACCGGCGCCGCGCCGCTCATCACCGACAACTTCGAGGTGGGTAGCGAGGGCACCGAAAAGGTCACCGGCATAACCTTCTTGGTCATCGCGGTGATGCTGCTCGTGGTCTACCGATCCCTGGTCACGATGCTCCTCATGCTCGTCACCGTCCTCATCGAACTGGCGGCCGCGCGCGGTGTCGTCGCCGCGCTCGCGCACTCCGGGGTCATCGGCCTGTCCACCTATTCGACGAACCTGCTGACGCTGTTGGCGATCGCTGCGGGCACGGACTACGGCATCTTCATCGTCGGCCGCTATCACGAGGCGCGTAGCCGTGGCATGGACCGCGAAGCCGCGTACTACGACATGTTTCGCGGCACCGTCCACGTCATCGTCGGCTCCGGGCTGACCATCGCCGGAGCCGTGGCCTGCCTGCACTTCACCCGACTCCCCTACTTCCAGACCCTGGGCGTACCCGCCGCCATCGGCGTGCTGGTGACGCTGGTGGCCGCACTGACGCTCGGGCCCGCCGTACTGACCATCGGGAGCCGATTCGGACTCCTCGAACCGAAACGCAATCCACGGGCACCGCGCTGGCGGCGCATCGGCACCGCGATAGTGCGGTGGCCCGGTCCCATCCTGGTGGTGTCGTGTCTGATCGCGCTCGTCGGCCTACTCGCCCTGCCGGGCTACAAGACCAGCTACGACGGCCGCCCCTACCTACCGGAATCAGCACCGGCCAACATCGGCTACACCGCCGCCACCCGCCACTTCTCCGAAGCCCGGCTGAACCCCGAGCTGCTGATGATCGAAACCGATCACGACATGCGCAACCCCGCGGACATGCTGGTGCTCGAACGCGTTGCCAAGGCCGTTCTGCACACCCGCGGCATTGCCCTGGTCCAGTCGATCACCCGACCGCTGGGCACACCGATCAAGCACAGCTCCATCCCATTTCAGATCAGCGCGCAAAGCGCCAGCCAGATCATGAATCTGGGTTACCAGCAGGACCGCGCCGCCGATCTGCTCAAGCAGGCAGGCGAGCTGTCCAACACGATCAACATCCTCAAGCAGCAGGTCTCCTTGCAGCAGGCCAGTGCCGCCGCCACCCATGAGCAGACGCAGGCGTTCCACGACACCGTCGCGATCGTGAACGATCTGCGCGACAAGATCGCCAACTTTGACGATCAGTTCCGCCCCTTGCGCAACTACTTCTACTGGGAACCACACTGTTTCGACATCCCCATGTGCGCGGCGTTGAGGTCGGTCTTCGATGCGCTCGACGGGATCGACAAGCTCAGCGACCAATTCGGTCAGATCACCGCGAGCCTGGACAAGCTCGACGCCCTTCAGCCGAAACTCGTGGCGCTGCTGCCGCCGCAGATCGCCATCCAGGAGCGCAACCGTGATCTCACCCTGTCCAATTACGCCACCACGGCCGGCACCAACTCGCAGTCCCAGGAAGCCCTCGAGAATTCGACCGCGATGGGCCAGGCCTTCGACTCCGCGAAGAATGACGACTCGTTCTATCTGCCGCCGGAAGCCTTCGACAACCCCGACTTCAAACGTGGCCTGAAACTGTTCATGTCACCCGACGGCAAGGCCGCCCGCATGATCATCACGCATGAGGGCACTCCCGCCACACCCGAGGGTATTTCGCACATCGATGCGCTCAAGGACTCCGCGTTCGACGCGATCAAGGCCACGCCGCTGTCGGACGCCAAGATCTACGTGGCCGGAACTGCTTCTGCGTACAAGGACATTCAGGACGGCGCCAAGTACGACCTGCTGATCGCCGCGTTGGCAGCCATCAGCCTGATCTTGCTCATCATGATGTTCATCACCCGCAGCCTGGTCGCCGCGATGGTCATCGTCGGCACGGTCGTGCTGTCGTTGGGAGCCTCGTTCGGTCTGTCAGTTCTGGTGTGGCAGTACATCTTCGGCATCCAGTTGTACTGGATCGTGTTGGCTCTGGCCATCATCCTGCTGCTGGCGGTCGGAGCGGACTACAACCTGCTGCTGATATCCCGCTTCCAGGAAGAGATCGGGGCCGGACTCAAGACCGGCGTCATCCGCGCCATGGCCGGGACCGGGCGGGTGGTGACCGCGGCCGGCCTGGTGTTCGCCGCCACCATGTCCTCGTTCATCTTCAGCGATCTCATCGTGCTCGGGCAGATCGGTACCACCATCGGCCTCGGTCTGCTCTTCGACACCTTGATCGTGCGGTCGTTCATGACGCCGTCCATCGCGGCGCTGCTCGGCCGGTGGTTCTGGTGGCCGCAGATCGTGCGGCCCCGCCCGGCCAGTCGCATGTTGCGCCCGTACGGATCTCGCACCTCGGTTCGCAAACTGCTCGAGCCGGAATCCGAGCCCGAGCCGACCACATCGACTTAGAGGCCGGACATCACGCCAGGTTCGTCCGCGCCCATTCCTCGGCGGTCGTGGTGGTGATCCCGCGAACAGCGTTGTAGGACTGGTCTTTCGACCAGGCAACACCGTTGGTGCGGGCGAACACCGCCCGGTACTTGCTCATCGTGTCCTCTGGGTGCTGCCGCAACTGCTCGGCCAAGAAGTCATCGGTCCACAGCGTGCGGTTCACCGCACTCCCACGGAGCCGTTCGACGATATCGGCGAGTTCGCGGTAGCTGATGGTGTCCCCGGCGAGATAGACAACAGTGTCGCGAAGTCGCGGTTCGGCGAAGACGATATCGGCGGTCAGTGCCCCGATATCTTCGGGAGTGGTGAGGGTGACTTGGTTGTCCCAACTTCCGAGCGCATGCACGGTACCGGCAGGCAGATCCACGACGCCGAACTCGGGTTCGAACAGGAAACTGGTGAACATGCCAGTGGAGACGATCACCCACTCCGTGGTGTGCTGGCCTCGCAGCAAATCACGCACGTCGAGCTGCTCATCGAACAGCGGCTGCGCGCTACCGCGACCTATCTCGTCATAGTCGACACCGAACTGCCATGGGAAGAACCGCGGCACTCCGGCCGCGAGGGCCGATCGAGCGAGTTTGCGCTGTGTGCCCGGCCCCGCCGCGAAACCGACACAGCTGATGACCGTGTGGTACCGGCCCATTACGGCTGCGAGCTCTGCCACCGACGCCGTCGAGACGTCGGCATGTTCTACCGTGATTCCCCACTCGACCAGTTCCCTACGGCGAGCATCACTTTTCGCCGCCTCGGCACCCGCTGCCGGCGGCCGCCGCAGCACCGCGAGAGTTGCGTCCGGAGGGCGCGCGACGTGATGGGAGAGAGCGAACAACACGCCGGCGCCGAGTTCTCCTGCCCCGATCACGAGAATGCTGGGGCTGTCTGCCGCTGATGACGTTGTGGGCAATGCGGCCTCCGTTACTGGTGGTGCGTCAAGCTTGCCTCGGCAACCACATCCACTTGCGGCCACCGGCAAGGACTGCAACCGCCAGATCGGCGACAATCATCCCCGTCAGCTGTCGAGCGAGCGCAGCAGCGCCCTGGTGCGGGCCCGGTTCTCGGGCGATGCGTCGAACACCACCCCGACATATTCGTCGACACCAATCGTTCCGAGCGCCCGAATGCGTTCTGCCACAGTGCTTTCGTCGCCGATGATGGCGGCATCCTCGGGACCGGCGTAGCCCTCCCGGTCGAGCATGGCGCGGTACGACGGCAGGTGCCCGTACATGGCGAACTGTTTGGCGGCCTGGGCACGGGCGCCGTCGACATCGTCGGTGACGCTGACCGGAAGTGCCGCGACGACGCGGACCGGGCGGTCCCCGGCCGCCTCGCGCAGTGTCGGGGACACGTGTTCGGCCAGTGTGGTCGGGCCGGTCATCCAGGTGACGGTGCCCGCTGTGCGACGGCCCGCGAGCTTGAGCAGTTGTGGCCCCAACGCGGCGATGTACACGTCTGGTGCCGTCGCCCCCGGGATCTGCAGCGCGCCGCGCGTGGTCACCGTCTCGCCCGGTGCGTCGGCGGGTTCGCCTGCCAACAACGGTTGTAGTCCGTCCAGATACTCACGGAGCCGACGCACCGGCTTGTCCCACGGAATGCCCCACATCCCCTCGGTCACCGCGGCATGGGTCATGCCGAGGCCGAGCAGGAACCGGCCGCCGCTGATCAGGTTGAGAGTGAGCGCACGCTGCGCCAGCAGCATCGGGTGCTGATTCTGGATCGGGATGACGCCGGTGCCCACCTCGATCCCGACGACCTCACGGAAGGCGACAGCGAGCACGGTCAACAGGTCCGGTTCGTAGGGCATCTGGGTCATCCAGACCCGCCGGAATCCCTCGTCGTGCAATTGCGCGAGATTCTCTACTGTGGCGTCGATCGGGGAGCGGCCACCGGTGTCACTGAGCGAGGCGATGAGGCTGGTCTGCATGTCACCACGCTACGGGCCGTATGGGCCAGACGATGCGGGGATCAAGACAAAAAGGGCGGGTTCGGGAGGACACCTGGGGGCGTTTCAATTCGTCTCACGCAGCCGGTCTTTCACCCCTGTACCGACTCTTTGGATCAGTCACTCCCGAACCCGTCGTACGCTCGATCGTACGCCTCGGGTACCCCTCAAACCAGAGAAAAGTACGGCCGAATTTGCCGAGAATTTGAAGCTAGGTCGCCCCGTGTTGCCGTCGGGTCGGGGGGTCAGACGGCAACACGGAGCTACCCGTGTATCGACCTCTATGCCGCGGCCGTTACACATCCCCGAAAGAAACTTTTCGGATGTTTTCGGTCTGGGCGTTTACGGAGGTCACGCCGCAAGCTACGCCTCCAGCCTGATGGTCGGGCTCCGCAAGCTACGCCTCCAAAATCGCGGTGACGCCCTGTCCCCCGGCCGCGCAGACAGAGATCAGGCCGCGCACCGGCTTACCCGTTTCCTTCTTCTTCTCGGCCAGTTGCTTGGCCAACTGGGCCACGATCCGGCCACCGGTGGCCGCGAACGGGTGACCCGCCGCCAACGAGGAACCGTTGACGTTGAGCTTGGCGCGGTCGATGCTGCCGAGCGCCTTGTCCAGACCCAGGCGCTCCTTGCAGTACTCGTCGGAGTCCCAGGCCGCCAGCGTGGCCAGCACCACCGAGGCGAACGCCTCGTGGATCTCGTAGAAGTCGAAGTCCTGCAGCGTCAACCCGTTGCGGGCGAGCAGGCGAGGCACCGCGTAGGTCGGTGCCATCAGCAGCCCGTCGGGCCCGTTGACGTAATCGACGGCGGCGGTCTCGCCGTCGACGAAGTAGGCCAGCGGCTCGTGACCGTGCGCCTGGGCCCAGTCCTCACTGGCGAGCAGCGCCACCGAGGCACCGTCGGTCAGTGGGGTCGAGTTGCCCGCGGTCATGGTCGCGTCACCGGCCTTGACCCCGAACACCGGCTTGAGCTTGGCCAGCTTCTCCACCGAGGAATCGGCCCGGAGATTGTTGTCGCGGTACAGCCCGAGGAACGGGGTGACCAGGTCGTCGAAGAAGCCACGGTCGTAGGCGGCGGCCATGTTGCGGTGGCTGGCGGCGGCCAGTTCATCCTGGTCGACGCGCTTGATGCCCATCTTCTTGGCGGTGACGGCGGCGTGCTCGCCCATCGACATACCGGTGCGGGGCTCGCTGTTGACCGGGATCTCGACGCCCAGTGCGGCCGGCAGCTTGCCGACCAGCTTGAGCCGGTCCACGTTGGACTTCGCCCGGCGCAGGCCCAGCAGAACCTGCCGCAGATCGTTGCCGAACGCGATCGGGGCGTCCGATGCGGTGTCCACACCGCCGGTGGCCGCGGACTCGTATTGCCCCAGCGCAATGGCGTTGGCAGCGACGATCGCAGCCTGCAGGCCGGTGCCGCAGGCCTGCTGAAGATCGAAGGCCGGGGTGTACGGCGACAACGAGCTGCCCAGCACGCACTCGCGCATCAGGTTGAAGTCGCGGCTGTGTTTGAGCACCGCGCCGCCGATCACCGCACCGAGCTGCTCACCGGCCAGATCGAAGCGCTCGATCAGCCCGTCCAGCGCGGCGGTGAACATGTCCTGGTTGGAGGCGTTGGCGTAGGCGCCGTCGGACCGTGCGAACGGAATTCTGTTGCCACCCAAAACGGCAACGCGTCGCCGGGTCGTGTTGTTGGCCATTTGTTTGCCCTCCACTGTCGGGTTGTCCGGGGCCATATTACCCACTGTTCTTACTCTGGAGTAAGTTCGGTATTGACAACGCAGTACTGCGAAGCGAAAGGCAGCTGAAGTGGCTTCCGACCTGTTCTCCCAAGTGGTCAACTCCGGGCCGGGATCGTTCCTGGCCAAGCAGCTGGGCGTGCCGCAGCCCGAGACCCTGCGCCGCTACCGCCCCGGGCAGCCGCCCCTGAACGGCTCCCTGCTCATCGGCGGCGAAGGCCGCGTCGTCGAGCCGCTGCGCGCCGCACTCGCCGGCGACTACGACGTCGTGTCCAACAACATCGGCGGCCGCTGGGCCGATTCGTTCGGCGGTGTGGTGCTCGACGCCACCGGCATCGCCGACGCCGCCGGGCTCAAGGAGCTCTACCAGTTCTTCACGCCGGTACTGCGCAACCTCGCGTCGTGCGCGCGTGTGGTCGTCATCGGCACCACGCCGGACGAAGCAGGCAGCGTCCACGCCCAGATCACTCAGCGTGCCCTGGAGGGCTTCACCCGCTCGCTGGGCAAGGAGCTGCAGCGCGGCGCCACCGCGTCGCTGGTGTACCTGGCCGCCGACGCCAAGCCCGGCGCCACCGGCCTGGAGTCCACCCTCCGGTTCATACTCTCGGCCAAGTCGGCCTACGTCGACGGGCAGGTGTACCGGGTGGGCGCCGCCGACTCGACCCCGCCCGCCGACTGGGACAAGCCGCTGGCCGGCAAGGTCGCCGTGGTGACTGGCGCGGCGCGCGGCATCGGCGCGACGATCGCCGAGGTGTTCGCACGTGACGGCGCGACCGTGGTGGCGGTCGACGTCCCCCAAGCGGCCGAGGATCTTGGCAAGGTCGCCGAGAAGGTCGGCGGCAGCGCCCTGACGCTGGACGTCACCGCCGACGATGCGGTCGAGCAGATCGTCGCCCACGTCACCGCACAGCACGGCGGCAAGGTCGACGTTCTGGTCAACAACGCCGGCATCACCCGCGACAAGCTGCTGGCCAACATGGACGAGAGCCGCTGGGATTCGGTGATCGCGGTGAATCTCCTTGCCCCGCAGCGCCTCACCGAGGGTCTGGTTGCCAGCGGCACGCTCGGCGAGGGCGGCCGGGTGATCGGACTGTCCTCCATGGCCGGCATCGCCGGCAACCGCGGCCAGACCAACTACGCCACCACCAAGGCCGGCATGATCGGCCTGACCGAGGCTCTCGCACCGGTGCTGGCCGAAAAGGGCATCACCATCAATGCCGTGGCCCCCGGGTTCATCGAAACGAAGATGACCGACGCCATCCCGCTGGCCACCCGTGAGGTGGGCCGCCGGCTGAACTCGCTGTTCCAGGGAGGCAAGCCGGTGGATGTGGCCGAGTTGATCGCCTACTTCGCCAGCCCGGCGTCGAATGCGGTCACCGGCAACACCATCCGGGTCTGCGGCCAGGCCATGTTGGGGGCGTGAGCAGGTGAACAACATGCTGCGCGCCGTCGTCGGTGCCCTGCCGTTCATACCGCGCGACGACACCCTGCCCGCACGCACCGTCACGGTCGACGAGCTGTCCATCGACCCGGCCAACGTTGCCGCCTATGCGCAGGTGACCGGGCTTCGGTTCAGCGACACCCTGCCGCTGACCTACCCGTTCGCATTGACCTTCCCCACGGTGATGTCACTGGTGACCGGATTCGATTTCCCTTTCGCCGCAATGGGTTCGGTACACATCGAGAACCACATCACGCAGTACCGGCCGATCAAGGTGACCGACACCGTCAGCGCCGCCGTACACGCGGAGAACTTGCGTGAGCACCGCAAGGGCCTGCTGGTGGACATCGTCACCGAGCTCAAGGTCGGCAATGACACGGCGTGGCACCAGGTGACGACGTTCCTGCACCAGCAGAAGACCAGCCTGTCCGGTGAACCGAAACCGGAACCGCAGAAGCAGCCGAAACTGCCGCCGCCCAACGCGGTTCTGAACATCACCGCGGGCCAGATTCGGAACTACGCGTCGATCGGCGGGGATCACAACCCCATCCACACCAACGCGATCGCCGCCAAGCTGTTCGGCTTCCCCACGGTCATCGCACACGGGATGTTCAGCGCTGCAGCGGTTCTGGCCAACATCGAGGGGCAGCTCCCCGATGCGGTCAAGTACTCCGTGCGGTTCGCCAAACCTGTGGTGTTGCCCGCCAAGGCCGGACTCTACGTCGAACGCGACGGCGAGGGCTGGGAGCTGACGCTGCGCAACCTGAAGAAGGGCTACCCACACCTCACTGCGACGGTGCAGCCCGTCTGACTGCGAAGTAGCCGGGGGCTATTGCGATTCCAGCTCAGCCGTCACGTCGCCACGGTCGAACGGGTCTTTGGAGTGGTCATAGGTGTCGCGGCATTCGCCGTAGAGGGTGACGCGCGCGTGCGCGCCCAGTGGGAGAACGTACATCAGCTCCACCACTGCTTCCACGTCGTTCTTCTGCAACGTCGCGGTGCTGTGTGAGTGGAAGTCGGGGTCGCCCTGCCATCCGTGTTGCTGCAGCGCGGTAACGAGCATCGCAGGGTCCAGCGGCGCGGACCGGTCGGCGCCCGGCATCCAGAACACCAACACGAGCTTGCCTCTGAACGGGCCCTTGTTGTCATCGGTGCAGGATTCGTAGGTGAACGTCGTTCTGGTCAGGTTGCCCCGCAACCCCAGGTCCCGGACCAGTTCTTTGCCGGCGTCGATCACCTGCGCGCGGGACTGTTGCGGTGTCATCGGTTCTTTCACTGCGTTACCACCGCCGCACCCGACCATCACACTGGTCATTGTCACTAGCGCGATCGCCGTGATCACGTGTCTCCAACGCGTACCCAATCCTCATGCTCCTCCCTCAGTTCCTAATGGCGGTGGTTGTCCTGAGCGCGCCGATCCGCCTCGGGGTCGAAGGCTTGGTCGACACCCGGGATGGTGATCGAGGTGCCGGGCACCGGGATGGGGCCCATCGGGGTTGGTATCACCACCGGAACTTTGGCATACCAGTGATCCGAGCGATGTTCGGCGGTCATCCCGTTCTGTTGCAACCGATCACCGTGTCCTGAGGCGATGTCGGCCATGTTGTACAACGATTCCGAGCCCTGTTCGAAGTATCTGCTGTGATCGGTGCCGTAGTCGCGCAACGAGGATTCGGCGTCGAATCGGGTCGATCCGTACCCCTCGATCGACGGGTCGGTGCCCAGGCCCAGGCCGGGTGCATTCATGTGTTCCCGACCGAGGTAGGTGACCGGGTCGGTGCTGGCCGCCCCCACGTACAGATGGCCGTCCGGAGGCAAGTGGAAATCGGCTGCCGATTTCGCCAGATCGGTGCCCGGGCTACCGATCAGCACAATGTCGTCGGCGCGCATACCGAACCCGGCCGCCGCATCGGCCACAGTGGTCGAGCCGTAGGAATGGCCGATCACAGTCAGGTGGCTGGAACCCAAGTGGGTGGCGTCCAGAGCGTTGACGTCGGCGGCCAACAGTTCAGCACCGTGGCGGGCCATGTTCGGCACCGCGACCGCCTGGTCGTCGGGCGCGTCATAACCCATCCACATGACGACTGCGTTCGACTTGCTCGGGTCGGCCAAACTGGTCTCGTTGTAGAGGTTGACCGGATCGGGGTTGTCCAACGATCCGCCCTTCACCGAGGTGGTGAGACCGGAGACCTTCACGGTCGTGTTGTTGGCGGTGTCGGGGTTACCGATCGCGATCGCCGCCGCACCCTTGCCGCCGAACGCCTCGGGGTCGTACTTGGTCAGAAAGATCGGTGGGTGCTGATCGTCGGTCCCGGGGAGCTTGGCGTCGCGGCCATAGCGGTCCAGCGCCTTCTGCACCTCGACCGCATTGTGGTAACGCGTGATGTCTGTGGCGGTCAGACCGTACTTTTCCGGGTGCGCCCGCACCTCGTCGACGCTGACATGGTGCGCCTCAGCCGCAGAGTTGACCCGGGCCAGATCCTGTTTCTGGATCTTCAGATTGGCCTCGCTCTTCACACCGGTCGGGATGCCGTTGAGGTTCCCGATCTTGTCCGGGTGATCGCGGAGCATCTGCGCCTTCTGCTCCGGGGTCAGCGAAAGCCACCAATCATGGATCGCGTGGGGGTCCTTGGTGTCGGGGATTTGTGGCTCGGCCTTGTCACCAGGGGTCGGTGCGCCCCCGCCGGACCCGCTGCCCGGGCTGTTGGTCAGGCCGGCCACTGCCTGCCGTACCGCTTCGTCGGTCTGTTGATCCGCCGCGTCGAACTGAGCCAGCAACTTTTTCACCGCAGCGGTGTTGCGAACCGCCAGCATGCGGACCATCAACGCGTTGACCGGGCTGAGCCGAGCGTAGAAATCCAGAGCGCTGCCCGGCCGCACCGACACCGTGCCATCCGAAGCGACCTGCCAGCCCTGACCCTCCAACTGCGCCACGGTCTGCAACACCGATGATCTGATCTGGGTCAACTGCGCGCCGCCGGCCTGCAGAGGAGCTTGCACCCGAACCATGGCCTCGTGCACGCGCCGCATCTGTTCAAGGGTCTTCTGCCCGTCGGCAATTGCCGCATCTGACGCCGTGCCCTGCCATCCTGACTTCAGCTTGTCCAGGTTCGCCTGCTGCCGATCGATCTGGGCCTGGTAGGCCGCCGCAGCCGCCTCCATCTGAGCGCCGGCGCGGGTCAGCGCCTCCGGTCGCGAGGCCTTCACCTGCTCGACGGTGACCGTCATCGACTGAACTGCTGCAATCGACGACCGAAGGTGGCGTCAGTGGCCTCATACTGCTGGGCTGCCGCCTCGAGCTTCTGCGAGTGACCGTTCAGCGCCGTAGTCACCGACTGGTTGACTTCATCGAACACCGCCTGGGCCGATTGACAGCCGCCCGCGGAGCGCAATCCCGCCATGCCGGCCGCCGCATCAGCCAGCGCCGCAGCGGCTCCGGTGTTCGACGCGGCCGCAGCTACCGATTTCTCCGCTGCAGCAACATCGCGCAACGTCGGCGCGTTTACTCGCAGGGTTGGCGTCACCCTTCGAGGATAAGTGCACCGTCACGCCGGTAAAGACACCAAATTCTGGTCAGCCGGCCCCTGCGCTCGAACTAGGCGCTCGCAACCGCCTCGCCCGAGGTCTTTCGCAGATCGGCGAATTCGGAGATCGACGCCGACGTGACCGAAGCGACCGGCCGGGCATTGGGCGCTGACGCGTCCGACTTGGACACCATCACCACGTTGTCGATGTAGGGCTGGATCGTCGTGCTGTTCTGCACGGTCGACACGATCACCAACTGGAAGCCGAACTTGCGGAACGCCGACAGGGCCTGCTGAGCGAACTGCGGATCCGACTTCGAGAACGCCTCGTCCAGCATGAGCTGGGCGAACAGCGGCCGGGTGTCGTCGCTGTCGGGGCTGGCCAGGTTGAAGCTCAGCGCCCCGGCCAGACAGAACGCCATGAGCTTCTCCTGCTCACCGCCGGAGTTGTCGCCGGAGTTGCTGTAGGTCCGGATGACCTCGCCGGTCTCGGCGTCGCGCTCCTCGCAGTACAGCACGAACCGGTTACGCACATCGAGTGCATCGCGGGTCCACTGGCGGTCCTCGGGGGTGTTGCCCGCCAACAACTTTCGCAACTGCAGGATGTCGGTGTACTGCTCGAACATCGCGGTCTCGTCGCCGAAGCTCACCAGGGACACCCGCGAGGAGATGCGCTGGGCCTTCTCGTTGAGTTCGTCGACGGCAGCCAGATGTCGGGTACCGGCATGCAGCGTCAACCGGGTACCGCGGTTGAACTCCACCGCGCCCAGCCCGGTATTGACGCGGGCGATCTGCTCGGTGATCCGCCGAGCCTCGTTGTCGGCGATCATGTGCAGGTTCAGGATCGCGCCCGGCGCCTGCTCGGTGATCAGCCGCTGCATGCGCTCGTAGGCGTCGGGCAGCTCGCGCTCGTCGATCCGACGGCACAACGCCACGTAGTCGTGCACCCGCTCGTCGAACACATCGCTGTCGTTGGGAATCGCATCGGGGAACGAGCTGTCGTAGGCGGCCATGATCCCGGCCAACTCGTCGTGAGACCGGTTGCGGTCCGCCCGCAGGCGGTCCCGTTCACGACTGATGACGCGGACCAGTTCGTTCCGGTAGAGCTCGGGTTCGAGCAACTCCAGGCTCAGCGCGATGTCGGCGGCATAGCCGTCGATCGTGTCCCGGGCATGGGACGGGAATTCGCCGGCACCGAGCCGCTCGGTCAAGACCTCGCTCAGCTCCAGCAGCGCCGTTCGCCTGCGGTCCAGGGTGGTCTCACGCTCGTTGAGCGAACCGATCTGTTGGATGACCTTCTCGACGCGCTCCCAGCAATCGTCGGCCCGCTGTTGCAGCCGTTCGGCGTCGGGATTGTCGGAGACCAGCAGATCGTGTTCGCCCTGCAGCCGCTCCAGCATCTCGTCCACCGAATCGGTGTCGATGTCACTCCACTGCATGTACTGGTCGCACAGCGCCCGGCAGGCCCGTTCCCGGGACTGCAGCTGGCCGCGGTGCTCGTCGAGCCGCTCACGGGCCGTGCGCGCCACCTGGTACACGTCCTGGGCCGCGGTCAGATCATCCTGCAACGCTTCGACTTTGGCCGCTGTTCCGCCGAGGAAGATGTAATCCGAGGGGCGCAGCCGTGACCGGTCGTCCTTGATGGAGAGACGGCCGCTGTCCTTGCGCAAGCCCTGGTCGGTCACAGCGCGGGACTGCTCGGTGAACTCCCCTGGCCCGTCGACGCACACGTAATCACCCACCGCGGCAATCACGTTGAGCGCCTCCACGGCACTGTCATGCGTCGGGTCGGCCAGTTGAAGCTTGGTGGCCAGCGTGGCCGGGGGCGGAGTCCGCAACTGCGAACCGTGCTGGACGTGCTGCAGCTGGATCCGGCCGCGCATGTCGTTCTCGTTGACGAAACGCAGCGCCCGTTCCATGTGGGCGTCGGGAACCAGCAAGCGCAATCCGGCACCGCGCAACACCTTTTCGACCGCAAGCCGCCACCGCGACTCGTCCGGCTTGAGCTCCATCAGCTCTGCCACGTAGACCAGATCGCGTTCAGAGATGTCGAGCGCCCGGGCGATACGTGCCCGCATCTCATACTCGGTTCTGGGCAGCGGGGAACCCAGGCGCTGCACCCGCTCCAACTCGGCTTCCACGCTCTCGCGTGCCTCACGAGCCCGGACTTCCTTCGCCGAGGCCTCGACGTAGGGCTGATTTCCGGTGAACAACTCGCGGTGCAGCCGGTCGGCTTCCTCCATCAAAGTCTCACGCAGCGACCAGAATTCCTCGCCGTCGTCCGGCGGGGTCAACCCCAGCGCGGTGACCTTGTCCTCGTAGCCGCTGCGCCGACGCGACACCTCCTCGCTGACCCGCTCGGCCTCGGTCAGGCGCTGTTGCAGCGGCACCAGATCCACCGTGACGGTGTTGATCTGGGCCATCAGCGAGTTGTGCTCGTTCTTGAGCTGACGCTGCTGGGTACCGAACTCGTCGCGTTGGGCGCCAAGCTGGGTGATCTGATCATCGAGATTCGCGATCTCCGGGCCGGCCTGGGCCAGCCGCACATGGTCGACGTAATCGCGGATCATGGTGTTGTCGATCGTGTCGATCACCCCGAACTTGGCGGCCTCCTCGGCATAACGCGCTTGTACCGCAGCGATGTTGCCGAGCGTGTTGCGCTTCCGCCGGGCCACGTCGAGCAGACCACGGGCCTCGACCAAGGGGTTGATCTGCTCGAGCGCCTCCTCCACGCCACTGAGGCTGGCCGGCTCGTCCAGCATGAACTCGCGGACGAACTGTTCAAGACCACCAACGCTTTTCAGCGATTTGGCCTTGCCCAGCAGCTGTTGGGCTGCTTCAGAGGCTCGGATACCGATGCTGGAGTACAACTGCGCCAGGTACTGGCTCTCGCTGCGGCCACCGGTCCAGCCGTCGTCCCGGAACACCGCGGCGTCATAGCCGTTGGACGCCCAGCGGTTGCACAGGCCGAAGATGTCGCGGTCGTCGTCGATCAGGTAGTAGCGGCTGCCCGGATCCGAGGTCTTCTCTGCGGCCAGCCATTTGAGGACCAACCCGGTGACCGAACGCCCGGTGCGGTCGCTGTAGGTGACCGCGACCGCGGACCAGGCCGGCCCCGTCCCGCGCAGGTACATGATCTGGCGGCTGGTGCCCTCGCGTCGCTCGCCCCACGCGCCGCGGACGTACTTGTCGACCGTGCGCTTGCCGGTGCCCGAACCCGCGGCGGTGGTGTCGCCCGAGGCGTTGAAGTTGCGGCGGTGTGACGGCAGGAAGGCCAGCGAAATCGCATCCAGCAGTGAGGATTTACCGCTGCCCGAGGATCCGGTGATCAGGGTGCCGTGTCGGCTGAACGGGATCGAGTGATACCCGTCGAACACGCCCCAGTTGATGACCTGCAGGCGCGACAGGGAGAACTGGTTGGTCGGGTCAGCCATGGGCGTCCACTTCGTCTTCGAGCCGTTCGGATACATCTGTGTCGTCGGAGTCATCGACGGTGCCGTTCGCGGCCCGCTTGAGCTGCTCGAACTGCTGCTGCAACTCGGTGATCATCGACGCCGTCATGATGGCGTTGACCACCGGGCTGATGGTGAAACTGTCCTCGTCCTCCCGGTTACGCCCGAGCATCTCGATGTCGGTGAGCCGCTCGATCGCGTTGTCGATCCGCTTGTCGAACGAGGCGGTATCCCGGTCGGTGTCGTTGTTCACCCCGGCGAACAGCTCGTGGATCTCGTCGCGGCTGATCAGTACGTTCTCGTCGCGCGCCGCCGCGCGCATGAGCTTGGCCAGGTGCAGGGCCAGGATCGAGTCGTAGGTGTTGAGGGTCTCGCGGCGCAGCAGCCGACGCCGCCACTGCGATTCGTAGTCGGCCTGCTCGACGTAGGCGATGTCGTGATCATCCGAAATGCACAGCCGCATATCGAGTTCCGACAGCCGCACGGTGAGTTCGGCACGGTACCGCGTCACCCACGACCACAGCTCCGAGTGGTTGTCCTTGCTGACGTAACGACGCGACAGCAGATGCTGAAGCGCCCAGCAGGCGCGGTCGGGCAGTTCGCTGACATCCCCGTCGAAGCGGGGCGCGCGCCGCTGGTCGGTGGACCGTTCGACGGCGTCGATGCTCGGCAGGGCATCGAAATCGATGACGCCGTCTTTGACGGGCGACGACTCCGGGGTGTCGGTCATAGCATGCTCTCGCTGGCAGTAGGGATCGGTTCGTTGAAAACCAGTCGGGGGATTTCGATTTCGCGGTCGGCACCCTCCAGCGACCGGAACCGCACCCGGACCGAAGGACCGTCGCCCGGTTCTCCCACCTGTTGCTTGAGTGCCCAGGACCACAGCACGATGACGTGCCCCAGGTACGCCGCGTCCAGCATGCCGATCGCGTCGGGTAGCGACAATGGCCCGTCCGCCACCGCGCCGTTGATCAACTCGGCGAGCTCAGCGGCGTCCACCTGGGACGCCAGTGCGGAGAAGGCCGACAAGTTCACCTCACCGTGCGAGGGTTCGGCCTGCGACGGCGGGACGGCGTCACGAATCTTGAATGCCACAGCGCCAATCGAATTGAAGTCCGTTCGGACCAGCGGAACCTCGATGCCGATGCGGCTGTCGGCGAGCGAAACGCTGAGCAGCTCCTGCGCGCTGGCCAGGGCGTCGTTGAGCTGACGGGTGACGCCGCGGCTGTGTTCCAGCGTGCCGGACGCGACGAAGCGTTTGATCCGTCGGGCGCAGCGCTGGCGGGTGCGGCCCACCTCGGCCGTCTGCGCCGACACCAGGCCGAAGAAACCCGTCATCACCTCACGCAGGCCCGGGTCCAGGTGCGGCAACTCACGGGTCACCGCCTCGATGTCGGCCACCAGCGCAGCCCGCTGCTCGGGGTCCTGGATCATTCGGGTGAAGGCGCTGTAGGACGCACTCTCCCGGGAGGCGAACAGCGACTCGTAGTCGTCGAAAAGCTGGCGTTGGCGCTCCCGGTAGCCGAGATCGGTATCGGCGGAGGCATCCAGCAGTCGGGTGGTGATGCGGTTCAGCATGGCGCCGTACTGCCCGATGTCGGAGACGATCTGCTCCATCTGCAAGGCGATGGCTCGTGCCTCGTCTTCGACGTCGACCAGGTCGGGTTCCGGCCGCTGTCCCTGCTCGAGAGCATCCAATTCATCACGCAGCTTGGCGATTTCGGCTTCGATGTCGGCACGGATGCGATCGGGGTCGTTGCTGACCTGGCCGGCCACGCGGCGCAGACCGGCCGCGATCCCGGTGATCGAACCGCCGGTGGCGACGGTGTCCTCCCGTCGCATGCGGCGGGCGAAATCCAGCACGGCCCGCGCCTCGTAGGTGAGGTAGCAGACATTGCGTTCGGTGTCACCGGACTGCTCGGTGATCCGGTGCAGCCAGCCCTGGCTGGCCCAGTGCTTGATCAGGGCCAGACCCGACTGGTCCGTTTCGGAGCCGAGGTCGACGAGGTCGCGTTCCAGCCGGACCACCAGGTCGGTCTCGGTGAGCTTGGCGCCGCGGTCCAGGTGGCGTTCCATCAGCGTCAGGTAGGTGGCCAGGTTGTTCGTCACCAGGAGCCGCAACGAGCGCGAATCGGCCACCTCGCGATGGAGCTGGTAGAGCTGGTCCAGCGACGAGCTGCCGGTGCCTGCCTCAGGCATTACCGGACTCTTCGGTCGCATTGAACATTCGCACCACTCTAGGCGGCCGACGCAACAGGTTCCGACGCCAGTTCGGTTTGCTGTTGGCTATCAGACCGGCCATAGTGACCGACACCTCAGCCCAGCTGCCCTAGAGTCATCCGGTGACTCCCGCCAAGGTGCCGCCGGCCGGATTGGTCCGTGCGGTCGAACGCGTTCGCCACCACCTGCGTCGCGTGCATCAGCGCACGGTCCCGCCGCCCGCGGCGATGCTGGAGCTGATCCTGGGTGCCTGGGTCGCCCAGGGCATCACCGCCGCCGCACAACTCGGAGTGGCCGACGCGCTGGCCGACGGCCCGCTGCGCCCCGAGGAGCTGGCGCGCCGCGTCGAGGCCAATCCCGACACCCTGGACCGGCTGATGCGGGCGCTGGTCAGCGAGGGCGTCTTCCGTCGCACGCGCGACGGACGCTACGCACTTAATCCGTTGGGCGACACGCTGCGCACAGACGCGCCCGTCTCGATCGCCGGGATGGCCAAATTCGTCGGCTCGCCCCAGCATCGGGAGCACTGGAGCCATCTCGCCGATGCGGTCCGCACCGGCGAGGCGGTCATCCCGAGGCTGCGCGGCAAAGGGGCGTTCGACTACATGGGCTCCGAGCCTGAACTGGGCGCGATCTTCAACGACGCTATGACCAGCGTCTCCGAGCTGGCCATTGCCCCCGTGGTCGCCGCCTACGACTTCTCCCGGTTCGGAACCATCGCCGATGTCGGCGGCGGGCACGGCCGACTGCTGGCGGCCATCCTGCAGGCCACCCCGCGGAGCCGGGGCGTGCTCTACGACCTGCCGCAGGTGGTCGACGGCGCACCGGCGATGTTGGGCAAGTACGGAACCGCCGACCGAGTCCGCGTCATCCCCGGCTCCTTCTTCGACAGCGTCCCCGCAGGCGCCGACGCCTACGTCATGAAGAACATCATTCACGACTGGCCCGACACCGAGGCACTGTCGATCCTGCGCAATGTGCGCGCCGCCGCCACACCGGGCACCACTCTGCTGCTGATCGAGGGAGTGATTCCCGACCACGACCGCGAGTTCCTGGGCAAGTGGACCGACATGGAGATGCTGATCGGGATCGCCGCGAGGGAACGCACCGAGGACGACTACCGAAAGCTGTACCAGGAGGCCGGGTTCCGGCTCACTCGCGTGGTGGAGACAGCATCACCATTCAGCCTGGTGGAGGGTGTCGCCATCTGATCCGCGTCGGCGGGCAACGACCTAGCCTGCGGTGACCGACTGTGTCCCCGCGTCCGAGGGCGTGCCCTTCAGACCGCGCCAGAACAGGTTGATCATCAACTCGGCGGCTTCGTTGACGTCGGCATCCCCGGTGCTGACCCGGCTGGCGATCGCCTCGCCGGCACCCACCAGCGCCACCGCCATCATCTCGAAATCGCTGTCCGGCTGAGGATTACGCGTACCGGTGCTGAGCAGCCGGGCCACCAGATCGATGATCCGGTCACGACCCTCCCGGACTGTGTGCGCGAATGCCTGTGAGCTGGTGGCCTGGGTATACAGCACCATCCAGGAGGCCCGGTTGGCGTCGATGTAGGTGAGGAACGCCAGCACGGCACTACGCAGCAGATCCTTGGGGCTCTGGGTGAAGTCGATCTCCCCGCGCACCACGTCCACGAACCGGGTCAGCTCCCGGTCGAGGCAGGCGCCGAACAGTTCTTCTTTGGAGCCGTAGTAGAGGTACAGCATCGGCTTGGAGATCTCGGCCTCGGCAGCGATCGCGTCCATCGACGTCTCGTGATAGCCGTTGACCGAGAAAATCTGCACCGCGGCGTCGAGCATCTGCTGTTCACGCACAGCCCGCGGCAGCCGCTTGGTTCCACCTGCCATCCGAACAGGATAAGCGTCCGGTTGAGGAACAGGGCAGCAGCTCAGCGAGCTGCTAGCAGTGCACCCCACCCTTGGCGTCAATATTGCGCTGCACCGCCGCATCCACGGCGGCCTGGTTCAGCTGACCGTCGGCCAACGCCTTCTCCAGGCCGTCGAGCACCGCGGGCACCTCGTCGGTGGTGATCCACAGCGCGTTGTCGGCCCCGGCCTGGAATGCCTTGAGCACCGCAGCAGCCACTCCGTAGCGCTGGTTGATCGCGGCCATGCTGGACAGGTCGTCGGTGTAGACCAGACCGTTGAAGCCCGGGCCCCCGTATCCGCCCGAACGCAGCAGCTCATACGCGGCGGGGCTGAGGCTGGCCGGATCGGTACCGGTCAGCCCCGGCACCTCCAGGTGCCCGACCATGACGGCCACCGGGGCCTGGGTGGTCAAGGTGGCGTAGGGCAGCAGATCGTTGGCCTTGAGCTCCTCGAGCGGCGGGGTGGTCACCGAGCCGGTGTGCGAGTCACCCGAGCCGTGTCCGTGTCCCGGGAAGTGCTTGAGCACCGGGAGCACCCCGGCCTCCCGCAGCCCGCGGGCATACGCACCGGCGTACTCGGTGACCTTGGCCGGGTCGTCACCGAAGGACCGGTCACCGATGACGGTGTCGTCGGGATCGGAGGTGACGTCGACGACGGGCGCGAAGTCGACCGTGATGCCGAGGCCGCGCATCTTCTGGCCGCGCTCCAGCGCGATGCCGTACACCTCGTCGACGGATTTGGTCTGTGCCAGCACCCGCGCCGACGGCTGCTCGCCGATCAGCGAGGACAGCCGCGAAACCCGGCCCCCCTCCTCGTCGACGGTGACCGCCAACGGCAACGGGCCGGCGGCCGAGATATCGCGCAGAGATCCTTCGTTGACCATCGACAGGTCGGTCCAGCTGCCGATCATGATGCCGCCCACGTGCTGGCTGCTCACCACCGAACGCGCGTCGTCCGCGTCCTTGACCCCGACGGTCAGCAGCTGGGCCAACTTGTCGCGGGGCGACAGGGCGGCCACATCGCATACCGGCGCGGCGGGCATCGGTGCGTGGGTGGACATCGGCTTCGTGTCGGAAGATTGAGACTCCGGCGCCGGCGTGCTCGGGGAGCAGGCCAGCAACAGTCCGGACAACGCTGCGAAAGTTGCGACGAGGCGCGGTGAAGCCATGGGGCCCGACCTTAGCCGCTGAGCAAGCCGTAATCGATTCTCTGCGTGTCGACCCACGTCCACCTGGCACTGATCGGCGGTGTTGCCGTGCTAGGTTGGCCGGGTGAACCGGTTCGTCATACCCTCCGCGGCCAGCATTGTCGTCGGCCTGCTGTTGGGGGCGGCTGCCGTTTTCGGTGTGACGCTAATGGTGCAGCAGGACACGAAGCCTCCGCTGCAAGCGGGCGACCCGGCGTCATCGGTGCTCAACAGGGTCGAGTACGGCGACCGGTCCTAGCTTGGATGTGCCGCTAACGCGGCGGGCGCTCGACGCGCCACTGTCGCGGCGCTGGTTGTGGGTGGTCGCCGCGGCGACACTGCTCCTGACTTTCGCCCAGTCGCCCGGAGAGATTTCACCCGACACGAAGCTGGACCTCACCGCCAATCCCCTGAGGTTCCTGGCTCGCGCCTTCAATCTGTGGAACAGCGACCTGCCGTTCGGGCAGGCGCAGAACCAGGCCTACGGCTACCTCTTCCCCCACGGCGCGTTCTTCCTGGCCGGCGATCTGCTGGGGATTCCCGGCTGGGTCACGCAACGACTGTGGTGGGCCCTGCTGTTGACCGTGGGTTTCTGGGGCATGCTGCGCCTGGCCGAACTCCTGGGCATCGGCAGCACCGGTTCGCGTGTCCTCGGCGCACTCGCCTTCACGCTGTCACCCCGCGTGCTGACCACCCTCGGCGCGATCTCGTCCGAGACGCTGCCGATGATGCTGGCGCCGTGGGTGCTGGTACCGATGATCCTGGCGTTCCGCCAGGATCGGAACCTGCGGCTGATGGCTGCCCGGTCGGCGGGCGCCGTGGCGCTGATGGGCGCGGTGAACGCCGTCGCCACCCTGACCGGCTGCCTGGCAGCGATCATCTGGTGGGCCTGCCACCGCCCGAACCGGCTGTGGTGGCGGTTTACCGCGTGGTGGTTCGGCTGCACGGCACTCGCCGTCGCCTGGTGGGTCGTGGCGCTGGTGATGCTCGGTCGGATCAGTCCGCCGTTCCTGGACTTCATCGAATCCTCGGGCGTCACCACGCAGTGGATGTCATTGACCGAGATGCTGCGCGGCACCCATACCTGGACCCCGTTCGTGGCGTCTACCGCCACTGCGGCGGCGTCACTGGTGACGAGCACGGTCGCGGTGCTGGCCACGACCTTGGTGGCGGCAGCCGGCCTGGCCGGGTTGGCGCTGCGTTCAATGCCTGCACGGGGCCGGCTGATCACCATGCTGTTGATCGGCGTGGTCCTGCTGGGCCTGGGCTATTCCGGGGGGCTGGGCTCCCCGGTCGCGACGGCGGTCCAGGATTTCCTGGACGGCACAGGCACGCCGCTGCGTAACCTGGCCAAGCTCGATCCGGTGCTGCGGCTACCGCTGGCGCTGGGTCTGGCTCATCTGTTGGGCCGGATCCCGCTGCCGGGCAACGCGGCCCTGCCGGTGTGGGTGCGGGCATTCGCCCGGCCCGAACGCGACAAGCGCATCGCGGTGGCGATCGTGGTGCTCGCCGCACTGGCCGCCGGAACCTCACTCGCCTGGACGGGCCGGATCGCCCCCGCCGGAACCTTCACCGCCATCCCGCAGTACTGGCACGACACCGCGGACTGGCTCGACGAACACAACACCGACCGGGGCCGGGTCCTGGTCGCACCCGGCGCCCCGTTCGCCACCCAGACCTGGGGCAACAGCCACGACGAGCCGTTACAGGTGCTCGGATCCAGCCCGTGGGGGGTGCGGGATTCGATCCCGCTGACACCGCCGGAGACGATCCGCGCACTGGATTCGGTGCAGCGGTTGTTCGCCGCCGGTCGCCCTTCTGCGGGGCTGGCCGACACCCTTGCCCGGCAAGGCATTTCGTATATCGTACTGCGCAACGATCTGGATCCCGACGTTTCCCGGTCGGCCCGGCCGGTGCTGGTGCACCGGTCGATCGAAGGGTCTCCCGGGCTGTCCAAGGTCGCCGAGTTCGGCGACTCGTCGGGTCCCGGGACGCTGGAGGGCTTCGTCGCCGACAGTGGTCTGCGACCGCAGTACCCCGCCGTCGAGATCTATCGGGTGGACACCGGCGGAACCAACCCGGCCGCGCCCTATCTGGTCGACACCGACGCGATGACCCGGGTGGCCGGTGCACCCGAGGCGCTGCTGCGTCTCGACGAACGCCGACGCCTCGCCGGCCGACCCCCACTGGGGCCGATGCTGCTGACCGCCGATGCCGAACGGGCCGGCCTGCCGGTACAACCCGACGGATCGGCCGGGGTGATCGTCACCGACACCCCGACCGCGCGCGAGATCGACTACGGCCGCGTCGACGACCACGCCTCGGCGATCCGCACCCCCGACGACGCCCGCCATACCCACAATCGGGTCCCGGACTACCCGACCGACGGGGCCGCACCGGTCTACGGCAAGTGGAACGGCGGACGGGTGTCGGTGTCCAGTTCGGCCGCGGACTCCACTGCACTGCCCAACGTCGCGCCGGCCACCGGACCCGCTGCCGCCATCGACAGCGACGGCTCGACGTCGTGGGTGTCCAACGCCCTTCAGGCCGCGGTCGGCCAGTGGTTGCAGGTCGATTTCGATCACCCGGTCACCAACGCCACCTTGACCATCACCCCCAGCGCGACGGCGGTCGGTGCCCAGGTGCGCCGCATCGAGGTGGCCACCGCGACCGGCACCAGCAGCCTGCGCTTCGACACCGCCGGCCAGCAGTTGACCATCCCGCTGCCGGTCGGTGAAACGCCGTGGGTCCGGGTCACCGCGGTCGCCACCAACGACGGTTCGCCCGGCGTGCAGTTCGGCATCACCGATCTGTCCGTCACCCAGTACGACGCCTCTGGATTCGCGCACCCCATCAACCTGCGGCACACCGTGGAGGTTCCCGGTCCTCCAGCGGATTCGGTTGTCGCGCAATGGGACCTGGGCACAGAACTCCTGGGCCGGACCGGCTGCGCCGACAGCCCGGCCGGGGTCCGGTGCGCGGCTGCACTGGCGCTGGCCTCCGAGGAGCCGGTGAACCTCAGCCGCACGCTCACGGTGCCCGCCCCCACCGAAGTCGAGCCGACGGTGTGGATCCGGTCCCGCCAGGGACCCAAACTCGCCGATCTGGTCGCCCAACCCGGAACCACCCGCGCCTCCGGTGACGCCGATCCGATCGACGTGCTCGGTTCGGCCTATGCCGCCACCGACGGCGACCCGCGGACGTCCTGGACCGCGCCGCAGCGCGTCGTTCAGTTCAAGGCGCCGCCCACGCTGACGCTGAAACTGCCTGCGCCCACCGAGGTTGGCGCGCTGCGGATCGATCCCGGCGCCAGCCAACCGCCGGCGCATCCGACGCTGGTCTCGATCGACCTGGGCGACGGTCCGCAGGTACACAAGCTCCCCGGCAACGGTGAGGCTCAGACCGCGCACCTCAAACCGCGGGTGACCGACACCATCACCGTGTCGCTGCTCGCCTGGAACGACATCATCGACCGCACCTCGCTGGGCTTCGACCAGCTCAAGCCGCCCGGGCTGGCCGAACTGACCGTCCTCGATGTCCACGGCAAGCCCGTCGCCCCCGCCGACTCCGCCGCCAATCGCAAACGGACGGTGTCACTTCCGTGCGGTCAGGGTCCCATCATCGGCGTGGCCGGGCAGTTCATCCAGACCTCGGTGCGCACCACCGTGGGGGCACTGCTCGACGGTGATCCGATTGCGGCCCAACCCTGCCGGACCGGCCCGGTCACTCTGCCCGCCGGCCAACAGGAACTCCTGGTGAGCCCGGGCGCAGCATTCGTCGTCGACGGGGTCGTCCTCAATACCCCGGAGGCCGCTCAGCTACGCGTGGCCACAACAACTCCCGTCGCCGCACCGGTGTGGTCACCGGACCGCAGGCAGGTCGAGTTGCCGGCATCAGGGAAACCGCGGGCCCTGGTGGTGCCCGAAAGCGTGAACCCGGGATGGATCGCGCGGACCGCCGATGGCACCGCACTGAAGCCGGTGAAGATCAACGGTTGGCAGCAGGGCTGGGTGATCCCGGCCGGCGAGAGTGGACCCGTCACGTTGTCCTTCCCCTCGAACCGGCCCTATCGCGTCGGGTTGATCGGTGGACTCGCACTGCTGCCGGTGCTGGCCCTGTTGGCCCTGTGGCCGGCGCGGCGCCGCGATCTGGATCTCGATCCTGTGCAGCCGTGGCAGCCGGCGCGGCCGCTGGCGTCGGCCGCGGTACTCGCGGTGGGTACGGCGCTGTCGGGTCTACCGGGATTACTTGTAGCGGGTGCCGCCCTGGGAGTGCGCTACCTGCTGCGTAATCGCGACGCCTGGCAGGAGAGGCTGACGGTGGCCGTGGCGGCGGGCGGCCTGACGCTGGCCGGTGCGGCGCTGAGCCAGTACCCCTGGCGGTCGGTCGACGGGTATGTCGGACACTCGCCGTGGGTGCAACTGGCGGCGCTGCTGTCAGTCATCTCCGTTGCGGTATCCACGATCACCTTTGCCCGATCACCCGAGCCGATCGTCACACCAAAAGCACCGGAGCCCACCGATCCGGAGTAAACGGGCACTTCGCCGACGGATTCAGTGGAGCTGTTGACAACGCGGGTATCCAGTACTTACGGTACCGGCACGCGTGACACAAGCCCGGAACGTCCTTTGCTGCATGGGGGACCTCAGGTTGCGGACCAGGATTGTGCAGGGCTGAGCGTATTAACTACGCAGTCAGTTGCAGCCGAGCTGTGAGGCTTAGCTGTGTTCGCGCGGCTGCGCACTATGTGGTGCGCACGGCTGCGGTGTCGGCGACGGAGGGGTTCGCCGACACCGCACCCTCGGGACCTGTCGCCGACCTTGCGGGTCAGGCGGTGGCCGCCAGCGCCCGCGCATCCTCGTCGGCGAACGTGTCCTCCAACGTCAGTGGCGAGTAGTCGAGGTCGATCTCCTCGAGCGGCCGGCCCCGGGCGCTGCTGATGGTGCCGAACCGGCGCATCCCCTTGTCGGCCGAGTACTGCATGAACTCGTCCTGCACCAAGCCGAACGGAATGTCCGGTGCGTACAGGGCGAATCCCTCCTCGGTGAGTCGCAGCGCCAGCGGGATCAGCTCGTTCATCCGCTCCTCGAACACCGCCCAGTTGGCGTCATCGGCGGCGACGTGACGGCGACAGGTGAACGTGCCCCACGCCATGTGCCGACGCTCGTCGTCCCCGATGCGCCGGACCAGCTCCTGCATCCCGGGCAGGATGCCGCGATCGACGCAAATCTTGTGCCACGCATAGTATCCCGTGAGAGCAAGCATGCCTTCGACGATGTGGTTGTAGGTCACCGAAGCCCGCACCTGGGCAGCCGGCGACGGGTCGGTGTACAACGCATCCAGCGACTGCGGCAGCTCCTCGTAGAACATCTGCCGGTAGGCCGGAAGGTCGTCGAAGTAGTTGTGCAGATCGTCGCCGATACCGACGGCGTCCAGCCACATGCGGAACACCTGGGTGTGTTTGGCCTCCTCGAAGGCGAACTGGGTCAAATACATCTCGTCGCCCAGGCGGCCCTCGGCCCGCATCGCGGACATGAAAGGCTGAATGTCCTTGGTGACAGCCTCCTCCCCGGCGATGAACTCGGCGCACAGGCGGGTGGCGTACTCCCGTTCCCGATCCGTCAGCGCCTCCCAATCCGCTCGGTCGCGGGAGAAATCGATATCGGCAGGATCCCAGAATTTCGCGTTACCACCCGCGAAGAGCTTCAGCGGCAAGCTGTTCCAATTGAGGCCACCTTTGGCCAGCGAACCGAACTGTGTGTGTGACATGAGACCTCCTCAGGTCTGGCGGGCTGGTTGATCGGATGCCGAGAAATTGGGTACCGCGAATGCGGCCGACAACACCCCGACGAGGCGGCGTACGGCCAGGGCCGGTTGCTCAGGGCTGGGCTCATCGAGGCCCAGGATCGGATCCATCCCACGCACGTACGGCGCGAGCGCCAGGTGCGGAAAGATCATCAACATCAGCGACAGCAACGCATCGACGTCGCAGTCGGGCTTCAGGTCGCCGCGCGTTTGCGCATCCCGCACCAGGGGGCGCAGCACATCGAGGTAATGACGGTGGACCACGGCGCGCACGCTGACCCGCGCGTCGGCGTCGACCTCGAAACTGGCGGCGGCGTGCAGCGCCCGCTCCCTGGGGTGATCGGCGAAGTAGGCCACCCAGTCGTCGAGCAGGTCAGGGAGGAATTCGAAGAGCGGGCGGCTCGGATCGAGCTCGCGAATCCGGCCTTCCATGTAGGACCGCACCCGCTGGCTGCCGACATCGGCGATGAACGCGTACAGGTCGCGCTTGTCCGCAAAGTATTGGAAGAGACTGCCTTTCGCGACACCGGCCTTGCGGGCGATGACGTTGAGGCTGCCGCGGGAGTATCCGTGCGCCCCGAATTCCGCCTCGGCGGCCGCGATCACCGCGGCCCGACGAGCGGGATCGACACGTGCCCAGGTGACCGTTGGCATCAGCGCCTCCAGAGTGGATGACCACTGGTCATATTACTGTGATGGCGCTCACAGTCAAGAAGTGCGTACCGCGATCAGGTGATGCGAAACCGGCTCGCCCTCGACCCACCGCTCCACTGACTGCTCGATGAGCAGGTCGTTACCGGTGAGGCGAGTGCGGTGCTGCCGCACATGCTCGTCCCAGGACCGCACCACGAACGCTTCGACGAATACGGCGTCACGCTCGACACTGCGGAACAGCTGCCATTGCGTGGCCCCGGTGCGCTGCCGGGACCGGCCGAGTACACCCATGGCAGCGAAGAACTCGGCCTCATGTTCGGGTTCCACCCGGTAGGACGTCAGTACCAGGACGGGGCCGTCCGGCGGGGCCGGCTCGAACACCAACGCCGGTTCGGGCCAATGCGCCGACGGGGTCAGGTCCAGGTCGCCGGTGCGCGCGTGCAGCGGCCACCACCAGGCCGATACCGCGCAGAACACCAGAAGCCCGGCACTGATCAGCAGGGCCGTCACGGTGCTCGTCGCACCGGCCATCAGCCCCCACACCAGCGAACCGATCGCCTGGCCGCCCATGAACGTCAGCTGATACACCGACAGCCCGCGGGCGCGCACCCACGCAGGCAGGCTCAACTGCATCGAGGCATTGAGCGTCGACAGTGCCAACAGCCAGGACGTGCCCCCGATCACGAGGGCCGCCAGCACGATGCCGAAGTTGTGGACCAGCGCCAGAACCGCAGTGGCTCCGGCGAATCCGACGGCGGCGGCAATCAGCAGGGCGTTCAGGCCGAACGCGTACTGCAGCCGGCCCAGGACGAACGCGCCGAGCACCGCCCCGACTCCGAGCGCGCCCAGCAACAGGCCGTAGCCGGACGAGGACAGCCCGAGCTGCCTGTCGGCGATCACCGCGAGCAGGCCCCACAACGCGCTGCCGGGCGCGATGAACAACACCGCCCGCAGCAGAATCCGCCGGATGATCGGTGAGCTCCGGATGAACCGGCCACCGGCGCTGAGTGCGGCCAACGGCCGCTCGGCGGGCAGCAGGTGTTCGGCGACGGGGCTGCGCCAGAGCAGCAGCACCACGACGATGCCGGCGAAGGAGACCGCGTTGAGCGCGAACACCAGGGTCGGGCCTGACAGCGAGACCAACGCGCCGGCGATCGCCGGTCCGATCGCCCTCGCCCCGTTCATGCTCATACTGCCGAGCGCGGCGGCGGCCGGAATCTGTTCACGTGGAACAAGATCAGGTTGGATCGCCTGCCATGCCGGTGCGGTCAGCGCCTGCCCACAACCGATCAGGAACAGCAGGATCAGCAGCACCGTCGGTGTCGCGAGACCGACACCGGTCAGCGTCGCCAGCGCAGCCACTCCCGCCGCCATTGCACCCTGGGTGGCCAGCAGCAACCTGCGCCGGTCGACCAGGTCGGCGAGCACGCCCGACGGCAGGGCCAACAGCATCACCGGCAGCGTGGTGGCGGTCTGCACCAACGGCACCAGCACCGGGGCACGCGGATCCCCGACCAGCATCCACTGGGCGCCCACCGTCTGCATCCAGGTGCCGAGATTGGAGACGAATTGTGCGATCCACAGCGCTCGGTAGACCGGCGATGCCAACGGCGCCCACGTCGAACCTGCGGTGACGGCCATCTGCATGATCGTGCCAGTGCCACTGGGGCATAGTTGGGACATGGCTGAAGTCCGCAACATTCCCGAAGCCCGACATTACGAGATCACCGTCGACGGCGAACACGCCGGCCTCGCGGCCTATGTCGACTCCGGCGACCAGCGCATCTTCCACCACACCGAAATCGACGACAAGTTCGGCGGCCGCGGCCTGGCAGGCGAGCTGGTCTCCGCGGCACTGACCGATGCGCGTGCCGCCGGCAAACGCATCGTCGCGGTCTGCCCATTTGTCAAGAAGTACGTGCAGAAGCACCACGACTTCGACGACATCCTCGACCCGATCACCCCCGAGGTCATGGCCGCTGTCGAAGCCGACGCCGGGTAGCCGCTAGACCTTGGTGGCAGTCACCAAGAAGGCCGGCATCTGGGTGCGGCCTTCGGGCAAGGCCGCATACAGCTGTGCCGGCCGGATCTCGTCGACCTGCCAGCGGCGTGAGACCACCTCGCGCAATTGATCTTCGGTGAACTGCGTCGGGCCCGGGCCGTCCAGGTCACCGAATGCGCCGGCGCCGAAGGCCAGGATGTAGTACCGCGCACCAGGCGTCGCCGCGCGGTACACGGATTGCAGGTAGCCGTCGCGGAGTTCGGCAGGCAGCGCGTGCAGCAGCCCACTGTCGAAGATCGTCGAGAACCGGCCGTCGTATCCGGTGAACGAGGAGATGTCGGCCTGCGCGAATGTCGCGGTGTCCAGCCATCGCTGACGGGCGGTCTCGGTTGCTGCCGCCACGGCGGTGGGGCTCAGGTCCAGGCCGACGACGTTGTGGCCGCGCGCAGCCAGCGCCAACGCGAGTTCGGCGTGACCACACCCCGCATCGAGAACCTCACCTCGGACCGCGCCGTCGGTGTCGATGATCGCCGCGTACTCCGGTTGCGGTGCACCGATGCTCCAGGCTGGGGTCTGGTCCTGCCGGTAGGCGTCGTCCCAGTCGATCACGTGTGTCATGTCAGGCATCCCTTCATGTCGTTCAAATTTGTACTATATTGACTGTAGGTCGAGATATAGCGAACGGCAAGGCGATACTTCACACTATTGAAATCTGAACTAGTTGTCCGATCGGAGGAATATGACGCGAATGCTCTCCACCGCCGAGGCACGGACCTGGCGGCCCTACATCGAATCCAGCCTGCGTCTGGAGACACTGCTCGACGAGCGCCTCCGGGAGGCCACCGGCCTGAGCTTGATGGACTATCACCTGTTGATGCTGCTGTCCGCCGCTCCCGATCACCGCCTGCGCATGAGCGAACTCGCCGAGAAGATGGTGTTCTCCCGCAGCCGAATCACCTACCAGATCAACTCGATGACCAAGCGCGGTCTGGTGCTGCGGGAACCGGTACCCGAGGATCGCCGCGGCTACCGCGCGGTGCTGACCGCCTCCGGCGCCGAAGTGCTGCGCGACGCCATGCCGCTGCACTCCGAGTCGGTCCGCGAATTGTTCTTCGACCACATCCGACCCGACGAACTCGACTGCATCGAAAGGGTATTCACCCGGCTCCACGACACCCTGCAGCACGACGAGCTGCGACCCGACGAAGAAGGACCGACATCATGAGCTTCACCGCCGCCGAGCTGACCTACCTGCGCGAGCAACCGATCGGACACCTGTGCACCGTCGACCGCAACGGCGCTCCGCAAATCCGTCCCGTCGGTGTCCACGTGAGTCCCGATCAGGAGGGCATCGACATCGGCGGCCACGCCCTCGCGTCGACGCAGAAGTGGCGCAATGTGATTGGCAACCCGCAGGTCGCCTTCATCGTCGACACGGTGCTCTCGGTACGGCCACCAGACGCGCGCGGCATCGAAATCCGTGGCACGGCAACGGCGCTGCCCGGCGCGGGAACCACCGAAGGCGGGCTGTCCGGCGACATCATCCGTATCGCGCCGCGCCGCATCATCAGCTGGGGGCTCGACGGTGCAGGTACCACCGCCCGAGACTGGGCCGAATCCCCACACACAGCGGACTGACGCACCTAGCATCGGGCTCGTGCCGACTGTCAACACCGCCCACGGAGCCATCGATACCACCGACCTCGGCGTCACGCTCATGCACGAGCACGTCTTCATCATGAGCACCGAGCTGACCCAGAACTATCCCGAGTCCTGGGGCGACGAAGCCAGCCGGGAAACCGATGCGATCGCGCGGCTCACGGAACTCAAATCCCACGGTGTCGACACGATCGTCGACCTCACGGTGATCGGCCTCGGCCGCTACATTCCGCGGATCGCCCGGATCGCCGAGGCCACCGACCTGAACATCGTCGTGGCCACGGGCTTCTACACCTACAACGACCTGCCGCTGACCTTCCACTTCAACGCGCCCAAAACCGGCCGTCCGGATCCGATGACCGAGATGTTCGTCCGCGACATCGAGCACGGCATCGCCGATACCGGGATCAAAGCGGCAATCCTCAAGTGCGCCACTGACGAACCGGGCGTCACGCCTGGTGTCGAACGGGTGCTGCGAGCCGTCGCTCAGGCCCACCGACAGACCGGAGTGCCCATCTCGACCCACACCCATGCGGCCAGCCGGAGCGGCCTCGAACAGCAGCGCATCTTCGCCGAGGAGGGCGTCGACCTGTCCCGGGTGATCATCGGCCACTGCGGTGACACCACGGACATCGGCTACCTCGAAGAGCTGATCGCCAACGGGTCCTATATCGGCATGGACCGCTTCGGTGTCGATGTCTTTCTCCCGTTCGAGGAGCGGGTCGCCACGGTGGCGACCATGTGCGAGCGCGGCCACGCCGAGAAGCTGGTGCTCTCGCACGACACCTGGTGTTACTTCGACGCGCTGCCCGACGAGCTGACCACGCAGGCCCTTCCGAACAGCCATTACCTGCACATCCACAACGACGTGTTGCCCGCACTGCGGCAGCGCGGCGTCACCGAGGAGCAGATCACCACGATGCTCGTGGACAACCCACGCCGGATCTTCGAGCGGAAGGGCGGGTACTGAGATGACCGACGCCATCCCGACCATTCCTACGCAGGTCGCCCAGTTGGCAGCGGCCGGTCCTGACCGGCCGGCGGTGACCTGCCAGGGCATCACCCTCGCCAGGGCCGAACTGGATCGATCGACCAATCGACTGGCCCGCGCCTACGCCGAACTCGGTGTGCGACAAGGTGATTACGTCACCGTCAGCCTGCCCAACTCGATCGAATGGGTACAGGCCGTCCTTGCCACCTGGAAACTCGGCGCGGTACCGCAACCCCTGTCGCCCCGGCTGCCGGACGCCGAGTTCGCCGGGATCCTCGCGCTGCGTCCCAGGGCCCTGGTCGTCGGCCGCGACGCGGGCGAAACCCCCTGGGTTCCGGCCGGTTTCACTCCTGATGCCGAGCTGTCCGATGCACCGCTTCCCGAGGCGGTCGCGCCGACGTGGAAGTCGATGGCGTCGGGCGGCAGTACCGGACGCCCGAAGCTGATCGAAGCCGGCGGCGACAGCCGGGTGCCCGCTCTGATCGGTGTGCCCCTGGGCGCCCAGCCCGACGACGTGACGCTGATGTCGGTACCGATGAGCCACAACACCGGTTTCACCACATTCGCCATCGCGCTGTTGCAGGGCCACCACCTGGTGTTGATGCCACGCTTCGATCCAGCCGAGTTCCTGGCGCTGGTCACCGAACACCGCGTGACGTTCCTGACCACGGTGCCCACCATCATGCAACGGCTGCTGCCGGTGTACCGCGCCGACCCGAAAGCCTATGACCTGTCGAGCATTCGGCGGTTCTGGCACGTCGGCGCACCCTGCCCACCTGCGGTCAAGCAGGCCTGGATCGACCTGCTCGGCCCCGAGGCCCTGTGGGAACTGTACGGCGGCACCGAACTGCAGGCGCTCACGTTCATCTCCGGCGAGCAGTGGCTGCGGCATCCGGGATCGGTCGGCGTGGTGGTGGCCGGAGAGATGAAGGTGCTCGACGACGACGGCCAGGAGTGCCCGCCCGGCGTGACCGGTGAGATCTACATGCGGCCCGGACCCGGCAGCGCCCCCACCTACCGCTACGTCGGCAGCACGGCCAAAACCGCGACGGCTGGGACTCACTCGGAGATCTGGGGTATTACGTCGACGACGGGCCCGAGCGGTTCTTCTACCTCAACGACCGGCGGGTGGACATGTTCACCGTCGGCGGCAAGAACGTCTACCCCGCCGAAATCGAAGCCGCGCTGGCGGCCCACCCCGACGTCCTGTCCTGCCTCGTCGTCGGCGTACCGCACGAAGATCTCGGGCAGGTGCCGTACGCGCTCGTGCAGACGTCCGACGGATCGGACCTGAATGCCACGGCGGTGCAGGCATTCCTGCGCGAGCGTCTGTCGGGCTACAAGGTGCCGGGCGACGTCGAGTTCGTCGACACCCCACTGCGTGACGACGCGGGCAAGGCCCGGCGTACCGCGGTGCGCGACGAGGTCATCGCGCGGCTGGAGCCGGCTCGGGCTCGTCGGTGATGGAGCTGTCCAGCGGTGGCACCGGGGTCTGATTCCGGTACTCCCACCGCCGCAGGGCCTCCCGGCACGGTGACTCCACCAGCGCGTAGCTGACCGCGGCCAGCGCGAAACCGAACACCAGCGTCAGAATCAGCACCACCAGCATCTGGCCGTTGAAAAGGAACTCCCCGATCATCGGGAACACCATGGCCAGCGCCGCAAGGTGCCAGACGAACAGCCCGTAGGACCAGCGGCCCAGCGTGACCATCACCTTGTTGCCCAGAATCGGATGCCCGGTGTCGGGGTGGTCGAGGACCAGCGGGGCCAGCAGCGCGCCCGCGACGATCGCACCCATCGCCGTCTTCAACGTCACCTGGCCGACCGAGCCCGGGCGTAGCCCTTCCAGTCCGGCCAGCGGCGAGGCCGCGATCGCGAACGCCACCGCGGCGATGACACCCATCAGCACCCGGCGCCGGGCCAGCCGGTGCACCCAACCGAATGGGCTCACCGTGAGTTCAGCCAGCACCATGCCCGCGGCGAACCAGGAAAAGAACGCCGGCGGCCAGTTCCACGGGTTGAGTCCCGTGGTGCCCGAGAACGGGATGCGCACCCACAACAGGCTCAGCGCCGCCAGCGCGACGATCACGCCGACACGGGCCCGCACCGGCAGCCGCCGCGCGAGCAGCGCCAGCACCGGCAGCGCCAGATAGAAACTGACCTCAACCGACAGGCTCCACATCTGGGTGAGCCCCGCGGTCAGCGTCAGCGGCACGTAGATCTGGGTCAGGGTCAGGTTGGCCAGCCACACCGTCAGATCGGCCTTGGCCTCCGGGAGCAGCAGGATGATCACCACGACGGCCACCACATAGCCGGGCATGATGCGCACGATGCGCGAGCGCAGGTAGTGACCGGTTCGCGGGCGGGGACGCATGCCGCGGGCGGCGGCGGCATGGCCGCGCCACAGCAGGAACCCAGACAATGCGAAGAACACCGCGACTGCCAGGTCGAACCGGCCGAAGAACCGGCCGCTCACCCCGGTGGTGTGCCCGGTCTGAAAGGCGACGTGCGTGAGCACCACACCCATGGCCGCGCAGGCGCGCATGCCTTCGACCGCCGGCAGGAAGCTACGTGTCCCGCCGACCTGAGATTCCGATCCGGTTTCCGGGTCCGGTGCTCCGGTGGCCACGGCGACCAGTGTGCCGCTCGATGGCAACCCCGCCAAACTGCGGGTTAACGCGCCCGCGGGATGTCGCCTGAGTAAGTAATGGCCTTAGATAGTGCTGTTAGGGTCGAACGGGTTTGCCTCACGGCGAGTTGGCCCACACTGAAGGAGGCACGGTTTGAACCGCGCAGTGGCGCTGCGGATAGCGGCATGCGGACTGATGGGGCTGGGTGCAGCCCTGCTCATTGCCGCGCTGTTGCTGACCACCTATACCAAGGGCAAGATCGCCAAGATCCCGCTCAATCTCGATACCAGCCTGGTCAGCGATGGGACCGCGACCGCTTTCGATCCGGAATCGCTGGTGGCCGAGAAGTTCTCGGTCGACCGCAACGTGCCGGTCGCTTTGCAGCAACAGGTCAGTGTGGAATCACCGTCGAACGCCGAAGTGGTGACGCTGCAGGTGGGTAGCACGCTGCGGCGCACGGACCGGCAGAAGGACTCCGGTCTGCTGTTGGCGCTGGTGGACACCGTCACGATGAACCGAAGCACCGCGCTCGCGGTGTCCAGCGACAACAACCCGGGCGGGGCCCTGCAGAAGCCGCGGGCCATCGAGGACGAGAAGCCGCCGACCAACGTCGCGCTGCCGCATGACGGCCTGACCTACCGGTTCCCGTTCGACACCGAGAAGAAGACGTACCCGTTCTTCGACGCGATCGCGCAGAAGGCGTATGACGCGAACTACGACGGCGAAGAAGACGTCAACGGGCTGACCACCTACCGGTTCATCCAGAACGTGGGCTACGACTCCAACGGCAAGCTGGCCGATCCGGTCAAGTACTCCTCGCTCTACGAGGACGACGCCGACAGCTCGGTGACCGCAAGCCCCGAGATGTGGGGCGTGCCCGGCGAACCCGACGAGCGGATCACCATGGACCGCTTCTACGCCGCGCAGCGCACCTTCTGGGTCGACCCCGTGTCGGGCACCATCGTCAAGGCGCAGGACCACGGCTACCAGTACTACGCGCGGGACAAGCTCAAGCCCGAGGTGACCTACGTCGACTACAAGGTCACCTACAACGAGGAGACCGTGGAGTCCCAGGTTGCGGCCGCTCAGGACGAGCGCGACCGCGTGTCACTGTGGACCCGCGTCCTGCCGATCACGTTCACCGCGCTGGGCCTGCTGGCACTCGTCGGTGGCGCCGTGGTGGGATCGTTCGCGATCCGCGCCGAGTCCACGCTGATCGATCCCGGGCTCGACACCGCCGATCACGGCTTCTTCGACACCCAGGGCTTCCAAGTCCCCGGCGCCGAGGCCAAGACCGAGAAGCTACCCGCTCAACGACCATCCGACCTACCACCGGACCGGTGATCTGAGCCTGCGCTCTGCCGTGCTGCCGGCCTACGCGCTGGCACTGTCGTTATCGGTAACCGGGCCCCTGCTGGGGCCCGGTTACCTGCTTTTGCGGGACGCCGTCTCCACGCCCCGCTCCTACCTGACCGATGCGGCGCTCGGCCTGACCGAAGCCGCCCCCCGCGCGTTGCCCCAGGATTTTCTCGTTGCCCTGACGTCGACCGTGCTGGACGGCGGAATCGTGGTGAAGGTTCTGCTCGTGGTGGGCCTGTGGCTGGCCGGCTGGGGCGCCGCTCGCCTGGCCTCCACGGTGATGGACGCCGGGTTGCCAGGTCAGTTCATCGCGGCGACGCTGGCGATCTGGAATCCGTACGTGGCCGAGCGGTTACTGCAGGGGCACTGGAGCCTGCTCGTCGGCTACGGCTGCCTGCCCTGGGTGGCGGTGTGCGTACTCCGGCTGCGGACCAAGCGGGAGACGGGCCCGGTGTGGGGTCTGTTGTTCTGGATCGCGCTGGCCGGTTTGACGCCGACTGGGCTGATGCTGGCCGCCACGGTCGCTCTGGTGTGCGTTGCGGCCCCAGGCGACGGCTGGCGGCGCCTGCGCGTCGCCGCGCTCGCGTTGGGCATCTCAGTGCTGGCGGCGACGCCGTGGCTGGTGGCCGCCGCGGTCGGTGGCACGGTGTCCTCTCCGGTCTCGGCGGCCGGAGTGCATGCATTCGCGGCTCGGGCCGAGCCTGGTCTTTCCACCCTCGGCAGCCTGGCCGGCTTGGGTGGAATCTGGAACGGTGAAGCCGTGCCAAGCTCGCGCACAACACTTTTCGCGGTGGCCGCCACCGTTGTACTGGTCGGCGTCGTCGTGCTCGGCCTGCCCGTGGTGGTGCGCAACCGCGGGGCGGTGCCGCTGCTGATCCTGGCCGTGGCAGCGGTGCTGATCCCGGCCGCGATGGCCACCGGTCCCGGTCTGGCGTTCGTCGACGCGACGATCCGGGCCGTGCCCGGCCTCGGGGTGGTACGCGATGGTCAGAAATGGGTGGCGCTGGCCATGCCGGGCTATGTCGTGGCTGCTGCCGCCGCCCCGGTCACCTTGGGCCGCCTGCGGGTGCCGATGGCCGCGTCGGCCGCGGTGGCCTGTGCGGCGCTGATCGCGGTGCTGCCAGATCTCGCCTGGGGCGTCGGCAACCAGATGCGTGCGGTGCAGTACCCGCCTGGGTGGACCGCCGCAGCGGCCGCCATCAACGCGGATCCCCGACCGGTGGCGGTGTTGCCACCGGACAGTATGCGGTCGTTCTACTGGGCCGGCGCCGCGCCGGTACTCGATCCGCTGCCCCGGTGGCTGCGCGCCGAGGTGCTGTCGACCGGCGATCTGGTGATCGGTGGCCGGGTGGTACCCGGGGAGGGAACGCGGGCCCGTGCGGTGCAGGACCTGCTGCGCTCGGGCGCTGACGGCCGGACAATGGCCGACGCGGGTGTCGGCTGGCTGGTCGTCGAGACCAATGGGGTGCCGGCGGAACTGGATCTTCCGGTGGCTTACCGGGATGGCGATATCGCCCTGTACCGGATCGGCGGCGACCACCCGGCCTCACCTCACCGGGGCGTGTTGATAGCCGCACACCTGGTATGGCTGCTGGCCCTGGTCGGCGGGGCAGTGGGGATGGCGGTCAGTAGGTGGCGAGCCAGAACTTCTTGTTGACTTTGAGCTGACGCTGCATTTTTGCGAGTAGCGGTGTGCGTGGTTTCAAGTCAGCGGGCGCCGCCACGCGTAGTCGGAGTGACCGGTGCGACTACACCAGTCCACTGACGTAGTTGCCCTCGTGCACCGATTCGAGCACCGCCCGCATCGCGTCCGCACTGAGCGTCCAAGAGAATTCGTCGCTGCGGGCCTGCGCCTTGCTGCCCAACTGGACCCGCAGCACCGGGTCGCTCAACAGCTGGTGCAGCCCGGCGACCAGGGCATCACAATCCTCCACCAGCAGCCCGGTGACCCCGTCCACGATCGAGTCGGTCAGCCCGCCCGATGCGCGATAACCGATGGTCGGCACCCCGTGCTGAGCGGCCTCGGTGACGGCGAGTCCCCAGCCTTCTTTCCGTGACGGCAGCACATGCACCCAACTCTGCTGCAGCACACGGTGTTTGGTCTCTTCGTCGACGTGGCCGTGGAACGTCACCGAATCGGAGATGCCAAGCAGTTCGGCGTGTTCGACCAGCCGTTTCCGCCACCAGCCGCCGCCCAGGATGTCCAGGTGCAGCCCGGGAATCTTGGTGCGCAGTGTCGCGACAGCTTCGAGGGCGTCCTCGATCTGCTTGTGGGGCACCAGCCGGGACAGCACCACGAGGCGCGGACTGGTCGACCGCGGCAGCTCGAGGGTGGGGCCGGGAGCCTCGTCAAGCCCGTTGCGCACCACGGCGATCCGGCCCGAATCGACCCCGAGCTCGTTGAGATCGCGGGCCGAGGGCAGGGAGACGGTGACGTACTGGTTGCGACGGTGCAGCCGCGGGGACAGTTTGGACTCGACGAACCAGCCGATGCGGCCCTTCATCGGGCCCGCCACGGGCCACAGTTCCCGGTGACAGTGGTGCACGAGCACCGCCACCCGACGGCCGAACGCCAGCCGGGCCAGGAACGGCAGCCCGTTCTGGGTGTCGATGACGACATCCGGCCGGACCTTGCGCAGCGGCCCGAGACCGACGCGGGAGGCCACCATGGACAGCCCGGCCCAGATGTACACGCTGTAGGGCCCGCCGGCCCGGTTGATCTGTACCCCGTCGACCACCTCGCGCCGAGCCGCACCCGGGTACCGCGCTGTGCGCAACGTGACGTCCATGCCGCCGTCGGCCAGGCACGCGCCGATCCGCTGTAGATAGGCCTCGCTGCCGCCGCCCTGGGGATGCCCGGTATCGCGCCAGCAGAGCAGCAGGACGCTCCGCAGGCGAGGGTCGGGACGGGCAGACATCGTGTTGAGAGTACCGGTCAGTAGGTTGGGCAGGTGCAGCCCAGCGACATCTCCGCGCGCTTCGCCCGCCGGGCAACCCTGAACAGGTCCGTGCGCCTATTGGCCCAGTTCCGGTTCGAGCAGACCGAACCGGCCCGCTTCTACGGCGCGCTGGCCGCCGATACCGTCGACCTGGTCACCGATCTGTGGTCGGGCGCCACCGGTGAATCTCCTTCTGGGCGCACCGTGCTCGACGTCGGCGGCGGACCCGGCTACTTCGCCTCGGCATTCGATGCGGCGGGCATGGACTACATCGGGGTGGAACCGGACCCCCGGGAAATGCATGCGGGACCAGCCGCGGACGCTCCCGAAGGCACCTTCGTCCGGGCCTCCGGGATGGCACTGCCGTTCGCCGACGACAGCGTCGACATCTGCCTCTCCTCCAATGTCGCCGAGCATGTGCCGCACCCGTGGCGGTTGGGCAACGAGATGTTGCGGGTCACGAAGCCGGGTGGGCTGGCGGTGTTGTCCTACACGGTGTGGCTGGGTCCGTTCGGCGGCCATGAGATGGGGCTGACGCACTATCTGGGCGGAGCCCGGGCGGCCGAGCGCTACGCCCGCAAACACGGTCACCGACCCAAGAACGACTACGGCTCGTCGTTGTTCGCGGTGTCAGCGGCCGATGGTCTGCAGTGGGCCGCCAGCACGGGCGCGCTGATCGCCGCATTTCCCCGCTACCACCCACGATGGGCCTGGTGGATGACCTCGGTGCCAGGGTTGCGGGAGTTCCTGGTGAGCAATCTGGTTCTGGTTCTTCGGCCGCCCTAACCCGTCCACTGGAACAGGTTCTCGTTTTTCTGGGAAATCTAGGTAATGTGACGGCCATGACACAAAGCGCAGCCGCCATAAGGACGGAATTCGACAAACTGTTCATCGGCGGCCACTGGGTGGAGCCCTCGACCTCCGAGGTCATCGAGGTCTTCTCCCCCGCGACCGGCGAGAAGGTCGGCCAGGTCCCGCTCGCCGCCGAGGCCGACGTCAACGCCGCGTGCGCCGCGGCCCGCAAAGCCTTCGACGAGGGCCCGTGGCCCCACATGTCGCCCGAGGAGCGCCAGGCCGTGCTGGCCAAGGCCGTCGAGCTCATCAACGAGCGGGCCGAGGACTTCAAGCACCTGCTGAAGCTGGAAACCGGCCAGCCGCCGACCATCGTCGACATGATGCAGTTCGGCGCGGGTGTGTCGAGCCTGCAGTACTACGCCGGCGCAGCCGACAAGTACGACTGGAAGGACATCCGCGACGGCATCTACGGCCAGACCCTGGTCATCAAGGAGCCGATCGGTGTTGTGGGCGCCGTCATCGCCTGGAACGTGCCGTTCTTCCTGGCCTGCAACAAGTTGGGCCCGGCCCTGCTCGCGGGCTGCACCGTCGTGCTCAAGCCGGCGGGTGAGACCCCGCTGACCACCAACCTGTTCGCCGAGGTGCTCGCCGAGGCCGGCCTGCCCGAAGGTGTGCTGTCGGTGGTGCCGGGCGGCCCGGAGACCGGTCGCGCCCTGACCGCCAACCCCGAGCTGGACAAGTTCACCTTCACCGGCTCCAGCGGCGTCGGCAAGGAGATCGGCAAGATCGCCGCCGAGAAGCTCAAGCCCTGCACGCTGGAACTCGGCGGCAAGTCCGCGGCGATCATCCTCGAGGACGCCGATGTGGACTCGACCCTGCCGATGCTGGTGTTCTCCGGCCTGATGAACTGCGGGCAGGCCTGTGTGGGCCAGACCCGCATCCTGGCACCGCGGTCGCGCTACGACGAGGTTGTCGAGAAGCTCTCGGCCGCCGTCGCCGCCATGCCCGTCGGCCTGCCCGACGACCCGGCCTCGATGATCGGCCCGCTGATCTCGGAGAAGCAGCGTGACCGCGTCGAGGGCTACATCAAGAAGGGCGTCGAAGAGGGTGCCCGCATCGTCACCGGCGGTGGCCGCCCCGAGGGACTGGATTCGGGCTGGTTCGTGCAGCCGACCGTCTTCGCCGACGTCGACAACTCGATGACGATCGCCCAGGAGGAGATCTTCGGGCCGGTGCTCGTGGTGATCCCGTTCGACACCGAGGAAGACGCGGTGCGCATCGCCAACGACTCGCCGTACGGCCTGGCCGGCAGCGTGTACACCACGGACTTCCCGAAGGCTGTCGAGATCGCCTCCAAGATCCGCACCGGCACCTACGCGGTGAACATGTACGCCTTCGATCCGGGCGCCCCGTTCGGCGGGTTCAAGAACTCGGGCATCGGCCGCGAGAATGGCCCCGAGGGCATCGACGCCTACACCCAGGCCAAGAGCGTGCTGCTGCCGTTCGGCTACACCCCGGAGTAAAACTCCACGAGAGTTCTCTGCGCGAGCAGACGTAAAACTGCCCCAAAACTGAAGTGGTCCCCGAAAGTTGGACACTGACGTTTGGAGCTTAAGCGGCAAGGGCCTGGGCTCGGTATTGGACCGGGCTCAGGCCCTTGAGTTTTGTCGAGATTCGTTCGGTGTTGTACCAGTGGATGTAGGTGTCAAGGGCAGCAGTGAAGTCCTCGACAGTGTCGAACCGGTTGTGGTGGAACATTTCTGACTTCAGGTGACCGAAGAAGTTCTCGATGACCGCGTTGTCATAGCAGTTGGCTTTCCGCGACATCGACTGCACCACCTCAGCGTCGCCGAGCAACTTGCGCCAGGACCAATGCCGGTATTGGAAGCCCTGATCGGAGTGCACCAGCGGACATTCACCCGGTTCCAAGGTGGCGATCGCCGCGGTCAGTGAGGTGTTGGTCAACTCCACATTCGGGCTCATCGACCACGCGTAAGCCACCACCGACCGGTCGAACAAATCGAGCACCGGGGACAGATAAACCTTGCGATCGGTGATGCGGAACTCGGTCACGTCGGTGACCCACTTCTGATTCGGCGCGGCAGCGGTGAACTCGCGGTTGAGAAGATTTTCGGCGACCTGACCGGGCCCGCCGGTGTAGGAGTTGTAGCGCCGGCGGCGCCGCACCCGGCAGATCAGCGCCAGCTCGCGCATCACCGCCAGCACGGTCTTTTTTGCCACCACGAACCCCTGCTTGGTCAGCACCGTGTGGATGCGGCGGTGCCCGTAGCGGCCGTGGGCGGCCTTGAATGCCTCGGTGATCGCGGTCTTGAGGTCCGCGCGCGCCTCCGGCGCCTCGGGTTTGCCCTGGTGGTAGTAGAACGTCGAGCGCGCCAGTCCCGCGACCTCCAGCAGCACCGGCAACCGATGATCAGCCCTGAGAGCGGCGACAGCGGCGGCTTTCACCGCCGTTCGTGC
>NZ_JBZDPU010000032.1:0-20073 GCF_058270075.1 Mycobacterium shunyiense | reverse complement strand
GGGGGCACCGCCGCATTAACCCCGACACCAAGGCTGCTTGACGACCTACGGTCCTGGGATGTCTAGTCGGTACTTGCGAGGCGTGGCACCCACCCGACGACCGAACGCGGTGGCAAAGTGACTAGGAGTCGAAAAACCCACCGCCGACGAGATTTCCGTGATCGACAGTGAGGTTGTCAACAGCAGAGTCTTGGCCTGATCGATCCGGCGATCCAACAGGAATTGGTAGGGCGTCGTGTGGAAGGCCTGGCGGAATGCCTTGATGAATGTGCCCACCGGCATCGCGGCCAGCCGCGCCAGCGCGTCCAAATTGATCTCAGAATCCAAACTGTCATTGAGGTATTCGGTGATCATCGACTGGGTCCTGGCATCCAACGTGTCGCGCTCGGCCCGCTTGCGCGGACGATCGACTGTGAGGCTGTCGACAACCAGTAGTCGCAGCGTCTCCGCGGCCGACTCTGTGAGTAACCGCGCCACCGTGTCGTCGCGGCCCGAAACGCTCCCGATTTCTTCGACCAAGTGATGAATCAAGGGGTTTCGGTACCTGACTCGAGGGATCAGCACCGGATCGCCGATCGCGCGACCAGGTATGGCGATCTCGCAGTATCCCGCGGTGTCCCCTTGCATCAACACTGACGACGCGACGCCCGCAGGCCTCCACCAGATGTCGCCGGGACTGGGAGGAAGGCGGCCCGAGGGGCCCCAATCGAGCAGCATCTCCGCGGAGCGAATGGTTCCGTGCCGGTACACGTACAACCAGTGGTTGGCGTCGTCAGCGCCACACCAATCCGTGGGTGCGGATATCCGCTCGGTGGTGAAAGTGAAGGACAAGCCCCGGGCCGCGACGACGTCTTGCTTCAGGATTGTGCGCGGGGTCATGGGTCGATCGCCGTCCCACGGCTTCAACGCCATGCGCGGGATTGTATTCATCTCGATCTTCGGCTCAGGGCGATTTGGTCGCATTCAGGCCGAACGTGACCTAGCAAGCGCTTGGTTGCTATGCTGGGGCGATGGGGGACACTCCCGCCCAACCGGCGAGCAGACGCGACGAGCTGCTGGACCTTGCCGCGACGATGTTTGCCGAACGCGGACTGAAGGCGACGACGGTTCGCGATATCGCCGACTCCGCAGGAATCCTGTCAGGCAGTCTCTACCACCACTTCAAGTCCAAAGAACAGATGGTCGAGGAGGTCCTCCGGGATTTTCTCGACTGGCTGTTCGCCCGGTACCTGGAGATCCTCGACCAGGAGACCAGCCCGTTGGGTCGGCTCACCGGTCTGTTCATGGCCTCGTTCGAGGCGATCGAGCACCGGCATGCGCAGGTGGTCATCTACCAGGACGAGGCCAAGCGGCTTTCCGACATCCCGCAGTTCGGTTTCGTCGACGAGCGCAACCGGGAACAGCGCAAGATGTGGGTGGACATCCTGCAGCAGGGCATCGCCGACGGCTCGTTCCGTCAGGACATCGACGTCGACCTGGTGTACCGGTTCATTCGCGACACCACCTGGGTTTCGGTCCGCTGGTACCAGCCGGGCGGACCGCTTTCGGCCGAAGAGGTCGGCCGGCAATACCTCGCCATCGTCCTCGGCGGAATCACCGCGGAGAACGCGACTGTCAAAGGAGACAAGTAATGCCTGAGGCATACATCGTCGACGCGGTGCGTACGCCGGTCGGAAAGAAGAACGGGTCGCTGGCGCAGGTGCACCCGATCGACCTCGGCGTGCACGCGTTCCGCGCCATCTTCGACCGCAACGACGTCGACCCGGGTGCGGTTGACGACGTCATCGTCGGCTGCGTCGACGCCATCGGCGGGCAGGCCGGCAACATCGGCCGACTGACCTGGCTGGCCGCCGGATACCCCGAGGCCGTCCCCGGCGTCACCGTCGACCGGCAGTGCGGCTCCAGCCAGCAGGCCATCTCGTTCGGCGCCCAGGCCATCATGTCCGGCACGGCCGACCTGATCCTCGCCGGCGGCATGCAGAACATGAGCTGGATCCCGATCTCCTCGGCCATGGTGGTCGGCAAGGAGTTCGGATTCACCTCGCCCACAAACGAATCCAAGAGCTGGCTGCACCGCTACGGCGATCAGGAAATCTCGCAGTTCCGCGGCTCGGAGATTATCGCCGAGAAGTGGGACATCTCCCGCGAGGAGATGGAGGAGTTCGCCTACAACAGCCACCAGCGGGCGTTCGCCGCGATCCGGGCCGGGCACTTCGACAACGAGATCGTCCCGGTCGGTGACTTCGGTGTCGACGAGGGACCGCGCGAGTCGACGCTGGAGAAGCTGGCCTCGCTCAAACCGCTGGTCGAGGGTGGCCGGCTGACCGCCGCGCTGGCCAGCCAGATCTCCGACGGTGCGGCCGCGGTGCTGCTGGCATCGGAAGAGGCGATCAACAAGTACAACCTGAAGCCCCGCGCGCGCATCCACCACATCAGCGCCCGCGGCGACGACCCGGTGATGATGCTGACCGGCCCGATCCCGGCCACCCAGTACGCGCTGGAGAAAACCGGCCTGTCGATCGACGACATCGACACCGTCGAGATCAACGAGGCCTTCGCGCCGGTCGTGCTGGCCTGGCTCAAGGAGACCAAGGCCGATCCGGCGAAGGTCAACCCGAGCGGCGGCGCCATCGCGCTGGGCCACCCGCTGGGCGCCACCGGTGCCAAGCTGTTCACGACCATGCTCAACACCCTCGAGCGCACCGGTGGCCGCTACGGCCTGCAGACCATGTGCGAGGGCGGCGGCACCGCCAACGTCACGATCATCGAGCGCCTCTAGATTTCCCGCTGAACGAAGGCACCCCGAAACAACATTGTTTCGGGGTGCTTTTGTATCTGCCCACCAAGGGGTAGGTGTGGGGTCATGAGCACCGACGGTTCAACCTCCGACAACGAGAGTGCTCTGACCGTCGCCGTCGCGCTCGGTGCCAACGTGCTCATCGCGATTGCCAAGACGGTGGCTGCCGTCGTCACCGGAAGCGCCTCGATGCTGGCCGAGGCCGCCCACTCCTGGGCGGACACCGGCAACGAGGTGTTCCTGTTGATCGGAACCCGCAAGTCGATGAAGCCGGCCGATGCGCAACACCGGTTGGGCTACGGCCGGGCGAGCTACATCTGGTCGATGTTCGCGGCTTTCGGGCTGTTCACCGTAGGCTCGGTGGTGTCGATCTGGCACGGCGTCACCTCGCTCGGTGGGGAGGGGGAGGCGACGTCCTACGGATGGGCCTACGCGGTACTCGGGATCGCATTCGTGTTGGAGGGCACTTCGTTCGCTCAGGCGTTGCGCCAGACGAAAACCGGTGCGGTGCAGCGACGGATCCACCCGCTGCGGTATATCAGGGTCACGTCGAATCCGATGTTGCGCGCGGTGTTCGCCGAGGATCTGTCGGCATTGATCGGCCTCGCGATAGCGACGGCCGGCATCCTCGCGCACCAGCTCACCGGAAACGTGGTCTGGGATGCGATCGGCTCGATCCTGGTGGGAGTGCTGCTGGGGTGCGTCGCACTCTTCCTCATCGGGCGCAACATGGACTTCCTGACGGGGGAGGCGGCCACCCCGCTCGCCCGGAACAACGTGTTGCGGGCCCTGCTCGACCACGCCGACATCGAGCGGATCAGCTACCTGCACATGGAATGGGTTGGGGCGGCCCGGATCTACCTGGTGGCAGCCGTCGACCTGACCGGTGACGCGGCAGAATCCGATGTCGCCGCGCGGCTCAACGCGGTCGCCGACACCCTGCAGAGCCGGCCGGAGATCGTGCGCGCTGTCCTGACTCTCACGCGCCCGGGCGACACGACCGAGTTGCGGCCAGAACCACTCCCCGACTGGTACCTGTGAGTTAGCTCGGAGCCGTCGAAACGCGGCCAAACCGTGGACGCGGGCGTTTGCCTGCGCGCAGACTTTACCCATGACTGACCGGGGCACCGAGCAGCGCACAGATGCCGAGTGGCATGAGCAACCGGAGTTCCACCCCTACCATCACCCGGCGGCCGGATGGGGTGCGGCGAAGAGCGTCACCGAGTTCCTGATCCGCGAGCGTGAGCCGATCGACGGCCCCCGCGCGATCATGAAGATGAACCACGAGGACGGCGGGTTCGACTGTCCGGGCTGCGCCTGGCCCGACGACATCAAGGGCCTCAAACTCGACATCTGCGAGAACGGCATCAAACACGTCACGTGGGAGATGACCCATAAACGCTGCGGTCCGGATTTCTTCGCCCGGCACACCGTCTCCGAACTGGCGGCGTGGAGCGATTTCGCCCTCGAAGACCAGGGCCGGCTGACCGAACCGATGGTGTACAACTCCGAGACCGATCACTACGAACCGATCAGCTGGCGTGCCGCGTTCGACCTGGTGGGCAAGGCCCTGGCGGATCTGGACGACCCGAACCGAGCCGCGTTCTACACCTCGGGCCGGCTGGGCAACGAGGCCACGTTCCTGTACCAGCTGATGGCCCGCGAGCTCGGCACCAACAATCTCCCGGACTGTTCCAACATGTGCCACGAGGCCAGTGGCAGAGCCCTCACGGCGTCGCTCGGTACCGGCAAGGGCACCGTCGACCTGCAGGACTGGGAGACTGCGGACGCGTTGTTCATCATCGGTGTCAACGCCGCGTCCAATGCGCCACGCATGCTCACCGCGCTGGCCGAGGCCTATCGCCGGGGTGCGCAGGTCATCCACATCAACCCGCTGGTCGAGGCCGGCGCCACCAAGACCATCATCCCGCACGACTTTCTGCGGATGGCCACCTTCAAGTCCACCAGGACCAGCACGCTGAACCTGCAACCCCGGATCGGCGGGGACATGGCGCTCATCCGCGGAATCGCGAAAGCGGTTCTGGAACAAGCGGAAACCGATGCCAAGGCACTGGACGCGGAGTTCATCGCCCGCTACACCGCGGGGTTCGAGAACTACCGCGCAGTGTGCGACGCCACCTCATGGGACGAGATCGAATACAAGTCCGGTGTGCGCCAAGCCGATATCCGCAAGGCGGCCAAGATCTACAGCGACGCCGACCGCAGCATCATCAGCTGGTGCCTCGGCGTCACCCAGCACGAACACGGTGTGGACAGTGTGCGGGAGATCGTCAATTTGCTTCTGCTGCGCGGCAATCTGGGCCGCGAAGGCGCCGGCCCGTCCCCGGTGCGCGGACACAGCAACGTGCAGGGCAACCGCACCTGCGGGATCGACCACCGACCGAGTGCAGCCTTCCTCGACCGGCTCGCCGAGGTGTGCGGAATCGAGCCGCCGCGCGAGCATGGGATGGACACCGTGCGCACCATCGAGGCCATGCACCGCGACGAGGTCAAGGTGTTCGTCGGCATGGGCGGCAACTTCGCCAGTGCCGCCCCGGACACCACGTACACCTACGCGGGCCTGCAGAAATGCGATCTCACGGTGCAGGTCAGCACCAAACTCAACCGTAGTCATGTGATCCACGGTCGCCGGGCACTGATCCTGCCGTGCCTGGGCCGTACCGAAAAGGATCACCAGAAGGCCGGGGTGCAGTCCACCTCGGTCGAGGATTCGATGAGCATGGTGCATCTCTCGGTCGGGATGAAGAAACCCGCCTCACCGCACCTGATGTCGGAACCGGCGATCATCGCCGGGATCGCGCGGGCCGCGCTGCCCTCCAGCAGCACGCCGTGGAGCTGGTACGTAGAGGACTACGACCGGATCCGAGACACGATGGCCAAGGTGCTCAACGGTTTCGAGGATTTCAACCGCCGGGTGCGACTCCCACTGGGCTTCCGCATCAAGCAGCCCGCGCGGGAACTGATCTTCCTGACCCCGTCCGGTCGGGCCGAATTCTCGGCGGCCACACTGCCCGACGACAGCACCACGCCCGGCACCTTGATCCTGGCCACCGTGCGATCGCACGATCAGTGGAACACCACCATCTACTCCGACGACGACCGCTATCGCGGCGTCAAGAACCTGCGCACGCTGGTCTTCATGAATGAACAGGACATGGCCGACCGCGGGATCCACGAATTCGACGACGTCGACATCGTCGCCACCGCGCGCGACGGCAGCACCCGATCGTTGCGGCGCTACAAGGCCATCCCGTACAGCATTCCCCGTGGTAACGCGGCCGGGTACATGCCCGAGATGAATGTCCTGTGTGCCATCGGCGATTTCAGCACGCAGAGCAATCAGCCCATCATGAAGAATGTCAAGGTGACTGTGGAACGCTCCGCCTGATGCGCGCGTCCAGGTTGCTGTCGGCGCCCGGGCGGCTCGGCGGTTCGGTGATCATCGGAATCGGCGCTGGAACCCTCACCGGTGCGTTGACCGACACTCCGCTCGGCCTGCTGGTCGGGATCGCCTCAACAGGAGCAGTTTTCGTGCTCGCAGGCTGGATACTGCTGTGGCCCATGGACGCCGAGGCCACGCATCATCACGCACATCAGGAGGCCTTCAACCCGGTGGTCGAGGAACTCGTGATCGTGGCGGCCGCGGTCGGTGCCCTGGTCAGCATTGTCTTCATGCTCGTACACGGCGGTTCGCACAGCGATCCGACGGCGGCAACGGCCGCCCTGGCCGGCGTTTTCATGGCATGGGCCGGCATGCACCTGATGTACGCGGCGCGCTACGCGAAGCTCTACTACACGCCGGCGGTGGGCGGTATCGACTTCAACTCCGACGACCCACCGGCATTCCGGGACTTCTTCTACTTCAGCTACAACCTCGGGATGACATACCAGGTGTCTGACACCAGCGTCACCGACACCACGATTCGTGGCGTGGCGCTGCGGCATTGCCTTCTGTCGTATCTGTTCGGCACCGTCATCCTCGCGACGACGATCAACCTGGTCGTCGGAATCGTGTCCAGCTGAGGTTCACACCCAACGGCTGCGCGGGGGCGGTGCCTGTGGCGTCACCCAGGCCTTGGCGTAGCGGTTCTTCCCGGCCCGCTGCGGGTCGCGGCTGCGGTAGATCACAAACGGTCGGACCAGATAGCCGATCGGTGCGCTGAACATGTGCACCAACCGGGTGTAGGGCCACAACCCGAGCAGGGCAAGCACTATCAGCACATGCGCCTGGAACGTCCACGGCGTTTCCGCCATCAACTGCGGCGCCGGATGAAGCGTGAACAAGCTGCGGAACCACGGCGACACCGTCTCGCGGTAGTTGTACGTCGAGAACACGTTGGTCAGGGTGTTCAGCATCCCGGTCGCCAGCGCCCCGACCAGCAGCAGATACATCACCTTGTCGTTGAGGGTGGTCGCGGTACGCACCTCCGGGACGGTGACCCGGCGGTAGAGCAGGATCGCCACTCCGGCGACGACGGCCACCCCGGCCACCGACCCCATGCTCACCGACATCAGGTGGTAGACGTGCTCGGAGACACCGACCGCTGAAGTCCACGACTGCGGGATCAGCAGGCCGACAACGTGCCCGGCGAGCACGCCGAGGATGCCGAAGTGGAACAGCGGGCTGCCCAGTCGCAGCAGCCTGCTCTCGTAGATCTGCGAAGACCTGGTGGTCCAACCGAATTGGTCGGCCTTGTAACGCCAGATGTGCCCGAGTGCGAACGAGGTGAAGGCGATGTAGGGCAGGGTCATCCACAACACGTTGCTCATTGCAGTCTTTCTCTCTTCGCGCAAGCGCTCATCGGTGTGTTCTCCTCTTCGCGCAAGCGCTCATCGGCGCGCCCCGGGTCCACTCACATCCATCGTCATCGGGTCCATCGCAAACGGGTCCAGACCGACATCCTCATCGGGCGGTCCTTCGGCGGCGAGCTGCGCGATACGGCGGCGATCGGCGCTGTTCACCGGCGGCAGTGTGGAAAGGACGGCGGCCAGCAGGCCGGCGTAGTAGGACCCGTTGTCCTGCAAGGACAGCCGCAACAGTTCGAGTACCGGGACGTGTTCGGCCAGCAGCCGCTCACCTTGGATCTGATCGACCGTCGCGGCGAACTCGAGCACCATGGGCAGGTAGTCGGGGAGCTCGGAATTCTCCAGGTCACCGACCTCCAGGCCCGCCTGGCGGTAGGCGTGTTTGAACCGCAGCAGGGCCATGCCGCGTTTCCGGGTGTCGCCGTAGGCGTAGTAGGTCAGATGCAGGCTGCTGCGCCGCTGCATGTCGAACGTCTCGACATAGTTCGACGCCCGCCGCATCGGATCTGTTCCGTCGAACTGATGCAGGAACTCCGTCAGCGGCACCCGAGCCGGGTCCGGCAGTTCCGCTGCGGCAGTCGCAAGCTGGTCGACGAGATCGGCCGTCTCGGCCGTGGGGTAGTCGAGCAACAGTGCGGCGATGCGCCACACCAGTCGCTGCTGGCGCTCGGACAGGGCCGAACCTGTACCGGTTCTGCGGCCGAGGGTGAGTAGCTTCATGTGGTCGGCAACAACCCGTCTGTGCTCCGGCCGTCCCAGTTGAGCAGGTTGACCCGCGTTGGATCACCCTGTGGAACAGCATCATTGGTGTGGGTCAGGTGGAACTTGTCCACCATGGTGTCGTAAGCGGTCATTCCCGGACCACCGTCTCCGTCGAGGCTGCAACCGGTCGCCAGGGCGTCGAGGCGGTGGGCGTCCGACCCGGCGCCGGTCGGGATGACATAACGGTCCTGATACTTGGCGATGGCCAGCAGCCGGTACATCGCCTCGATCTCATCGCCGCTCAATCGCACCGAGTCCGGGATGGTCTCGTCGAACTCCTCGCCGAGATTGGCCGCCCGCATGTAGGCGCGCATGGCCGCCAGTCGTTGCAGGGAAGCCCGAACCGGGCCGACCTCGCCCGCGGTGAACAACTCCGCGAGGTACTCGACCGGGATGCGCAGCGTGTCGATGGCGCCGAACAGGTTGTTCTTGTTCTCGCCGTCGTGGCCCGTCTCCTTCAGGATGTCTACCACCGGCGACAGCGGCGGCACGTACCAGACCATCGGCATGGTCCGGTATTCCGGATGCAGGGGCAGCGCCACCTGATAGTCGACGATCAGCCGGTAAACAGGTGAGTTCTGCGCCGCTTCAATCCATTCGGGGGAGATACCGGCCCGCTCGGCTTCGGCCACCACCCGAGGGTCATGCGGATTGAGGAACACACCGAGCTGTGACGGGTAGAGGTCCTTGTCGTCGGTGACCGAAGCGGCCTCCAGCACCGCGTCCGCGTCGTAGAGCATCACGCCGATGTAGCGGAGTCGCCCCACACAGGTCTCCGAGCACACGGTGGGGATACCGACCTCGACGCGCGGATAGCAGAACGTGCACTTCTCGGCCTTGCCGGTCTTGTGGTTGAAGTAGATCTTCTTGTACGGACACCCGGTGACGCACTGGCGCCAGCCTCGGCACTTGTCCTGATCCACCAGCACGATGCCGTCTTCGGAGCGCTTGTAGATGGCGCCGGAGGGACACGCTGCAGCGCAGGCCGGGTTGAGGCAGTGCTCACAGATCCGCGGCAGGTAGAACATGAAGGTCTGCTCGAACTCGAGCTTGACCTTGTCGGATATCTCGGCGACCTTGGCCAGCAACGGGTCCCGGCCCACCTGTTCCGGACCGCCGCCCAGGTCGTCGTCCCAGTTGGCGCCCCAGGTGACCTTGGTGTCGCGTCCGGTGATCAGAGATTTGGGCCGCGCCACGGGCGTGGTGTCCATGGCCGGCGCCGACAGCAGGTTCTCGTAGTCGTATGTCCACGGGTCGTAGTAGTCGGACACCGTGGGCAGGTCCGGGTTGGCGAAGATGTTCAGCAACCGCTTGAACCGGGAGCCGGACTTCAGGGTGAGCTTGCCACGCTTGTTCAGCGTCCAGCCGCCCTTCCAGCGCTCCTGGTCCTGGTACTGGCGCGGATAGCCTTGTCCTGGGCGAGTTTCCACATTGTTGAACCAGACGTACTCGACACCGCTACGGTTCGTCCACGCCTGCTTGCAGGTGACGCTGCAGGTGTGGCAGCCGATGCACTTGTCGAGGTTCATCACCATCGCGAGCTGCGCCATGACTCTCATGTCAGTACTCCACATCCTGCGAGCGGCGACGAATCGTGGTGACCTCATCGCGTTGATTTCCGGTAGGCCCGTGGTAGTTCAGGGCGAAGGACTGCTGCGCGTACCCGCCGATCAGGTGGGTGGGTTTGATCATGATCCGGGTCAGCGCGTTGTGGATACCGCCTCGTTTGCCGTTCTTCTCGGTGCGCGGCACGTCGACGGCCTTGTCCTGAGCGTGGTACATGAACACCAGACCCTCTGGCATGCGGTGGCTGACGATGGCCCGCGCATTGACCACGCCGTTGCGGTTGGTGCACTCGATCCAGTCGTTGTCCTTGACCCCGATCTTGGCCGCGTCCACGTCCGACATCCAGATGCACTGACCGCCGCGGGACAGGGTCAGCATGTACAGGTTGTCCTGGTATGCAGAGTGAATCGACCACTTGGAGTGCGGGGTCAGGTAGCGCACCGTGATGCCGCCGCTCGTATCGCCCACCTTGGGTTCGTTGAAGAGCGCCGTCATGTCCAGCGGCGGCCGGAACGTGGGCAGTTGCTCGCCGAGCTCACTCATCCAGTCGTGGTCCAGATAGAAGTGCTGCCGGCCGGTCAGCGTGTGCCATGGCTTGAGCCGTTCGGTGTTGATGGTGAAGGGGGAGTAGCGTCGCCCGCCGGTCTCCGAGCCGGACCATTCCGGCGAGGTGTTGACGGGCACCGGCCGGGCCTGGGTGTCCGCGAACGTGATCCGCTTGCCCTCGCTCTCCTTGGCCAGGTCCACCAGTTCGGTTCCCGTGCGGCGTTCCAGCGCCTCGAAACCCTCGACCGCCAGGCGTCCGTTCGTGGTGCCCGACAGCGCCAGGATGGCCTCGGCGGCGTGGGTGTCCTTGGCCAACGACGGGCGTCCGATCGCGACACCGCTGACCACCGCGCCGTTGACACCGCGCAGGTACTCGACCTCGGCGTCGGGGTGGGTGGTCACTCCCTTGGTGGTGAGGCCGACGGTTTCCACCATCGGCCCCAGGGCCGCCATCTTCTCGGCGATGGCCGGGTAGTCGCGGTCCACCATGACCAGCCGGGGCATGGTCCTACCGGGAATCGGTTCGCACTCACCGGCTTTCCAGTCCAGCACGCGACCGCCGGGCTGCGCGGTGGCGTCCGCGCTGTCGTGCTGCAACGGCATGGCCACGATGTCCTTGCGCTTGCCGAGGTGCTTCTCGGCCAGCCAGGAGAAGCCGCGGGCGATGCGGTGGAACGCATCGAAATCGGTCTTGGTCTCCCACGGCGGTGAGATGGCCGGCGAGAACGCGTGGACGAACGGGTGCATGTCGGTACTGGACAGGTCGTGCTTCTCGTACCAGGTGGCGGCGGGCAGCACGATGTCGGAGAACAGCGTCGTACTGGTATTGCGGAAATCGAGGGACAGCAGCAGATCCAGCTTGCCCACCGGCGCCTCGTCGCGCCAGCGCACCTCTTGCGGGCGGATACCGTCCTCGTCGCGCGCGGCGACCGCGGAGTCGGTCCCGAGCAGGTGCTTGAGGAAGTACTCGTTGCCCTTGGCCGACGACCCCAGCAGATTCGACCGCCACACCGTCAGGCAGCGCGGGAAGTTCTCCGGGGCGTCGGGATCTTCACAGGCGAACTGCAGATGACCCGACTTCAGTCCGTCCACAACGTATTCCGCCGCATCCTTGCCCATCCGGGTGGCCTCGTCGGCGAGATCCAGCGGGTTGCGGCTGAAGGTCGGGTAGCTCGGCATCCAGCCGAGGCGGCTGGCCAGGGCGATACTGTCCGCCACCGTGCGGCCCGCGAACTGGCCTTTGGCCAGCGGCGAGGCCATCACCTCCGAGGTGAACGGGTCATACCGCCACTGGTCGGTCGCCAGATACCAGAACACGGTGCCCTGCATCTGACGGGCCGGACGCTGCCAGTCTGCGCCGAAAGCCAGTGTGGACCAACCGGTGACCGGCCGACACTTCTCCTGGCCGACGTAATGTGCCCAGCCGCCGCCGTTGACCCCCTGGCAGCCGGTGAGCATGACCAGCGTGAGAAACGACCGGTAGATCTGGTCGGAATGGAACCAGTGGTTGGTGCCCGCGCCCATCAGGATCATCGAGCGGCCCTTGGAACGTTCGGCGTTGTCGGCGAATTCGCGGGCGATACGCTCGGCGGCCTGGGCGGGAACGCCGGTGATCTCTTCCTGCCACGCGGGGGTGTAGGGCTCGGAGGCGTCGTCGTAGCCCGACGGCCACTGCCCGTCAAGGCCGTCGCGGGCCACCCCGTACTGCGCCAGCATCAGGTCGAAGACTGTCGTCACGCGCTGTCCGGCAACGGTTCTCGTGGGAACGCCGCGTTCCAGGACTCCGGGCTTGTCGCAGTCGAACCGGGGCAGGGCCACGGTAACTGTGTCGTCATGGTTGCCGAGCAGCGTCAGCATCGGGTGGACACCCTGGAGGTCGAGGTTCCAGTGGCCCTCGCCGGACGCGGTGAACCGGTGCCCGAGCGAGCCGTTGGGCACCACGGGCCGCCCGGCCTGGTCCAGGAGGACGGTTTTGGATTCGGCGGCTTCGGTGTCCGCATACTCGCCGCCGAGATCGGCTGCGGTGAGGAACTTTCCGGGGAGCACCCGTCCGTCGCGCTCGGTGAGAGTGACCAGGAACGGCAGGTCGGTGTACTTCTTGACGTAGTCGGTGAAGTAGGGCGTCTGCCTCTCGACGAAGAACTCCTTGAGGATGACGTGACCCATCGCCATGGCGAGTGCCGCATCGGTACCGGGGCGGGCGGGTAGCCATTCGTCGGCGAACTTGGTGTTGTCGGCGTAGTCCGGAGACACCACGACCACTTTTTGGCCCCGGTACCGGGCCTCGGTCATGTAGTGCGCGTCAGGAGTTCGGGTGACGGGGACGTTGGAGCCCCACATGATCAGGTAGCCCGCGTCGAACCAGTCCGCCGATTCGGGCACGTCGGTCTGGTCCCCGAACACCTGCGGCGAGGCCACCGGCAGGTCGGCGTACCAGTCATAGAACGACAGCATCGACCCGCCGAGCAGCGAGATGAACCGGGCACCGACCGCGTGGCTCACCATCGACATCGCCGGGATCGGCGAGAACCCGGCCACGCGGTCGGGTCCGTACTTCTTGACGGTGTGGACGTGGGCCGCGGCGGCGATCTCGGCGGCCTCCCACCACTCGGCGCGGACGAATCCACCCTTGCCGCGGGCGGTCTTGTACCGCTTCGACTTTTCCGGATCCTCGACGATGTCGGCCCAAGCCAGCACGGGGTCCTTCAGGCGCTCCTTGGCCTCCCGGTAGTACTCCAGCAGCACGCCGCGAACGTACGGATAGCGAACGCGCGCAGGCGAATACGTGTACCACGAGAACGACGCACCGCGCGGGCATCCCCGCGGCTCGTACTCGGGCTTGTCGGCGCCCACCGACGGGTAGTCGGTCTGCTGTGACTCCCACGTGATCACGCCGTCCTTGACGTAGATCTTCCACGAGCAGGATCCGGTGCAGTTGACGCCGTGGGTCGACCGCACCACTTTGTCGTGCGCCCAACGGTCCCGGTAGAAGTCGTCAGCCGAGCGGCCGCCGACCTTGTGCAGGGTTCGCTGATCGTCGGAAATCTCGCCGCGGTGAAAGTACTTGCCCAGTCGCAGCAAAGCATCACCGGGTGGTGTGCCGCCTGCACGTGAATCGACCACGAAACCTCCCTGGACGCTGTTGATTCATGAGCGTAGGAGGGTTGCGGAGGCCGTCAAAAGAACGCACCGAGGGGTCGCCGGCGCTGTGAAACCGCGTTAACGCGCAAGTTATTTCACGGGAACGCGGTAGTCATATCAGCAGCCGGCGATGATGTCTTGAACTGCGCTTTCACCTGCGGTGATCGGCGGATCGGCGGCCAAAGTACGGCATGTTGGCGCATTGGACGACGGCGGTTCACACCGCCTGCCGGGCCCGATGATTTATCACCGCGGTAACAATCCGTCGGGGCCCATTCGGTTCCTGCGCGGCGGACAGTGTTGGGGCGGCTCAACCCGGCTTCGTCCAGCAGATCGTGTGCCGGAAGGCCAGCCGACGACGCATCGTCGCGCCGGGCATGACCCGCACGACGATTGATCGAAGTTCATCGAAGCTGAGCTCGGGATCCCGGACCGGGAACGTCGGGGGTTGGGTACCCCCGGGCACCGGCCGCGGATGTTTGACCAGTCCGATGAGCGGGTTCGTCACCGCGGACGCCAGATCCCATGCCGTGTCACGAATCGAGACCGGGGCGGCCAATCCGACAACCAGGAACCGCCCGCCGGGGGCGAGCAAGCGTTTGATCTGCGTCAGCGCCTGCTCGATGTCGAGGTGGTGCAGCACCGCCACCATGGTGACCAGATCGACCGGCCCGTCGAGCTGGTCCAGTTGGCTGTCGTCGATCGTGACGTTGCTCAGCGCGGCACAACGACGGGCCGCTTCGGCACGCATCCCCGCGTCGCGATCCGTACCGCGAACGTGGGTGAATCGATCGGCCAGTTGAGCAACCAGGCCGCCCTGTCCGCACCCGACATCGATCGCCATGTCGCGATGTCGGGGCAGGTTCGACAGGATCCAACCGTGGAAATGGTCGTTGTGACTCCACGGGTGCCTGCTGTTGAAGGCGTGTAGTGCTTCGGCGGCGTGCCTCACCAGCGGGTGCTCGACGCGACGGATGTCCATTCATCCACTGTGCCCCGCGCTCTCCCGTGAGCAGTCCCCCGCAAGCGGGAGGGGCCCCCACCAAAACTGCCCCTTCTCGTGCGAGAAAGGGCAGTTTTGTGTGTGCTCGGCAGGTGAGTTACTGGATGTAGCCCGACGCGGACTGCAGGTGCGCGACGGCGTCGTCCACGATCTTCTCGACCAGCTCGGCGCACGACGGCAGGTCGTTGATGATGCCCGCCACCTGTCCCGAGGCCAGCACACCGGCGCCGGTATTGCCCTCCACCAGGCCGGCTTTGAGCAGCATCGGAGTGTTCGCCGCCATCACGACCTGCGACCAGGTGAGTTCCTTGCCGTGCCGCATGGCCAGGCCGTCCTTCACCATCGACAGCCACGTCATCCCGGAGAGCTTCTTGAACTTCTGGGCGTTACCGATCGCAGCGGCGAAACCGCGTGCTCGCGAACCGCTCTCCAGCTTCTCGACCAGGCCCGTGCGTAGCACCCGGTGCGGCATGCCGTCCACACGGGTGGACACCACGGTGCCATCCAGCGCGGCCTGCAGGTAACGCTCCTTGACGGCGTCGGGAACAGTGGAATCCGAGGTCAACAGGAACCGGGTACCCATCGCCACTCCGGCCGCACCATAGGACAGCGCGGCAGCCAGGCCGCGGCCGTCGAAGAAACCGCCGGCCGCGATGACCGGCATACCGGTGTCCTTGACCGCATCGAGCACCGAGGGCAGCAGCAGCGTCGTCGCGACGGGACCGGTGTGGCCACCGCCCTCCCCGCCCTGCACGATCACCGCGTCGGCCCCCCAACCGGCCACCTTCTTGGCGTGCTTGGCCGCACCGACCGATGGGATCACCACGACGCCGGCGTCTTTCAGCTTGGCGATCAGCTCGGGCTTCGGAGCTAGAGCGAAGGAGGCGACTTTGACTCCTTCGCGGATCAGGAGGTCGACGCGCGCACCGGCATCGCCCGCGTCGGCCCGCATGTTGATGCCGAAGGGTTTGTCGGTGGCGGCCTTGACCTTGGTGACGGCGGTCTGGAGCTCTTCGAGCGTCATCGTCGCTGACGCCAGGATGCCCAGCCCGCCGGCATTGGAGGTTGCGGCGACCAGTCGTGCACCGGCCACCCAGCCCATTCCTGTCTGCACGACGGGATGCTCGATGCCGACCAGTTCGGTCAGCGGAGTCTTGAGCTTGCCCATTCTTTAGACCTTGACCTCTTTGTCGCGCAACGACTTCGGATCGATGACCTCGCGCAGGAGCTTGAGCTCATCCTCGGTGGCCAGCCGGGTGGTCTCGGCCTCCTGGAGGCCGTGCACCTCGAAGGAGGTGTTGTCGGCCACCTGCTGGGCATCGACCCCGGGGTGCAGCGACACCGCGCGCATCTGATGGTCGGGGCCGTTGAAGTCGAACACGCCCAGGTTGGACACCACGCGGTAGATGTTGGCGAACCGGTACGCGGGGTTCTCCGGATCGATCTTGTCCCAGCCGATTCCGGAGACGATGTCCACCGAGTCGCAGAACACGCGCTTGGAGTGGTTGCCGACGAAGTAGCTCGTGGCGTGGTTGATGCTGTTGCCGGGTGCGCCTCGGACTCCGAACATCTGCCGGGTCGGATGCTGGATCGGGCCGAACGCCGACAGGTTCTGGTTGCCGTAGCGGTCGATCTGGTTGGCACCCATCACCACGTGGCGCTTGCCCCAGGCCAGGGTCTCGAAGACCCGGTTGAACGGCATCCAGCCTTCGACGGCGAAGGGGGCGCCGATCGCCGGGGTATCGGCCAGGATCCGGGCCTCTCCGTCGGTGAGCACGATGTCGGGGGAGAAGGTCAGCCGGGCCAACCTGGCGCCGATCTGGACGACGGTGGTCATCGGGCTGGCCATGATCTCGCCGGCGTCGCGGAACAGCTCGGCGCAGGCGACGGCGCACACCTCGGCACGGGTCACGGCAATCACTTGCTGGCCTCCTGATCTTCCTTGAACTTCCGAACGGCAGCCTGGTAATCGGCCTCGCTACCGGACAGGTACGTCTTGACGAACTCGGCCCAGGTCTCGTCGGAGCCTGCAGCCTCTGCGTAATGGCGCTGGAACTTCTCGTCGCGCCGGTAATCGGGTTCGTTGGTGGTGAAGTGGGCGCCGCCCGGTGCCTCCACCACGGAATCGACCATCATCCGGTTGATCAGCAGGGCCTGCGTCGGAACAGCCTTGACCAGTTCCTCGGTGGACACCACGCGCTCGACCGACAGGAAGCGGCGCTGGGCCGACATGAGGAAGAGATCGTCGAAGTACGGGTCGATGCCGGTGTAGGCCGCATTGCCCTGGGCATCACCGAGATTCATGTGCACGAAGGCCGCGTCGAGGTTCAGCGCGGGCATCGCGATCAGTTCCTCGTAGGCGCCGTCGGTCTCATACGGCGACTTCACGGTCTTGAGCTCGTCACCCCAGAAGGTGCGGACGTCGCTGCCGAGTCCGGCGCGAATCGGCAGGAACGGCAGCCGCTGGGCGGCAGCCTGCAGGCCGCAGCGCAGCATGCCCTCGTCCATCTCGCGGGCCTCGATCGTGCCGGTGGTGCGGGCCTTGGCGAACCACGGGTCGTAGAACGGCGGCGAGTCCAGCGACACGAAGCCGTAGTAGACGCGCTTGACCTTGCCGGCCGAGCACAGCAGGCCCAGATCCGGTCCGCCGTAGGTGACGACGGTCAGGTCCTTGACGTCGGTGCGCAGCAGGGCGCGGACGAAGGCCATCGGCTTGCGCCGGGATCCCCAGCCGCCGATGCCGATGGTCATCCCGCTTTCGATCGAAGCGACCGCCTCGTCGAGAGTTGTTCGCTTATCGCTCATTTCGACCCCTTGTCAGTTCCGGCGAAGGCGTCACGGTGCTCGTCGGACACACCGGACAGGTTGAGTTCGAAGGTGAAGCCCTGCTCCATCCGGTAGCGCGCGTTCACGGGCTGCACGTCGATGAAGTTCAGAGCTTCCTTGGCCGCCCGGATCACCCGGGTGTCCTTGCTGGCGATGTCGCGGGCGACGCGCAGGGCTGCTTCGTCGAGTTCCTCGCGGGGCACGACCTCGTGGACGGAACCGAAGTGGTGCAGCGTCTCGGCGGGGACCGTGGCGGCGGTGAAGAACAGCCGGCGCATCAGGTGCTGCGGGACCAGGCGGGACAGATGAGTGGCGGCACCGAGCGCGCCGCGCTCCACCTCGGGGAGGCCGAACTTGGCGTCGTCGGAGGCCACGATCACGTCGGCGTTGCCGACCAGGCCGATTCCGCCGCCCACACAGAATCCGTTGACCGCCGCGACGACGGGGACCTCGCACTCGTACACGGACTTGAACGCGTGGTAGCAGCCGCGGTTGGCGTCGATGAGCGCGGTGAAGCCCTCGGTGTTCTGCATTTCCTTGATGTCCACGCCGGCGTTGAAGCCACGGCCCTCGGCCCGCAGGATCACCACGTGGGTGCTGCGGTCGCGGCCCGCCGCGGTGATCGCGTCGCCGAGTTCGAACCAGCCGGCCGAGGGGACGGCGTTGACGGGCGGGTAGTTGACGGTGACCGAGACGATGCCCGGCTCGACTGTCTTGGTGGTGATCGTCATCAATCCACTTCCTAGAGGGGTCGCTACCTAAGCAAGCACTTGCTTGGTACGCTAGCACAGTGACCGATACGCCAGAAGCTGGTGCCATCAATTTGGGTTTGACCGGCAAGGTGGTCCTGGTGACCGGCGGAGTGCGAGGGGTTGGCGCTGGAATCAGCGCGGTTTTTGCCGGTCAGGGCGCCACTGTGGTGACCTGCGCACGCCGCCCGGTCGAGGGACTGCCCTACGAATTCCACAGCTGCGACATCCGGGATGACGACTCGGTGAAGTCGCTCATCGACGCGATCGTCGAGAAGCACGGTCGTTTGGATGCCGTCGTCAACAACGCCGGTGGCTCGCCCTACGTGCTGGCCGCCGATGCGTCGGCGAAGTTCAGCACCAAGATCATCGAGCTCAACCTGATCGGCGCGCTCTCGGTGTCCACCCATGCCAACGCTGTGATGCAGAAGCAGGACTCGGGCGGCACCATCGTCAACATCTCCAGCGTCAGCGGCCACCGGCCCACCCCGGGGACGGCCGCGTACGGAGCGGCAAAAGCCGGCATCGACAACCTCACCTCCACGTTGGCCGTCGAGTGGGCGCCCAAGGTCCGGATGAACTCGGTGGTGGTCGGGATGGTCGAGACCGAGCAGTCCGAATTGTTCTATGGCGACGCCGATTCGATCGCTGCCATTTCGCGGAATGTGCCACTGGGGCGTCTCGCCAAGCCGGCCGATATCGGCTGGGCCGCCGCATTTTTGTCGTCCGCGGCCGCCTCTTACATCAGCGGTGCGTCGTTGGAGGTGCACGGTGGTGGCGAGCCACCGCACTACCTTTCCACCACGACCGCCGACATCAAGTAACTCGAAAAAGGAGACATGACAATGGGATTGCTCGACGGCCGCGTGGTCATCGTGACGGGCGCCGGTGGCGGTATCGGGCGTGAGCACGCGCTCGCGTTCGCCGCAGAAGGTGCCCGTGTCGTGGTCAACGACATCGGGGTCGGCCTGGATGGTTCGCCGGCCGGCGGCGGCAGCGCCGCGCAGAACGTGGTCGACGAGATCGTCGCCGCCGGAGGCGAAGCCGTTGCCAACGGCTCCAACGTCGCCGACTGGGGCCAGGCCGAGGCCTTGATCCAGCAGGCTGTCGACACCTACGGCACGCTCGACGTCCTGGTGAACAACGCCGGCATCGTGCGCGACCGGATGTTCGCCAACGCCACCGAGGAAGAGTTCGACGCCGTGACCGCCGTGCACCTCAAGGGGCACTTCGCCACCATGAAGCACGCCGCCGCGTACTGGCGGGCCAAGTCCAAGGCGGGCGAGACCGTTGACGCGCGCATCATCAACACCAGTTCCGGTGCCGGTCTGCAGGGCAGCGTCGGGCAGGCCACCTACAGCGCGTCCAAGGCCGGCATCGCCGCGCTGACGTTGGTTGCCGCAGCCGAGATGGGCCGCTATGGCGTCACCGCGAACGCCATTGCGCCTTCGGCCCGGACTCGGATGACCGAGACCGTGTTCGCCGACATGATGGCCACCCAGGACGACGCGTTCGATGCCATGGCTGCGGAGAACATCTCGCCGCTGGTGGTGTGGCTGGGCAGCGTCGAGTCGAAGGACGTCACCGGCAAGGTGTTCGAGATCGAGGGCGGCAAGGTCCGCGTCGCCGAGGGCTGGGCTCACGGACCGCAGATCGACAAGGGCGCGAAGTGGGATCCGGCCGAGCTGGGCCCCGTCGTCAACGACCTGCTGGCCAAGGCTCGTCCCGCGGTTCCCGTTTACGGCGCGTAGTTCTCTCGCCGAACAGCCACAAAGCTGCCCCAAATCTGAAGTGGTCCCCGAAAGTTGGACACTGACGTTTGGAGCTTAAGCGGCAAGGGCCTGGGCTCGGTATTG
>NZ_JBZDPU010000031.1:0-103782 GCF_058270075.1 Mycobacterium shunyiense | reverse complement strand
CCTACAGTGGGCCACGACCCACCAACCCCAAGTCGCATAGCGACTGGACCACCAAACGGGTCCCCCTCAAGATGGTGCCCGCCCTGGCCGACATTCACCGCCTGGTCGGCGTCCTCATCGAGGAACGCGCTCCGTCTGACGCGAGGCTGCTGGTGCTGGGGGCCGGCGGAGGACTGGAGACGAAGGCACTCGCGGAGACTCACCCAGGGTGGACCTTCGATGCGGTCGACCCATCGGCTGCGATGCTGGATCTCGCGGTACAGACCCTCGGATCAAACGCGTCGCGGGTGACGATGCACAACGGATACATCGACGACGCACCGCTTGGACTCTTCGACGCCGCAACCAGTCTGCTGACACTGCACTTCCTTACACCCGACGAACGACTGCGTACAGCGACCGAGGTACGACGCCGGCTGATGCCCGGGGCCCCGTTCGTCGTGATGCATCTCAGCATTGCGCACCGCGACGAGGCTGAACGACAGACCTGGATAGACCGGCATGTGGCATACCTCGTCGCAACGGGCATCGATCCCGCGGATGCGCAGAAGGCTCGTGTTGCAATCGAATCCGGCGTCCCCGTCGTGTCACCAGAGGAAGACCGCACCATCCTCGAGGAGGCCGGCTTCACCAACGTCGCAGACTTCTTCCTGGCGTTCAACTTCCGGGGATGGGTCGGCTACGCGTAAGTCCACCCGGAGATCTAGCTAGCTTCATCTAGCTTTCCGGCCGGCTGTCAGTGTGATCGACCAGGGTGTGAACCCGGCTTTCCGCGATGCGCATGGTTTCGCGAAAGTTGGCTGGGTCTCGCTCCACCAGCATCAACAACTCCTCAGCTAGACGCTGTTGCATTCGCCCCCAGAACCCAAGATGGAATTGCCAGCGGAGAACTGAAAACGACAACCGAGCGGGGTGTAGGTTGCCATTGTGGACGGCGGACGACAGCTCTCCTACCTGTGACTTTGCCAAAGTGGCCACGGAGCTGGCGGGCGCATCTTTGCCATTCCGATTGCGGATCCGAGAACGGGACGGTTGTCCACGAACTGGGAGCCGGTTCGACTAGATCGCCGTACCCGACCGCACATGCGTGGATGCTCGATCGCTGTCTAGCGGAGTAGACCGATCGAACAGAGTCGTGGTCGATACCCAACAGGAAGCCTCGCCAGTGGTCAGAGTTTGTCGAACTCTTCCTGGGCTACGCGCATGGCGGCCAATGCAGCTGGCGCGCCGCAGTATCCGCTGGTGTGGATGATCGATTCGGTGATCTCTGCGCGAGTGAGTCCGTTGTTGAGAGAGCCGCGCACGTGGCCGCGAAGCTCATCGTGCGCTCGCAGTGCTGTGAGGATTCCCAGGTTGAGCAGGCTGCGGTCGCGGCGATCCAGGCCTGGGCGGTTCCAGATCCCGTCCCACACATGCTCGGTGATGAAGTGTTGAAGCTGTTCGGATTCGCTACCTGAAGTGCGGGTTAGTGCCTGGGTGACGAAATCGGTGCCCATCACTTCCTGACGAGTGCGCAGGCCGCTGGTGTAGGCCGGAGTTTTCATAGGTTCGGAGTTCGAGGGTTCGTTGTTAGTCATTGGCTGCCTGTCTGTCGCCGGAAAGGGGTATCCGTATCGTTCGTCGGCCACGATGCACATCACGGCGTGCCGGCCAGTTCAGGGGTGGTCGATGATGGGCAGCGGCGTGGACTCGTTGTGGACGATAGGTGCGCCGTGACCGGGAACCAGGGTATAGGCAGGTTGGCCGGCGAGCTGTTGTGCGCTGAGCCGGGACAGTGCTTCGTCGTGATTGAAGAACGATGGCAGCAGTTGCGGGCCGTCGTCGTCCAACAGGGGGTGCCCGGTGACGAGGGCGTCACCGGAGAACAGAACTTTCTCCGAAGGCATGAAATAGGCGGTGTGACCGGAGGTGTGTCCCGGCGACGGCACGGCGATCAGTCGACCCGGCAGTTGGGCAAGCACCTCGGCCGCGGCGGCAGTCGCTGTGGGCACTGTTGTCTTGATTCCCCCTCGCGCGGCTCTGATCGTTTGAGTGACCCACCTTCGACCACGCCGACTTCCGAGCTGTTTGAGCATCTCGCCAGGCGTAATTTGTTGTAGGTATTCGCGTTTGGCGTGCCGAACTTCTTCGGATCCGGTGTAGACCGGCATCCCGATGCGCTCGACGAGCGTGAGGATCGCGCCAATGTGGTCGAGGTGAGCGTGGGTCAACAGCACGGCGGCCACCTCATCGAGGTGGTGTCCGATTTGACGAATCGAGTCGAGCAGATTGTGGGTGTCGGCCGGATACCCGGCGTCGACGATGGTGACCGCGGATCCGTTGCTGATCAGTGCCCAGTTCACGTTTGTGCCGGCGACCACGTAAACGGAGTCCGACACCTGATCTATCCTCACCGAGATATCACCTCTAGCCTTGGATTCGGTGTTCGATGACACCGATCGCATCGATTTCCAGCCGCAGTTCGTCACCCGGCGCCAGCCATCGGCCCAGTTCCATCCCGCTGCCACCGGGCAGTGTGCCCGTGCTCAGCAGCTCGCCTGGAAAGAGCTGTTCGTCGCGCGATGCGTGGGCGACGGCCTCGGCCATGGAATACCGCATACCTGCAGTTGTGGTGCGCGAGACCGCTTTCCCGTTGATGGTCACGCTGGCGGCCAACCCGTCTAGACGGGCCGCAAGTGCTGAGCCGGCGACTGCGGTAGCCGACATCGAGCTGATGAAGTGCTTGGCTTTCTGCGGGCCGAAACCGGAACGCATTTCGGCCAGTTGCACGTCCCGCGCGGAGAAATCATTGACGACGACGACTGCGGCGATGGCGGCTGCAGCCTGCTCGACGGTGGCGTCGCGCAGTGGGGTTCCGAGCACGACACCGAGCTCGAGCTCGAAATCGAGGGCGCGACTATAGGACGGCGTGCGAATGGGCACTCCCGACGGTACAAACGTCAACGCGTTGGACATGTAGTAGATCGGCTCGCGATACCAGAGCGCCTTGGGCCGAAACGAGGGAAACGTTCGGCGAGTGACGGTTTCGTAGAGCCGAGCCACCCTATAGCCGCTCGGCACGAACCGCTTCGCCAGGCCACGGGCCGCATCAACGGCATGCTTCTCGTACACCATGAAATCGCGGAACGACGCCGGACAGACAGGCAGTACGGTGGCTCCGTCGGCGAGGCCCAACTGTTCATAGCGGGCGATCTCGAACGCCGGCGTGAACGCCGTCGGAGGCGTGCGCAGATCGTCGACCCCGATGGCGTCCTCGACAGCCAACCAGCCTGCCTCGCTCGAGATTTGGGTGTCAATGCGGTGGTTGGCGGCGTTTAGGACGCGCCGCATCCGTGGCAAGCCCTCGATCTCCTCGGTCACCGGACCGACTCCGCGATCGGAGCGCTCAAATGGTCGCGCCGAAATCTCGCCGCCAACTGCGTCCAATGCTCGGCGTTGCCCATGGCGCAGTGATCATCACCGGCATACAGCGCCAGCAATGCATTGGGCGCTTCGGCGGCGATGTCGATCGAGTCCTGCGTATCGGCCAAGGTGTCGCGGGCTCCGTTGATCACCAACAGCGGGGCGGAAATCTTGCTGCACAGGTCGGTCAGTGCGAAATCTGCCAACTTGCGCGACAAGTCGAGCGGGCTCGTGGCACCGAGAGTGTTGAGGAGGGTCCATACCAGGATTTCCGGCATGCCGACGGAGTTGAGCGTGCCGAAACTCCGGTCCGCGAGGGGCCCGTTGGACACCACCGCCTTCAACCGGTCGTCGACGGCGGCCATTCGGGTCGACCAGTACCCGCCGAAACTCGCGCCGAACATGCCGAGCCGGTCGGTGTCGACGCGGGGCTCAGCGACCAGGTAGTCGACGACTTTGGTGTATGCGGTTTGGGCGCCTTCCACCGTCAGTGGCGCGCTATAGCCATAGGTGCCCGGCATCTCCATGACGAACAGGCCCAGATTCCCGTCTCGCTGGGCCAGCATCGGGAACAGCACCTCGGCGATGCTGCCCTCCAGTCCGTTGGTGACCAGCACCGTTGGCACGTGGGTTGCGTCTTGGGGCAGCAGCAAGTACCCGCGGACCACGTCATCGCCACCGGAGGGGATTTCCACCACATCCACTGTCCACCCCATGGCCGGGGCGAGTGCGGTCATCAGAACCTCGGTCAGCCGATCCATTCGCTTGTAGGCGCAGAGCCGGCGCGGACTGAATCCTGGCCAAGCAGCGGCGAATTCGTAGACCAGCGCCTTGATCAACGCGTCCAGGGCCTCGGCGGCATCGGCGGATTCCGGGTGCTGGCTGCTGAACTTGACCACCGCGTCCGGATCGGCCACGGCTCCCCGATCGGCCAGGATCGTCACCGCAGGGCCCAACAACTCGCCGAGCACGGCGACGTCGACATCGCCCTGAGGGTCAGCGAGTTGTTCAGCGGACGGGCCGCCCAGGCGCTGGAGCGCCTTATCCGCCCGCGCCAATTGGTCATCGGCGAAGCCCTGCCAGTGCGACGCCCACTGTGCATCCTCGAATGTTCGACATGCGCACAGCTGGTTGCGGAACTGCGCATCGGTGAAACCGCCCAAATGCGTGAATCGATCCACAAATAGTTTGGGCAGAAATTCCGCCACTCCCAGCCGTCGCGCCGCCCAACCTGTGGTGTGCGTCAGCGCGCATGCCGTGACGGCCACCCGCTTCGCAGCTTGCAGCACCGATGCCATGACCAGCCTCCTCAGCGGACACAGTTGCAGAATGTTCTGCGTTAAAAATAGAGGGCAAGGCTGGGTAAAAGCAAGAAACTCTGCTTTAGTATGGGCGCATGGTCGAAGTCGCTGATCCCCCACCGTCTCGATCGCGGCCCGGCGGCCGCGCCGCCCGCGTGAAACAGGCAGTCCACCAAGCGGTGATCGACGCGGTGAGCGAGCACGGTGCCGACAAGGTCAGCATTCCCGACGTGAGCCGGCGTGCCGGCGTCCGCGACAGCTCCATCTACAGACGCTGGGGAACCCGGGAGAATCTGGTCCTTGACGCCCTACTGACTTCCAGCGCACGGGAACTGCCGATCCCCGACACCGGGTCGCTGCACACAGATCTGACCGCGTTCGGCTCCGCACTCGGTGAATACCTGGACACCCCGCTGGGCCGCGGCCTGGTGCGATCACTGTCTGCGGTCAGCGATTCCGACGACGTGGCAGCTGCCCGAGAAGCGTTCTGGGAACGGCGCTATCAGATGACCTTGCCGATGATCACGCGTGCGATCACCCGTGGCGAACTTCCGGGTGACGTCGATGCCCGGCAGGTGATCGAACTGCTCATCGCACCTATCCACTTCCGAAGCGCCCTCACCCGCCATCCGGTCGATGCGACCTACGTCTCCGAACTGGTAGGACGGGTCATTCAGGCAGCCCAGAAGCCCCACTCTGCCGTGAATCCCTGATGGCCAGGAATCACAGAACGCGGCCTTCCCGCGAAGCATCGGAACACAGGGAAACCTTCTCGGACTGGGTTGGGACCATCGGGCTGCAGCAAGACATTCGCCTTGGCCCAAGGCTCGAATCCGACCTCGGCTTGGACCGAGGGGACTGGTTCATCGTCGCGATAAACGTTGACCTGTCCTGCGTGAAAGGGACTCCTGACCGAATCACGATCGACGCAGTCGATCTCAGCGCATTTCATGACCACGCCGGATCTGGAAGCTTCTTCGACATCCTCGCACTGGCCGACGCTCGCGGAGCATTGCCCGTCACGCGCATCGAACTTTCCAACGAAAAAGCCCGGAACATCTTGCGCTACATGACCAAAGGCTGGATTCAGCTTCACATGTCCGGGCTCGACGCCTCCATCAAAGTCGTGGCGCACCGAACGCAGCCTGGCACCGATGCGGAATCCTGTGCACTACAACATATTCAGCATTGACGACGTCGTCGTGTCGTAGAGAGAGTGTAGGTTCTCAAACTGCGAGGCGGATGGCGAAGCGTCTACCTGCAGGTCTGCGGAGTTCTCATCAAAATGGCGGAATGGAGTTTCTCGTTTTCGTGGCGGATCCTAGAACCGTACGGTCGTGCCAGGAATTCGCCGGACAGATTAGGGTTGAATCCTCGCCGCGGTGAGTGTTGCAGCATCGAACTGAAAGGCTCCCCCTGATGCAAGCGTCAGTTGGCCGCAGCATGGCGCGCGAGTGGCCATCCTTCGATCTTGAAGATCATCGGCGGCGGTGTCGTCGGCGCCTCGCTCGCGTACGCGTTGTCCTGGTGGCGTGAGCGGAGACGAATCGGGCGCCCCAGCGGGAGGCCATCCGCCGCTGACAGACCGGTCAAACTGATAAGTTCCGGTGACGCCCTGGGAGGCCGGCATGACTTGCCCTCTGGTGCAGCCTATTTCAAGGATCCACGGTGCCGATAACCATGACGGATATGTCGTTGAACATCGGCTGGCGCGCAACCACGCAAGGCGTGCTTCGGGACAGCGCTGGGGCCGTCGCATTCAATTCGTCACCACGACCAGCTACATACTAAATATGCTGTTCCGCAATATGTTTGCGGATGCATGACATGCAACAATGGCCATTTTCTATGATGGCAATCATCAGCGAAGGGGCATCTGGCGGACGACGGTCAATGATCCCGCCCAATCCGAGCCGAAATCAACCACGGTTGCGTAACCATTTTCGCCGACGGTCACCGCGTCACCGACGCGCAGCGCCTGCGCACCAGCCCACGCGTATCCGTACTCAGTCTTCGAGTCGGCGAAGACGACCCTCACCAGCTGGCGGTCCTCATCATCGGTCAGGCGGAGATTCGGAAGCTGCAACGGTTCACCGCACGCGCAGCGCTGTCGGAGGCGCTGCGCGAGGCGCGGCTGGGGATGCTGTTCTAACGCAAGTACTTCCACACCGAACGCAGTCAAATCATTTAGACCCGCTTCGCGGTCCGGACCGGCAAAGCAGCCGTGCCTCATCACACACTGAATATGCCAACACGTGTCCTGCCTCAACGCCGGGCACGTGCAGCGCATGGTGCCGTGGACGATGTCGTCGGCGTAGACGGTGTAGATGTCAGCCCGCCTTCCGATCACTCTGAACGCTTGCCACCATTGGGGACAGCGCGGCGCGTAGGAGGCCACCAGCCCGTCGGCGGTCACGCCGCCGTCTGATCGTGATCGACTGCCCATTATGCAACCCCGTCGATTGGGTGTCAGATGCGCTGAGGGTAGCTGGGCCGCAGGCGTAGCGTGCCGATTCCCGGGCCTCAGCGCCGCGCACAGCAACGAACGTCTCCGTGTCGGTGTTTGCGGGACAGCCTCTGTCGAGCCACGGTGGGCCTCGGCTGCGGAAACTTCGCAGGTCAACCGCGCTGCGCCGATAGTTGGTTTGAACCAATTTCCTCTACGCCGCAACACCCCACGATGGATAACCGCGCTACCCGTCAAGTCACGGACGTATGTGCGCGCGCCGCTGCGGCGAACCGCATGGGTGCTGATAACTGGCGCCGTACGTGGGCTCGCGAAATGCCGCTCCAGTTGCTCTGCCGTTCGCCCACAGATCACTGAAAGAAAGATGATCATACGTAAGGGCACTGTCAGCAGTCCGGCGGTAGCGCCCACTGAGTCAGAGAAGCCCGCACTGCACATCGCCGTACCGAAGCCCCTGAACGCCAGAACACCCGCCACTGCAGTCCCAGCAAAGAGACGGTACCGCACAAACGCCGTCCTGGGTCCCGGTCGAGCCTATGCTCGGAACCGGGAGCAGGATGAACAGTGATCCTTTCCAGACACAACGGGACGCAGCGTCAGCCGTCGTCGAGCAGCTGAGCGCGGCCGGATTCACTGATGCCGAGATCATCGGCCGCGGGGGTTTCGGCCTCGTGTTCCGCTGCCACCAGGAAACACTGGACCGCACCGTCGCAGTCAAGGTACTGACCGCCGACCTCGACGAGGACCGCGACCGGTTTCTGCGAGAGCAACGGGCGATGGGCCGTCTTACCGGGCATCCCAACATCGTGGGTGTGTTGCAAATAGGGCAAACCGAAGGTGGTCTCCCCTACCTGGTGATGCAGTACCACCAACAGGGCTCACTTGAGGACCGGCTGAAACGTGTTGGTCGGTTACCCCCAAATGAAACCCTGCGGCTGGGGGTGAAGATGGCTGGCGCGTTGCAGGCCGCGCATCGGCTCGACATCCTGCACCGTGACGTCAAGCCGGCCAACATCCTGATCACCGATTTCGGGGAGCCCGCGTTGTGCGATTTCGGGATCGCCCATCTCACTGGGGCATTCGAGACCGCGGCGGGGACTTTCACGGGGTCACCGGCCTACACAGCCCCCGAGATTCTGTCCGGCGCACCCCCCACCCGGGCGTCGGATATCTACGGGCTCGGCGCCACTTTGTTCGCGGCCCTGACTGGCCATGCAGCTTTTGAACGTCGCTCCGGCGAGCAGATGGTCGCCCAGTTCCTGCGCATCGCCAACGAACCTGTACCTGATCTGCGCGACACCGGCATCCCCGATGACGTCGCTGCCGTAGTGGAAGCGGCCATGGCACCCGACCCCGAGGATCGCCCGGAGACCACAACCTTGGCCGAACACCTAAGGCAACTCCAGACCCACCGCGGACTAACCCCGGACATCATGGCTGTCAAAACCGACCAGCCCGGTCCAGGCGAACACAGTGCGGGGCGGGCCGCACTCGGAAACATCCCGCTGGAACTCACCAGCTTCATCGGCAGGCGCGCCGAGCTGGCCAATATCGGCGACAAGCTCGCCACATCACGCCTGGTCACCGTGATCGGATTCGGAGGCGTCGGTAAGACCCGGCTGGCCCTACGTGCCGCAGCCAACGCCCGACAGCACTACCCCGACGGCGTTTGGTTGGTTGAGCTGGGCGAATTGCGTGACCCGTTGCTGGTGCCCGACGTGGTCTCCGCGACGATCGGTTTACGTGACGAAAACGGCCGGTCCCTGCTCGACGTGCTCGTCGACTATCTACGAACCCGCACCGTGCTGCTTGTACTGGACAACTGTGAACAGGTCCTCGATGAAGCCGCAAAACTGGTCGATGTCGTACTGCGGCACTGTCCCGAGGTGCACATACTGGCCACCAGCCGCGAACGCCTGGGCGTCGGCGCCGAAACGGTCTTGCCGCTCGCCCCGCTGCCGCTGCCGGCCCCTGAACACCCGCCGTCCGTACGAGGGCTTCCCGACAATGACGCAGTCGCACTGTTCGCCGAGCGGGCTGCCGCCGCTGTACCGGGCTTCTCCCTGACTACCGAGAACACCCCCGCGATCGCCAGTATCTGTGCCCGCCTCGACGGACTACCGCTGGCGATCGAGCTGGCTGCCGCCCGGCTGCGTGCGATGTCTGTCGACCAGATCCTCGAACGGCTCACCGACCGCTACCAACTGTTGACACACGGCCAGCGCGACAGCCCTCAACGTCACCAGACCTTGTTGTGGAGTGTCGACTGGAGCTTCGACCTATGCACGCCCACCGAACAGCGGCTGTGGATCCGGTTGTCAGTGTTCTCCGGAAGCTTCGACCTTGCCGCCGCAGAACACATCTGCAACGACGACTTGGCTCCCGACCTCGTCATCGATCTAGTGAGCTCCTTGGTGGACAAATCGATCGTGGTCCGTATTGACACCCGCGCCGGAGTGCGGTTCCGGATGCTGGGCACGCTGCGCGATTACGCACGAACAAAACTCGACCACAGCACAGCGATAGATCTCCGCCGCCGACACCTGCACTGGTACCAGACGCTGATCAGCGACGCCGCAGCTGACTGGTTCAGTGCACGCCAACTCGACTGGATTCACCGCATCGACGTAGAGACACCGAATCTACGGTCCGCAGGAGAGTTCGCCCTCACCAATTCACCACAATCAGCGCTGGTCATCTCGGCGGCGCTATTTCAGTACGCAGTCGCGCGTGGCTTCCTCAGCGAAATGAGCCATTGGCTGCAACGCGCACTGAATGCGACCCCAGCCGACTACTGCACCGACCGGATCGCAGCCTTGTACGGTGCCGCAATCATCAGCTGTCTTCAAGGAGACGTGGCAACCGCCACCCAGCGAGTTACCCAGGCACGCACACTACTCACTCGAATCGACGATCCCCTTTCGCACGCACTGGTCGCGATCGCCGGCGGATTCTGTGCCATCGTCGCCGACCAGTGGGACAGTGCCCTCACTTCAGTCGATCACGCGCTTGCCGCTACCGAGGATCCGATCGCCCAAGTCCCGGCGATGGTGCTCAAGGGTCGGGTTCTCGAACACCAGGGTGAGATCGGACCAGCACTGATATGGCAGGAGAAAGCCCTAGCCGTCACCGAAGCGGCAGGCGAGGTGATGTATCGCTCTTACGTGTTGTGGTCACTCGGGGTGGGCTGGTTAGTGAACGACAAACCGCTACGCGCTCAACAGCTCCTACGCGAATGTCTCGACTTGTCACATCAGATCCCCGATCCCCGCAACGGTTCCGCCTGCCTGGAAGCGTTGGCCTGGATCGCACAAACTCGCCACGATGGGCAGCGGGCTGCGGTGCTGATGGGTGCTGCACAGAACCTGGGCAACCGGATCGGCGTAACGCCAGCTGTGCTTCCCGACTTGTCCAAGTTCCACGATCGATGCGTCCGAGATGCGCTGGTAATCCTTGGCGAACCAGCCTTCAACGCCGCCTATCAGCGGGGGCTCGGGATGGATTTCGACCAGGCGTTAGCCTACGAATTCAGCGTTGAGTAGCTGGCAGTGCCAGTGCCTGAACTCAAAGCCTTTGAACACCAAGGAACCCTCCGCCGACTGCCAACAACGGTCAGCAAAAGACGACGACTACGGGCCACCTGCGTGGCGCACCAACGAACCCGACCGCAATCCAGGATTCGAGTCTCGGTGATCGCTCTGTCCTTCCGGTATCCACCGACTGTCATTGCCACCCGTAAACAGATGTTCGGCGAAGTCGCTTCGCCACGTTATTCATCTGGGACTCCCTTGCACCCGGCAAGTCTCAACTGTCCAAGTTGATGGCATCAGTAGCTCCGGGCGGGATGCTACGCGAGTGCAGAATAGCTGTTGTTAGGCAGTCCGATTCGGCGCCCGATGTCGCGAAGCACGGTCGCATTATCGCCACCCAAAACCGATTACGCTGACAGCATGTCAGCCGGCAACTCTGCTGCACTTCCGCCTCGGATCAACGCCGCATTCGCCCGTCGGGTTACGACCGACATCACCACAAGGAACGCTGCGTAGGCCGTCAACGCCAGCCAGAACACAAAAATCCCGTTCCAAGCGAATGGACCCGAGAAGAAGAAGTAAGCCAAAATGTCTGGCACAAATGCAAATGCCACCCACAAGTTCAGATAACCAACCCAACGGGGGAACGACTTTCCTCGATCGGTCAGCACGGCGATACCAATCGCCACATTCTGAATAATGAAGGGCATGATCGGAGTGAAGAAGATGAGCCAGGTGAGGTCGTTGAGCATCATGATCGACTCAGGCGCCCGGAGCTCCGGACGAAACGTCAAGACTGCGAACAGCATCGACGCGAGCAGGTTGATGAGAATAGTTACAGACCCCGAGCCCAACTGAATCAGGGAGAGCAGTGGCAATCGCCGCTCCATCCGGAGCATGTGAATACTAATGACACCGACCATTGGCATCGCGAAACACACACCAAGTGTTGCAAGGACGAATCCGACCATCCGGCGAGTGCTATCGCTGGAATAGAACGCCACAACGTCGCTCAGGGTGTTTGAGGGCCCCAGCGGCAGAGGCAGCAAGCCCGCCACCAACCATCCGATGAGGGTGATTACAAGCGCCGCGAGTCCGCCCCACGAGCACAGGTTGAAGATCCGCAGTTTTGTTCGGTCGTCGGCAGACATTGGAACCCTTGTTACGTCGAGATGGATAGGATGTGCATCCGCACGGCGTTGACGCACGCATGGCGAGATAATTTAATCAATAATAAATATTCTTCACAACCCCGTGCAGGCCCTTTTATTTCAGAATTCCAGATCGAGCAACCACGGTCGCTCGCGTGGAGCGGGACCAGGCTGCGGCGAACTCAGGCACAACCCGAGCGACGACGCTGATGCAGCGCCGGTAGACATGTCCCCCAGTCCTTCCAGGCCCACACGTTATTCCGCCCGAGATGCGACTTGACGATGCAGAGGTCGAGTTCGCGATCAGCGATCCCGGACGTTACTGAGGAAACTGATTCTGACAGAACAGATCTAACCGATCGGGCGGCATGTCAGGACGCGCTGGGTATCGTCGATCCGTCCTCTACGGGAGACAGAGGCGATCGCCCAGCGTTGCGTTCATTGCGGCACGGCATCAGGAATTTCGGGCGCGACACCAATTCGGAATAGCTGCTGTTAGACAGTCTGATTCGGCGCCCGATGTCGCGAAGCACCGTCTCATCATCGCTTCCCACGAATCCCCTTATCCACGCCCACAACGCGCCGGACAGGGTGGAAGGCAGCGATGCACCACTGGCTGCAAATCCTTCGAGAAGTTGCCGGATGGCTCTTTCCTGTTCGCCCGCACCGATCCTGACGCAAAGCCAGGTGCGGGCACCCTCACCGAGGAAAGCATCTGCCGAGTCCATGAGCGCCCAGGCGAACGCAGACTCTTCAGCTCTGTTCATCGCGATCCTCACAGTTGTGCGTTTCAGCGGCCACAACGATCACAACGCGATGGCTCCGGTCGGGGCATCGTCCTCGACCGCACGGTGGTGGCGCGTGGTCGGCTCGTCACCGAACTCGTGCACCGCGTGCTTATGGGTGCCCTCGAGGTCGTCGAGGATCGCGGCCTGCGCGGCCGGCGGCAGGGTGTGCAGGATCTCGCGCACCCGGGCCTGGCGCCGGGCCACAGCCTTGCGCTCGGGCATACCCGGAGTGGCCATCAACTGCGGCGGCACACCCTCGATCTCCTCCACACCGCCATCGTGCTGACCGGCCTCGATCATGGCCTGCTCAGCGGCCGCAGTCGCCTCGTCCTTCTCCTCCGACATACCGATCGGCCCGATACGGCGACCGTTGAGGAACTGCTTGACGACGGGCTCTTCGCTGGTCAGCAGCACCTCGCGGGGACCGAACATGACCAGCTGCTTGCGGAACAGCATCCCGATGTTGTCGGGCACGGTCCGGGCGATGTTGATGTTGTGCGTCACGATCAGCACCGTGGCGTCGATCTGCGCGTTGATGTCGATGAGCAGCTGGGACAGGTAGGCGGTACGGACGGGGTCCAGACCGGAGTCCGGCTCGTCACACAGGATGATCTGCGGGTCGAGCACCAGGGCGCGGGCCAGGCCGGCACGCTTGCGCATACCGCCGGAGATCTCGCCGGGGAACTTGTGGCCGTCGTTCGGCATACCGACGAGCTCGAGCTTCTCCATCACGATGTTGCGGATTTCGCTCTCGCTCTTCTTCGTGTGCTCGCGCAACGGGAAGGCGGTGTTGTCGTAGATGTTCATCGAGCCGAACAGCGCGCCGTCCTGGAACAGCACACCGAACAGGGTGCGGATCTCGTAGAGCTCCTTGGCCGAGCACTCGAGGATGTTGGTGCCGTCGATGACGATCGAGCCACGCTCGGGGCGCAGCAGGCCGATCAGGGACTTCAGGAACACTGACTTACCGGTACCCGACGGGCCCAGCAACACGCTGACCTCGCCCTCGGGAATCGACATAGTGACGTCTTCCCAAATCTTTGACGATCCGAAAGATTTGCTCAGTCCCGTCACATCGATCTGGACGCCCATACGAAATCCTTTCTGGTCCTTAGATATTCAAGGTGCAGCCTTAGATGCAGCCGCTCGCGCAGGGATCCACAGGCAGTGCACCCATCGGCCCCGACATCGGAGGAGATCCTGTCGGCTGGTCAGAGGTGAGATCAACGTCGCCGTCAAGATCGGGCGCCATCGGGATGAAATGGCAAATCAACGAGACCGCGGCAGCGCACGGCGAATCCCCAGGCTGGGCGCCGGCAGGAGCCGCAAACGCCAGGGCGATCAACCACGCTGACGCAGCCAAAGACAGAGCTAGAACGCGGGCCATGGTTACTCCTCCGGTCGACAACTATCTGATGGCGGCCGCGAGGTCACCCGACATCGCGCCCAATTGCGGGCCCCAGCTGTTCCAGTCGTGCTGGCCGCCGGTCGGAAAGTCGAAGTGCCCGTTGCGCCCACCGACTGCGCGATAGTGGGTATAGAAGCTCCGGTTGCTGCCCTGCGCCTGATCGCAGTAACCAATCATCGCAGGCGGGTCACTGCAGGTCAGGGTCTGTGGGCTGAACACCCACAGCCGGGTGTTGTTGTCCACCAACAGCTGCACGTGGGCGTCCGGGTCATGCCACTTCCACCGACCGAACTGCGCAGGCCCCCACATGCCCTGGGTGTCGACCCCGCCGAATTGCGCCATACCTGCCGTAATCGCGCCGTTGAGGAAGGTGTTGCCGACAGTCAAGAAACCGGACATAGACCCGGCATACCGGAACCGGTCAGGGTGAAATTCCGCCAGCGTCAGCGCCGCAGTGCCACCCTGTGCGGCGCCGACGACGCCGTGCCCGGTCGGAGCCAGGCCCTTGTTGGACGCCAGCCAGTCCGGCAACTCCTGGGACAAGAAGGTCTCCCACTGCTTGCTGCCGTCCTGTTCCCAGTTGGTGTACATGCTGAACGCGCCGCCGGCCGGAGCAGCCACCGAGATGCCCTTACCCGCCAGCATGCTGAATGCGCCCGCACCCACCCACCTGCTCACATCCGGACCCGCGTTGAACGCATCCAGCAGGTACACCGCATGCGGACCGCCAGCTTGGAATGCCACCGGGATGTCCCGGCCCATCGCCGCAGACGGCACCGTCAGCATCTCGACGGTGTCGGCTTTCGCCTGAGCGGCCGACCACATGCAAAGACCCAACGCGGTCACGAGGAACATACGCAGCAATCGCACGGCAACACTAATTGGCTAATCTCCTTCTAGAACAGCACACCTGACGCTCGTCGGGCACCTGCAATGACTCCGATGTCAACTAGATCGGCGGATATGCCGGCGGCGGATACGTACCGCGAAGCGCCCACGGCAACCAATTGAAGAAGTATTCGAGTTCGTCACTTGCGTCGTAGTCAGGGCTGGGATCCACAAGCACTCTCCGATCAACTTATCTGAATTATCTTGCTGAGCAAGGTAATCTGCTCACCTCAAGGGAAATCTTGTTCAGGGCGCTACTCCACCTCTAGACGACGCAAGGCGCGGAAAGCGAACGGCGTCAAGACTGCGATGAGGACAAAGAACATCACGAACACGGCCCAGAAGTTGAGTACGCCATGCCAGGCGAACGGGCCGGTGTGCGCAAACGGCACGAAGACGAGAGGGATGTAGACCGCCGCGGTCAGGAAACAGACGTAGCCCACCCAGCGAGGAAACAGCGGTTCGGTGCGTCGGTCTTTCAAGATCGCAATTCCCAATGCCACGCTCTGCAAGAACGAGAACATCCATGTCAGATCGAAGAACAACCACCCCAAGTCGTACAACGTCTGGATGCTCTCCGCCGAGCGTGCTTCGGACCGAAATGCGGCGGTCTGCCAGACAATTGCCGGAACGACGGTAACCACACCGGTCATCAGGCCACCGATCAACTCCGTCATGGACAGGGGGCCCATCGGCCCCTCCATGCGGCTGACGATCTTCGACAGCGCGACGCTCCAGGTGTAATAGCACGGAGCACCCACCGCCATCAGCACCATGCCGATTCGGATCGACGTCTCGTGCTCACGGAAGTATGCGGCAATACCCGCCGCATCGAGGTCCTCGCCGGGCGGTGGCCAGAAACCCGCGAACACGGCGAATCCCAACAGTCCTAGCCCGGCATAGATGACAACTGTCCACAACGCAACACGAAGAAGTCGATAGTCGGCGCGGTCAGTGGCGATGCGATCGCTCGCGCTTGGGTTGACGGTGACTGTCACGTTTCTCCTCCGGTCCGACTTCGGGTCCACCGACACTTGGGCCGGCCCGAGCGCCGTACCCACAGGAAGACTTTAATCAAAATTAAGATAAAAAACTGCGAAATAGCGCTTTTGCTGCAGCGTCAAATTATGAACCCCTTCACCGTAGCCATCGCATCGATCCGCTCAGCGTGTGAGGACGCAACGGGATCGGCCAGCACGCAGGTGACGCCCGCATCCTTGAGGGCAGCCAGCCGATCCCCTAGCTCGGCACGACTACCGATCAGCGAGATCGCCCGTGCGAATTCCTCCGGAACAGCCTCGGCTGCAGCTGATTTCGCACCACCAAGGAAGAGTTCTTGAATCTTGAGCGCTTGCCGCGGGTAACCGTACCGAGCGAAGAGGGCGTTGTAGTAGTTCTTACCAGCGGCACCCATGCCGCCCACATACAGCGCCACGTTCGCGCGGACGGCGTTCAATGCACTTGTCACGCGATCGGAGTCGTCCGAGATCAGTAGCGGGCATTGCACGCTGATGCCTAGAGCATCGAGTTCACCGTCGCGGCGAGCTTTTCCCGCCCGCAACGCGTCACCGAACGCGCGATCGGCTCGTTCGGGATGAAACAGAATGGGTTGCCACTCATCGAAGATCTCAGCGGCCAACTCAACGTTCTTGGGCCCTATCGCGGCCAGCGCCATCGGAATCCGGGCCCGCACAGGTGTCCCGATGATTTTCAGCGGCTTCCCCAGCCCGGATCCGCCAGAATCGACGCCCAGCGGCAACGTGTAGTGCTTCCCGCGGTACTCGCTGGCCTCCCGCCGCCAGATCTTGCGGCAGATGTCCACGTGTTCGCGCGCACGTTCGACAGGGGCGTCGTATTTGACCCCGTGGAAACCTTCGATGACTTGCGGGCCCGACGCACCGATACCAAGGATGCACCGACCACCACTCACGTAGTCGATTCCGGCGGCCGTCATGGCCAGGTTTGTGGGCGTCCGGGAAAACATCGGCAACACGCCGAAGGCCAGCTCGGCGCGGCGCGTCTTGGCAGCCACATATCCCATCTGGCTGACCGCATCCACACTGTAAGCCTCGGCAATCATGACCCGATCAAGACCCACCTGTTCGAACTCGGGGAGTCGGTCAACGACTGCGGCAAACTCACTTCCGTAGTAGCGCAAGGGCATACCTAGTTTCACAGCTGCATCTCCTTCATCGGTTTTCGCCGCGTCGGCCGCGACGTTCCCTGGCCGTGGCCAGGTAGTGCTTCACTGCGGTTGGCCTTCCAGAACGGAGAGGAGATCCCGGAAGATCGCTTCCAGCCCCTTAAGATCAGGCGCAAGGGCGGCCTGCTCGTAGCCGATAAGCAGGTACAGCGCCGCATCGGCGAATCGGTTGGCACGCGGCTCGTCGTTAGCGATCTGGAGCGCGGAGTCAAATACCACCTGTCGGCGCAGCTCATCTACTTCCGCCTGCACCGCATGCACGTCAGGATCGACCCGGCTCCAGGCACGGATCGCACCCTCAGCCGTGTGATCCAGACTCAGCGCCACTTCGACGAGTCGCTCGATGCGTCGGTACGGATCGAGTTCGCCGCGCAGTAGACGCAGTTGCGTCAAGGTCGCCTCGTTCTTCCAATATTCGATCACCTGCCTCCGGTACTGCGCCCAACTGCCGAAGAAGTGATAGAACGACCCGGACGTGACCATTAGGCGGCTACACACTTCGGCGAGCTTGAGGCCAAGATGCCCCTGGTCAGCCAAGGTCTGCAGACCGACAACCATGTAGTCTTCACGCGTTGCAGACTTGTTTGCACGCACCCGCGCGGACCCCGTTGTTGCCATGCACGTATTCTAATGCAGAATAAATAATGCATGGTCACCGCGGGCGATCCGTCGCCTGGACCGTGGCAGACCACCGCGGGTCCTTGGCTTGTGCCGTTGGACGCGCTCCGCGATCTTCAGTGGAACAGAGCGACAGAAGGGTCGATGGCAATGGACCTGCGGAAATCCACCGGTGCTGACATCTCGCCAACCTCAGCTACTGGCGGCATGTGGACACAACCTGAATCCGTTGCACAGTGGCTGGAACGGCACCAGGCAGATGTCACGCCCCCGGTAATGATCAAGCGGGTCGGAATCGGCCAGTCGAATATCACCACAGTCGTCACCGATCACGCTAGCCGCGAATGGGTGATGCGTGAGCCACCGCCAGGCGACTCCGCCAGCAACGCACACGACGTGCTACGCGAAGCCCAGATACTCGGGGCACTTGCGGAAACCGACGTACCGGTGCCCAGAGTCCTTGGAACAGGAGTGAGTCCCTCCGGTTCACCTTTTCTGGTCATGGAGCGAGCACCCGGCGCACCCCTGGAAAGCGAACACGACGCCCGAGAATTGAACCCCAACCAGCGCCGGGCCCTCGGCGTTTCTGTCGCAGAGACACTGGGCCGTCTGCACCGTCTCGACGCTTCCATTCTGGGTATCGACACGTCTACCACTCCATATCTTATTCGCCAGTTGCGTCGAGTATCAGCAGCTTGGGAGCGGGTGCGCCACGCCAGCCGACATGACCGCGATTGGGAGGCGGTGTGCTCCGGTTTGTCACAGCGGCTCCCGCGACCGTCACCCGCGGTCATCATGCACGGCGACTATCGGCTGTCCAATCTTTTGGTTTCCGCGGGGCGCATCACCGCAGTGCTCGACTGGGAGCTGTGCACCATCGGCGATCCATTCGCCGACCTCGCGTGGTTACTCGACGACTGGCGTCCTGCTGAGGAGTCGGCCATCGTGATGCCGTCACCTACCCGCGCCGGGGGCTTTCCCGATCGCGACGAAATGATCGAGGTATACCGCGACGTGACGGGCTTTCAAGTCGGGGGGCTCGACTACTACAGGGCATTCTCGCAATGGCGTGCCGCCAGCCTTCTCGAGGGCGTACGAGCGCGCCGACTGGCCGGCACGATGGGTTCACACGCAGCAATCGACCCCGAGGAGCTCGAAAACTCCATCGGTGTGCTGCTGACCTCGGCCGCCGGGCATCTCGCGAAGGTGGCCTGAGGCGCCTTTACTTTGCGGAAATGTCAGTGAGCCCATGCCGGATCACTGACTGGGCGTTTGCGACCACCGTTTCAATCGCGCCGCGCCGCGGATTCCACCATTCCACCGCCCAATTCAGTGCACCGAGCACCAACATCTGAGCGATGTAGAGGTCCAGCTCTGGCCGGAGCACGCCTTCACGGGCAACATCGTTGATCAATCTGCGCCAGATCTCTCCATAGCGCTCTTCCTCCAGGACCTGACGCTTGCGGATGTCCTGAGGAACCTGCCCGGCGTTGCGAATCGCAGCAGTCGTGTAGTGCGAGATTTCGAGCGCATGCCGCAGGTGCGCCTCGACAGCGATCAGCAGTTTGTCAATTGGGGCACTTCCGTCAGGAACCTCCTCCAGGACCGCGGCAACATGTGATCGCATATCGGCGATACCCGACCACATGACCTCTTCGATGAGCTCGTCGCGGGATGGGAAGTAGTAGTAAATGGCCGGCGCCTGTAGCTCTGCCTCGGCCGCCACGTCAGTGAGCCGCAAGCCGGCGTAGCCATGTTCCGACAGCACGCGTGCAGCTGCATCCAAGATTCTCGAGCGTGTCAACGCCGACTTAGATTCTGAAATCGACTCACCGAGAATCGACTCGTCGATGTCGGCTCGCGGCCGGGAGCGTTGCCTGGGCATCCGCCCATGATACGGCCGAAACAATCGACCGATCGACGTTGCCGTAGCTCCGACTGGCTGGCGTTTTCCCCCATCCGCGGCCTTACATGACACTCAGCGGCCGCCACCGTTGCTCGATACCTCTCACGCAGAAACCCCGCATCCAGACCTGCTGCGGCATTGCCTCGCCCAAGCCGAGGCTTCACTGCATCACACACCAGTTGCTTAATTTGCAATAAAAAATGCTTGACCTGAGCGCATCCATTGCGCACAGTTGACACGTGATCTCCGTAACAGGATCCCACCCCGGCGGACCGGCTCATGCCCCTGGCGCATCGCGCAGAGCATCTCAGGGACGGACGTGGGTCCGCACCGCATTAGCATTTGTTGGCACCACCGCCACCGCAGCACTGACGTTGAGCTCAGCGGGCGTCGCGCAAGCCGATACGGTCGCCTACCTGGTCAACGTTACGGTGCGGCCGGGGTACGGATTTCCCAACGCCCAAGCAGCCGTGGACTACGGCAACGGACTGTGCGACAAGATTCGATCCGGCCGTCCCTACGCATCGCTCATGGCCGATGTGAAGCACGACTTCGGAACTTCCGACGAGTACCAAGCGTCGTATCTCATTACGCAGGCCACCAACGAACTATGCCCCGCCGCCATTTGGCAGTTGAGAGAATCGGCTGCCGGCTACCGCCTGGGATCGGAGTAGATCTGTGCCACACACCCAATTTTCTTTCGATCAGCGCCATCGGCGCAGATCAGTCACGAGACTCCTGATAGCCGGGCGCACAGCAGTTTTGGCGATGACGATCGCGACCGCCATCGCAGCACCGGCACACGCCGACAACCGCCGCTTCAACAACAGCGTCGTTGCCAACGTGTACACCGTGCAGCATCAAGCGGGATGCCAGAACAACGTGGCGGCGAACCCGCAACTGACCCTGGCTGCGCAATGGCACGCAATTGACGTGCTCAACAACCGCGAGCTGGGCGGCGATCTCGGATCGGATAGCTCCACACCCCAGTCACGCGCGGAGGCGGCCGGCTACCACGGAGTTGTGCAGCAGACGGTCGGTATCAACCCGGCACTCGCGATCAGTGGCATTGAGTTGATCAACCAGTGGTACTACGACCCCGCGTCGCTTGCCATCATGCAGAACTGCGCCAACACCCAGATGGGCGTCTGGTCGGAGAACAGCTTGGACCGAACCGTAGTGGTCGCGGTCTACGGCCACCCGGCCTGATTGATGCGCCACTCCGAGGCATCACATCCGGGTAGCGGACAGTCGAATTTCGGTGCACCATTGGTTATTTCGAGAACCGAACGCGATGTTTTAATCTCACATAGAAACTTGTTGACTTGTCACCTTGCGCTGCGCACAGTTGTTGTGTGAATTCTCAACCGATCACCGATCTGCCTGATCCCTCGCACGTGGGATGGCAGTAAAAACCATGACCCTTGCCCCCTTGAAGCGCCCAGCTCACAGGGACGGCGTCGTTGCCCTACGTGCTGAGCGCGCCGAGCTTCTCGACCTGTGCCATACCCTCAGCGACTCGCAATGGCGGTTGCCCAGCATGGCACCCGGCTGGACTGTTCAGGATGTGGTCAGTCACATCGGAGCCGGGTGCCATGCGATCTTCACCACCGAGTCTCTGAAACTGTTACTGAGCAAAGATATCGAGCAGTCCAACGACGAGATGGTCTGGGCGCGGCGGGTGAGGCGGCCCGATGAGACCGTGGCGGAATACGAGCGGTGGAGTGCGCGAATCATCCAGCTCGCCACGCTGGTCACCAAATCGCCCCTGACTAGATTGCCAGTACCGCTAGCCGAGCTCGGTCGCTTTTCCGTGGGGCTATTGCTCACGGGCGCCATGGTTTTCGATCATCACACACATATGCGCCACGATCTTGCGCCTGCACTGGGTCTGTCACCTTCCCCTCCTGCTCCCCGCCGGATGACCGTCGTGATCGACTGGATGCTGGCGGTGCTGGGGAACCAACTCCGATCAGGACGCCCGGAGTGGCTGAGTCGCCCTGTGGGCCTGCGTCTTACCGGGCCGGGCGGAGACGCGTGGACGATCCAACGAGACGGTCGCATACTTTCAGGAATCGAACGGCCGGCTGTGGAGATCGTCGGGGACAGCTCCGACTTTCCCTCGTGGGCAACAAAGCGTTCGGATTGGCGCGACTACGACATCAACATAGTCGGAGACACCGGCTACGGGGCGGTATTCCTCGACGAGTTGAACGTGGTCTGAGAATGACCGCCCCTACTGCACGTCTGGGGAGCGGGATCTTGACAACTGCCGAAAATCAGACCATCGATTTCACAGGTGATCAGACAGAATGAGATCGCTCGCACGGTGCGCGATCATCATGGTTGGAGCGTTCGTGTTGCCTGATGTCAGCGTCGGCATGACCGAGGCATCCGCCACTCTCAGCCGTTCGATGCCATTCACCCGCAGCGTGGTGTCCACCACCGAAGCATCGTCCGTGCCCATTCGGCAGGTTCCGACTGCGTGGTAGATGCTGCTCTCCGCCTTCGCCAGCCACGCCTTGTCGTTCGGCGCGCCACCGTCGAGACGTTCTCCGGCGAGCCCACGCATCGCGGCCTGCGATCCAATCAGGTCACGGGTCAGCGCAACCCCATCGGTCAACTTGCGCACATCGTCAGCGCAACTGAGCCTGGCGAATTCGATGGCCGGTCGTCCGGCACGCAAGCCCACGCGGCCCCGCGCTTCAGGACGCAACAACACCGTGTACACGGTGAACGCGTCAGACCGCTTCAATGACGCGCGCCCACGAATCGGGTCAAGTTCGTATCGGACTGGGGTGATGGCAATTTGGAGATCCTCGGTGAACAGCTGCGCCTCAAACGGGGTTGTCGTCAGCGGACCTGTTCCACTCCGGGCAAGGGAATTGAATCCCTTCACGATATCTATCGGCCCCAGAGTGTTGATCGTGGGCACCTTCGACTCCCAGTGCTGAGCCACGACGAGGTGATCCTGAAAGTTTTCACCTACACCAGCCAGATTCAGCACTGAGCCTTCTGGACCGATACCAGACCGTAGTAACAGTGCCGCACTGCCGATGGCTCCAGCGCTCAAAATGACTTCCTTGTGGGCCCATAGGGTGCGCCCGTCCTCACATTCGACCCCGATAGCGCGACCCGACTTGACCAACACCCTGGCAACCCTGATATTCGTGATCAGGCGTGGCCGCGAACCTCGTTCCTGCCCCCGAAGATAGCCGTGGGCTGACGAAGAACGAAGACCCCTTTTCTGATTGACCTGACACCGCGCAACGCCGAGTTGCCCGCGTCCGTTCTGATCAAGGTTGCGACTGTGCCCCGCTTCGACAGCCGCTTCGATGAACGCATCGTCAAGAACATGACGATGGCCGCACCAGGAGACGTTCACCGGCCCCGAGTCACCGCGATATTCGTCGGCCCCACCGACCCAGTTTTCGATCGCCCTGAAATACGGCAGCACATCGGCACTGGCCCAACCACTTGCGCCACTAGACGCCCAAGAGTCGAAGTCCGAGGCGCGCCCACGGTTGAACACCATGGCGTTGATGGAACCGCTACCACCAACGATGCGCCCGCCGGCAAAGGCACTCGCCAAACCGCTCTTGCTGGTGTCGGCCACCACGGGATAGCGCCAGTTCGCCGTGGCAAAGAGCGACATGATGCCGAAAGGCACGCGTACATCCGGCCGTCGATCCGTCCCACCGGCCTCGACGAGCAGGACGTTGGCCCCTGCGGAGGCCAGGCGGGATGCGACAATCGATCCTGCCGATCCGGCCCCAACCACAATATATTCGGCGTCTCGGTTATCTAGTTCACGCTTCATCAATGGCTCTTCCACAGATCTGACGGACGGCAACCGGATTGGGCCGCAGCTCACGGGGACATCAGGCTTCGCGGCTTCACCTGGTCACTTCGTCGCAGGTTGAAGCCGGCTCGTTGCAGTCACCGTGGCTACTGTGCACAGCTCGCCCCGACCGCCGCGGCCGAGCACTTCCACGACCGCCGAGGACCTGCCGACGTGATGGAGGCGGGCGGTCGCGACGAACGGCGCATCGGCTACGACCGGACGCAAGTAGCTGGTGTGCACATGCGCAGTGGACAGGGTGGGATTGCGCGCGCGGACCGCCTCTGCTGCTGCCAGCTCGGAGACACATGCCGACACACCGCCGTGCAGAATGCCGAATCCGTTCACCCAGTTTCCAGGATCCATCAGGGCGATCTCGACACCGTCACTGAGGTCGCGATGTTGGAGTCCGAGCACGGCGCTGGCGTCGAAGTCATCGTGGACGGCGGATGGCGCTGCCGCGGCGTCGGCCACCGGATCCTCGCCGGTGGCCGCCACATAGGCCGTCCTCGCGTTGCCTACCGCGACCAGTCTTCCTGCGGCCGTGGTGATCCGGCATTGCAAGAACGCGTCCGTGCCCCCGGTCACATCGACCGCTTCAGCGAACAAGACATCGGTCGACGGGAGGTCCCCGATGACGTCCAGGGTCAACTCGGCGGTCAGCGACCATGTTTTCGGTGGGCGCCGCATATACGGGAGCTCTCCGAGAATGTGATCGGCCAGCGCCGCCAAGGCGCCGACCCGTGGCCTCCCCTGCGGGTCACGCGCCCACGCCGGGGCAACGAACGCGCACCGATTGCCTCCGGCATCGGTAGGAGAGCAGTCACGAAGCCCGAACCGTGACTCAACCGTCCTCGAGTCCTCAATCATGCACCACGCGGCGTCGGCGGCTGCCTGACGCGCATCCTCAGTGATCGACATCGTCAGCCCCGTGCCAGAGGTCCAGTGGCGCTGCCGTGTCCGGACGCGAGTCCTTGCAACCTCTCGTCGGGATGCCGCGCAAAAAGGCCGCTCTGCCACAGATCCCGAGCGACGCGTACGTCATTTGCGGTGATCCCGATAGTCGATCATGACGTCCTCACTGAGAGTTGATGAGCGCCGGTATACACCATGTTGGCGCCTTGATAGAATTTATCGCAGATTCAAATCTTATGCCAGGGAGAGTTGGGTGCGTCGGCAACGCCTACCGCCTGTGGCAGGCGCAGAAGTCCCGGGACACGGGAGAACACATGCGAACACAGCACAAGGAGGTCGCGATGCACATGCAACGACGACGACGTTCTATTGCCATGCACCCCAACGAGATCGATGATTTTCTAGTCGTCCAGCGAACCTGCAGAGTCGGCACAGTCACCACCTCCGGCCACCCTCATGTGACGCCTTTGTGGTTCGCCTGGGACGGATCCGCGCTGTGGCTGTATTCCATCGTGGACAGTCAGCGCTGGACCGACCTTGCGCGTAATCAGCGGATCGCGGCCGTCGTCGACACCGGCGAGGCCTACGGCGAGCTTCGAGGCGTTGAGATCACCGGCACCACCAACGTGGTCGGCGAGGTTCCACGTATCGGCGAACCCCATCAAGCACTCGTTGAACCAGAACGTCTGTTCGCCGAAAAGTACTTTTCGGGTGCGGATTTCGTCAATGACGGACGGCACGGCTGGCTCCGTATCACGCCTACGAAGATCACGAGCTGGGACTTCCGCAAACTTGGCGACCGCGCCGCTCGATAGCCTGGGGGCGCTACCCGCTCAACAGCCGCCGAGCTGCACGATCGCCACTGACCACCGCAGTCTCCACCCCGAGGTGAGCAAGATAGTCACCTGCGATAGCCACGCGCGCCGGCATGGTGTCTCTGAGCTGCTTCATCGCGTGGTAGTGGCCCGGAGGGCAGATGGCAAGGGCCCGGTCAGAGGTGAACACCTCCGCCTCAGGCTCGGGGAAGTCCTTGCCCAACGTTTCAGCGACATGTCGCAGCGCCGTATCGATGAGTTCATCGTTGGTGAGATCCTGCGTTGCCCTGCTCGAGAAATACGAGTTGGTCATACAGGCTCCAGGCGGTACCAAACGCGACGACGCAGACGACTTCACAATCGTGCCCAACAACGGGCGCGGACCAGTGCCGATCGGCAGGATCATTTCAAATTTGTTTCCTGGCCAGGGGTTACGGCGCCAACGTAGGTTGACATGGGCCATCGATGTGTACGGGGCTGAATTGAGAGCCTGTACGGTGGCCGGTTCCAGAACAGTTTCGAGCAGCTGGGCGGCGCGGCGGGCGTCGGTTGCGACGACCACTCCCTCGACATGCAGCGCCGACGCGTCTGCGGTCACGATTTTTACGCCGCCGCGCCCACTCTCGATGCCGGTGACCTCGGCGCCGAGCCGGACGTCGATGCCGCGCGTCAATGCGGAACAGACGCTGCCCATCCCCTCCCGCGGCAGGAAGAACTTGGCCCGGTGTGCGCGCTTCATCACGCCCTGCAGATACGGCACCGACAGCTCTCGACAATCGGTGCCGAAGGACGGCTCGATCAGCGGCCGAACAAGGCATTCGAACAGCGGATCGCCGAGTCGGCGACGCGCCCAGGCCTCCATGTTCTCGCCTTTGTCGAACTGCGCCAGGCTGTCGGTTTCAAACGGCTCAGGGGCCGGGCTCAGGATCGACTGTGCCGCCCGCACCGTCAACCGGACTTTGTCACGCAGCGTCAGCATCGGCATCTTGAAAAACGAAGGCATGTAGTCGTATTGGACCGGGTGAAGACTGCGTCCATCCCAGAGTCCGGCGAGGGGTGACCACGGCTCCAGCAGATTCTGCGCGCCACTGTCGTTCAGTAGTTCGATGCATTTCGCGTAGGAGTTGAGCATGTAGATCGCCCCGACCTCGACTCCGAAGCCGTCCCGTTGGACAGTCCTGGTGCGACCACCAAGGCTGTCCGATGCCTCGAACAGGACGACGTCGTGGCCCGCGCTCTTAAGCACGAAAGCAGCTGCGCTACCCGCGGCTCCCCCACCTACCACTGCGAACATGGATTCTCCATTCTCGTCCTGAATCACGTTGGCCCATATGCGCGCACCGCTGTTATGCGTAGAGATAGAGCCCAATCAAGAGAGCGGCGACCACCACGTTCCAAACGCCGAACACTGCCTTCAAAGCCGGCGGCGCGTCCCGTATCTCCATGAAGTACCTTCCGACGAAATGCACTTTGACGAAGGCGATCACGATGATGCTGACGGCCGCGTAGCGCTGAGGAAATTCATGCCCGACGCCGAGCGTCCACGACGCCAGCGTCGCAGCGATGAGAACAATCCAGACGGTGGTAATGCGGTCACGCAGAAGAGTTGTCAGCATCATTTCACCAAGTAGAGGAGCGGGAAGATGACAATCCACAACAGATCGACCATGTGCCAGAAGCACGCGGCACCTTCCAGATAGCCCTGATCACGCCCGTCCAAGGCCGGTTTGCGGGTCAGCTTGACAACCAACCCCAACAGCACCAGACCGATGGCAACGTGAAACAGGTGCAGCCCGGTCATCACGTAGAAGTACATGAAGAACTGGTTGGTCGCTGGCACCACCCCGTGCGAAATCTTCAGACCGTATTCGATGGCTTTGTTGATCACAAAGATCACGCCGCACGCCATGGCCCCGTAGGTGAGCCAGCGTGCCAGTTGGTGGGCGTTCTGCCTCATGGCGCGAACTGCGGTGACCACCAACAGCGAACTGGTCAACAACACCAGTGTGTTGACCACCCCGAAAGTCTGGTTCAGCTTGAGCTGAGATGTGTTGAAGAGGGCTGGATCCTGGCCGCGGTAGTACAGGTACACGCTGAACAGCAACGCGAATACGGTCATGTCGCCGAAGAGGAATACCCAGACACCTTCCTCGGCAGGAAGCCGCACCTCGGGCTGCGTCTTCTCCCGGGTGGCAGCGGCCGGTTGTGTTCGCGCCGACGTCATCGTGCCCCCGTAGCCGACACGAGGGTCCAGGGAAGCTCGTCGGCTTCGTCGCCGATCGTCGCGGTACAGGTCTTCAAGGCCAGGACACCCCTTCGCCGTCGATGTAGGTCAACCGAAAATAATTTAACATAAAATAAAAACAGCGGTAGGGTGCTTTCATGCACAATCAGCTCAGCGATGAAGAGATCCTGCTTGTCGAGACCGTACGGTCCTTCGTCGACCGCGAGGTCAAACCAACTGTGCGCGACGCGGAGCACGCCAACGAATACCCTGAGCGCTGGATCGAACAGATGAAGCAGATCGGGATCTATGGGCTGGCGGTACCAGAGGCCTACGGCGGCAGCCCGGTGTCGATGCCCTGCTACGCGCAGGTGACTCAGGAACTGGCGCGGGGCTGGATGAGTCTGGCCGGGGCGATGGGCGGGCACACCGTGGTGGCCAAACTGCTCACACTGTTCGGCACCGAGGAACAGAAGCAGCAATACCTGCCCAAGATGGCCACCGGTGAGATCCGCGCCACCATGGCGCTCACCGAGCCCGGGGGCGGGTCGGATCTGCAAGCCATGACCACCGTCGCGAAAACCGACGGGACGGATCTGGTGATCACCGGCGCGAAAACCTGGATTTCCAATGCCCGCCGCTCGGATCTGATCGCCCTGCTGTGCAAGACCGACCCGACCGCAGTGCCCAAACACAAAGGTATCTCCATCGTGCTGGTCGAGCACGGGCCGGGCCTGACCGTCTCACGTGACCTGCCCAAACTGGGCTACAAGGGCGTCGAGTCCTGCGAGCTGGCGTTCGACGACTACCGCATCGGCGCGTCAGCGATCCTGGGCACCGAACCGGGTAGGGGATTCGCGCAGATGATGAAGGGCCTGGAGACTGGCCGCATCCAGGTTGCCTCCCGGGCACTCGGGGTGGCCACCGCCGCACTGGATGACTCACTGGCCTACGCCCAGCAGCGCGAGAGCTTCGGTCAGCCGATCTGGAAACACCAGTCGATCGGTAATTATCTGGCGGATATGGCCACCAAGCTGACCGCGGCGCGGCAGCTCACCTGGTATGCCGCCGAACGCTACGACAGCGGGGAACGCTGCGACATGGAAGCCGGGATGGCCAAACTGTTCGCTTCCGAGGTGGCGATGGAGCTCGCACTGAACGCCGTGCGCATCCACGGTGGCTACGGTTACTCCACCGAGTACGACGTCGAACGCTACTTTCGCGACGCCCCGCTGATGATCGTGGGCGAAGGCACCAATGAGATCCAGCGCAACGTCATCGCGTCGCAGCTGGTCTCCCGCGGCGGGATCTGAACGCCGTGACCGACAGCGCGCTCGATCGCCCTGCCACCGACACCCGCTGGGACGGCCTGGAGAATCCCTGGCCGCAGCTGTTCGACTGGGTGGAAAGCGAAACCGGGGGTCGCATTCTCGAGTGGAAGCGACAAGCCCGGTGGCGACCGTCCTGGTTCCTCACCGTGGAGATCGACGGCGAGGCTCACCACCTCTACGCCCGCTGCCAGCGCGAAGAATCAATGCCCTGGACCCGAACACTCTCGTTACGGCGCGAGTACGACATCATGCGGGTATTGCACGACGAAGGTGTTGCCGTGCCCACTCCCCTGGGGTTCTGCGAGAAACCCGAGGCGATACTCATGGCGTCGGTCGACGGGCGGGACCGTTTCGACGAACGTGACGATGTGCGGGCTCGCGGCGCGGTGATCGCCGACTACGTCGAGAGGCTCGCTGCCGCCCATCGAGTAGGAACCGGCGCTTTCGAGGCGATCGGTCTGTCCAAACCGGCAACACCACAGGACGTCGGGTACATGGGATTCAGGCTGTCCGAGCAGTGGTATCGCGAAGTCAAACCGGGTCCGGATCCGGTCATCGAATTCATCATTGGCTGGCTACACCGACACGTCCCGGTTCACCGGGACGTGGTGTCTTGGATCCATTTCGACGCTGGGCAGTTCTTGCACGCCGACGGACGCGTTACCGCGTTGATGGACGTCGAATTCAGCTGCCTGGGCGATCCGCTGGCCGATCTCGGCGCGATGCGGATGCGCGACACGGCGCAGCCGATAGGAGATCTGACCCATGCCTTCACGGTCTACGCGAAGGCAAGCGGTCAGCCAATCGACAGGCAGGTCGTCAATTTCCACGCCGTCCGATTCGCGCTGCTCACCGCGATGCTCTCGGCGGGTACCCGCGCGGATCCTCCGGCCGAGTTCGATCTCGCCCAGTGGCAGGCATGGTCGCTCATGTCACTGACGATCTGCTTGGAAATCATCGCCGAAGAGAGCGAGTTTCAACTCGATCCGCCTGCAGCGCTCACATATCCGAGAATCCGCAATGCCGGCGCACACCTTGCCGTGCAGCGCATCGTGAACGACATCCTCGCCAACGAGAACATCGACGACTACCTCGCGTTCCGCCTCCGTGTCGTGCGCGACTTACTACCAGGATTGCAGCGCAGCGCGCAGGCGATGCCGCACGTCGACGCGTTGGACCAGGCCGAGGCGGACGAACTGCTCGGCTTCGCTCCCCGGGACTGGATTCAGACCGATCAGGACCTGGAGGACTTCGTTTCGCATCACGGCGCCACCCGTGAGGCCGAGGTTGCCCGCCTGCTAACCCGGCGCGTACGCCGGCAGATCGACCTCATCACGCCGGGCATGCGCGACGTCCGTGACTTTCGCGTGCAGCCGATCAACTGGGCGGCGATACCGACGACATGAAGACGTTCCGACCACGCGCTCGATCATGACTGGGTGGCGCTCATATCATCTACCGATGCCCTCCAAGCTGTCAGAGTCCGGTACCAACGACACAAAAGCCAAAAGGACGCGCACGCGCATCCTCAACGCTGCCGCCCAGGTTCTCAGCGTCAAGGGCTACGCCGGTACCCGACTGACCGATATCGCTGACGAAGCCGAGCTCCAAGCGCCGGCGATCTACTACTACTTCAAATCCCGTGAAGACCTCATCGAAGAGGTCATGTTCTGCGGGATCAGCGATTTGCGGAAGTATCTGCAGGAGGCGCTCGATGCCCTGCCGCCGGAAACGGCTCCGATGGACCGCATCATGACTGCGGTGGAGTCGCACCTGCGACACGAGCTCGAGTTGTCCGACTATGCGCGGGCATCGATCCGCAATTCGGGGCAGATCCCCGAACATCTAAAAACTCGGCAAAAGAAGGAAGAGGCCGCCTACGACCGGATCTGGCGCGGATTGATGAAGGACGCTGCGGCCGAAGGTCAGATCCGCGACGATCTGAATCCGCCGCTGGCCCAGGCACTGGTGCTCGGCGCCCTCAACTGGTCGGCCGAATGGTGGCATCCACGGCGAGGCTCCGTCGAGACCATGGTGTCCAACGCGCAGGTATTCGTTAAGCATAGCCTTAGTCCGTCCCCCAAGCCGCAGCGTTCCCGACGACGTCGCTGAGCACCCGGAGCTTATCCCTGTGATCCAGTGCGGGGACTCCACTAACAGCATTTTTGATTCTATGTTAAATTATTTTCATGACTCAGGCTTATATCGTTGACGCCACCCGCACCGCCGTGGGCAGGCGCAAAGGTGGTTTTGCAGACGCACATCCGGCCGATATGGCCGCGCACGTGATCAAGACGGTGGTGGAACGCCATGACATCGATCCGGCGGCCATAGACGACGTCATCCTGGGATGTCTCGACAACATCGGCTCCCAGGCCGGAGATATCGCACGAACCGCTGCATTGGCGGCCGGCCTTCCCGAGTCCGTCCCCGGCGTGACGATCGACCGCCAGTGCGGATCTGCCCAGCAGGCAGTACATTTCGCCGCACAGGCAGTGATGAGTGGCACGTCGGACCTTATCGTGGCCGGCGGTGTGCAGAAGATGAGCCAGTTCCCGATCCTGAGTGCGTTCACCGCTGGCGAACCGTTCGGATCGACCGACCCCTGGACCGGATGCGAAGGCTGGCGAGCACGTTATGGTGACCAGGAAATCTCGCAGTTCCGCGGGGCCGAGATGATCGCGGATCAGTGGAAGCTCAGCCGCGAAGACAACGAACGCTTCGCGCTGTCCAGCCATCAGCGTGCGCTCACCGCGATAGCCGAAGGCCGCTTCACCCGCGAGATCGCCGAGTACGCCGGAGTCAGCGTCGACGAGGGCCCGCGCGCGGACACCTCACTAGAGAAGATGGCAACGCTTCCGACACTTGTCGAAGGCGGTGTGTTGACCGCCGCAGTCGCCAGTCAGATCTCCGACGGTGCCGCTGCGTTGCTCGTCGCCTCCAAGTCCGCCGTCGATCGGTTCGGCCTGACCCCCCGCGCACGCATTCACCACATCTCGGTCCGCGGCGCGGACCCGGTCATGATGCTGACGGCGCCGATTCCGGCCACCCAGCATGCGCTCAAGCGCACCGGCCTGTCGATCGACGACATCGACACCGTGGAGATCAACGAGGCCTTCGCGCCCGTCGTGCTGGCGTGGCTGGCCGAACTGGGCGCAGATCCCGCGAAGGTCAACCCCAACGGCGGCGCCATCGCGCTGGGGCATCCGATCGGTTGCACCGGTGCGCGGTTGATGACCTCCATGCTGCACGAATTGGAACGCACGGGTGGCCGATTCGGTCTGCAGACCATGTGCGAAGGCGGCGGACAGGCCAACGTCACGATCATCGAGCGGCTGTAGCATGCAGCGCTCACTATACGGAGCCGACCACGAAGCCTACCGGGAAACCGTGCGAGAGTTCCTTACCCGCGAAGTTGTTCCCCATCAACATGATTGGGATCGTGACCGCTGGATTGACCGGTCGGTGTTCGCCCGCGCGGCGAAGTCCGGTATCTATGCCCTACAGATCCCGGAAGCGTACGGCGGGGCCAGCGAACCCGACTACCGGTTCCGGATGGTGGTCTGCGAGGAGATCGCCCGGATCAACGCTTTGTCCTTCGGTCTCACCATCAGCCTGCAGGACGATCTTGTCCTGCACTATCTGCTGGATCTGACGAACGACGAGCAGAAGTCGCGGTGGCTCCCCGGATTCGCCGCCGGCGAGGTGATCGGTGCGCTGGCGATGACGGAGCCCGGCGCGGGAAGCGACCTTCGCGGCATGCGCACCACCGCACGTCGCGAAGGCGATCATTGGATCCTCAACGGGCAGAAGACATTTATCTCCAGCGGAATAATGTCCGACGTTGTGGTGGTCGCCGCGAGGACCGACCCCGAGGGCGGATCGCGAGCGTTCAGCCTGTTCGTCGTCGAGCGCGACACGCCTGGGTTCGAGCGCGGGCGCAAGCTCGACAAAGTTGGCCTGCCCGCCCAGGACACCTCGGAGCTCTACTTCCGCGATGCGGTCGTTCCCGCGCAGAATCTTCTGGGGGAGGCCGGTCGTGGATTGCAGTATCTGATGAGCCACCTCCCGAGGGAGCGGCTCGGCGTGACCGCCAAGTCCATGGCCACCACACGGGCGATCTACAACATGACCGTCGAATACTGCCAGAGTCGCCAAGCTTTCGGTGGCCCGCTCACCGACAAGCAGCATGTCCGGTTCGAATTGGCCGAGATGGCCACCGAAATCGATATCGCCGAGGCCTACACGGATCGAAGTGTGCTCGCCTACAACGCAGGTGAACTCACTCCGGTCGACGCCGCAAAGGGTAAGTGGTACCTCAGCGAACTGCAGAAGCGGGTGATCGACCGGTGCCTGCAGTTGCACGGCGGGTACGGATACATGCTCGAATACCCGGTGGCACGCGCCTACTTGGATACCCGCATCCAGACGATTTACGGCGGCACGACCGAAATCATGAAAGAGATCATCGGCCGCGAAATCGCCACCTCTTAGTTTCTGTCACCGCTGCGCGGGCCGAGTTGACACTCGGCCCGCGCAGTGCATTTCTGACTGCAAGGAGCGCACGTAGCCAGGCCTGTCGGCACAATGACTTTGGCGTCGCACTGTCCACATGATTTTCCTGAACCTAGACTAGAAATTATTCAGCCGTTCGACGTGAGGAGTCGCCGATGTCCAGCAGCCCAACGGATTCCGTACCAGAGCAGTCAACCGAAACACCGCGCACCGGTGGTGCACACCGGTCATTCGATCCCGTGGACATCTCACCGAAGTCGTTCTGGGCGCTCTCGGCTGAAGATCGCGACACCTCGTTCGCCGAACTCCGGAAACGGGCTCCGGTGAGCTGGCAGCGCCCTGCAGAAAGCGATCTGGCACCTCCGGGCATCTCGGGATTCTGGGCGGTCACCACGCACGAATTGATTCGCGAGGTGAGTACTCACCCAGAGCTGTTCTGCTCCGGCCAAGGAATCCAGCTGGAGGACGTACCCGATGAGTTCCTTGAAGCCGCATCCTCTTTTCTAGCTATGGATGGACAGCGCCATCTCACCTACCGCCGGCTGATGAGTGCGTCGTTCACGCCCAAGCAGGTCAAGCGCATCGAAGAGCAGATCCGTGAACGCGCCGCCGGCATCGTCGATGAGTTCTTGGCCAAGGGCGACGGCGACTGGGTCGAAAATGTCGCCAAACAGATGCCGATGAACACCTTCTACGACATGGTCGGACTGCCACAGGAGCAACGTGATGAGGCGGCACGCTTCGCCGATGAGCTCGCCGGCTGGAACGACCCAGACATCGCCGCCGGCCGAACTGCTGCCGAAGTGATGAACGACGCGCTGGTCGGCAATCTGAGCATTGGTTTGGATTTCGCCGAAGCCACCCGTGCCTGCCCTCGCGACGACATCTGGTCCAACCTTGTCTCGGCACAAGTCGACGACCATGAGCTGACCGACGATGAACTAGCATCGATGTTCGTCCTCGTGTCCTTTGCAGGCAACGACACCACGCGGACAACACTGTCGCTCGGGGTGAAAGCATTCGTCGATCATCCCGACCAGGTGTCATACCTGCTCGAAGACTTCGACGGCCGGATCGACGCCGCCATCGATGAAGTACTGCGCTGGGTGACCCCGGTGATGACGTTCCGTCGCACCGCCACCCAGGACACCGTCCTGGGTGGTCAACAGATCCGCAAAGGTGACTGGGTGGTGATGATCTATTCGTCGGGCAACCGCGATGAGACGGCCTTCACGGACCCGTGGGCCTTCGACATCTCGCGTAAGCCCAACCAGCACGTGGCTTTCGGGGGCGGTGGCCCGCACTATTGCCTGGGAGCATTCCTGGCCAGAATGCAGATCCGGCACATGCTGGAACAGATCCTGCGCAGGGTGCCCGATTTACATCTGGGTGCACCCGACATGCTGGTGAGCAATTTTGCGGCGGCCGTCAAGCACATGCACGCGGACGCACGCTGCCCTGTCCAGCACTGACCAATACGGCCGGCGCCTTCTATCGAAAGAATGCGCCGGCCGTGTTATGCAGCAGCAGCATATTTGCCGAAGCGTCCTAAGGTCACGCAGCCAGCTGAAATAGACCTTCGATCAGCCGGCATCGTTCTGGCCAGCCAGCCGAACGCAGATCGACATACCCCGCCTCGGTGACAATGATCTCCACGTCGTGTGCGGGTGTGGAGGCCGGGCGACTCAGATTCTCAACAAGTGTTGAGCGACCATTGAATTGCGCCGGTACAGCGATGATTGACAAGCCCGTTCGATTCAATCGGGCCGCGGTGCAGTAATCCGGATGACCGCCGATACCGCCTACGATCTTGCTGCCAACGCCTTCTACGTTGATCTGCCCGAACGGATCGATCTCGATGGCCGTGTTCACCGCGACGAACGGTGCGCCCCTGGACAGTCGGGTGAGGTCATGACTGTGTTCGATGCCGCGCAGTATCGGCCGACCGTCGGCCCACCGATAGAGCTCCGCACTGCCGAACAGGTAGGTAGCCGACGGTTCGCCGATCAGCAGCCCCCGCCGCTCCAGGTCCATCACCGCGTCGGTAAGCAGTCCGGTGTCGATGGCCAGCGCCTTGGTGGAACGTTGAAGGAGCGCGGTTCCCAGCTGACCTGGCCCATATTGCAGCCGGGCGCCCTCCGGGATGAGATCGAGTACCCGGTCGGCCAGGGCGTCGTGCAACGCCTCCGTTGGACGCGACGGCACATCGGCCGGAGCGTCTCCGGCACGCCCAATGATCGTCACACGATCCGGTGATATCGGGGTTCCGGCGTACGCCGACGGTGCGTCCTCGTCGAGGACCGCCCAGACTGGGACACCGAGGTCGACCAGAGCCTGTTGCCACGATACTTCGGTGCAGAACCGCAGGCCGTCTCCGCGCCGGGTCATCCGGGTGATGAGCGCATCGGGGCGCAAGTGAGAGCCCAGCAGCGCAGGTATGGCAGCCATACTGGTCGGCACGGCACTCGTGGTCGGACTCGGCAGCAGCGCCCGCACGCCCCAACCTGGCATGAGGGTGACGACACCGGCGAATGCCTCCGGCGTAATCCCCTGCGGAGCAACCGGACTCCACCCAAGCACCAGCGTGACACGCGAGCCAGGGGGCGTTCCGGAACTCAGCGCCTCGCCGATCGACCGACCGTCATCGAGGATATTCACCGCTCCCACCCCATCGCCGAGCGCGATGACGAGATCCCGATCGGCGGTCTGGCGCAGCAGGGCAGACAGGTCCATTAGAGGCAACCCAATCCCTAGCTTCCCAGACCCGCGGCAGTGAGAAGTGCCGCCCGGTCGACAACCTTCACTCGCGGGCGTGACGCAGCGACGCCTTGCTCGCGTTCGGCGGCATCGATGAGATGCCATCCCGCCAGGTCCACCACGTTCACACCGCGCGCTGACAGCTCCGCGGCGTTGAATCGTTCATGCGATGTCGGGGTCGGCAGGGTGCCGGCCCGCGCATCGGCGAGTAGGTTGGTGACGGTCTCTCGCGCACACAACCGGTTGGTGCCGATGACACCTCGAGGCCCGCGTTTGATCCAGCCGGTGACGTACACCCCTGGTTCGGGTGCACCGTCGCGGATCACGCGACCGCCGTCGTTGGGGATCACCCCAGCAGCGTCGTCGAACGGCAAACCATCGATAGGCGTGCCGCGATAGCCGATCGACTTCAGCACCAGCGACGTGTCGATCGAGGTGATTCCCCCACCGTCCTCGACTTCCAGGGTGGCGACCCGATCAGCACCGGCGATGCGCATCGGACGGGTACCGAAACGCAACACAATGCGCTTGTTGCCCGTGGTCGTCGGCCGCTGCGCGTAGTCGCAGACGATATCGAACTTGAGGGCGCGCTCGTGATCGTCGGGCCGCTCTCCCAGTTGACCCTCGGCCACTACGTCCACACCCGGCAGCGAACCGAGCGCCAACAGCTCACCGACCGAGAATGCGCCGTCGGCTGCGCCGCGACGGCCCAAGACCACAACTTCGCGCACATCGCCGGCAGCCAGCTGACCCAAGGCGTGTTCGGCAATATCGGTGGTGCTCAGCTCATCTCGGTCCATCACCAGCACTCGGGCGGCATCCAGGGCCACATTGCCGTTGCCAACGATCACCACCCGCGGTCCGGTCAGGTCGAATTTCCGGTCCGCGTAGTCAGGATGGCCGTTGTACCAGTTCACAAACTCCGCGGCGCCGATGGTGCCGGGCAGTTCTTCACCTGGGATGCCGAGATCGCGGGTTCGGGAGGCGCCTACGGCGTAGATCACCGCGTCATGCGTGGCCATGAGTTGGTCATGGGTAACGTCCTCGCCGATGCCGACATTGAAATGGCACGTGACGTTGGGGCTGGCCAGCGCCGTCTCGAATACCTGTACCACGTCTTTGGTGCGTTGGTGGTCGGGCGCGACACCGAATCGAACCAGGCCGAACGGTGTGGGGAGCCTGTCAAAAACATCTACCTGGACCCCGGTTGTGCGGGCCAGATCGGCTACGGCATAACACGCTGCAGGTCCGGCGCCCACCACAGCCACCCGTAGTACGTCACGTCCCACCGCGGTCGGTGTCCACTTGGCCGGAATGGGGCGGATGGCCAACGGCTCGGTGGCGAAATAGTCGGCGTTGATCGTCTTGAATCGCTGCTGCGATGACGGGAGGTCGTCTTCGTGATGGATCGCGCTGACCGGGCAAACAGCAACGCATGCACCACAATCCACGCAGGTTGCCGGGTCGATGTAAAGCATCGGGGCGGCTGCGCCGGTTGGCCCCGGCACAGGGCGGATGCAATCGACGGGGCACACCGGGACGCAGCTGGCGTCGGTGCAGCAGTTCTGGGTGATAACGAAGGCCATTGTTGTCTTGTGCTGCCTCTCCTGAGATGTCTGGAAACTGTTGCGCCCCAGCCTGATCAGTTGTCGATGAAGATGGCGCCGGTCGGGCAGTTCGACGCGGCTTCTTGGGCCACTGCGAGATCGCCATCTGCGCTACCGATCACCTGCGACTGCCCATCGTCTCCGATCTCGAAGACTGTCGGCGCTGTCATCTCGCAGAGTCCGATTCCAGAGCATTTGGTCGCATCTACATGGATCTTCATCAGAACAGCCTTCTCATGATTTTCAGGGCTCTGTCGGTGTAAGGCGGGTAGGTCAGCTTGAGGTCCGGCCGAGCAGATTTGGCCAGCACGGCGCGGCGGTGGCTCAACGCCTCGAAGCCCCAGCGGCCGTGGTACTGGCCCATCCCGCTGGCGCCGACACCGCCGAAGGGAAGCTGCGGAACCAGGCAGTGCATTGCGATGTGATTGATCACGGCACCCCCGGAGGGAATCTGATCGATCAGTTCCCTTCCTACGCGCTGCGATCCGGTGAAGACATAGAGCGCCAAGGGCTTTGGCCGTGAGTTCACGAACTCTACTGAGGCCTGCGCCGATTCCACACTCAGAATGGGCAGTACGGGTCCAAATATTTCGTCAGCCATCACCGAGTCCGTCGGTGCCGGATCCCGGATCACCGTTGGCTCGATACTTAGCGTTTCGGAATCACCCTGGCCACCGGCGACGATCGTGCCACTGGTGGCATCGATCAACGCGGTGAGCCGATCGAACTGCCTCCGATTGACGATGCGCTGCCCGCTGCCGCCCTCCTGAGATCGGAACGCTGCGATGGACGCAACGACCTTGTCAGTGAAGGCATCGGCAACGGTGCGATCCACCAGCACATAGTCGGGCGCGATGCAGGTTTGCCCGGAGTTCATGAGCTTTACCCATGCGACGCGGCGCGCGGCGACGTCCAGGTCAGCATCCGCGGTGACAAGCACCGGGCTTTTTCCGCCGAGTTCGAGCGTGACTGGGGTCAGGGTCGGTGCTGCAGCTGCCATGATCTTGCGGCCGATCTCGGTTCCGCCGGTGAACAGCACGTGATCGAATCCCTGCGCGATCAGGTTCTGAGTGGTTCCGCCATCACCTTCGATGACCCGAATTGCTTCGTTGTCAAGGTATTTGGGCACGACTTCGGTTAGCAGCCGCGAGGTGGCCGGGGCCAGCTCAGAAGGCTTGAGCACGGCGCAGTTGCCTGCCGATATCGCCGCCACCAGCGGGGCGATGCTCAGATAGAACGGGTAGTTCCACGGACCGATGACCAGCACCACGCCCAACGGGTCGTACTGCACCCAGCCCCGACCAGGCAACTGCGCCAGCGGCAGTGGGGTACGACTCCGCCGTACCCACTTTTTGAGGTGTCTACGTGCGTAGGTCGCCTCGCCCTTGGTCGAGGCGATGTCCGCGAGCCAGGCTTCCACCGGTGGGCGGCCCAGGTCCTGGGCCAACGCCCGGGCGATCGCCGACTCCTGCTCATCGCACATCGCTTCGATGGCCGCCAACTGCTCCAGTCGCCATCGCAACGGTTTGGTGCGGCCGGTTGCGAACACGCGTCGTAAATCAGGCAGGGCGTTGGTCTCCGCGGCGTTCGCCAGCGCATCGGTTGCTGCATTTACCGTCATCAGGGATCCTCAGAACTCGGGCTTGGGAACCACGCCGGTACTTACTGCACCGGTGATGCCACCATCGACTGCGAAGGCCTGGCCGTTCACCCACCGGGCAGCGTCCGAGGCCAGGAACAGGACCACCGAGGCGACGTCGCCGGGATCGGCGTGACGGCCCAGGAGTTCCTTGACTCCGTCGAGTGTGTCTTTACCCATCGACTGTTCGAAGTCGGCCAGAATGGGAGTCTCTACCGGGCCCGGCAGGACGGCGTTGATCCGCAATCCCATCTGCGCCAACGCCAGTCCCATCGACTGGGCGTAGACGGTGGTCACTTCTTTCGAAAAGTTGTAGGCATTACCCGACTGCGGGTTGGCCTTGAACCAGGCCGCGCCCTCCTCGAAGGTATCGGTGGCCAGCACATCGACAATCGTGTCGAGGCGCTCGGGCCACCCGAATCCCGCGGTAGAGGACACGATGGTGATCGATCCACCCGGAGACAGTCGCTCGAAGAATGCCTCGCTGAGGTGCCGCACGGCGAGGCTGTTGACGGCGAAGACCAGATCGACCGGCGCCGTTCCCGGGATTCCGGCGACGTTCATCAACCCGTCGTAGGGTCCGTCGAGGCTCTCCAACGCTGCGTCGATACTGCGGGGGTTCGCCAGGTCTACCTCGATGTGGCGGGTGACCTGCGCCCGCGGCTGGTTTCGGTCGAGGCTGGTCACTTCGGCTCCCGCGGCCAACAGCTGCTCGGCTACGGCGTGGCCGATGCCGGAGGCGGCCCCGGTGACTACATAGCGTTTGCCTGAAAACTCGGTCATCGTGTTCCTCCGGTCAGTCGAGGGTGTAGGGCAGAGATTTGACGGCGTGCACGAAGTTCCCGGTCAGGAATTCCGGCTCACCGACGCGCAGAGTCGGCGCACGCTGAATCAGCTCCCGGAAGATCGCTTCGAGCTGCATCTTGGCGAGGAAAGCGCCCATGCAGAAGTGTGGCCCGCCACCACCGAATCCGATGTGCCCATTGGGTTCCCGGGTGATGTCGAACTCATAGGGGTTGGCGAAGACGCGCTCATCCCGGTTGCCCGAGGAGTACATGAGAAGCACCCACTCCCCTTCCCGGATCAGTTGGCCGCACAGTTCGGTGTCCTGGGTGGCGGTTCTGCGGAAAGTCATGACCGGGCTTGCCCAACGCACGAATTCCTCAATGCCACGTTTGATGTGGGTATCGAAGTCTTGTTCCAGCAGCGCTCGTTGGTGCGGGAACTGTTGCAGCGCCATCGTGGTCAACGTGACGGTGTTGCGGGTGGTGTCGTTGCCTGCCACCGACAACAGCACGAAGAATGCGCCGAGTTCCTCGTCAGTGAGACGGCGGCCGTCGATCTCGGCTTGGACGAGCAACGACATCAGATCCGAGGTCGGGTGAGCGCGCCGCTGCTCGGCGAGTTCGAGTCCCGCCGAAAGCAAGCCGACCAGGGAATCATTGAGGACCTCACCCGATTCGCGTCCGGCGGCGACATCGGCATCGGCCCAGGACACCATTCCATCCGCGTGGTGGGCTGCCTCGTCCCGGTATTGCTCAGGAAGACCGATCATCTCGTAGATGGTCCACATGGGTAGCCGTTTGGAGACCTGCTCCACGAAGTCACCGCTGCGGGTGGTGAGCAGATCGGTCACGATCGTCGCTGCCTGGACTTTGATCTGGTCCTGGATTTTGGCGATTTGGCGCGGAGTGAAGACCGAACTGATCAGCCGGCGAAGAGTGGAGTGCTGCCCGCCGTCCATCGCCAGGAAGGATTGCGCGGCATCCAGAATGTCCTCCGGCACCGCCTCGATCATGACACCCTGTCCGGAGCAGAACAGCTGTGGGTTCTTGCTGATGTAAGCGATGTCCTCATGGCGTGTCACTGCCCAGAGGCCGTCAATTTCGGCCTCCATCAGCGCACCTTCGATCGGCGCGTGCCAACTGAGGGGTCGTTCGTCTCGCAGGATCTTGAAGGACTGTTCGCGGTCCTCCGCTGTCGTGGACCAAAAGCTAAGCGGTGAGATGCTGACCGAATCGTATGGTCTTACCGGCGTGAGTATTTGACTGCTCATTAGTGTGCCTCCGCGTAACGGTCTTTGAGCTTGCGTTTGGCCAGCTTTCCGGTGGCCAGCCGTGGCAGCGCGTCGATGAAGTCGACACTGCGCGGCGCCTTGTAGTGCGCGATACGTTCGCGTACATAACTGATGAGCTCGGCGGCGAGGTCGTCGGTACCTGACCAGCCGTCGAGTAGTTCGACGACAGCTTTGACCTGTTCCCCCATCTCCGGGTCTGGAACGCCGATGACCGCGACATCGGAGACCTTGGGGTGCAGCGCCAGCACGTTTTCGATCTCCTGGGGGTAGATGTTCACCCCACCGGAGATGATCATGAACGCCTTGCGGTCGGTCAGGAACAGGTAGCCATCCTCGTCCAGGTACCCCATGTCGCCCACGGTTGACCAGTTCTCGTGCTCGGGATGGCGTGCGTTGGCTGTCTTTTCGGGATCGTTGTGGTATTCGAACGGAGCCTGGTCACGCTCGAAGTAGACGGTCCCAACTAGGCCGGTTCCGACTTCGACACCTTCGTCGTCACATACATGCAGAGTGCCCAGCGCCGCGCGGCCGACCGAACCTCGCTTGGTCAGCCATTCGGCGGTGGTCACAACGGTGACGCCGTGGCCCTCGGTGGCGCCGTAGTACTCGACCAGAGTTGGTCCCCACCAGTCGATCATGGCTTGCTTGACGTCGGGTGGGCACGGCGCCGCGGCGTGCACCGCCAGCCGCAACGATGACGTATCGAATGAGTGCCTCACATCGTCGGGCAGCTGCAGCATTCGGATAAACATGGTGGGGACCATCTGCGTCGCCGTGATGCGGTGGCGCTGGATGGCGGCCAGGGCTGCGGTCGCGTCGAACTTCTCCATCAATACGACCGTGCCGCCAAGAGCGTGTACACCTCCGCACCATTTCAGAGGTGCGGCGTGGTACACCGGTGCCGGCGATAGGTAACGATCCTCGGCGGTGATGCCGAAAGCGTGGGCCAGCATGCCGACGAGCGGTTCACCGGGCTCATCCACCTGGATGTCGAGGAGAACGGGCTTGATCCCTTTCGGGCGACCAGTCGTCCCCGACGAGTAGAGCATTTCCGTGCCGCGGGGCTGATCCTGCAGAGGCTGGAAGCCATCATCGATCAGCACGTCATAAGGCTGGTGACCAGCGATGTCGCCGCCGAAGGAATATCGGTGAGCTACACCCGGTGTCAGCGTCACGATCTCTTCAGCCAGATCGCACACCCCGGCTGAGGCGAACAGCACCTGCGCCCCGCAATCAGAGATGATATAGGCCGCCTCATCTGCCGCGAGGTGCCAGTTGACGGCGGTGATGTAGAGGCCAGACCGAATAGCCGCCCAGTACACCTCGAACGCCTCGGGGGTGTTGTCGGACAGCAGCGCGATCACATCCCCGCGGCGCAGGCCTAGGCTGTGTAAAGCGCTGGCGATCGACGTCGAGTTTCGCTCCAGTTCGCCGTAGGTCAGAACGCGACCAGACTCAGCCATGATGACGGCCGGCCGTTGCGGAGCTGCGGAAGCGTGGATGCCCGGGAACATCGTCAGGCCAGCAGATCGTCGCGGCCGTCGGCCTTCAGACGCTCAATGTAGGGCGGATAGAGTTTCTTGCCGAGCGGGGCCAACTTGAGCAGACTGGCAACATTTCCGTCGACCTTGATCTTCTTCTTGGCCATCGCCAGCGGCAAGTTCACCTTGCCCTGCCAGTAGGCGTTGCCCGTGTCGGCGGTCATCGCCATGGTGGCCATGGGTTGTGCGCCCCCTTCGAGTCCTTCCTGCACGGACTTGTTTGCCATGTCGATCAGCACGATCGCCTCGGGGTCTGTGAAATCAAACGCGACCACAAGTCCGGTGGCTTCGAGCTTGGGACCGATCTCGGGATCATCAAATGCGGCCTCGAAAATGCCGCCGATGTACTTCGTGACCTCGGCCGAACTGGCGAACCCCATCGTTCTCCTTAATTTATATTTGATTCAAAACTGCAGATAGGCCACACTGGCCCGCTTCTGAGACCATGGTCACACCCATCCCGCCATAAGTCAACTTATGGCGGGAGGTCAGTGGCACTTCTCATTACATCGGCCCGCCGCGGTCATGGCTCTTCCGAGCACGCTCATCCATTGCAGGACAACATATCTGACGATATGCGGCACGACCATGCCAACCTTCCGCCCTAGATGCCCCGCAGCAGTACCGCAAGTCCGGCTCCCCATCAGACCGCCGCGGCCGGACGCAGCGGCTCCATCGTGTCGACGTCCTTCAGTGCCACAGACCGCAACACCAACCCCATACCAACGAGGAAGACACTGTAAGTGGTGAGCGCGAGCCAGAAGACGAACACACCTCGCCAGGAGAACGGCCCGCCGTGGAAGAAGAAGGCCAAGGGGTCAGGGAGGAACGACGCGGCAATCCAGAAGTTCATGTAGCCGACCCACCGCGGCAGGGTCGCTTTCGGGTCACGAAGGATTGCTGTGCCGATGGCGATGTTTTGGATGATGAACGGCGCGATCGGCGTGATGAACACCAGCCAAGCGATGTCATTGAGGGTGACTGTCAGTTCCGGATTGCGATCGGGCCGGAAGGCGATGACGGCCATCAACAACATCGGCAAGAACAACAGCAGGCCAGTGGCCGCCCCTGTCACCAGCTGAACGAAGGTGAGGATCGGGTGCCGCCCCTCGATCCGTAGCATCCGGTAGCCGATCAACCCGATCAGCGGAAAAGCCAGGCAGATGCCGAGCTGCGCGATCACGAGGCCGAACAGCACCCGAGTGTCGTTGCTGTAGAAGTTCACGACCTCTTCAGTCGCACTGGACGATCCCAACGGAATGGGAAGAATTCCGGCGATCAGCCACCCGCACAACGTGATGATCACCGTGCCGGGCCCACACCATGCGCAGATGAGTTGGATACGACGTGACATGACTAGCCCACTCCTTCGAATATTACTTAAATTCTGCTCGAAGATAGGACTCGGAAGTGCAGGATGGCAAGGGGAAGGCAGGACCAATCCTGCGATCACACCCGGCGTACCCGAGCTGCCGATGCTGCCCTACCGACCTCAAAGAGTCGAGCATATTTCCTCAATTATGCCTCCTCATCAGGGTTTTCCGACCAACTTCAATCGCCGCCGGGCGGCCTCGCTGCGACGGACCGAAGGCGAGGATGCGCACCCGCGCGCCACGCGCAGCCGGATGTAGCAAAGAATCAATTTTTCGATAAAAAAATTCTTCGCGAATCTTGACTTGTGTCAGGATTCCGGCCTACCGTCGGTGCTGCGCGTGATCCGCGACACATCATCCGAGGAGTGAAATGCACAGCACACCCCGCACCGCAATCATCGGTGCCGGCATCAGCGGACTGACCACCGCGAAGAACCTCCGCGACGCGGGGGTCGCGTTCGACTGCTTCGAATCCTCAGACCGGGTCGGAGGGAACTGGGCCTTTCGCAACCCCAACGGACACTCCAGCTCCTATCGCTCGCTGCACATCGACACATCACGTGACCTGTTGTGTTTCAAAGACTTCCCGATGGATTCGAGCCTGCCGGATTACCCGCACCACTCCCAGATCAAGGACTACCTGGACGACTACACCGACGCGTTCGGCCTGCGCGAACACATCCACTTCAACACCGCCGTGCAGCGGGCGCACCGCTTTCCCGGCGGCGGCTGGCAGCTCGAAACCAACGATGGACAAACCCGTCTCTACGACGCCCTGGTGGTGGCAAACGGCCATCACTGGGATCCCCGTTTCCCGGACTTCCCAGGCGAGTTCAGCGGCGAGGTGATCCACTCACATGCCTATATCGATCCCACCGAGCCCTTGAATCTCAAGGGAAAGCGCATCGTCGTTGTCGGGATCGGCAACTCGTCGGCCGACATCGTCTCCGAACTCTCGCAGAAGTCCTGGCAGAACACCGTCTATCTGTCCACGCGATCGGGGGCGTGGGTGGTTCCCAAGTACATCTTCGGCATGACCTCAGACAAGATCGCCCGGACGCTGCCGCTGATTCCACTGTCCTGGCAACGCCGGGTGATGCGTCCCGTACCGCGGTTACTCTTCGGCAATCCGGAGCATTACGGACTGCCCACGCCGAATCACAACTTCCTGGAGGCACATCCGACGCAGTCGGCCGAACTACTGATGCGCCTCGGTGCCGGAGACGCAAAAGTCAAGGCCAACATCGAGCGCCTCGATGGCGACACCGTGCACTTCGTGGACGGAACCTCGGTTCAGGCCGATGTGATCATCTACGCCACGGGCTACAACATCACGTTCCCATTCTTTGACCCAAGCTTTCTCAGCGCACCCGACAATCGGCTGCCGCTGTACAAACGCATGCTCAAACCTGGACTCGATGACCTCGTCTTCGTCGGGTTCGCGCAAGCGCTGCCCACCCTGTTCCCGTTCGTCGAATGCCAGGCCCGCATGGCAGCGGCCTACTTGGCCGGAACGTACCGGCCGCCGACGATCGCCGAGATGCACAAGACCATCACCGCCGACGAGCGCAAATACATCGGGCACTTCGCCGACCGCCCGCGGCACACCCAACAGGTCGATTACTTCGACTACGAGCGTGACATGCGCAAACGGGAGCTGCCCGCGGGCGCACGTCGTGTCCAGAATCTGGGCCCGGTACAGCTCACCGGGCGCGTTCCGGAGGCCACCACCAATGTCGGCTGACGTCGTGACTTTGGCAGCCCGGCGCAACCCGAATCGGCCACAGAATCGGGGTGAGGTCCGCCGTACACGGCTGCTGGCCGCACTCGCCGACCACCTGGAAGACCAGTCCCTCGCCGACGTCTCGGTGGCTGCGGTGGCCGAGCAGGCGGGACTGGCGAGGTCGGCCTTCTACTTCTACTTCAGTAGCAAGAACGAGGCGGTGACCCACCTACTCTCGGACGTGTTCGACGAGCAGATAGCGACGGCAAGCAGAGTACTCAACCGCAAGGGTGATCCACGGGACAACCTCTCCCACGTGCTGTGGCTGACGGCAGAGTCGTGGACCTCGCAGCAGAGAAAGTTCCTCGCCATGCTCGACGCACGAGACGCCGACCCGGAGACGCGAGAGATCTGGAATACCTGGCTGCGCCGCTACGAGAGCTTCGTCTCGGCGTATATCGACGAGCACCGTCAGCACGGTAAGGCCGCATCAGGCGATCTGGCGCACTCACTGATCTCGTTGAACGAGCGCGTACTGGAGAGGCACCTGCGCGGACACGGCCTGCACAGCCCAGGAGCGGTTCACGCAGCCCTCGAACAGATCTGGACGGCGGCGATCTTCGGGATCACTCGGTGACCGCGGTGCAGCGCGTGACCATCACGGCCGCCGACGGCGGTCGCCTGGCCGCCGAATACCATCGGGCCGGCTCCGATGGGCTGGCGAGTCCTGCGGGCCGGTCGTGCGTCGTGATGGCCCACGGAGTCGGCGCCACCCGCGACTGCGGCCTGTACGAGTTCGCGACCGCGCTGGCCGCCGCCGGCGTCGACGTCCTCACGTTCGACTACCGTCACTTCGCCGAATCCACCGGCACGCCAAGGCAGTTGGTGGATTTGGACAAACAGCTCGCGGACTATCACAGCGCGATCAGCTACGTCCGCGCACTGAGTGATGTCGATTCGCAGCGCATCGTGGTGTGGGGGGTGTCCCTGTCCGGTGGCCACGTCGTCAACGTTGCCGCCCACGACCCGACAATTGCCGCCGTCATCAGTCTTACGCCGGCGGTGGACGGATTTGCGGCCGTCCGTCAGATGGTCAAAGCGAACGGACTCGCCCACATCGCGCGGTTGATGCGGATCGGCCTCGCCGACGCCTTCGCCGCAGCGCTACGACGACCGGCGGTACTGACACCGATCGTCGACTCTCCTGGAAAACCTGCTGCGCTGTGCTCCCCCGGCGCCGTCGACGGAATGCGCGCGATCGCCGGACCGACTTGGCGCAACGCCATCGCGGCTCGGATCTTCCTGCGTATCGGCCGCTACCGGCCCATCACGGCCAGCGAGCGAGTCCGATGTCCAGTGCTCATGCAAATCGCCGACGGTGACCGGTCCGCGCCCCCCAGCGCCGCAACCGCGGCCGCTCAGCGTCTGCGGGCCACCGTGCACCGCTATCCCTGTGACCACTTCGACGTCTACCCCGGCGCGTCGCTTCACGAACAGGTGGTGCAAGACCAGGTGCGCTTCCTGCGACGCGTGATGTCCCCTATCAACGAGGCGGTTCCCGTATGAGAGCGGTCCAGCTGATCGCACCTGGAGAATTGGCGATCACCGAAGTCGATGTGCCGGCGATCGGTCCCGGCGAAGTTCTGCTCAAAGTCGCCGCCGCCGGGTTGTGCCACTCGGACGTACATGTGCGACACACGCCCGAGGCGATGTTCCCCTTGCCCTTGACCTTGGGGCACGAAACCGCCGGCCATGTCGTGGGTATCGGCTCAGACGTCGCCGGTTGGTCGGAGGGCGACGGAGTACTGGTCCACCTGATCTGGGCCTGCGGCGTCTGCGCCGCATGTGCGCGGGGCGATGACAACGTCTGTGACGAATCTGGACGGGTGGCCATTCCACCTACCCCTGGTTTGGGACCAGCCGGCGGCATGGCTGAGTACATGGCGGTGCCGGCACGTTACCTCGTTCCCCTCGGCGATCTCGATCCCGTCACCGCCGCACCTCTCGCCGATGCCGCCATGACGCCGTATCACGTCATCCGCAATTCGCTGCGCGTCCTACGCCCCGGCGCCACTGCCGTGGTGATCGGCATTGGAGGCCTGGGGCATCTCGCCGTGCAGATACTGCGTAACCTGTCGGCAGCCAAGATCGTGGCCGTCGACCTCAGCGACACGCGACTGGATACTGCGCGCCGCCATGGTGCACACGCCACCCTGCACGCGGATTCCGACGCAGCTGCTGCGATCCTCGAAATGACGGCGGGGCGCGGTGCGGACGCGGTGTTCGACTTCGTCGGGGGCCAGCCAACGGTCGAACTCGCCGCAGAAGTGATCGCTCCCGACGGCATCTATCAACTGGTGGGAATCGGCGGCGGCCATGTGCCGATCGCCGCAGAACCACGCTTCGGTGTCGGGTGGCCTTGGGGCGCCACTGTGCGTACCTCCTATGGCGGCACCAAATCCGACTTACTCAACTGTGTTGCTCTCGCCGCGGCGGGGCGACTGTCTGTCGATGTGGACACCTTCGCCTTGACCGACGCCATCACGGCATTCGACCGACTCGAAGAGGGAACCATCAATGGAAGGGCGGTACTGATCCCGTGACACGCCGATTCGAAAACCGCACCGTTTTCGTCACCGGAGGAGCCCGCGGCATGGGGGCATCCCATGCCCGCGCATTCGCCGCCGAAGGCGCGAACGTCGTCATCGCCGATATTCTTGATGACGAAGGGCACGCGCTGGCAGAAGAATTGGGTGCCGCGTCGCTGTACACCCATCTCGATGTCAGTGACATTCAGCAGTGGCAGAATGCAATTGGAGATGCCGAGCGCATTTTCGGACCGCTCCATGCGCTCGTCAACAACGCCGGCATCGGCGGAACGCCCGCGACGCTGCTCGATACCGAGATCGATGAGTGGCATCGGGTGCTGGGAGTCAACTTGGACGGGACGTTCTTCGGCATCAAGACAGCGACACCGTCCCTCATCCGCGCCGGCGGGGGTGCCATCGTGAACGTGTCATCGTTCGCGGGCCTGCTTGGCTCGCCTCTGCTCGGCGGCTATTCGGCGAGCAAGTTCGCCGTCCGGGGGTTGACCAAGGTGGCTGCGATGGAGCTGGGGTCCTTCGGAATTCGCGTCAATTCGATTCACCCGGGGTACATTCGGACTCCCCTTCTCGAGGGCATCCCAGATGAAGCCGTACACGGGCGGCTGGCGATCGACCGCATCGCGACTCCAGACGACGTCACACCGGTGGTGCTGTTTGCCGCCAGTGACGATGCGCGCTACTGCACCGGAGCCGAATTCGCCGTTGACGGCGGCTGGTCTGCCGGGGAGCCCAGCCCGATCTTCGTGGCACCGGGTGCGCCGATGCCCGAGGCGCTGACGCTATGACCGCCGCCATGCCCGAGGTCGGTTTCTACACCCTGGCCGGTCAAGCCGACCACCCAAGTGACCTCATCGATGAAGTGCGTGATGCCGAAAACATCGGCATTGGCGAGTGTTTCATTTCGGAGCGGTTCTCCACCAAAGAGGCAGCAACCATCTGTGGCGCTGTGGGCGCCGTCAGCGAGACGATCGGGATCACCACTGGCGCCACCAATCACAACACCCGCCACCCGATCGTCACCGCCGCCTACGCGACGACGATGCATCGTCTGACCGGTGGACGATTCACCTTGGGTATCGGACGCGGAGTTCCGCCGATCCAGCGAGCGTTCGGGATGCCCGAGATCACTACCGCGCAGATGGAGGATTTCGCGCATATAATGCGCCGCCTGTTCCGGGGTGAGACCGTGGTCGGCCACGACGGACCGATCGGCCGCTACCCGGCGCTTCGCCTTGACCCGAATTTCGACGAAGATGTCAAGCTCGGCATCGTGGCCTTCGGCCCGAATTCACTGGCGCTCGGGGGCCGCGCCTTCGACAAGGTCATCCTGCACACGTTCTTTACCGATGACACGCTGCAGCGGTGTGTGCGCACCATCAAGTCGGCTGCCGAGCAGGCCGGTCGCGATCCCGCCGACGTCCAGGTGTGGTCGTGTCTGGCGACCATCGGCGACCATCTGCCCGAGGAGTTGCGCCTGCGAAAGACGGTCGGACGCCTGGCCACCTATCTCCAGGGCTATGGCGACCTCATGGTTACCACAAACGGATGGGATCCACTGGTACTCAAAAGGTTCCGCGAAGATGCGGTGGTCCAGGAATTCCAGCCACCCGGCGGTGCCCTACGAGTCATCGACAGCCCGTCAACAACCGTAGCCCAACTGGAACACATCGCGACCTTGCTGCCCGACGAGTGGGTCGGCGTCGCCGCCGCCGGCAGTCCCGAGCAATGCGCGGCCACTGTTAAACGACAGCTCGAACTCGGCGCCGACGGCGTCATCCTGCACGGCGCATCGCCCAGCGAGCTCGACCCCATCATTCCCGCATACCGGAACATCCGTTGAACACGAAGGAATCTGTCATGTCATCGATCCCGCACACCGTCGCGGAGTTCACCCCCGAGGCGGTGACCGATCTGCTGTCCCAGCGGCCCGAATGGAGCGATCTGCGTGTCGCGGAGGTGCAACCTGCCCCGGTCGGCACAGGCCAGATGGCCAGTAGCTACCGACTAACGCTGCAGTATGCAGCGCGACCCGACGGCGCGCCGTCCTCGGTGATCGCCAAGGTCTCCAGCACAGATCCCACCAGCCGGCAGATGGGTGCGGCTACCGGGGCGTATCAGCGCGAAGTGCTGTTCTACCAACATCTTGGTGATCTGACCGACGTGCGGGCACCGGAGTGCTTCGCTGCCCACATTACCGACGATCACACCGACTTTGTGTTGCTACTCGAGGATATGGGCCCCGCCCTGACGGTCGAGCAGATCGGTGGGTGCACCGTTGACCAGGCCAACCTGGCTCTGCAGCAAGCAGCGGCCCTGCATGCCGGGTCGTGGGGCCATGACAAATTAACCGAGCAGTCCTGGCTTCCCGTCGAAACCGTCTGGAACGCATTGGCCGGCGGATTGCCGGACATCATCGAGCCATGGCTCCAGCGTTTCGGCAGTTACCTCAAGCCTGAGCACGTCGACGTGGTGCACCGGCTCGGCGGTGAGGTGCCGAAGTGGCTCTCCACGCTGAGTGAACACCGGACGCTGTGGCACGGCGACTTTCGGCTGGACAACCTGTTGTTCGACGCCCAGGACGGACGGACGGAGATCGCGGTCGTCGACTGGCAGAGCGTGGCTGCCGCCCCCGGGATCATCGACGTCTCCTACCTTTTGGGCACGTCATTGTCCGAGGCAGACAGGACCACCCACGAACGCGCGCTCGTCGGCGAATACCATCGCCACCTACTCGCGCGTGGCGTCACCGGATACGACGCCGATCAATGCTGGCAGGAGTATCAGGCGCACGCCCTCTACGGACTGGTCCTATCCATACCTGTCTCGTTGGGCGTGGTGAGTACAGACCGCGGCGACACCATGTTCGGCGCCATGGCAAGCCGCGCGGCCGCCCAGATCGTGGACAACGACAGCTTCACAGCACTGGCAGGGTTGGCCCGGTGACCGAGCCCGATCGGACACCCATCGTCCTGCTGCACGGGGCGACGTCATCAGCGCGGACCTGGGACGACGTGGTGCCTGCCATCGGCGGTCCCCATGAGGTTCTGGCGCCAACTCTGGCCGGACACCTCGGTGGCCCGCCCCTGTCGGTCCCGCCCCGCGACGTCGTCGACGGCATCGTCGACGCCCTTTGCCGCCATCTCGATGACGCCGGGATCGAGACTGCACACCTCGTCGGGAACTCCCTCGGCGGCTGGGTAGCGCTGGAACTGGCGCGACGCGGCCGCGCGGCATCGGTTCTGGCGCTCTCCCCGGCCGGGGCCTGGCGCACCAACCGCGACCTGCGCCGCTTGCTGCGACTCTTTCGTGTCGGCGCGTTCGGTGCTCGGCACGTAACAACAATCAGCCGTCTGATCCGACCTCCGTGGGGCCGGCGCATCTTCATGCGCCCGATGGCCGAGCACGGCGACCGGATGAGCCTCGCGCAGGTCAACGCGGCCCTCGAAGACATGGCCGGGTGCGCAATCTTGACCGATTTGCTTGCCGGAGCTCGTGATCGGGGCCCTATCCGTCGGATTGAACAGCTTGACTGCCCGGTGCGGATAGCGTGGGGAGTCGAGGACAGGACGCTACCGTTCATGCGATATGGGGTACCGATGGTCGCGGCGGTGCCCGGCGCGCAGTTGACGATGGTGCCCGACGTCGGGCATGTGCCGATGATCGACGACCCTCAACTCGTCGGTCAGATGATTGCTAGCTTCGTCGCCGAAGTCTGTGACACCAAGTGATTTTCGGTGACGCAGGCGCCCGACCGCTACCGCCCGCCGAGCGCACTCCCGAGTTCGGCGCGCCAGGCCAGGACTCTTCCGGCGACCCCAATGTCGATATGTTGCCCCAGCCAGTGCCCGCAGCGACGCCTCATGTCCTGGTTGTCCGCCACCTCCTCGGGAAAGATGCCGATCCATGTTGATTGCATTTGACGACTACCCGGTACATCAGACCGCGCTCCCGCTGGCGCAGTGCGGCAACGGCAGTCCGAATCACTACGACCGTTTCTGGTTCAATGGCTTTCGCGAAGACCTGATGTTCGGTGTCGCATTCTGCGTGTACCCCAACCGGCAGATCATGGACGGTGCGTTCTCGGTTGTCCGCGAAGGCCACCAACGATCGGTGTTCGCCAGCGGCCGGATCAATCCAGATCCGCTCGACACCCGGATCGGACCGATCCGCATCGAGGTAATCGAACCCATGCGGGTCAATCGGGTGATCGTGAATGCTCCCGAGCATGGTGTAGTGGCTGATCTGACCTACATCGCTGCCACCGACGCCATCGAAGAGACCCGGCAGATCTCCTATCAGGGCGCTCGACTGTTCATGGATGCCACCCGAGCCACCCAATGGGGCACCTGGACCGGTCACATCGAAATCGAGGGCGAAACAATAGATCTCAGGGACACCTATGCCACCAAGGATCGGTCCTGGGGCTCACGGTCAGCCCACGGGTGGACCGACGGTGCTCCCACGCTACCGCCGCAAGTCTTGTTCCTCTGGGCGCCGATCCATTTCGAGCGCCACTGCTTCCACTATCTGGTGTTCGAGAATCCAGACGGGACAAGCTGGGCACGCGATGCCCGCGTCGTTGCCAAACGAACAACTCATGGCGTTGAATCCGTCGCAGAGCCGATTGCATTGGCACGGGTCGAGCACCGCGTCGATTGGGCACCAGGGCAGCGGCGCTCACGGAGTGCAACCCTGCTCACCCACGCCTTGGACGGAACAGTCGATGAACTAACCCTCGAACCGATCGCCACATTCCAGATGAAGGGTATCGGCTACGGCCACCCGCGCTGGAGTCACGGCAGTTGGCATGACGAACTAGCTGTCGGCGGTGAATCCTACGACGTCGACGTGCTGGATCCTCTCGCGCCGGAGAATCTGCATGTCCAGCAATTGGTTCGGGCGACCTGGCGCGGCGAGCAGGGTCTCGGTGTGCTCGAGCAGGTCATGATCGGCCCGTTTCCGCACTACGGCTTCCCTGACTTCCTAGGTCCGCCAAATCACTGAGCGCAAACGCCCCGGCGCGCCGGGGTGCACCTGGGCGGTCAGTCTTGATTACCCGGCTATCTGTTGGCCCGCAGCAATATTCGCGCGGCTCGGTCGATGACAGGCTTGTCGACCATCTTCCCGTCGACGACGCACGCCTTCCCATCGGCCGCCTCCGCGGTGACCTTTCGCGCCCACTCCAGCTCCGGTGGCGACGGGGAAAATCCCTCGTGAACCACAGCGATCTGCCGTGGATGGATGCACAGTTTGCCGCCGAATCCCAGTCCCACCGCATGTCTCACGTCGTCAGCGAGCCGGCCCGCATCGCCAAGTTCGGTGGTGACCCCGTCAAGCGGTGCGGGCCGCCCCGCGGCGGCGGAGCCAAGCACCACGGCACTGCGCGCGTACTGCAGTGCACTTTGTGCATCCGGGTCCACACCAAGCTCGGCACTCAGATCGATGCTGCCGAAAGCCGCGCGCACCACTGTGCCGCATCCACAGATCTCCGCGGTCGCGTTGACCCCGACGGCCGTCTCGATCAGCGCCACGATCGGTGCAGCCGGCGCCAGCCGACTGGCAATACCCCCGACCTGAGAAACACTGTGTGCCTTGGGAATCATCACCGCTGCCTCGTGGCGGGAAAGCATTTCCAGATCGTCTTCACACCATGGGGTGTCCGTCCCGTTCACCCGCACCATGAGTTGAGCGCCGGTGCTGACCAGATAGTCGTCCACCGCCGCGCGCGCAGCGTCCTTGTCGGCGATCGCGACGGCGTCCTCCAAGTCCAGGACGACAACGTCCGCGCCGCTGGCGAGGGCCTTGGGAAATCGATCGGGCCGGTCGCCGGGGACGAACAGGACGCTGCGCGCGGTGGCGATCCGCTCGGCGAGACCGCTCAGCGCGACACCGCCGGCTTGTGGACGGCAACGATCTTCTCCACCACGATCTTCGCCGTCTCGGCACACGCCGTGGTTCCACCGTTGGCGTACTCCTTGACGCCATCGCCGACATTCCACAGCCCGGCGAACGGGGTGTCATGAGTGAGGTCGTAGCCGGCGACTGCACGCTGCGGTGGCCAGTCGTCGCGGGTGACCGCGATGTTGAGAACGCGGGCACGACGATCGAAGTCGTCGATGTTGTCGCGGAGATCCTGCAGCAAGAACTGGGTTTCGGCGGACTCGTCGAAGTCGCCGGTCGGATTCTTGGGCACCGAGGTTCCCACGTAGAGGTGCCAACCCTCCGGGGCCATCTCCGGGCAGACATCGGTGAAGTTTGCGATGTAGGCCAGTCTGCGCGACTTCGCGAAGCTGAGCATGCCGGGCACCTCGATCAGGCGCTCCTGGCTGGCGAAATTCACCGAGATCATCGATGTCGGGCGATCCGCCTTCTTCACCAAATCCTGATAATCCGGCGGCACGTTCTCCTCGCCGAGCAGCGCGACGGTGGCAGCAGGACCGATGTCGCTGACCACCACAGGCGCATCGATCCGCACATTCTCTCCGTTGCGAATGACCTCGATGCCGGTCACGACATCACCGTCACCTTTGTGGATCTTCGAAACCGGGGTGGACAGCCAGATCTGGCCGCCGTTGGCCACGACCGCATCGGCCAGGGCGCGCCAGATGCCGATGGTGCCTTCGGGGTGGAAGCCGAAGCGCTTGAAGGCACTCTTGCGGGTGAAGTAGGTCAGAAACACGCGCGCCGGCAGGTCCTCGGACCCCACGGCGAACACCGAGGCGCACATATTACGGAAGATGCCGTGCACGCCTTCGTTCTTCGTGTACTTGGACACCCAGTCAGCGGTGGACAGTTCGTCCTCGGGTAGTCCGGAGTCGTTCCGTGCGGCACCGATGCCTTTGACCAGTTTGGCGCCCTGACGGGTCAACTTGCCGAGCAGGAAACCCCACCCGCCGCCGGTGACGTCGACGTCTTTCCCGGCGATGCGGTAGAGAATCGGCGGCTGGGGTTCGCGGATGTCGAAGCGGGCTCCCACTTCGTTGCACGTCTCCTGGGTGATGCCGCCGACCTCGATGACGATGGCCCCGTTGTTGACCTTGAACCCGTCGATGTCATCGGTGGAAGCACGGCCCCCGACCTTGTCCAACCGCTCGACCACCAGGGTGCGGTAGCCCAGCTTGGTCAGACGGGCGGCCGTGAATAGTCCACCGGCACCCGCGCCGATCACCACGGCGTCGAATGTGTTGTCCGTTGACGTCATTGTCTTTCTCCTTCGGTGCTGTGAGGGCTGTCAGTACGAGCGGGGCAGGCCGAGAGAGGTCTGGGCGACGAAGTTCAGCACCATCTCGCGACTGACCGGCGCGGTGCGCATCAGCCTGGTGACGAACCACAGTTCAGACAGTCCGTATTCGTGTGAGAGTCCGTTGCCACCGTGGGTCTGGATGGCTTGATCCAGTGCCTTGAGGGCTGCTTCTGACGCCGAGAACTTGGCGATGTTCGCCGCCTCACCGGCAGGCAGCCCCGCGTCGAACTGCTGAGCGCTGAGCGCGGTCGCGAGCCGGCTCAACTCGACGGCGATATGGCTCTCGGCCAGCGGATGCGAGATGCCCTGGTGGGCGCCGATCGGGGTCGACCACACGGTACGTTCCTTGGCGTAGGCGGTGGCTTTCTCGATGGCGTAACGCCCGACACCTCCGCAGATGGCGCCGACCAGGATCCGCTCCGGGTTCAACCCGTCGAAGACCTGCCGCAGTCCGTTGCCCGCCTGTCCGATCAGTGCGTCCTCACCGACCTCCACCTCGTCGAGGAAGACGGTGAACTGCTTGTCGGGCGACACGATCGACGTGTCGATCTGTTGATACGACAAGCCTTTCGCATCGGTCGGCACGACGAACAAGGAGAGCTTGGACTTTTCCGAGGTGGAGTGGTCCCCGTCCCGAGCCACGACGAGCAGGGCGTCGCACTGGTCGATAGCTGAGATGTAGTACTTCGATCCGGAGAGCACCCAACCGGTTGCGGTCTTGCGGGCGGTCGTCTTGACGTTGTGGCTGTTGGACCCGGCGTCAGGCTCGGTGAGCCCGAACGCAATCTTCTGGCTGCCGTCGGCGATCCCGGGCAGCCAGCGCTGTTTCATTTCTTCCGAGCCGTGGTGGGCCAGGATACTGCCGCAGATCGCCGGCGAGATCACCCAGATCAGCATCGGCATACCGTGTGCCGCCAACTCCTCGACGACGACCACGGCCTCGGCCATCCCGCCGCCACCGCCGCCGTATTCCTCGGGCAGGTGCACCCCGAGCAGGCCGGCCGCGCCGAGATCCTTCCAGAGTTCCTCGATGTCCTCACCGGCCCGGCCTCGCTGCAGGAAGTACGCCTGCCCGTAGCGGTTGGCAATGCCCGCGACGCTTTCGCGAATTGCCTTGTGCTCCTCGGTGTCCTGGATGAGTCCGACCATGTCATCGTCCTTCGAAGATCGGGGTCCGCTTCTCGGCGAACGCCGAGATGGCGGACGCCGCATCGCGGGTGTTTCCTGTTGCCTTGGTGCCGCGCAACTCCGCGGCGAGTTGTGCGGTCAGATCATTGCTCCAGCTGTCCTTCAGCAGAGCTCGCATCGTGGCGAAAGCCACAGTCGGCCCCTCTGCCAGTTCGCGCGCCAAAGCTGTTGCACGAGCGCGGAGTTCATCGGCCGGCACGATCTCGTTGACCAGGCCCCAGGCGAGAGCCTCCTCGGCGGTGATCGGCGCGTTGCGCAGGTAGGCTGCCGCGGCGCGGCGCGGCCCGATGAGGCGTGGCAGGTAATACGTACCGCCACCGTCACCGGATAGACCAATGCCGGCGAAAGCCGCGATAAATCGGCTGTCCTCAGCGGCCAGGACGAGGTCGGCAGCATAAATGAAGCCCAGACCGCCGCCTGCGACCGCTCCGTGGGCTGCGGCAACGATAGGTGCCTCGACCCGGCTCAGGATGTCGAATCCCTCGTGGTACGGCCGGATCATCTTCTCAAACAGCTTGTCGTAGCCTTCCCCGCCGCCTTCGAGAAAATACGAGATGTCACCACCGACGGTGAGGGCCGGACCGTTTCCGCAGATCAGGACTGCACGGACCGAACGATCTGCGGCGATCCTGCGGGCGACCTCCAGGGTCTCCTGGCCCATCCGAAGATTGATCGCGTTGCGCTTGTCTGGCCGGTTCAAGCAGATTGTGGCGACACCGTGCTCGACCCGGTAGTCGATGGTCTGCAGTATTCCGTCGCCATCGAGGGCCGCATGCCAGGCTGCGGTGTCGGTGAGCTGTTTGAGTGAGGCGATGCGCCCATCGCCGTCGAAGGCCAGGATATGTACAAATGCGGCGTCGAGTTCGGCGCCGCTGCGCCGCGCGGTGCCGCGGTAGGTGCCGATGACTGCGAGGCGGCCGTCCTCCAGCGCCTGAAAGTCCTCGGCAACAGCGCGGGCTTTGAAGTGCTCGCCAATCCGCCACCACAGATTGGTGCGCATAGCGTCGGCTCCCACATGAGTGCCGCCCATGTCGAGCGGCAGACCTTCGGCGGCATGACCGATGAAATCCGATGCCAACAAATGTGTCAGGGCGTCCGCGTTGCCCGTCGCCAGCGCCTGGTAGAGGCTCTCGGCGGCGGCGACTTTCCAGTCTCGGGTGATCTCAACCGACATAGCGCACAATCGATTCGATCACGGCGGCGGGCTTGGCCGCTCCTTCGACCTCGATGGTCGTGACGAGGGTGGCTTGGACTGCGGTGTCGAGTCTGTCGACCTGTGTGATTCGCGAGGAGGCGCGAAGCTTGGCACCGACCGGCACCGGGGTGATGAAACGCACCTTGTTGAAGCCATAGTTGATCGCCATGGCGACGTTGTCGACCCGGTAGAGATCGTGCATGAACCGGGGCAGCAACGACAGCGTCAGCAGGCCGTGTGCGATGGTGCCACCGAATGGTCCAGACGCGGCCCGGTCAGGGTCGACGTGGATCCACTGGTGGTCATCGGTGGCGTCGGCGAACTTGTCGACGCGCTGCTGATCCACTTCGAGCCAGTCGGTGGGGCCGAGTTCGGTCCCGGCTGCCGATTCAAAGTCCTCGAGGTTGTCGAATACCTTCATAAGGTCGAAAATCCTTTCTCTACACGTGTTTTCCGACGGGTTCTCCGTCACAGATCTGGTCGAGGTATTCGGCCATGCCATGGACTTCGTCGCCCTCTTCGAGCTGCCAACGGATCGCGGATTCGACGATGCGGGTGGTCGCCGATCCATCAGCACTGCGGTGCCTCAGCGGGACAGAGGACAAGGCCTCGCCGCGCAGTCGCCACTTGCGTTGGCCGGTGCCGATGGACACTTCGATGCGCTGCTGAAAACCGTCGTCGTCGCGGTCTGTGGAGATGGTGATGTCGTCGCAGGCATGCACGTTCTCCCCGTCGAAGACGAACCCTCCGCGGCGGCTGGACCCGTCGGGTTCGCCGAAATATGCTGCCATGAAGCCGAATTCACTGGAACTACCGTGAATCCAACGGTAGAACCAGGGGGCTTGCCATGAGCGCGGGCCCCACGAATGATCGCGAAGGCCGTGCCCCTGGACGGTGTGGCGGTGGCCATCGATCTCGATAACACCACTAACCGCAGTGAGTTGTTCATAGTGGTTCGGCGCGAAGGACTGGTCACCCGATTCGAAGGTCTGTTCATGGGCCGGCGCAATAGCGCTGTAGCGCAATTCGATCCGCGCCGGAGCGATCGGGCTCGCCGTCAGCGCCGCCTTCGGCTCACTCATGGCGCGAGGATCGGCCAAGACAGAGACATCGCCGGCGAAACGGACCCGCACCTCCTCCATGGGCCGCACGACATCAACTGCCACGCTGCCGGCATTCATGGCCGCATTCGCAGTGACCTTGGGCCGAGCGAATCCGAAGCCCACCTTCCCGCCGGGCAGATAGAGGCATACCGTTCTCTCCCCTATGCCTTCATTGGGACGGTTCGCCAGGCGCAGGAAACCGGCGATCCCGGTGTCGGGATCGTGGAACTCGAAGTACATCGACTCGTTGAAGTTGAGTTCCGGTCCGATCGGATGCGTGTAGTCGTCCAGCGCCGTTACCATCGATGATTCCTCAGCAGTGATGCGGCCTCGATGAGGCAGTAGTTGATTTCTTCGTCGACATTGCCCAGGTCCGCCTGGGACACATCGGTACGGCGTCGAGTCTCGGCGGCTTGCAGCAGCGTCGCGGAAGTCCAGTAGGCAAGCGCCCTTTGGTAGTTCAGGTTGTGCAGTTCGATGCCGGTGCGTGCGGCGTAGAAGTCGAGCAGTTCCTCCCTGGAAGGAAATCCGCCGACAAGAGTCGGGCTGTTCGGGCAACCGGTCGGCTCGTCGGGCCCGCGCCAGCTGTTGAGCAGCCACGCCAGATCCGACAGCGGATTTCCTGCCGTACACCGTTCCCAGTCCAGAACCGCGACAACCTTGGCGTCTTGGGTGACGATGTTGGCTAAGCGATAGTCACCGTGTACCAGCCGGATACGGGGCTCGCGGTCGGGCCGGCGCGCAAGAAGCCGGGTACGCACTGCGCACCAAGCAGAATCGTGCACGCTACTGCTTCCCGATGATGTCCACACGTCGGCCAGCACGGCCAACTGCCGGTCCATGTGCCTCGCGCCGAATTCGGGTAGCCCGACACTGGCCGGATCCACCGTGTGCAGCCGCGCGAGCGCATCGACGACGTTCTCACCGAGGCGACGGCGCTCATCGACCGTCAAACGCGATGCCTGCAGCTCATCGTCGATCACCACTCCCGCCGCCACGCTCGTCACCATGAAGTGGCATCCACGCTGGTCGCCGTGCCCGGTCACTCTCGGGACCGGCAGGCCCATGGCCGACAGCCGGGTCAGTACCGCCGCTTCCCGATCGAACGAACGCGAGTCGGGGCGGGTCCGCTCCCGCAAGATCCACTGACGCCTGGCCTGGTCGGTCACCAGCCATGTGGCATTGGTGTAGCCCAGACCCGTGCGCGTCACAGCGAGCGGCGCGTCAATGGGCCCTGCTTGTTCTGTAAGCCAGGCGGCGAGCACGCGTGGGCGTCCCGACATCGGCCGATCCAAAGCCGGTAGCCGCGACCGGTCCAACGCTCCGATGACCATCGCGGCGGACCTCCTCTGCGCAAACAACTGGGTTTTGAATAGGCCTTTGACCACCTGCAGTGGTTCCTATCACGGCTATATCGCGACGCTAACACATTTTTCTAGTTTCTGTTAAATTTTTGTGTGAAGCCAGACAGGAGCATTACCAAATGTCACATCCATCAGCTGCCGAGGTCGTCCACGAAGTGGAGCCGGTCACCGATACCGCGACGCGCGTCGCGCTGCCACTACCCCTGCCCGACCTGCAGGTCGTCAACGCCTACGTCATCTGCTCGCCCGCAGGTGTGACTCTGATCGATCCGGGATGGGCCTACCCACCCTCTGAGCAGGCATTGATCCGTGCACTGAACGGGCTGGGATACAGCGTGCGCGATGTACGCAGAATCGTCGCCACCCACCAGCACTGGGATCACTACTCACTTGGCGTGCAATGGCGCGATCAGCACGGAATCGAGCTCATGCTGGGCCGCGAAGAAGAGCACAGCATCGACGCCTTCTTGCGACAGCCCGACGTGGTTCATCCCCATCAGATCGGCAAACTGAACGAGGCCGGTGCGGCCGAACTGGCCTCGGCGATCGGCAAACTGGAGTGGGAGCCTTACGAGCGAGGCGTAGCTTTCGCCCCGCCAGATCGCTGGCTCGATGACGGCGACGTGATCGACTGCGGCACGATACAACTCGTGGTGCGTACGACTCCCGGTCACACGCGGGGACACATCGTGTTCGAGGACGCGGAGAACTGCGTGATCTTCACCGGCGACCATTTGCTACCACGGATCACCCCGTCGATCGCATTCGAGCGTGCACCAGGGAAACTCCCGCTGCGCTCGTACATCGATTCGCTGCACCTCGTTCTTCGCCTGCCGGATGCGAAGATGTTGCCTGCCCACGGCAGCACCGCGGGTACCACCCATGCCCGCGCTCACGAACTGATCCAGCATCACGAAACGCGGCTACGCCAGGTCGGAGATCTCATCGCGGCCGGCAATTCCAGCTCGTTCGAGGTCGCGTCGGAGATGCGCTGGACGCGGCGGGAGCGCACGCTCGACGAGTTGGACGTCGTGCACCGCATGACGGCAATTCTCGAGGTGCAGTCCCATCTGGATCTGCTGGTGGCGCGCGGCGAACTGACCAGCGCCCTGGACGACGGAGTGCGCCGATTCGACGCGGCCTAGCCGCGTCGTCAACTAGGCCGCGGTGCAGCACCGACCTGCTGCACCAGGCGGTACTTCTGCACCTTGCCCGTTGGTGTGGTCGGCAGGTCTTCGGCGCGGTAGAACACGACGCGCTTCGGGACTTTGAACCGCGCCAGATTCTCTCGGCACATCCCCAGTACCTCGTGCTCGGTGATGTCGTGATCAGCTGCCGGGACCACCACCGCACAACCGATCTCACCCCAGCGCTCGTCGGTGAGGCCAATCGCGAAGACCTGGCTGATTCCGGGATGCTGTGCGAGCAGATCCTCGATCTCCTTGGGCATGACCAGTTCGCCGCCACTCTTGTACAACTCTTTGCTGCGGCCTGTCACCTGTAGGTAGCCGTCGAACCGTACCCGGCCCAGGTCCCCCGAGTGCAGCCAACCGTCTCGCAGATTGCGAGTGGTGTCTTCCGGGCGATTCCAATACTCGAGCATCGTGGTCGGTCCTGATGACAGCAGTTCACCTTCGCCTTCCGGCGGCATAGTGGCGCCGGTATCAGGGTCGACGGCGCGGTAGACGACGAGGGCATCGGTACCGGGTACACCGGCAACGCCCGCCAGCTTCGGTCTTCCCACCGTCGTGGTCAGCGATTCCAGCGGATCTTCGGGCAGGGTCAACGTCATCGCCCCACCGCATTCGGTCATGCCGTAACCCGTGACGATCTCGGTGACGCCGAATTCGGCGGAGACCTGCTCCCACAGCCAGATTGGAGCCGGGGCAGACCCACACAGGATGGCCTTGAGTGAGCTGAGGTCATAGTCGCTGCGTGCCGGGCTTTCGACCATCGCCACGGCCATCGTCGGCACACACAAGATATCGGTGGCGCGGTGTCGCTCGATGCCACGGAAGTACCCTTCCGCGCTGAAGGATGGCTGCAAGGCCACCGCGCCGCCCACATACATCACCGAGAGCAGCCCTTCGACATACCCGAACATGTGATAGCAGGGCAGGGAATAGAGGATCCGACGGCCGTCTTCGTAGGCCCGGGTCAGAGCGGACGCGTAGCCCGTGCGAAGGACCGCATCGTGCGACACCACGACGCCCTTGGGCGCACCTGTGGTACCCGAGGTGTACAGCATGTCCCCAGGAGCCGACGGATCGATGGCCGGCGCGGAGAACGTCGCAAGGCGGCCCTCACCGAGCGCAGCGAGGTCGCGCACCGCCAACGCGCCCTGCCGCGGCTCACCACCGGTATCCAGGACGACGACACTGCGCAGTTCTGGTAGTCCGTCGGCGTCCGAGGCTCGATCACTGAAGCCGGGAACATCCCAGCCTGGGACGATGCGGTCGAGCATTCCCTGGTAGTCCAGAAGACCGAACTCCGTCATCGTGATCAGCACCCGGCAGCCGGAATCGGCGAGCACGAAAGCCAATTCATTTTCGCGATAGAGGTAGTTGAATGGCACCGCAACCGCGCCGACACGCGCGATCGCGAATTTGACGGCCACAAACTCGGGATAGTTGGCCATCACCATGCCCACCCGGTCACCGGGGCGCACGCCCAGGGCTGACAGGCCCGCAGCCAGCCGGCGCGATTCCTCTGCCACGTCTCTATAAGTCAGCTCCGCCGAGTCGGAAAGCACGAAGGGGCGTGTCGGGTACCCCGCTGTGCATGTGTCGAGCCAGTCGGCCAGGCTCGTCGGCGACCAGACGGGGAAACGCTCGCGTAGCGCACTCCGGCGCGCCTCGATCGAGGGCCTCACATTCATAGTTCGTCCAACTCCTGCGCGCAGATTGCTTCACGGAGGGCGAACCGTTGAATTTTGCCCGTCGGCGTCATCGGGAAATCCTCGATGACAAACCATCGAGCCGGCACTTTGTACGACGGCATGTGCGCTCTGGCATGTTCAACCAGGCGCTCCCGCAAGCCTTCTCGGGTGTGGTCTATACGACAGACCGCGGCGACGATCTCGCCCATCTTTTCATCGGGGAGTCCCACCGCCACGACGTCGAGAACATCATCGTGCGCGGCGAGGACTGCCTCGACCTCGGCGGGTGAGATGTTCTCACCGCCACGGATGATGAGTTCCTTGAGCCTGCCCGTGACCGTCAAGTATCCGCGGTGGTCCATGGCGCCGAGGTCGCCGGTGCGAACGAAGCCGTCGGAGTCCAATGCTCGTGCAGTGGCATCCGGGTCGTGCAAATATTCGAGGAACTGCTGATCCCCCCGGGCGCAGATTTCACCGACCTCGCCCACACCGAGCGTCGCACCGGAGTCGGGATCGACGATCTTGCAGTCCAGGTGAGGCAGCGGACGCCCGACAGTCGTGAGCTGGTCATGCCTGCTGTCTCCGGGGCGGGTCAGAGAGAGCACGGGTGCCAGTTCGGTCTGGCCGTACAGGTTGTACACCTCCGCCCCGAAAACGGAAGTGGCACCGTCGATCAGCTCACTGGATACACTGGACGCACCGCCCATGATGATGCGCAACCGCGGGGCGGGCGTATCGAGCTGCCGCTGCCGCTGCAGCAAAGCCAGCAGCACGGTGGGGACGTAGAAGAGCACCGAGACGCTTTCGCGTAGCAGTGCTTCCAGCGTCGCGTCGGGGGTGAAACGCTCGCAGAGTATCGAAGTGCCCGCAACCCACAGCGGACCGATGGTGGCAATGACGCAGCCGGCGGTGTGAAACAGTGGCAATGGGTTGAAGCAGACCGCCCCCGCGGCCACCCCGGTGGCCTCCATCGTCAGCCTGGCGACGTTGACCAGCGCCCGGTGGGTCAACAGAACGCCCTTGGGCCGCCCTGTGGTACCCGATGTGTACTGCAGCATGACCGGCGAATCAGTCTCGATGTCCACGACACTGTCCGATGGTGCGGGCGCCATCCACAGCTCCTGCTCGGACAGTGAGATCCGGCGGATACCGGGGATGCCCGCGCACACCCGCGTGGCGACCTCAGACATCACGTACTCGCGGCTGACGTCGGCATGCAGCAGCACCCGCGCGCGGCTGTGCCGCAAGGCATAGTCGAGTTCGCCATCGCGCAACACAGGGTTCAGCGCCACCAGTACGACGCCGGCGAGGGCTGCGCCGTACTGGATTAAGGTCCACTCGATGACATTCGGGGCCCACAGGGCTACGTAGTCGCCGGGCTCGGCCAACTCCGCCAGGGCCGCAGCGACCCGGCGGGATCCCTCGAGAAGTTCTGTGTACGTGACTCTTTCAGTCTCACCCGTACCGTGACGGATACCGACAAGAGCTTCCCGGTCGGGGTGTTCGGCGGCGCGGGACGCGAGCAACCCGCCGACCGTATGGCTGACGAGAGGTTCCGATCGGTCGCCCTCCCGGTAAGCCCGCACGAGCTCAGTCGCGCCGAGGCCTGGTGGAGGCACAGTACTCACAGCGCGCCTCAGACAGGATTGCTGCCAAGTTTGGCATCAGACATATCGCTGATCCGTGACCACTTCGCGGTGATCTCCGCCAGACTGGGCGGCGTGGGGAACGTGACGCCGTCGTTCTGGAATTGCGCGACGCGCTGCACCAGGCCACCGCCGACCACGAACACCGATGCGGTGTCCTCGTTTTCGGTCGATACCAAGTAGCCGACCGCAGGCGCGACCAGCTCCGGATCGAGCTTGTCCAAGAGTTCCTGCGGGGCGATGTCGGCGGTCATCCGGGTGGCGGCAAGTGGTGCGATGGCGTTCGCTGTAATCGAGTACTTCGCACCCTCGACCGCCAGGGTGTTGATCAACCCCACCAGCCCAGCCTTTGCCGCTGAGTAATTGGCTTGTCCGAAGTTGCCGTAGAGGCCGCTGGTGGACGTCGCAACGACGATGCGACCGAATTTCTGCTCGCGGAAATGCGGCCAGGCGGCGCGGATCACGTTGAACCCGCCATAGAGGTGCACCTTCTGCACAGCCTCCCAGTTATCGGCCGACATCTTGTGGAAGGCGCCGTCGCGCAGGATGCCGGCGTTACTCACCACTCCGTGCACGGCACCGAACGCAGTGAGCGCGGTATCGATGATGGAGGCGGCGCCGGCCTCGTCGGCGACCGAATCGTAATTGGCGACGGCTCTTCCGCCGGCAGCGCGGATCTCCTCTACCACGGTGTCGGCGGCCTGGGTACCAGCGCCCGAACCATCCCGGGCACCACCGAGATCATTGACGACGACTAGCGCACCGTTGGCCGCCAGAAATCGTGCGTACGAGCGGCCAAGGCCACCCCCCGCACCCGTAACGACGACAACCTTGTCTTCAACACCAGACACCTGCGCTCCTCTGCCGGTCAGTTCTACCTGATTGAATCTAGGTTAAAAAAATACAATCCGTCAAGGCGCAAACGTGGACCACATCCCTACAAGACCCGGTATTGACGCCGATTACAGCGCTCAGGCTGCGCGGTGCCGCAGCGACACCACCTCCAAATTCAAAATAGAACCTGCCAGGCAGAGTTACTCGTCGGCAGGAACGAGAATGGCGTCACCGAACCAGTGCACCAACATCAACGCCACCTCAACGTCAAGCCGATCATCAGCCACGTCCCGTCCACGACGCTCGACGGCACGCTGCACGCGGTACTTGACCGAATTCACATGCAAATGCATACCATCGGCGGTCGCCTTGAAGCTCGACCCCAACTGCAAGAAGACGCGTAGGGTTTCGCGCAGGCGTTCATCGCTGTCGGTCATCGATGCCAGGTCACCGAGTACCGCGGAAACCCATCTGCGCGTCTCGACGAGGTCCCCGCTGAATCTGACCGCGACCTGCACCCCCGGATCCGAGGCCGCGGTGAATCTCGACGGCTTCGCCCGCGAGGCGAGTACTGCCGTACGAACGTCGAGCGCTTGTCTGTGCGATCGGCGAAATCCGTGCGGACCGCTCGCAGGCACCCCACAGACAACCCAGGGCGCATCCGGCAGCGAGTGTACAAATTCCCTTGCCCGGGTGACCGTCTCAGCAACATCGCTCTCGGGGATGACAAGCCACACCCAGGCAGTCAGTCCGTCGGCCGCTATGAACAGCGGGCGATACCGGGAATCGACCACTTCACCCAATCGGGAGGCAAAGCGTTCCAAGTTCGGCAGCTCGTCCCCCGTCGCAGGCCTATCGCGCCAAACCCCCAGGGCCAGATGAGTCAGCCCGAACGGATAGCCGACGGCACGGGTCATTTCGTCGAAATCGGCGTCGGCGTCGTCGAGCACCTCCTGCACCCGAAGCTCCCGGAGCCGGTTCTTGTTGGTCAGCCAACGATCACGTTCTCTCTGGTGGCTGGCAAGTACGTCTTCCATGATCCGGTCCACGTAGCCGAACGACACCGCAGACAGATGCTGAAACACGTCCAGACCGAGCTGCGCATCCAGGTCCAATTGATGGATCTCGTCAACTAGTTGGTCAAGAAGCGCCTGGTGCCCCAACCGGTAGCCCCTGACCAGCGTATTAGCCGGAACACCGCGCTGCGCCATCCTTCGGGCATGTTCGAGCGCCGCGGTCGGCGGCCGGATGTGTTCGATCGGGATGCTGTGCCGGATAGCCGGGATGTATGCATCCAGGTTTCCTTCCACGGCGTCGTGCAGCAACTCCAGCAGTTCACCATTTCCGCCGATCTCAGCGAACTCCTCTGCCAAAGCGGTCCGCACGGCACTGATGACGTCGGCCAGCTTCAACTCCATCTGGCTGACGACCGTTGCCGCAAACTTGGCGACGACGTCCCCGTCGGTGGTGTCGCATCCGCGCATGTTGCCGACCATAGAGCTGCAACCTGTGTGACGAGCCAGTAACCGGAAGAATCCCCTCGTACAGGATTCACCCGGAGAGCACCGGCGTTTTCCTCGAACTTGTGCACTTCAGCCAAACGGTTCGGCCCGGGGCTGCCGAACTTCGTCGATCAACGACGTAGCCCGGCCACATCGAACTTCGTAGCGTTGAAGCGGGCCCACCGGCGGATCTCGGCGATCAGCCGGCCTCGGCCGCATGCGATCCGCAGCGGATGACGACACAGCCGATGGCCACACCGTCGCCAGTTCTCGTTCGACCACTACACCGGATGATGTACGAAAGGTCGTTTAATGCACAGACTTTCGAGCCTCGACGCCCAGTTCCTCGCTGCAGAGGTGGGCAATTTCGGCGCGCAGTACTGTGGCGTGGCGATCTATCAGACCGGGGATCGGGAAACGATCAATGCGGTGTCGATGACGAAGTTGGTGTCTGAGCGAATCCACCTGTGCCCGCCGCTGAAGTGGAAGCTGGTCACGGTCCCGTTCGACTTCGACCACCCGGTGTTCGTGGAATCTCCAGTAGACCTCGCCGAGCACATCACCGAGACGACACTGGCGGATGCAGCGGACGAGGCGGGTTTGGCGGGCGAAGTCTCCGAGATCATGGCGACCCGGCTCGACCGGAAACGTCCACTGTGGAGATTGCGCGTGATACACGGATTACCCGGGCGCACCGCGGTCGTGATGACGCTGCATCATTCCGCGGCCGACGGGATCGCCGCCAGCGAAATCTTCTCTCTCCTTCTTGACCCACTCGGCGGCCAAGACCCGCAACCGTCGACAGAGCAGAAACCGATCGCCATGCCCAACCGCGCGGCCCTGGCCGTACAAGCCCTGGCATCCCTACCCCTGCGTAGCATCCGCGCGGGCATGGCGGTGCCTAAAGTGCTGGCACATCTCGATCAGGTGCCTTCGCTCCGGTCGTTACCCGGTATCCACTCCCTGACTCGCGCCATCAGTGACGAGGCGCCGCGAGAGCGCCTTGACGCACCCCGGACCCGATTCAATACACCCCTGTCACCGGCACGCTCAGTAGCGTTCGGATCGATGTCGCTGCTCGATATCAAGATGGTGAAAAACGCCATGGGCGTCACCGTCAACGATGTTGTCGTAGCCATCTGCGGTGGAGCGCTGCGACGCCGGCTCACGGTGACCGACGAACTGCCCGCTGACCCACTTGTGGCATACCTGCCCGTTTCCACCCGCGATCCGAATGCCACAGAGCGCTTTGGCAACGCAATTTCGTCGATCATCGCGCCCATCCCGACGCACTGCGACGACGCGCGGGACAGGCTGTCTTTCGCGCATGTGTGGTTGCGGCACGCCAAGGCCCGCATGAGGCTCGCCCCGCCAGCACTGTTGAGCGCGGTCAACGATCCGATCCCAGCGCCGATCTTTGGACTGGCCGCGCGGGGCATCATCGACATCGTCTCGTCCAGGGCGGTCAGGCCTCCGATCAACCTGATCATCTCGAATGTGCCTGGTTCACGAGTTGGCCTGTCCTGCTTCGGAAATCCCCTCACGGCGCATTATCCGATGAGCGTCATATTCGACGGATTCACCCTGAACATCACTGTGGTGAGCTACCAAGACCAGCTCGATATCGGCATCGTCGGCGATGCCGAAACACTGCCCGACGCCTGGGAACTGCTGGACGACATGGCTGCCGAATTGACCGAACTTGTCACGCTGGCCACCTCAACCAGAGAGGGCAGATGATGTCCACTGAAACCGCCTATCCAATACAAGCTGCCGGCACTGCGATCCACGAGTTCGCCAGCGATGTCGTGATCACGGCGCGAACTGATGTCGCCGACCATGTGGTAGCACTCGACCTCGCCAAACCCGATGGCGCCTCGTTACCGTCGTGGCTGCCTGGCGCACACATCGACCTTCTGCTGGGCAACGGTCTCGTACGCCAGTACTCCCTTTGTGGCGATCCCAACGAAGCGGACGTGTGGCGAATCGGCGTACTGCTCGACCCACGCAGCCGAGGCGGCTCACGATTCGTCCACGACTACTTGATCGCCGGTTGCACCGTCCGTGTGCGCGGGCCGCGCAATCACTTCCCGCTCATCGATTCTCCGAGCTATTTGTTCATCGCCGGCGGCATAGGTATCACCCCGATGATGCCCATGATCCGGGCCGCACAGCAGTCCGGCAGTGATTGGCGCCTGATCTATCTGGGACGCAGCTCCTCGACAATGGCATTCGCCTCAGAACTGGCCGCGGCCTACGGCGACCGGGTGCTGCTGTGGCCCGACGATGTACACGGCATCTTCGACCTCGGATCCGCACTAGCTCAACCCCTCGCCGACACCCTCGTCTACTGCTGTGGACCGGAACCGCTTCTCGCCGCCGTCGAAACGCACTTCGCCCAGTGGCCACCGGGCAGCCTTCACCTCGAACGGTTCGCCGCCAAGCCACTCGCTCAGCCCGCGGCCGACGCCTTGGACACGTTCGACGTCGTGTGTCGGAGATCCGGAGTGACCGTCGAGGTACCCGCTGAGAGTTCGATTCTCGAAGCACTCGAAGACGCTGACGTCCCGATCATGTCGTCGTGCCTTGAAGGCGTCTGCGGAACTTGTGAAGCCTCCGTAGTCGAAGGTATTCCCGACCACCGCGATTCAATGCTGACCGAAGCCGAGCGGACAGCCGGCAACGTGATCTTGACGTGCGTATCGCGTTCGCGGTCGCAGACATTGGTCCTGGACCTGTGAACGGCAACCACCCGGCCAACCTGTGGTATGTCGCGGCAACCTCGGAAGAACTCGTGGACCGGCCGCTCGGGCGTCGGTTGCTCGACGAGGAGGTCGTGCTCTGGCGGGACGCCGATGGCACGGCGCATGCACTGGCCGATCGGTGCGCGCACCGAGGATTTCCCCTGTCGGACGGTCACGTCGACGCCAACCTCCTCGTCTGCGGATACCACGGGTGCAGCTACCGTCCTGACGGGCAGTGTGTGCACATCCCGACTCAGCCCGCGATCCCACCCGCGATGCAGGTACATCGCTACCCGATATACGAAGAACCGCCGTTCGTCTGGATCTGGGTTGGCCGTATGTCGCCACCGTCGAAGTCCCGTCCGCCACGGCTGCCGTGGTTGACGGACCCTGGCTGGACAACCTTTCCCAGCATCTGGAGCGTCGGGGCCAATTACCTCATGGTGCACGAGCACTTCCTCGACTTTTCGTATGCGCCGATCGTGCACGAGAACCACATGCCACCCGGGACTGCCCGATTGCCCGCGTTCAGCAGTGTCGAGGTGACCGAGACCTCGGTCGCCTACACCCGAGAGCTTGCTGCCATGCCGGCGGCCGACTGGGAACGCGACGCCGTCGGACTGGATGCCGAGCGACTGTACTCACGCACCGAGAGCGGTACGTTCGTCTCTCCAGCCGTCCATGTGCAGCGCTGGGACATCGCCGGAGATGGGTTGCTCTCCAGCATCCGGACTCACGCCTTGACACCGGAGTCGGCCACGAGGACCCATGTCTTCCAACAGTCTTCACGCAACTACTCACTGAACGACACCCAAGTGACCGAGACGCTGGAGAAGTTCGTCACCACACTCATCGAACGAGACACCGCACTGCTCGAGCGGGTGCCCGACTACGACATATGGCGATCAAGCGTGGAGTTCCAAGCCGACACCGCGGCATTGCGCGCGCGACGGATCGTTGCGGCGATGCTCACCCGGGAGGCGGGTCGCTCGCCTCTGCGCCCGGGCTGGGCACCCGTCCTGGACTTGCAGAACTAGTCAACCCCGATCAGAAGGGACTTCACCGTGACATCATCCCTGCCGCTGGCGGAAATCGACCTGGCCACCGTCGATCTCACCGATCTCGAGTACTTCCGGGACGGACCTCCCCACGCGCTGTTTGCCCGGATGCGCCGGCAACCCGAACCGCACTGGAATCCGTTGCAGGGCGACGAGCCTGGATTCTGGTCGTTCACCAGAGCCGCCGACATCACCGCGGTCAGCCGGAACCCTCAAGTGTTCTCGTCAGCTCGTGGCGGTGTGTTCGCTACCGCTCAAAGTGGCGTGCCCGTCGAGGTGCTCCGCGAAGTCATTCTCGGCATGGATCCACCCCGGCACACGCAGGTGCGCAACGTGGTTCAAGCGGTGTTCACGCCCAAGTTGATCCGCCAGAAAGTCGACGATATCCGAACTACCGTCAACGACTTGATAGACGAGGTGATTGAGCAGGGGTCGTGTGATTTCGTCAACGACATCGCTGTCGAGCTTCCGCTGCGGGTGATAGCCGACATGCTCGGCGTACCGCAGGAAGACCGCCGGAAACTCTTCGAGTGGACCAACCAACTCTCTCGCGCGGCCGCCACTGCCGATCCACATCTAGGTCTGGGCGCACTCCTGGAAATCGGCGGCTACCTCACCGCCATCACCAGTGAACGGCGCCAGAACCCCGGCGAGGACCTGGTCTCCAGGATTATCGCCGCCGAAGTCGACGGTGATCGGTTGTCCGAGGCGGAGATCACCTATTTCTTCGCACTGCTGATGTTCGCGGGCAACGATACGACCCGCAACACCGCATCCGGCGGAATGCGGGCGCTGATGGAGCATGACGATCAACGGCGCGAGCTCGTCGCCGTCCCCGAAGCCATCCCGAACGCGATCGAAGAGATGCTGCGTTGGGTGACACCGGTCATCTACTTCACCCGTGTCGCCCAGTGCGACACCACGGTGGGCGAGCACCCCGTCAAAGAAGGTGAGCGCGTTGCCCTGTGGTATTCGGCCGGATCCCGGGATCCCGAGCTCAACGAGAATCCGGAACGCTTCGATGCCTTCCGGCAGAAGCCGCCCCATCTGGCATTTGGTGGCGGGGGTGCCCATTTCTGTCTGGGGAACCCACTCGCGCGCCTCGAGCTGAAAGTGCTCTTCGAGGAACTACTCCGGCGGATACCGGACATGCAGCTGGCCGGACCGGTCGAGCGGCTGGTGTCGAATTTCTCCAACGAACTCACTGCCATGCCGGTGACGTTCACTCCGGGCGCCCGACTACGGACGCCTTGATGCGGAACCCCCCGGGTCCCTGTGGCCCAGCGAGTCGCTGAGCCACAGGGACTTCACGGCAAGGGGCACAACAGGGTACGTCACCGCCACTCAACTGACCGATCCTGGTCTCAGCTCCGAAACGTGGGCCTGTTCGAGACGATCGACACGAAGGACACACATCCGCCGGGACGACCACCCAGATTGTGCGTGAGGGCTGTGTGAGGATCGGACAGTTGACGTTTGCCCGCCTCTCCCCGGAACTGCAGCCACGCTTCGTAGAGCATCCGCAAGCCGCTGGCTCCCACCGGATGACCGAATGACTTCAGCCCACCATCGGGGTTGATCGGAAGCCGCCCGCCTGCGTCGAAGTCACCGGCCAAGACATCCTTCCACGCCTGCCCGGCATCGGAGAATCCGAGATCCTCCATCAGCACGATCTCGGTAGGGGTGAAGCAGTCATGGACCTCGGCGAGCGAGAGTTGCTCAGCTGGGCGGTCGATTCCCGCCTGGGCGTAGGCGTCCTTGGCCGCCTTGATCACCTCTGGGAACGTGGTGTAGTCGAAGGCCGAATCCATCGATCCGCGCGTGGATCCCGCAATGAGAGACAACGCTTCGACGTACATCGGGGTATCGGTGAACTCGTGTGCGCGCTCGGCGGGCACGATGAGTGCACACGCCGCACCATCGGAAACGCCTGAGCAGTCGAACACACCGAGACGCCCGGCCACCTTCGGGGCCCCGTCGATGGTCTCGCGTGACACCGGCGAACGGAACTGCGCCTTCGGGTTTCGGGTGCCGTTGTCGTGATTCTTCCAGGCGACGTGCGTCATCGCAGCCCGCATCTCGTCGGGATGCACGCCGTAGCGGTCGCAGTAGGCCGGATCGAGCAGCGAGAACGCTGCCGGGGCGGTCATCGAGATTTCCGGGGCGGTACCGTCGCCGGGCGGATCTTGGCGCAGCAACCCGGAATACCCGGAGTCCTTGAGCTTCTCGACGCCGACAGCCATCACAATGTCGTAGGCGCCGGCCGCGACGGCGTAGCACGCATTTCGGAAGGCTTCAGATCCAGTGGCGCAGAAGTTCTCAACTCTGGTCACTGGCTTGTCATCGGTGCCAATCGCGCGGCTCAAGGTCAAACCGCCCAGCCCGGAACTCAGCGTGCCGAGCCAGTAAGCGTCGACATCAGAGCGGTCGACGCCGGGGACCGCCATCAAACACTCCTGGTACGCCTCCAGGATCAGGTCGTCCGTGGAAGCATCCCACCGTTCTCCGAACGTGCTGCACCCCATGGCCACGACCGCGACCTTGCCGGCGATTCCGTTACTCGGCACTGTCCTGCACCGCCTTCCAGAAATAGTCGTGAACATCGCCGGCAGTGAAGAGCCGCCGGAATGAAAAGCGAACGCGTGTCCCGACTTTGAGTTCCTCCGGGCGAGCATCGGCCAACTCGAGGGTGCACCGGCCGCCGCCGTCGACATCGATGACAGCCTGGATCATCGGCGGTGAGGGAGAGAACGCCAGCCGGTCCACCGTATACGTGACGACCGTTCCGCCCAGTCGCCCGGCCGCCACGTCGACCATCTCGTCGACCGACGCACACGACCGACACACACGTGTCGGGGGAAGGTGGGTGAAACCGCAATTCGTGCACTGTGTTCCGGTGAAGCCGAACTTCCACTGCGCGGTTCTTGCTGCTGGTGGAGCGGCGGCGCGTTCAGGTTCGGGCCTGCGTGGGGATTCGCGTTCGACGAGTCCCCGCCACGACAGATAGGTCAGGTGCGGCACTGGAAGCCCGCAACTGCGCTGAGCGCTCAGCGCAGCAGCCTGTCGATGCTCGGTAATGGCGCCGGTGGTGCGGAACACGATGGAATCGCATCCATCGACGGCGGATATCAGCAGAATCGTGTCACCGGGGTCGGCGGTATCAAGGGCACCCGCCAAGGCGATCAGAGGGTCGGCAGCACCGGTATGCCCGATCGGCGACGTGATGACAGACTTCTGCCCCTTGACCAGAGTTGCGGCGCGCTTGACCACCGCGGTGTTCGGGCATGCCAGCACGACGTGGTCGGCCTCTGCCACGCCGGCTGCGTCCAATGCCTGTTGCGCCGAGAGCCTGATCAGTGCGCTGTAATGCTCGGCGCCGAATCGTTCCTCCCATTGAAACCCTGTTGGCGACAGTGGATCCCGCCATCGATCCAGAAATTCAGCGGTCAGCGATCGCGTTGCGAGGATGTCCGCGATGGGTTCGCCGTCACCGAAGTACAGCGCTGCGGCGCCGTCGCCACCGGTCTTCTCATCGGCCGATCCAGGCTTGCCGACGCGGACGTCAGCCGCGACAACCAACCCCCCGGAGCGGGCGCAGGCAAGGATGCCGACGACGGTACTGCGAGCGGTGCCGCCGAGGTCGGCAGCGAGCACATCAGTGGGCAAGCCGAGTGCAGCGTGCACGGCACTGGCATTCGTCTTGTCCGCGTAGGCAGGCGTGGTAGTCGCCAGGTACAGCGCACCCGGATGCGCACCCGGCTCGACCACCTGGCCGGCAGCGTTGACGGCCATGGTGGTCGAGTCTTCGTCGTAGGAGGCCACCACTCGGTCGCCCCTACGCAGTCCGATATCGGCCCCGTTGAGTCGGTGCCTGGGCAGATAACTGGCGTATCGCAACAATCCGATCGTCACGAGGCACTCCTGAATGCCGCAGCGATCCCCTGTCCTCCGCCGATGCACATGGTCTCCAACGCCAGGCCGCCACCGCGGCGACGCAGTTCGTGCAACATGGTGGTCAGGATGCGTACCCCGGTTGCCCCGATGGGATGGCCGAGTGAAATCCCGGAGCCGTTGACATTGAGCCGGTCTTCGACGTCGGCGGGCTTGAGGCCCCATCCGGATAGTACCGCGAGCACCTGGACTGCAAATGCCTCGTTGATCTCGATGAGCGAGAGATCGTCGAAGGTCAATCCTGTCCGACTGAAGAGCTTTTCGACCGCTCCAACCGGTCCGATGCCCATCCGGGAGGGTTCACAACCGACCGCGGCCCACCCTTCCAGGAAGCCGATCGGTTCCAGGCCGAGCGATTCGAGCCGGTCCTCGGCAACCACGAGGCAGGCGGCGGCCGCGTCGTTCTGTTGGGCTGCGTTTCCTGCGGTGACGGTGCCCCCGGAAACCACAGAGCGCAACCCCGCCAGCGTGTCCACGGTGGTGTCAGGCCGGATACCCTCGTCTCGGGTCACCGTGACCGGATCTCCACGCCGCTGCGGCACATCCACGGCGACGAGTTCGTCGTCGAACAGACCACCGTCCTGCGCTGCCGCGGCACGACGGTGGCTGCGCACGGCGAATTCGTCTGCTGCCGCCCGGTCGATACCGTAGTCGGACGCGAGGTTCTCCGCGGTTTCGATCATTCCGCTGATCTTGCCGAACCGCCACACCGGTTGGGACAGTTCACGTCCGCGGTCGAGACGATCATAGAGAGTCTGGTTACCCGACCGCGATCCCCAGCGAGCGGTGGTGGTGTAGTGCTCGATATTGCTCATCGATTCCACGCCGCCGGCCAGGACGACGTCGGCGGCACCGGTCTGAACGGTCATCGCGGCGGTGATGACCGCCTGCAGTCCGCCGCCGCAGCGCCGGTCGATCTGCAGGCCGGACACGCTGATCGGAAGACCGGCATGCAGTGCTGCCCACCGTCCGATGCAGGGCGCTTCGGAGTTCGCGTACGACTGTGCCATGACGACGTCTTCGATGACGTCGGGGTCGATGCCGCTACGAGACACCACCGCTTTGATGATGTGGGCTGCCAGGTCCTCGGCGCGCAGGGGCCGCAGGCTGCCGCCGAACGCCCCGACCGGTGTCCGTAGTGGCGCAACGATGGCCGCACGTCTCATTCGTCGCCTCGCCAACGGTCGGCCGACGGGTCGAGCAGGCTGTTGAGCCGGTCGTTCGGGAGCCAGATGACGGTTTCGAGTTCGAGCGCGTCGAGGAACCGCACCCGGCCCGTTCGCAGATCCTGCAATTTGAGCCGCGGTGAATTGGCCTGATTGTCAATGCTGACGGCCACCTCGGCGAACTCGCTGCCGATGACCGCGCCCACCCCGGGTATGGCCACCGGTGCCGATTCGTCGAATTGGATGCCCATGCATGCTCCTTTAGATGAGGAAGCCCAGTGTCGGGATCGGTTTGTCGGCATCCACCAACTGCACCTTCTTGTAAGCCAATCGCAGTTCGCCGTCGACGCGGCGCAAGCGATAGGTGGTGCGGCCGCCCCAGATGTGGTTACCGCGAGGCCGTGCCTCGATGACGATGAAGTTCGCCCCGACCTCCAGATCGAGAGTGCCCTCGGGATTCGTTCGGCCGCCGAGGAATTCGATGTTGGAGATGAGCCGGCGTAGATGTGACGGGGGCGCCTGTGCGTACCGACGGCCGGTGCGCACCTGTTTCAGCCTGGTCGAGATGCGGCTGCGGTTGTCGTAGATGATGGACATCTGCCGCATCGGATCGGGGTCACCGGACTCAGCGGGTACCCAGTACAGGGCATCGTCGGTCCACAGCGCCTCCCATGCGTCGTAGTCGTTCTCGTCGGCGTAACGGGCTTCGCGGAAAAGGAACTGCTCCACCGTTGACCGATCGAACTCTTCTGGAGCCGGCGCCAGTTCACCAGAGTCCTGCAATGACGTTGTCACGATCCTCAGTCCTTTTCCATCAGCGTCTTGTAGTGGGACCAGAAGCCGCGCATGCCGGTTTCGTCGGTGTTGGTGCCGATCGTGAATCCGTTCTCGTCGACCTTTTCGCGATTCATCCCGCGGCGGACGTCGAGCCACTCCGGGGTCAAGGACGCGATGCCCTGCTGGTTGCGCTCGTACATCTCGGTGTCGTCGGCGAGCAGCATTCCTGCCGGACCCACGGAACCAACGCACTGAGAGACCATGCGACGGTTGAGTTCTGGCGCGCCTGCCAATTGGACGGCCGTGGCGTACTGCACGCATTCGTCGACGGCGACCGGCTGGATGTTGAAGACCTGAATCTCGGCGATGAACAGGTTCGGGAAAATCATCACGTGAGGCGCGCCTTCGACGAGGATCTCTTCCGCCGCGTCCCCGTGCTTGGCTCGTATGGCGGCCACGTAGTCCGGTACCCGGGATTCGGTGGTTCCGAACCACCGCATCGGCTGGGCGAACTTCCGAAACTCCGGACGAAGGTCGTTCTCGCTGTGGCCGCCACCGAGATCTCGGGTCACTGCGATCGATGAGTCGCTGTACAGCGGGCCGATCGTGCTTCCGGTGACCCCAAAGATCGACCCGTGCACGAACTGGGGGTGATAACCGTCGGTTTCGTTCTCCGCCAGAAGTTTCCAGTTGGCCCGCGCCTTGTGTTGAAGCCAGCTGGCCGTCAGTTCCACGCGGCCTTCCGGCGAGAGCCGGACCAACCGATCGATCTCGCCGGCAGCGGCACCGAGATGTTCCACCAGTGACGGCCCATCCGGGGCGAAGCTGCCGAAGACGAATCCGCCGTAGCAGTCGACCCGCGGGACACGCCCCATCGCCAGGTCCAATTTGCGGTCGCCGTAGCCCTTGAAGAACGGAAAACCGATGAGTTCTCCGTCATTTCGGAAGGTCCAGCCGTGATACGGGCACCTGAAGGTGCTGGAGTTGCCCTTGGCGTCGTCACACACCTGATTGCCGCGGTGGGCACACCTGTTGAGCAGGAGGTGGATTTCGCCATCGCGGTCGCGGGTCATGATGACGTCCTGCGGCCCGAGCTTCTTTCGCACGTAGTCGTTGGGCTGGGCCACCTCGCTCTCGTGGCCGACGAACACCCACGTGCGATACCAGATCTTCTCAAGCTCTTCGGCATAGATGGAGGGGTCTGTGTAGAGCGTGCCGTGGACCTTCTCCGGGTGGATGAGCCGTTCGTATCGGCTGCCGGTGTCTGCCGAGGGATCGATGACAGAGGTCATGAGGGAACTCCTTGTCGTAGGCCGAACGAAGGCCGCCGTTTCTCCCGGAAGGCAGCGATGCCTTCGGCGAAGTCATCACTGCCGAACAGCCGTGCCTGATGGGCAGCTTCATGATCGAGCACTTCCATCGGAGGCAATACCGGGCTGATCGCGAGCAGGGCCTTGATGACGCCATAGGCCTGCGCGGGCCCCGCCGCGAGCAATTGCGCGTCGGACTGCGCGGCGGCCAGGACACTGCCGGGTTCTGTCGTGGCGTCGACCAGTCCCCAGCTCTCCGCGACGTCAGCGGTGAACGGCCGGGGAAACAGCAACATTTGACGCGCCCGGGCCAGGCCGACACGGCGCGGCAGTGAAGCGAACGCTCCCATGTCGCCGGCGAGTCCGACGTTGGTGAAGGTTGTCGCGAATCGGGCGTCACGCCCGGCGACGACGCGGTCACAGGCCGCGGCCAGCGCCGCACCGGCTCCGAATGCTGCGCCCTCGACGGCAGCGATCACTGGCTTCGGGGTGTTCCAGATCGCCCGAATCACTCGCTGCGCCAACTGAGCGCGTTCCATCGCTTCGGATTCGGACATGACCTTCATGGTGGAGATATCGCCGCCTGAGCAGAACGTGCTGCCCGCACCGGTAAGAACGATCGCGCGTACGCCGGTGTCGGCGTGTGCCGATTCCAGGGCGTCGGCCAACTCCAGCCGAAGCGGGATATCGATCGCATTGCGCACGTCGGGCCGGTTGAGGATGACGGTGCGCACGGCACCGTCATCGTCGATGAGGATGCTCATTGTCCGGTATACCTCGGTGCGCGCTTTTCGATGACCGCACGCAGACCCTCCAGCGCATCGGCTGTGCCGGACAGCTCGGAGACCGTGCGCGATTCCTCGGGCAGGCGTTCTTCGATGGAGGCACCGACGCCCGACCACACCAGCCGTTTGGTCGCCGAGAGCGCCTTGGTGGGCATGGCAGCCAGACCGGCGGCGATCGCCTCGGCCCGGTTCTGCAGCTCGGTGTCCTCGACCACCTCGGTGATCAGCCCGATCGCCGCGGCATCGTCAGCGGTCAGCGTGGGGTTGGTGAGCAGGATGCGCAGAGCCTGCCTCAGTCCCACCAACTGCGCGAGGGTGACCGAGGAGCCTCCATCGGGAGCCATCCCGACGCGGACCGCGCCGGAGAAGAATTTCGCCGAGCGCGCGGCGACAACGATGTCGGATGCGCAGACGAGCCCAAGGCCGCCGCCACCGGCGGCAAAGCCTTGTACGGCGGTGACGACAGGGACTCTGAGCTGGATGAGTGCCGCGGTCGCCAACTGCAACCAGGCTGTCGCTTCGCGCAAATAGTCCGGCAGGGCGGCACCCTTGGATTCGAACGTGTGGATGTCGCCCCCGGCGCAGAAGTTGCGTCCCGCGCCGGTCAGCAGTACCACCTTGACGGCCGGATCGGCATGACAGGCCAATACCGCCTCGTGGAGTGCCTTGAGCGTTTCGACATTGAGCCCGTTGGACGTGGCTGGACGATTCAGCCGGATGTTGGCAACTCCGTCGGATGCCACTTCCTGCAGGACGGCGGCGTCGATCGTGGCGGTCATGCTTTGACCTCTCTGCTCTTGAATGCGGATACCCCGTCCTGACCGGCTTGGCCGCTGATCCGCCATACAACGGCGTCGGTCTCGTCGGCGTTGGCGCTGTCGAAGTCTTTGTTCAGGCCCTCCATGACAAGCCGCTTGACAGCGGTGAGTGCCGACCGCTCACGCCCTGCCATTCGCGACAGAAAGGCTTCCACCGAGTCATCGAAGGTTTCAGCGGGATACGAGTGGTACGCCAGCCCCAGTTCGACGGCGTCGAAACCCGTGAACTTGTCCCCGGACAGCAGCAGCGCCAAGGCCTGCTGACGGCCGAGGATGCGCGGAAGACGGGCGGTGCTGGCCCCGCCCGGGATCATCCCGAAGTTGATGTGATTGTCCGCGATGCGCGCCTCGTTGGCGGTCAGGACAATGTCGGCAGCCTGCATGAGCTCGAACCCGCCGGCCATGGCGACGCCTTCAATAGCGGCCACGACCGGAACCTCGGCGCGGCCAATCGCGTCGCAGGCTGCCTTGAACGTCGTAAACAAGGTGCGAAGTTCCGAAGGGCCCGCCGCACGCAGTCTCTGTACTTCATCGAAGTCGCCGCCGGCGCAGAAGTTGCCTCCGGCTCCCCGAATCACGATGACATTGATGTCGCGGCGCTCGCCGAGTTGCATAATCGCTGCCTCAAGCGTGCTGGCAAGTTCGACGGTGATGGCATTCATCCGGTCAGGACGATTGAGTGTGATGCGCCCGATTTTCCCGTCGATGTCGCTGACGACAGTATTCACATGTACCTCCCGCCACCGACCTCGATCACCGATCCGGTGATATAGCTGGACAGGTCAGAGCCGAGAAAGACCACTGCACCTGCGACCTCGGCCGGCTCGCCTGCGCGTTTCATGGGCACGTCGGCCTCGCGCTGGGCGAACACATCCGGGGGCATCGCCGCGGTCATCGGGGTCCGGATCAGGCCGGGCTGCACCGCATTGATCCGCACATTGTGATGAGCAACTTCTTTCGCCGCAGCTTTGGTGAGACCGACGATGCCGGCCTTGGCGGCGCTGTAGTTGGTCTGGCCGGGATTACCGGACTTTCCTGACAGCGATGAGATGTTGATGATGCTCCCCGACTTCTGCTCCCGCATCACGGCTGCCGCTTCGCGGACCCCGAGCCAGGTGCCACGGAGGTGCACGGTGACGACCGCGTCGAAGTCGGACACCTGCATCTTCTTCAAGGAGGCGTCGCGTGTGATGCCGGCATTGTTGACGAACACGTCCAAACGGCCGAAGTCGCGGACAGTGTTGGCGATCAGGCTGCGCATCTGGTCTTCGGAGGTAACGTCACACACTGCGCTTCCACAGTCTGCGCTCGCACCGGCAACCTCCTCGACCGCCCCACGAGTGGCCTCTTCATCCAGGTCGGCTAGCACTACCTGCGCGCCGTGCTGGAAAAGAGTTCGGGCGATCTCAAGACCGATCCCCTGCGCAGCACCGGTAACCACCGCTACCTTTCCCTGCAGCAGTCTTCCCATACTGGCCTCCTATCGACGCACCCGACGTAGACAAATCTAATCGATATTTCTAATCTAGGTTAAATCACGGGACCGAGAGGTTTCAACCATGCTTCGCCAAGGAAGGATCGTCATGGATCTGGGGCTGACAAACGCGCGAGTCGTCGTGACCGGTGGCGCCTCCAACATCGGGCGAGGCATCGTGCACGCTTTCGCCGCCGAGGGCGCACGAATCGTGTTGAACGACATCGATGAACCGCAGGCATCGAAGGTCCGCGATGAGGCCATCGACCTCGGTGCCGCCGCGGTGGATCTGGCGATCAGTGACCTGACGACTCCCGAGGGAGCCGAAGAGACACTCGGGTTAGCGGTCACCCAGTGGGGTGGTATCGATGTTCTGGTCAACAATGCAGGCTGGAGTGTGCCCGGGTTCGTCGCCACTGACACCGACCGCGACAAGTGGCAGCGCACGATGGCCGTGAATTTCTACAGTGCCGTGGCTGCCACCCAGGCCGCCATCGGACCGATGAAAGACGGCGGTGGCGGGGCCCTGGTGTTTATCGCAAGCGACGCGGCGTTCGGCCAGATCCGCCAAGGTATCTACGGAGCTTCGAAAGCAGCCATGGTGGCCTTTGCGCGCACCACCGCACGCGAACACGGTCGCCACGGCATCCGTTCGAACATCGTCTGTCCGGGCCTGGTGATGCCGGACGGCCCCGATGCGGTGGGTGCCTCCAGCCTGTGGTCTGTCGGCCAAGACGAAGTGTTCAACCCCAAGCAGATTGACTTCATGCTCAAGGACACCCCCATGCGCAGGCTGACGACAGCCGAAGATGTCGCGCGGGCGGTCCTGTGGTTCTCGTCACCGCTCGCCGCACGTCAGGTAACCGGTCAGATGCTCTCGGTCAGCGGCGGCTACACAATGCCATGACCTGAGCCGGATGAGTAGAGGTTGCACGCAGCCGAGATGTTTCGTCAGACGGGTTCGAATGACGAAATCAACCAGTGCCCGTCCACCTTGTCCAGCCCCACCCGAACCGACGACGCGGTATCAGTCGGGGCATCTGTGCCGACAATTGACGTCTGATTGACGAAGACCAGCACCTCAGCATGACGGCCCGATGCTGAAATCGAACTCGCTGCAGGGATATTCACCACCGCAGAGATCTTTTTCTCCCGAGCACCGGGAATCACCACGTCATGGATCAGCTGGCCGTAAGAATCGCGGAACGAGCCGGTGAGCCGTGTTTGAGCCGCTTCCAGAGTCTGCTGGACGGTATCGGGCTGATAGGAGAGCAGCGCGATAGTAGTGTCACGCGCGGCCTGCACCGATTCGGTTGCGGCCACATGCGCTTCGCGTGCCGAGCCGTCGACCCATTTCAGCCATCCCGTGACTGCACTCAGTGCGACGACAAAAAGTGGCACCACAATGAAAGCGATGGCCTGGCGCCGGGACATACGCGTCTTCACAGTCGAATTCGACCCAGTCAGGTCGTCGAGAGTATGAGAGCTGCTGTCGGCGGATTCGGCAGCACTAGCGGTGTCGTCGATGATTTCCACTGAAGACGCAGCTGCGCTCGTAGCGGTGTGTGTGGGCACGGTACTCCTTGAATCCTTGGTCGCAGCGCGGGGCTGCGGGCGAGTGAGCTAGGGAACGAACGACACGTTGGACACTTTGATGTCGTTGCCCAGCTTCTGTACCGCGATGCGCATTCGCCATGACCGCGGTTGTTGTTCTGCGCTGTCCCCAGTCGTCGTCTTGACGCTCACGGCAACCAGCACCTGTGCATCCTGATCGGTCTCCGACTCGACGCCCGACGCGACTACCGTTCCCACCGACTTCGACTGTGCATTCTTCACCACGTCGATGAAAGGTTGTGCACGGCTACTGAAGTCGTCGTAGAAAGTGCCGGTTGCCGAGTCCAGAATACGTTTGACATCTCCCTCAACCTCGCGGTGATCGATCGTCGTGAGATTGATCGCGCCTTGTCGCGCCACCTCGACGAACATCGCCTGCTGTTGATCGAGCTGACGGGCGTGATAGGCGGCCACACCGAGCCAACCACCCACGGATGCGATGACGACGGCGGTCAGGAGCCCCACCACCAACGCGACCGTTGTTGGATCGCGGCGCTGCAGGCGCTCCTCGTTTGTGTCGAGAACTCCGTCAGCACCGGACTCGTCGTCCGGCGGGGACTCCAACGAGTCTGCCGACGCTGTCAATTCCGGTTGGGCGGCATCATCATCGACTGCCATGTCTGCTCCTGAGCGTTGTGGGCGAGGTTGGCCTGGGTGTATACGTGGCCGTCCGGTCCGAGGTAATTACCTGTCGCCGGGTCGTACTCGGCGACCGCTATCGGTGGCGCCGTAGGGGCCGGACCGGGTACACCAGCCGGCGGTCCGGGGTCGGGCCCCTGTCCGGGTGAGAGTTGCGGAATCGGCTGTCCAGATAGCGTCGCGTTCGGGTCGCCCTTCCAGTTGAATCCGTCGTTGAGTGGGACATAGTTCTCGTCGCTCTCGCACATCTTCACTGTCGGGGCACGCTTGCCGGGTCGCGTTTCACACGGATAGTTACGCGCGCCGCGCACGTTGAATTGGGAGTCCTGGGGCACTCGGCAGTAGTACTCGCCGGCGGGCCTGTCCGGGTAGTCGGTGAGGCTGGTCGCTCGGGCCTGCTGCGCCGGGAGGTAGCCAGTCAGACATGGTGGTGGCAGGTTGAGGTTCAGATTGAAGCTGAGGAACGCACCCTTGTAGGCCTGCTTGGTGTTGCGGTTGGTGAGTCCGGCGCCTTGCACCACCTCGACAGCTGATGGTGCAAGGACCAGGAGTTGCTCGATATTCGGCTGATACGTGACAGCCACGTTGCCGATGGTGACCAGGTTCGCCAGAACGACCGGCAGCGTCGGCTGCAACTGATCGATCAACTGGCGGGCCTGATCTGCCGCTTCCGGGCTGTTTTTCAGGATGCCCTGCACCGACTTGTCTTCGTTCTTCAGTTGGGAGGTGACAGAGGCCAGATTGGCAGCCCAGTTCTCGATCGATCCGGCGGTGGCGGTCTGTGAATCCAGGATCGGTTTGGAGTTGTCGATCAGGTTGGTCAGTGAATCGAGGTTGTTGCGTGCATCGATGGCCAACGTGGTGGAGCCTTTGACGAGTCGTGCGAGGTCAGGCCCGAGCCCTCCCACCGCTGTGGCCGCCTCGCTCACGGCCGTCTGCAGGTTGTCGCCGGGGATCGCATCCAGTCCTTTGTCCGTGGCGGCAAGCAGCGTGCTGATATCGGGCGGAACCGAAGTGCGGTCCCGGGAAATGACATCGCCGTCCTTCAACGGACTTCCGTCCCCGTGCGGGAGTAAGGCAACGTATTGCTCACCAATTGACGAGGCACTGTGCACTTCTGCGGCGAGGTCGCTGGGGATCGGAATTCCGGACTTCAACGCCAGGTCCGCGACGACACCTGTGTCGTCGAGGCGGACGTCGGTGACCTTGCCTACCTCAGTGCCTCGGTAGGTCACGTTGGCATTCTTGTAGAGACCGGCTGCAGCGGGAAGCTGCACCGACACCTTGTATTGGCCGACACCGAACACGAGGCCCGGCAGCCCCATGTAGTTGAAGATCATGATGGACCCGCCGACCAGCGTGATCACGGAGAAGAATGCCAGTTGGATGAGAATTCGTTTGCTGAGTACCATCTAGGGCCCCTGATTCAGGTGGTACGGAACAACCAACGGATTGCCCGCGGTGTAGGGACTTGGCAATTGGCCGATGGTGCGGCCCCATTGCATTTCGAGTTCGGTGAGGTCGCCCTCCCATCGCGTGCCGGTGAGGAAGGACGAGTCCAGGCGGCTAAGCGTGAGGTCGATGATCGCGGTGAGGTTGGCGTAGTCGCCGCGGAACCACTTGCTCAGTGTGTCCTTGGCGAAGGGGTACACCGAGAAGAAGCTCAAAGACCGGGTGAGCGCTGGACCGGAATCCGACAAGGACTTCAGCACGGGGCCGAGGTCCTTGAGCTCTTGAACCAAAGCCTCTTTGGTCTGGTTGGCCGAATCTGCCGCCAGCGCACTGAACTTCCCAAGCTGATCAAGCGCATCGGCAAGCTTGGTCCGTTGGTCTTTGATTACCGCCAGAGCATCCGGGATCGTGTTCAGAGCTTTGTCGACCACAGGCTTCTGCTCGGAGAAGTCCGATACCAGGTTGTTCAGGCTGTCGGTGGCTTCGATGATGTCATCGGTTTGAGCGTTGGTGTTCTGAATGAATGTATCAAGTTGTGTGATCAGGCTTTTGAGGTCATTCTCACGGCCGGCGAACGCCGTGCTGAATGCTGTCGTGATGTCCTGGATTTGCCCTATCCCACCGCCATTCAGCAGCAGTGACACCGCTGCCAAGGTCTGTTCGGTCGATGGGTATCCACCACCGGATGCCAATGGAATCAGCGAACCTTCGTGTAGCCGGCCCTCGGCCGGTTCGCTGACAGGCGGGGCCAGTTCGATGTGGAGGGATCCCAGCAGGCTGGTCTGTCCGATGGTTGCGGTCGCGTTGGCGGGCAGCTTGACGTCACCGTTGAGTCGCATGGTCAGCAGTGCGTGCCAGCCCTGGCGCTCGATGTTGGTGACAGTGCCGATGTTGACGTCTCCGACCCGCACACGCGAGTTCTGCTGAATATTGTTCACGTCAGGCATCTGCGCCTGGATCGTGAAGGCACCCGGGCCGTCGCCCTCGGTGCCCGGCATGGGTACTGAGTTCAGGCCGCGCCATGCGCCGCAGCCACTGAGCAGCACCGACAGCGCTGTTGCAGCGACCGAGGCCTTGACGAAATGCCCTGGCCGCGTCACGAACCTGCTCCTGCCGGGACCATCAGCCCGGACAGCCCGGCACCCGGATCAGTCTGGGTCGCCTCGGCAGGCAGCGGCGGTGCCGGGGCGGTCTCCGCAGGCGTCGGTGCCGGCGCGGCGGGTTGCGGTGGAACGTAATCGGGACGCATCCAGTCCTCGCTGTAGGTCACTTCGTTGGGACGCGCACTGGCCCCCACGAATGGGTTTCCGCCGATCGGGAAGAAGTTCATCTGCCGGTTCTTCACGATGGGTGCGAGGTACTGCACACACAGTTTCGACGACTGCTCGGCGTTGAGCCTGGAGGCCGCCTGTACGGCACCGCAAATGAAGCTGATCGGGTCGCTGAAATTGTTCGTCGATAACGCGCCGGAGAGCGTTCCTTGAGCAGGTTGATAGATGTTGATGAAGTTCTGCAGCACCGTGGGAGAGATATGCAGCAGCTGCTTGACGTCGTCGATGCTCTCGGTGACCGTCTGCGACACGGCACCGAGCTTCTCGGAGGTAGTGCCCAACGATTCCTTGTTGTCTGCAACGAATTTCGATACTTCTCTCGAGACGTCGCTGACGTCGCGCACGGCGTTGCCTACCTCGTCTGGATCATCCGCGAGCGCTCCGCTGACGGAGGCCAGATTCCGGTTGAGCTGTTCCATCAGGCCTGAGCTGTCCTGCAGCGCCGACACGAGCAGCGACAGATTGCGCAAGGTGCTGAACAGGTCGGTGCTGTGGTCGCCGAGCGCCGAGGTCGCCTGGGACAGCTTTACCAAGGTGTCGTGGATGTTCGCGCCCCGACCGCGGAGGTTGTCCGCGGCGGTGTTCACCAGTGATCCCAGCGTGCTGGTGCCACCGGCCTCGGTGGGCTGCAACATCTCGGTCAGGCGCTGCAACTGGGTGCGTACGTCATCCCATTCCACGGGAACGGCGGTGCGCTTCTGGGGAATGACCGCACCGTCAGCCAAGGTGGGTCCGGTGGTGTAGGCGGGCGTCAACTGGATCGCACGGGCGGTGACCAGGGACGGCGCCAGAATGACCGCTTTGGCGTCGGCCGGCACCTGATACTTGTCGGCCACCCAGAAGCTGACCTTGGCGCGTTGCGGCTCAACATCGATCCGGGTGATCTCCCCGACCGGCACACCGAGGATGCGGATCTCGTCACCGACGAACAGCCCGTTGGTGTTGTCGAAGTAGGCAACCACTTGATTGCGCGAGATGTTCGTGGTTGCCGGGATGATCACGACGAGGCCTGCGATCAGCAGCAGCGCGAAGATGGCCACCACGGCGATACGTATACGCGGTTGCGTCATTGGTGATCTCCTCCAGGAGCAACGGGGCTGCCGTCGGGCCCGATTTCACCGGGCGCAAGCTGCAAGACCGGGCTGGGAGTCGGATCTGGCGACGAGGTGTGCCCCGGAGATTCAGGCGCTGGTGGGCCCGGCGGCGGGCCGCCGGCAGGTACTGGCGGCCCGGGGTCGCGGTAGGGGTAGCAGCCTGGGCCAGGCAGCGGTATTCCTGGCGGGCCGCACTGCTGATCACCGGGGTTGCCGGTGATGGCATCGGGGATCGTCATTCTGGGTTCGCCGCTCTGTCCGGTGCGCGGGAAGGGGACGGGCAGTGCCGGAGTGCCAGGTTGACCGGTCTGGGGATCGGTGCGTTGTGAGGGCGCCAGCACATGGGGGTCCAGGCCGAGGTCAGAGAAGGCGGCGTCGATAAAGGGCTGAACGAATTGGCCCGGCAGCAGGTTGGACAAATAGGCCTTGAAGAACGGGCCCGATGCCACCGACTCCCCCAGCGCGAAGGCGTAATTGGTGAAGCCCTTGATCGATTGCTGCACTTCGGTCTTCCGGTTCGCCACGATGGTCAATGCGCCGTTCAGCTTGTCCAGCGCTGGCTTGAGCGTGTCTCGGTTGTCACCGATGAACCCTTTGATCTGGGTGGCCAGTGCAGAAATGTTGTTCGAGATTTGGTCCAGTGCGGCGCGCTGCCCCTCCAACGCCACCAGTAACGCATTGGATTCCCTGACCAGTTGAACGATCTTGTCGCTGCGCTCGGCGAGAACGCCTGTCGCTTTGTTGGCGTTTGCCAGCAGGTTGCGCAGCTGCTCGTCTCGGCGGTTGAGGGTGTCGGAGAAACGGCCGACTCCTTCAACGGCGAGGCCCAAGTCTTCAGGGGTGTCGCGGAATGTGTCGGCCAAGGTGGACAGTGAAGCCGACAGCTGATCGGTGTTCAGTCCGCTGATTTGAGCAGTGATATCACCGATCGCGTCCGGCAACTGGTAGGCCGATGTCGTGCGTTCCAGCGGGATGACGCCCTTCTGCGTACCGTCGCCGCGCGGGGTTATATCCAGGATCTTCGATCCGAGAAGGCTTTTCGTCTTCACAGCAGCCTCGGTGCGATCACCTAGGTGGACGTCGTCATCGACTTGGAACCGGATCAGCACCCGCGGGCCGTCGAGCGAGATGCTTTCGACCTTACCGATTTTGAAACCCGATACCTGCACGTCGGCACCTGAGGTGAGGCCACCCGCCTCTGCGAAGTACGCAGCATACGAAGTCTGAGAGGACACGAACGGTAACTTGTCGTAGTTGAGTACACCGGCACCGATGGCAGCTACGGAAACAATTCCCACTGCGCCGATGACGAAGGGGTTTCGTTCCTGGAATGTCTTCATCGAGGCGTGCACCTGCCCGAGTCTTGGCCGGCCATCTTCACGTAGACCGGTTGTCCGCCTTTGCCGTTCAATTTCAATACCAAGTCGCAGATGTAGAAGGAGAAGTAGTCACCGTTGAGCCCTTGCCGACCGAGAATTCGGTAGGAGTCGGGCAGCGTGGCAAGCAAGTTGTCCACATAGTCGTGATCGGCGACCACGATGCCTGCCGTGCGGTCGGTCTCGCGAACGGTGTTGGCCAGGGGAGGTCGCGCCCGGGTGAGCAGGTCAGCGATGGTGGCCGCCGAGGCGTTGGTGTAGGCGACCGCGTTGCTCAGATCATTCTTGCGCGCTTCGAGGGTATGCACGATCTCGGTGAGCGAATCGACGGCACTGCCGAACTTTTCTTTCTGATCTCCGAGAGATCCCAGCACCGTGTTGAGATTGGTGACGACTTGGCCGACGAGCTGGTCGCGGTCGGCCAGGGTGTTCGTCAGCGCGGCGGTCTGAGACAGAAACGATCCGACTGTGGCGCCTTGCCCCTGCAGAGCTGCAAGTAGTTGTCCACTAAGCGCGTTCACCTGATTCGGGTCCAGTGCACGAAACAGCGGACGAAAGCCGCCGATGAGGGCATCCAGATCCAGTGCCGGCACGGTGCGGTCGACGGGGATGGTGGCGCCGGGCGGCAGAATTTTCGGCGAGCCGGTGCCTTCTTCAAGCGCCAGGTACCGGCCACCGATGACGTTGTCGTAACGGATCGCCGCGCGACTGCCTTCGGTCAGCACGACCGAGTCCTCCGCGCTGAATTCGACCGTCACAGTGCTGTCTTTGTTCAGGGCGATGGTGTTGACCTTGCCGACCTCGACACCGGCGATGCGGACGAAGTTCCCGTTCTCCAGACCCGTCACATTGGTAAAAACCGCTCGAAACGTTCGCGCTTCACCGAAGCGGAACTGCGCGAAAATGGTGAGCAGCGCGAACATTCCCAGTGCGGCGACGACCACAAACGCGGTCAGCCGCCAGGCCGCGCCTGACAAGTTGTCTTTCACGTCTATCGCCTCTCACGGTTCTTCGGGTGGGGTCGTCTCATGGGGCGGTCATCCCTGCGGTGGTGAGGTTGGATCGGACGGCAGTCCGCCGATTCCGGGCGGGACGGGCGCCTGAGCGGCATCCGGCACCGCCGGGGCGGGCGGCACACCCGGGAACAACGGAGTGCCAGCGGGCCCGTATTGCGGAGCGCCGTAGGGCGGTTCCCACGGCGGCGTGGGACCCGGTGCGGGGCCACCGGGGTAGCGGATGCTCGGCGGCTCCGGCACGGCCCTGGTGACCGGGAAGAAGTTGGCCCAGCCGGGAAATCCGATGCCGGGGTTGGGCCGGTTGTCTAGCCCAGTGCCGAACCCGGTGTCGGTGACCAGCGTGCGCACCGGCCAGTTCTTCGACACGTCCGGTAGCGAACCGCACCCCGGCTTTCCTCCCGGACCGCCTTTGGCGCCGTTGATCGGCAGATTATCGGGGTATCGGTAGGGATCGTCGCCGAGTAACAGCGCCGCGTCGACGATGAGCGACTTGCCGTTGCCGCCACCCGTGTAGTCGCCGTGACCGAAGTCGATGACGTTCTTTCCGCCCAAGAACAGGCACGTCAGCTCGGGGTTGTATTTGTTGAGCAAACCAGTTGTTGGTCGAGCGGTGTTGATCGCGTTGACCAGATTGTCCTTGTTGGGTCCGAGGAGTTGGATTCCGCTTTGTGAGAATCCAATGACGTTGACCAGCAAGGAATCCAACTCGCGTGAATTCGAGGTCACCGTGGCGCTGGTAGCGCTGGCTCCCTCTAGGATGCGGATGATGTCAGGAGCAGCGGCGGCGTAGGTGTCGTTGAAGCTCTTGAACGCGCGCCAGTCTTGGCCGATGGCCTCGGTCCGGGCGTTCAGTGCGGTGAGAACCTCGTTGGCCGACGTCGTCGCCTCGCCCATACGAGGGCCCTGACCGCGCACCCCTTCGGCGACGGCCGAAAGTACAGAGTTCAGTTTTGCCGGATCGACCTTCTTAATAACGCCGACGAGATCCTGGAAGACGGTGTTCACCTCGGTGCTGACATTCTGTGACTGCAGCACCGCTCCCGCCGCCAACACCTTGTCAGAGGGTTGTTCAGGGAAGATCAAATCGACGTACTTGGCTCCGAACACCGATGTCGAGGCGATACGAGCCTCCACATTGGAAGGCAGGTATCGGACTTTTTCCGGGTCCAGTTCGAGCTGAAGGCTCACCGGGTCACGTCCCCCGGTTATTGATCCGACACGTCCGACCGGGACGCCGCGCATCTTGACTTTCGCACCAACCTCCATCACCAGGCCGGCCCGGTCAGAGTTGAGGGTGACGGGGACGAACCGCCGGAAGGATCCATTGAAAAGCGCCCACGTTAGGGCAACGCACCCGACAGTAAAAGCGATCAGAATCGCAGTCCACCAGTCGGCGTGGACGCGTGCTTCGCCTGCTCGACGCGCCATACCTCAGCCCGCCAGGTTGAAATTGCCGGACTGTCCGTAAATGGACAGAGTTACCAACAGGGTGACGAAGACGGCGACGACAAGTGATGTCCGGGTGGCCCGGCCCACGGCCTCTCCGACGCCGGCGGGGCCTCCTGAGGCAGTGAACCCGTAATACGTATGTACGAGCATGATTACCACCGCGGTGACCACTGCCTGGACGAACGACCAGATCAGGTCTGTGGGGATGAGGAATGTCCGAAAGTAGTGGTCGTAAACGCCAGTGGACTGGCCGTAGATGACCGTCGTGCCGAAGCGCGCGGCAAGGAACGACATTATTACTGCCACGCAGTAGAGGGGGACCACCACGACGACGCCGGCCAGAACCCGCGTAGTTGCCAGGTAGGCCAATGAACGAACGCCCATCACCTCTAGTGCGTCGATCTCCTCGTTGATGCGCATGGCGCCGAGTTGCGCAGTGGAGCCGGCACCGATGGTGGCGGCCATGGCGATGGCTGCGGTCAGCGGCGCGATCAGTCGCACGTTGAAGTACGCGGATGCGAAGCCGGTCAACGCCTCGACGCCGACCTGCGCGAACTGGTTGTAGCCCTGTACGGCAACCAGCGCTCCGGTCGAAATGGTGAGGAAACCCACGATGACGACGGTGCCGCCGATGACGGCGAGGGCACCGGTTCCCAGGCTCATCTGCGCGATCAGTCTGACAAGTTCGGTCTTATAGTGTGCGAACACGTCCACCGTCGAGCCGAGGGTGCGACCGTAAAACTGGGTCTGTTCACCAACTCTCGTCCAGCCCGCATGCCACTTGCGTGATCGTTGCAATGTACGTGGAAACCGCTGTTCTACAGTGGCTTTGAAGCTCACAGGTTCACCTTGATTCCTACGGCGGTCATGAAGATGTTGATGACGAAGAGCGCGAGGAACGAGAAGACCACGGTCTCGTTCACCGCATTGCCGACACCTGCGGGGCCGCCGCCGACGGTTGTTCCCATGTAGCAGGCGATCAGGCCGGCGGTCATCCCGAACAGGGTGGCTTTGATGAGTGAGACGACGACGTCACCAGCACCCGTGATGAGGGTGAGCCCGGCAATGAACGCCCCGGGTGTGACGTGCTGGAAGAACACCGAGAACGCGAATCCGCCTGCAAGGCCGACAAGAATCACCAGTGACGACAACAGTAATGCCACCACTGTTGCCGCCAAGACGCGTGGGACGACCAGCGCCCGGATCGGGTCGATCCCCATCACACGCTGAGCGTCCAATTCTTCACGGATGGTGCGCGCTCCAAGGTCTGCGCACATCGCCGTAGCGCCGGCGCCCGCGACGACGAGAACGGTAACGATCGGGCCGATCTGGGTTACCGCTCCCAGCGCTGCACCGGTACCCGAGAAGTCTGCGGCACCGAACTCCGCCAAGAGCACGTTGAACGTGAACACTGTCAGGACTGTGAACGGAATCGACAACATCAGCGTCGGCAACAGCGACACCCGTGCCACGAACCACGACTGAAGGACGAATTCGCGCCAGGGAAACGGCGGATGAAAAGTCGCGACCGCAGTGTCGAGTGACATGGCGAAGAATCCACCGATGGCCCGCACAGGCTTCGCGGCATTACTGGTCTTGAACACCAAGCTCCTCACAGTTTCCTGTCGGTACGGCAATCACGAGCGGCCACGTCCCCCTGGCTCCAGTTCGCTGTAAACGGTCACGGTGCGCATCTCCCCCACCGCACGTCCGCGGGTCACATCGATGTTTCCGAGTGATGCGGCTCACGGATCGAATCAAAATTAAACTAAAAACGTCAAGTTTGAGCAAGGGTGGGATCCGCCCCCGCCCCCCGATCCGACCATCTGTGCAGGCCGCTCATCGTTTGACGTTGCCGTCAGAGATTTGAGCCATCGGCCGCATCCGACCAACTGCTTACCAGCACTAATTAGAATTTTGCGCCCACGCCGGACCGAGCCGGACGGACGCTTTGACGCCGCTGGCGACCACGCTGCTACCGAGATCACTCATCTCTCCCGCAAATTTTTGAATACATGATAAATTTTTGGGATGACTACGAGTACCCCCCATCCCGCCGACGAAGGCTTCGCCGACGCATACGGCCGCGCTTGGAGCGAAGATCCCGAACTGCTTTGCATGTTCTTTGCCAGCGAAGGCGCCTACACCGATGTGGCTATGGGGGGCACCTACGTTGGACGCCAGGGAATTCAGCGCTTTCACCGCTGGATGTTGAAGTTCTCCCCCGATTCATTGATCGAGTTCAGCCAGCCGGCAGTACAGGACGACCGGGCGTACTACGAGTGGACCTGGAGCGGTTCAATCAACGGCCCGCTTCGCCTGCCCAGCGGCGATCAGGTCGATGCGTCGGGTCGCGAGTTCTCGGTCACCGGCATCGCCGCCTGCCGGTTCGATCAGAACGGAAAACTGACGAGTCACCGTGATTATTGGGACGTCGGACTCTTGGTCGAGCAACTCGGGCAGTCGCTTGTTGTGAGAACTGCCTGAACCGCATGCCAAATGGGGCGCAGCATCTGGGCGGATACACGCCAGCCCGCCCCGGTTCGCCGCACTCCCAGGCGAAGCTTCCGCAGGCGGTCGGACACTCCAGCAATATTTGAATATTCATTAAATACTCATGTCAGACCTGCGCACAGCTCCCTCGCAGATGACGACATCGACCCGGGCAGAGGTGACACCGATATGACGACGAACGACACAGTGGCGACGATCGCCACAGCTGGGCGCATTGCTGCGTCCGTCGTCAGGGAAAGACTGCTGCCACGACCCCGTCTCCTTGATCCCTCGACAGTGCCCTCGTCAGCTGAAGCCATCACCCCGGAGTGGTTGACAGCGGTGTTGTGCTCGCAAGTTCGCGGTGCACGGGTCGTCGGCATCACGGTGTCTAGCGGGGACAACGGCACGAGTGCACGACGGGCCCTCGTGGTGTACTACAACGACGCCGGCATGGCAGCTCGCCTGCCGACAAAGCTGTTCACGAAGTCAACGGCCACGATCGGTTCACGCATCCTGCTCGGGGTGACCGGCATCGCCGAGGGCGAATCGGTCTTCTACAACAACGTCCGTCAAGACCTCGCGCTGCGTAGCCCTCGTGCCTACTACTCAGGCTACGACGTCACACGTCATCGCTCTTTGGTGATCCTGGAGGACCTGACCGACCGTGGCTGGTCGTTTCCCGATCCTATGGCCAACGCTGTGCAGCGCAACGACGCCGAAGACATGGTTGCGCAGCTAGCCGTTTATCACGGTGCTCTGTGGGACAGCCCGCGATTCGCCACCGACCTGGCACCGCTACGTCCCGCCTATGACTGGCAGCAGAATCTGAACCGCAAGGTTGGTTTCGAAAAACGAACACTGACGGGCTTGCGACGGGCAGAAGGTGCTGTCGACACCCGGCTCTATAGCGAGCGGGACAAGTTGTATCCCGCGTTCATGCGGTCGCTGTTCCTGCACCGCTACGGCCCTTCAACGCTCCTACATCAAGATCTACACCTCGGGAACTGGCTGCGGGATGAGAACGGGCGCATGGGCCTGTACGACTGGCAGTGCGTCGCGAAAGGCCACTGGGCACTGGACTTCTCGTATGCCCTCGGCGCAACCCTGCCCACACAGAATCGCCGCGAGTGGCAGGAAGATCTGGTGCGGCTCTATCTGGAATGCCTTAGCGCCACCGGAGTGACCGACGTGCCATCGTTCGACCAAGCGTGGCTTGCCTACCGCCAACAGTCAATGCACGCGTTGGCCTTCGCACTCTTCACCTACGGCGGAAGCCGCTTCGAACCTGAACTCCAGCCGCGGGACTACACGCTGAACTCGATCGTACGTATCGCTGCGCATGCGACCGATCTGGAGTCGATCCAAGCTCTTACCGACTGAACGCCACCAACAGGCCCTTCTCGACTGATCCCTACATGGAGGTTGCACCTTGGACTCAACTGCATTCACTCTCACCCCCCGGCAGGAGGGGATCGTTGAATCGGCACGGATGTTCGGTGAGAAGTGGGCACCTCACGCCACAGAGATCGACCGTAAAGACACCGCCCCAGTAAATGAGATGATCCGGGACACTGTCGATCTCGGTTTGTCCGGCCTAACCATCCCAAAGGAATTCGGGGGGCGCGGTTACGATGCCATTGAGTTCGCACTCGCCGTCGAGCAGGCCTGCCGTTCGATGAAGTCGTGGATGGCAGGCGACATTCTGTTCGCCACGACATGTACCGGCCCGTCGGTCATCATGATGAGTGACAACAGCACGGCACACGCCAGATATCTACCCAAGATTGCCTCAGGGCAGCGCACCGCCGCCATCGCTCTCTCCGAGCCCAAGTACGGTTCGGCTGTCACCGACATCGAGACCTCCGCGAGCCTCGACGGGGACGTGATCTGCATCAACGGATCGAAGCGATTCATCACCGGTGCACCGGATTACGATGTTTACGTCACCTTCGTGCGCTTGAACAACACTCCTGGCATGCGGGGCGTCGGTGCCGTCGTGGTGGACAAGGGCACCCCTGGTTTGTCGCTCGGAAATGGACCCGAATACATGGGTTCGCGCGGCTCGCCGCACGGCGAGCTGTTCTTCGACGATTGCCGCGTTCCTCGCGAGAATCTGCTGATGGGTGAGGGTTCGTTCGCCCATCTCATGCAGGCCTTCAACATGGAGCGCCTGTACATCTCGGCGATGTGCCTCGGGCTGGCGCAAGGGGCGTTCGACGAGGCTGTGACCTACTCCGACGAACGCGAACAATTCGGGCGACCGATAAATGAGTTTCAGGCCGTCTACCACATGATTGCCGAGATGTGGACGCAGATCGAATCTGTGCGCTACCTGACGTACAAGGCGGCGCTGACTGCTGAACGCGGCAAGTTTCCGAAGGCTCTCGATGTCTCGACGGCCAAACTCCACGCAGCCGATATGGGCCGCGACATCTGCTGGAAGGCCATGCAGGTCCTCGGCGGAAACGGTCTGGTCACCGGATTCCCGCCGGAGCGATGCTTCCGCGATGTCATCGTGTCCTCCATCGCGGGCGGAACCACTCAAGTGCTCAAGAACACCATCGCCGCCCAGGTTCTCGGGAAGCGGCTCAATCAGCGTGTGTGAGCGGTGACCTCACAATCTCACCACTTCATGGAAGGTGAGCGGATGTGTATCGACGACTGGGCCGACTGTGCTCATCCGTCAGTCACACCAGCCGGTCTTAAGCGCCGCGAGGACATTCTGTGTGCCGCGACCCGTCTCTTCGCACATCGCGGGTACCAAGGCACGCGGGTGAGCGACATTGCGGCCGCCTCCGACGTCAACAAAGCGACGCTCTATCACTACTACCCCAGCAAGGCCAGCCTGCTGTACGACATCTTCCGACTAGCAGCGTCGGCGACGATGGCAGCGGTTGAGCTCGATCCGACCGTGAGACCGGTACAGGCCATTCACGAATGCACCGTGAACCTCCTGCGGATGGTGGCGCGAGATCCGCACGGTATGGCCGTGTATACAAAGGAAAGTCCGTTCATCGCCGAATGGCTCTCTGCCAAGCAAGTGGAAAGCATCCGATTTGCGGAAACCACCGTGTATCGACGCATCGCCGACATCATGGACCGCGGTGTCGCCGATGGATCCTTCCGTCCTTGCGACTCGCACATCTTGGCACTGGGATACCTGGGAATGACTATTGGTTCGCACCGATGGCTCACACCGATTGACATCGACTCAGCCGACCGAATCGCCGATGAAATCGCGAGTACGTTCATCCGCGGCCTCACCCGACGTCTTGCAGATGATGCCGCATCGCAGGTCCGCAACGTCTGACGTCACACCTGCGGAATCAGAACATCAACGCGGTGAAGCGCCAATCCAGTACTTGCCGGTCTTTTTCCCCCGCCGCATCACTCGCGGCGAACACAACGGAACGAAGAGACAAGGTACCTCCGCGACCCTCAGGCAGTGGTGTCGCCGCTTCGATGTGCAAGTCGCTATACAGCGTGTCGCCTTCGTGTACAGGTCCGGTGTGATCACACGATGCCCACCGCAGGACACTGGCAAGATTGGGCAGCAGTCGGGTCGCCTGTGCCAGCGCGATTCCAATGGTATGACCGCCGTAGACCAGTCGACGCCCGCCGCTCCGCCAATCATGGTGAGTAGCAGCGATATTGAGACTCAACCGCGCCAGCTCCGGGGCGCTAGTCACAACATCGCCCGTGCTGCGCAACGCGCGACCCTCTAGGTCTGTGGTGAAATGCGGCCCGGGAACTCGAGCTCGGAAGACTTCGCCGTCCCAGTCACGGGACGGATCGGTGGCCACCTCTCCTGCGCCGATCGTTGACAGATCGTCGTGCCGGCCAGTCTCGCGCACCCCGGGTGACAGCGGCAGCATCGCGCAGCGATGAAAGTCGAGCACCAGCCGGTCATTCTGATCGGCAGTCGTCATTCGTAACGCGACAAGACCTGTCGGAGCACGTCCCTCCCGGACTGAGTTCTGCTTCAAACCAACCACTTCAGTACGCGTGAAAAGTGAATCGCCGATCGCCGGAAATCGATGAAACGCAAGGCCGCGGTAGAACAGATTTGCTTTGACACGCTGGGTCGCCAACGTGCTCTGCCCGATCGCCACGTCGGTTACCAACGACGGGTGCGCGAGAGCATGTGAGCTTCCTGTCACTGCGGCGGCGAGCGGCACATCCAGGGCAAGCCGCATCCGATCACCCAGGATTGCCTGGTGCAGCGCAGCGGCTCCGCCAGTGAGCGTCATCGGCGGTGCGCTGTCGAAGATCCGACCCACCCACATGTCATCGAAGTACGGACCGCCCGAAACATCAGCCTCGCCCTCGTTGCCCATCGCAGTCCTTTCTGACGTACCAGGATGGCGAGCGTCACGACCCTTCAACAGCGACGCAATCACAACTCCAGAATTGAATATAGATTAAACGATGTTGCCAGTTTTTCCGGGGCAGGATGAGGACTTCTTGTGTCCACATCACCGCGCCGCCGCCACCGCCGCCACCGCCGCCAACAACAGCAGACCGCCGGGAATCGTGGCTTACACCACAGCACAACAACGCCGAAATGACGGGCTTGTTCTTCGTGTTGATCGTAGATCGCTCAAACCATGCGGTTGTGCAGAACTCGTTAAGCATTATGGCCAGCTTGGACGTACCACCAGCACAATCACTATCACGAGCGTCAACGAGCACAGTGTTGTTTCGTCTTGCCCAGGCTCTCCTTCTCCGTACTAGCCCCGGGGTGAAGCGGCTGGTGCTTGGCTGCTGATGTGGTGAAGCGCCGACGGAGTTTGTGCTGGGCATTGGCACTAGCGTAGGCGCGGCGGTGAGCCGAACGTAGGCGTGGAAGGAGCGCGTTTTGGTCGGATTTCGTCAGTCGGTGAATGCGCCCGTGGGTGGCTGCGATCATGAGTTCTCGCCAGGATTGCGCAGCCTCGGTTGCGCTGCGCGCGTTGAGGATTGTTAGCGCCGTGGCGATACTTGCGGCGGTTTCAGCCGCTGCATTCCGAGCGGTGTGGCCAGAGTAGGGTGCCGTGAGATTGAGGTGTCCGGGTTCGCAGGAGGCTAGAGCGGTCTGCGGTTCCAGTTGGGCGTAGTCAATCGTCTTGGCGACCCACCTCACGAGGACTCTCAAGGTGGTGAGCGCGGCGAGCGGGCCGTGATCATCTTGAGGAGCAGCGGGTGCCGCGGCGAGAAGCATCCCCATCACGTGTTGCTGGGCGTCAATGAATATGGGCTTATCGGAGAGATCGATCGGTTGCACGGAGGCGAGTTCCGCACCGCACGCACGTAATGCTCCGGTCGTATCTCGTTGGCGCACACCGCGACACTGACCGGGATATGGGATGTGACTCATGGAGTGCGCAATTCGACGTTGGTCACAGTGGCACTCCGGACACGCGTCGGCCAGCAGGCAGTTGTGGTCGAGACATGCGAACGTCCAGTTCAGACGCCACACGAGTTTCCATCGCCCGCCGTTGCCGTTGAGGCAGTGTGGGCAGTATCTGGAGTTTGCCCGCCAATCCCAGGGCCCGGACGGCAAAGTCCTCGCCAGACACGTGCTCGTGCCCGTCCGCGCTCCAGGGTTGCGAGGCAGCGCCATCGCATCAATATCGCAGGGGCTGAGGCCGGTCACGTCTGCGATACGCCCGAAGGTGTCGCGGTCGAGGAGGCGTACCCAACCACCGGGTCCCGCGGATCTGATGCCGCACCGGTGGAGCACATCGCCGAAGTTCACGCTGTGGCGTTGTGCGAGGGCTTCGAGCCAGGAATCCAGAGCCTCCCCAGGCAGGAGTTCGACCCGCAACGGCAAGGTTCGGCCGTGCGATATGACCTCGGGCCTGAGCGTCCCGGGAGGGTTGGCGTCGGGCTGACGCTTTGGGCGTCTAGTGGCGGCCACATTGGGAATGAGCGGGGTCCCCTGACCATCCGTAGGCCAGCTCTTCGGTGACGCAGCATCTGCGCCCATTACACGAATGTACTGCTAACTGTACATTTGTGTATGTACTTTCAGAGGTGCAGACTTTTGTGCACTCGTACGTCCTACTGGTGGGATGCCGACACGCGCCCCGGATGACGACCCGCGTCGGGGCGAGCAATGGCAGCGCCGCCGCAAGCTCATAGGCCACCGGATTCGGACATTGCGACTGGAACGGGGGTTGTCCCAAGAGAGTCTCGCCCTTGAATCCGGAATTGCCCGCAACCAGCTGATCCAGATGGAGCACGGACGCCGCGGAATTCTCGCCGAACGGCTCTATGACATCGCCGAGGTGCTCGATGTCGCGGTCAGTGAGCTTCTCAACGAGGACGACTCGTAAGGACGCGGAGCAGAGCCCCTAGGTGCTGGCGTAATGAGAGTGGCGTTGCCAAGAATTCACCTCGCCATGCCCCTGCCTGGAATCGCCGCACGCAGGCCCAGTCATCCCAAGCCGATGATCACCCGTACGGCTTCAGCGAGTCGAACGCCGTCCGGTGTGGGCCGCTGTCCCATGCTGCGTCGGGCACGCTGGATCAGGCGAGCTCCGTACCGGCGTTCGACGGCGTGAATCTGTCTCCGTAAGTGGTTTTCACAGATAGCCATCCCGTCCGCGGCGGCCTGGATAGTGGGATAGTTCACGGCCTGCGCGAAGTGGCGCAGTTGACGTCGTTGCAGATCCGTCAGAGTGTCTGGGCTGAGAAGTGCGCGTGCAGCCCGCACCCCAATCCGTCGGTGTGTGATCGCCGGCGGAGACGGCCAATCAGGCCTGGCTCGCCTGATCCATTGGCGCACAGTGGCTTCGTTCACACCTACCTCGGCGGCGATGCCGTGGCATGTGCGCCGTTTCACGGCGTATTCTGCGAAGAGCCATTGGCTTGTACGAGTGGGACGTCCCCTCAACGGAATTCCGTGTGCTTCTGCGACTTTCCTCACCAGCGGTCCCCGGACACCGTAGCTTCGCGCGATAGTGCTGAACGGTTGCCTCAGTCGGACATAGAGGTCCTCGAGTATCGCTGGGGTTAGTTCGGCGCAGAGTCGATCGCGGACAGGGTGGGGCGAGATGTGGTACTCGGCAGCGGTAGTGCTGGCCTTGTCGATTTCCATCTCGAGCAGGCAGCGAACCACCGCGGTACTCGTGTTGAGGCGGCGCGCAATGGGCCCAATTCGGGCTGGTTGGCTCTGATTGAGGGCGCTGCGGAGCCCATCTGAGTCAAAACGTTCGGGGTCAACGCCGGGCAGGGTCAGGCCGCGCAAAAGGGTGAGTGGCGGATGCCACACGAGAGGTTCGTCAATACCGATGCTGGACAGGAATTGGCGTCCTTCGTCGAGCAGTATCGAAGCAAACTGTGAGGAGGCCTCGGCCGGGAAGTTGAAGACTCGTAACCAGAAGCCTACTGAGTTCTTGCTGTCAGCCATGAACGGTGCGGCTCTCGCCGGTAGTCCGCTGATCTTTTCATAGAGGTAGAGGCGGGCGATTTGTCGCCGTACACCGGTTCCGGCTAGCTCTCCTGTTTCCCGACATATTTCATCCCACCGCTCGTCAGTGAGCAGATCCTGGTAGTCGAGCCGACGTCTACGCGCATAGTCAATCGGAGCTGGGTGGGTAGCGAGATAGCCCGCGACCCTGACCAGTGCAAGGCAAACATCGTTCCACTGCGGCACTCGCTGCAGGGCGATGAGTTGCTTTCCTGCGGAAGAGCCATTGGTCGCGTCGCCCAGAAGATGAGCTGCATCGCCAGCACTGCACGTGGTGCCCACGAGCAGCACCGCGCACGATAGTGCGAGGGGAAGCATGTAACGTCCTGAAACCGGAGGGGTGAGGCGCACTGCCCACGCAGGCCAAAATACCGCTGGCACATGCTCGCTTAGACATTGCAGCCGGTCGTGACTTTCACTGGGAGCCACCGGGAACGGCAACGGCAACTTATAGCGCAGTTGTGTGCATGGCCCTCGACGGGGAGCGACTGCCTTGATCAGTATCGCCGCGATCAGCGGGCTTTCCTGCGCGCAGGTATTCAAATTCGCCGGGTAGCAGCGCCTTCCTCGTCGTCTTTCAACCATCCACGCGGCCCGCTCGCCGGCGTCGGCGACGCTGCGTGCGCGCAGTATTTTAAGCGCTGCGGTGATCGCAGTGGCAGCTTCAACTGCGCAGGCGGGTGCTACGTTGGCTCTATTGCTCATGTACCTTGTACGCCGTCCAGGCGGCGGATCATCCCGCGAGTACTCACCTACCAACGTTGGCGGCGTAATCGCCGATAGGCCATGCCGATTCGCGTACATGAAGGCGCGGACAGCAAGCGCCTTGATATCGCGTAGAGCGTCGCGCGCATGGCATGGGTCGCCACGGTACACGCCGAAATCGGCGCGATCTGTGTCGATGATGTCGAAGACCATTCGCTGGGTGCGAATAATCTGGTCTGCGTCTCTCAGGGTGATCACTGGCGCGCCGGTCAGGTCAGCGTTACACGGTTCAGCGAGATTCGAGTGTTGGCATCTGTTCGGGTGAGGCACTGTGAGCCAGCGTGACTGGATCATTCGCTGCGATTGACCGCACCGAGGGCAATCGTCAACGAGCAGACAGTGGTGGCGCAGGCAGGCGAATGCCCACCCCAAGCGCCAGCACAACCTCCAGCGGCCGCCCGACTCTGCAAGACAGAGCGGACAGTAACGCGAACCAGCATGGCGGGTGAAAGGAAACTTGGGATTCAAAAGCGCTTCGCCGTAGTTGATTTCGACAGCTCTTAGGTCGTATGTGCTCAGGGTGCAGCGCACGACACCTTCGGGATCGATCCCGGTGGCATTGGCAACCTGACGTCGCTCGTCATCTGACAGCCATAGGAGCCAGCGCGGACGGCCACCGTGCTCGTACGGGATGCCAAGTCGGCGGCAGATGTCTCCGAGCGGGACGTCGAATCTGACGGCGAGCGCTTCCAACCAGGAATCCAGTGCCTCGCCGGGCTCGGGCTCGACTCGCAACGGCAGGGTCCGGGTCATTGCAGTTGCAGCTTGGTGGTTTTTCTGCGGGTTCGGAACGCCGCAGCGAGTTCTTTGCGTGCCTTTTCGGCTGCGCTGTCGATTCGAACTTCTTCAAACAGGGTCATATTCAGGGTCTCGGTATGCTTCCGGATCGCTCGAACGCAGGCTCGTTGAATGAGTTCCATTAGCGAGCCGATATACCCTCCCGTGCGGATGTACAGATAGTCGGAGAGATCTTCAGCCAGCATTCCCTGGTGCTTGTTGCCGAGAACCAAGCGTTCCTCGATCGTGGCCAACAATGTGTGCCACTGTCGCCGCTGGGTTTCGGTGTCGACGTCGAAGATGCGCATCTCCGGTATTGTGGTGCGTCGCAGCGTTTGTGCGAGGACCTCGTCGAACGAGGCGTCAGCCAGAAGCACTCCGCGCTCACCTAAACCGATCCCGATCGACAGCAGCGTGACGGGAAAGTCGTTGGCGATGTACTTGAAGTGGTTGTTGATTTCAATACCGCCGTGCTGCTGCCAGTGCAAGAAGTGCAGATCATCGATGATGAGCAAGCGAGTCTCGCATTTCAGCACCAGGTCTAGGGCATACCGACCCAGCTCGTCGGCGGAGCTTGCACGTATACCGGTGAGGTGAGCCCGTTGTAGTGGTCCAGTCGTTATGGGACTCTGTTGCCCGAGTGCTCGGGCAGGAAGAA
>NZ_JBZDPU010000030.1:0-54504 GCF_058270075.1 Mycobacterium shunyiense | reverse complement strand
CTCAGACAACCGCATCCACCGATGCGCCCGGGCCGCGAGTTCCTCATCCAGTCCGGCCCACACTGCGGGGTCGACGATGCCGGTGCGGGCGATGAGCATCCGCACCACCCGATAATCGATATCCCCGACGGCGAACCGGGCCGCCACCAACGGCAGTTTGTCGCGTAACACCCGGGCGTGATGAATCTGGGTGCCGGCCCGGCCCCGACTGATCCGCAACGCCGCCGACACTTCAGCAGAGACTTCCTCGAACGGGTCGGTGGTCCAAAAGATCGACTCGGCCAACTCCTGCTCCCGCAGACTGTCCAACGCCCCAATCGCAGCCAGCCGCCCCGCGATCGCCGCCGACTCCGCCCGCGCCGCAGCACTGATCTTGTCGATCAAAGCAACATCGGAATCAGCCTCGAACATGTGTTCTATCTTACGTCGATCCACTGACTCGCCGAGGGGTTATCCACAGCGCACGATTCATCCACAGGGTGAGTCAATTTCGTTGCACGACATATTTTGTTGCACGACGTTACGAAGCCGCCCGCCCCGCGGTGGCCCGCGCAGCGACGCATGCGAAGGCGAATCCGCCGAGCGCCGACCAGCCCAGCGCACCGTCGAGCCCGTTCTTGGCCATCAGCGTCAACGCGGCGCCGGCCACGCACAGCAGCACACCGGTCAGCACCGACCGCGCGCCCCGAATCTGAACAGGGCTGTCCCACCACGGCAACGGTCGATGCTCCAGCGGTGACAGCAGCCGGAAAGCGACCGCCATGAGAACGGCGAAAACCACTGCGCGCAGGGCGAGGTGGGCCCAGAAGCCCGGAGCATGCGGGTTGAAAGCGTCGAGACCGACGGCGTGCAGGGTGAACGCGGCGATCGCGATCACCGGGATGTGCCACAGGTACAGCGTCATCGCTCCCCCGTTGCCCGTCGCCACTACGCGCCAGACCCGGGGCCTGGCCGCCCAGCGCCGGATCGGGGCTGCGGCGGCAATGAACAGGCACGGCATCCAGATGCAGTGCAGCGCCAGCAGCAGAGTCGGGGGTGACACGTTGGACACCCGCTCGGTTCCGGTGACCACCAGGGAAACGTCGTAAATGCCGGTGAGAGCGACGATTACCTGCACAACGAAGGCAACGACCGCGATTACCAGCGCCCGCAGCGCACAGATCAGGTGCCGCGCGTAGGCCACCCCGATCACGACTGGAATCAGCCAGACGATGATCAGGTTGGCGGTGCCGGCCTCTGGCGTACCGACTGCGAACCGGATGGCATCCACCACCCCGGACGCGGCGAGCAGTCCGGTGACCACCCACGCCAGCGCCCGGCCGGTAGTCAAGCGCATCAGCGCTGGAACGAACGCAAGCGCCACCAGATAGACGCCCAGAAACCACAGCAGCGCCACACATTCGCGCCCGAGGGCTGATGCGGATGCGGCACCCATGGTCGCGCGCACCACCAGCAGGACCACCGTCCACATCGCCAGGTACCAGAACACCGGGCGGCACAGCCGCTGGGCGCGGGCGAGCAGCCATTCACCCCAGGGCCGTCCGTCGCGCCAGCTGTAAGCACCTGCGGCCCCACCAGCCATGAAGAACAACGGCATCACCTGCAGCACCCAGGTGACCGGGGCCAGCGCGGGCAAGGCGCCGAGGATGTTGCCGACGCGCACACCGCTTGAGTCGATGGTCGCCAGTAGCAGTGCGCAGTGCCCGAACATCACCACGAGCAGGGCGCCCAGGCGTGCCACATCGACGGCACGGTCGCGTTCTGGTTTGGTGTCGTGGCTCGCGGCGTCTACCGACGGCACCACATCAGGACTTGCCATGGGTTCAGTCTGCCGGGCACGGGGCCGGTGAGGGATGCGTAGTCCTACCTTGTTTTCCCGGCCGCCGCCTTCGTGGCCACAGCATCAGGCCCGCCGCGAGCAACAACGCCGGGGGCACCGCCCACGCCGCAAACCACGCCGGCCGCCCCGAGCCCGCATTCAGCGCCACCTCATTCGCGGGTACCGTGCGCGCCCACGCGATGAACGCATCAGCCACGGGGAGACCTCCGAACAGATACCGCGTGGTGCGAATACCCACTGGTGCCCCGAGCAGCTCGACCTGCCGAGTCAGCCGGCCGGCCAGGTCGCGATCGCCGTTGGCTCGCGCCGCCGCCAACCCGACCGCCGAGGCACTCAGGCTCACCCCGAAGATCAATGGGCCACTGTCGACGTCCGCGTCGCCGCCGGTGCCGGACGGGTACTCCAGAATTCCGGCCAGACCAGCCTTGCTCGTGACGAACCTGTCTGAAAAGCGCTGCCACTGATCGTCTTTGATTCCGACCACGTCATCGACCGAAGGCCAGAAGGTCTGGACGATGGCTTGTGAAGACCCCCGTGGTCCGGTGAGCGCGTGAGCGCGGGCATCGACCTGGTGCGGCAGCAGGCCCGTGTCCGGATCGGCCGCGGCCAACGCCCGCTCGCGCCAGTCGGCCAGATCCTGGCGCCATGGCAGATCGAGTAGCGAGATCGCCTGGGCGAGGGCTCCCGCTGCCACGACCGAATCACACGGCCAGAATTGCCCTGGATAACTGGCCGGGAACGGCGAATCCGGCTGCGCCAAAGCCGAATGCACGACGTCGGCCCGATCCCGCACTGCTGCACGGTCGGAGTCAGAGTCCGATGCCCGTGCGATGGCGACAGCCAGCGCCAGTGACCAGCCCGCTGCGAAAATCCCGTGCTCCGGGGCCATTCCACGGCCGAAAACCGCCACAGATTCCGGGGTTTCGACGGCGGCGAGCCGAGTCCTGGCCCGGGCCAGATAACCGGCGGATCGCGGGTCTGCGCCGAGCTGCGCGGCGACCTGAGCCTCGGCCAGACCGGTCAGCACTCTGGTGAAGTACTCGCCCTCCGGGAACAGGGCCTGCATTTCGGTGTCACGACCTGATCCCAGGGCTGAGTCAAGGAATCCGAGTTGACGTTCTGCCCGGTCAGGCAGGGGTCCGAACCCGATGTAGAGCACATGAACCAGGGAGACCAGTCCGAGCACCACCACTAGCGTCGCGGCCGCCATCCGCGCCCGTGTGAGCATCTTGGCAGTGTAGGAGGCCGGATCATCGTCGGCGGATGATGCAGCCCCTCGCGGCCGCCGATGCGGCTCTGCGCAGCTACGTCGACAACACATTTCCCGACCCGCCCGGTACCCCTACCCGACCGAGGGCGTGGGCTGACAGCTAACGAACAATAGGCGCACGGATCGCGAAGAACGCCCGCCGCGGCGCTGACAGCAGTAGATTGCTGCCGTGGGGAAACGACTGTTGGCCGGCGGCCGGGGACGCTTGCTGGCGCTTGCCGCCTCCGTCACCCTCGCTGCGGGCATGGTGTACGCGCAGAACACCGCGCCGAAGTGTTGCGCAGAGGTCCCGGCCGCAGCACCGCCCACCAGCCAGCAACCGGCTCCGGTCGCCGCGCAAGCCGAGTTGGTGGCGGCCAGTGCGCCCGTCGTGGCCCGCGATTTCCAGTTCTCCCTACCGAAGGGCCCGGCCCCGGAGGGTGGGCTCCAGGTCAAGACGATCTGGGTGGCCCGCGCCATCGCCGTGATGTTCCCCGAGATCACCACGATCGGCGGGTATCGCCAAGATGCGCTGAAGTGGCACCCCAACGGTCTCGCGATCGACGTGATGATCCCGAACTATCACTCCAAAGAGGGCATCGCCCTCGGCAATCAGATCGCCGGTTTCGCATTGGCCAACGCCAAGCGCTGGGGTGTGCTTCACGTGATCTGGCGCCAGGGCCTCTATCCGGGGATCGGCGCGCCCCATTGGACCGCCGACTACGGCAACGAGACCCTCAACCACTTCGACCACGTCCACATCGCCACCGACGGCGGTGGATATCCCACCGGGCACGAGTCTTACTTCATAGGCTCGATGAGCCGCTAGGCTGCGCTGCTCACGTGAACTGCCGACTCACCGATGTTGGCTGCGCCGTCGCCGATGATCGTGCGTAGCAGGGCTTGTTGCTCGCGTTGTCCCCTGGAGACCGCGCGTTCCATGCCGCCCGGCGACGCCATCGCCGAGGCGCTGCGGATCAGGTTGACCGGAAGCCTCAACAACGGATACCACGGCGGCATGTAAGTCGGAAGGCCCAACATGCGCATGGCGCTCGGGCCGAGGAACGCGCTGGTGATCGACAGATGCTGGGCCCACGCCAGGCGGCGGCGCAGGCTCCGGACCCCGCTGTAGTGCCATGACAGGGGGTCCTGCGCCATCGGAACCGACAGCTGCTGCGTGGTCTCGTCAGGAACTGCCAGTGCGGTCGAGGTGTGATAGAGCACGCGGATGCTGTCCCGGAAGCTGCGGGGCAGCCATTCGTCCTCGACGCCGATCAACCAGCCGACGTAGCGGGTCAGGTGGGCGATGGCGTCGAGTTCGCCTGGTGCAGGGACGATTCCCATCGCGAGTGAAGCCACCGGAGGCGCGACGAGTGCGCCGACCAACGTCGCGGCCATATCGGTCTGGTTGACCGGTAAGCCCCACTCTTCGGCGCGCCAGTCCGGCATCGCCGCCACGTGTCGCCGCACGAAAGCGTGGATCAACCGGACGTGCAAGGTCGACCGGTAACCGACGCCCAACGGCTCGAGACCTCCGTCGGAGATGACGTCCATCGCCCACTGCATCGTTTCGGCGAACCGCTTGTTCGAACCCTTTTCCAGGGCGCCCGTACGGAGCAGCGTCTTGTTGAATCCGGAGAACTGGTAACCGCCGAGCAGTGAGACATCCCGCGCGATCGACATGCCGTCCGAGCCACCGCGCAGCAGGGCGCGCCGGCCCTTGCGCAGCTTGTCCGGGTCCACCCATTCCGGGACGGTCTCCACGCGGAGGAAGAACTCGCGCAACGGTTCCGGAGCGTCCGGAACATTGCCGACGCCTTCGGCGAGCGCCTTTTCGAACAGGGGACGCATCTGCGCCATTCCCGCCGACGACATCCATTCGACGAGACGGTCCATCGGCTCGTCGCCGACGGTCAGCCGCTCGCCGAGCCTGCGCCACTGCTGCGCGTCGGGGTTACGGATGCCCAGCATCATCGCGAACGATCGCATGGCGCCGGGAACGGCACGGGGCCGGTCGGGATGACGAGCCGGGACGTTCATCGGCGACCTCCTGGTACAGACCCCACGCGAGTGACTACGTACGTAGTCAGAATCTAGGCCCCAGGTAGGGTGATGTCAATGAAGCGCGTACAGGTGGTGCGCGGCTACGGCGGCGTCAGTGCGGCCGACCGCCGCACGGAACGACGGGGCAAGCTGCTCGCCGCCGGACGGCAGATCTGGGGCGAATCGGGGATCACCGAGGTGACCGTACGGGCGGTCTGCAGTGCTGCCGGGCTGACATCACGCTACTTCTACGAGCAGTTCGAAACCCGAGACGCGTTGCTGTACGCCATTTCCGACGATGTGCGGGATCAGCTGCTGACTGCGCTGGTGAACGCCGGTGTCGGCGATCCGGGCACACTGACCGACAAACTGCGCTCGGCCCTCACCGCGTTCCTGAACATCATCGCGGCCGATCCGCACATCCACCGCATCGCCACCGGCGATGTCAGCAGCGTCGCCGGGCTGACCGAGCATCGCACGCACATCCTGGAGATGATCACCGGCCTGATCGTCCAACTCGCCCCGGATGTACTGACCACGGCCGCTCCGGATCCGGCCGCGCTACGCCGCGGGGCACAGTTCATGGTCGGCGGCGTGAACCAGATCATCGAAGCCTGGCTGGAGAATCCCACCGAAACGCCGGAGAAACTCGCGGCCGAATGTGCCGACCTCTGCGTTGCCGTGGTGCACGGGGTCACGCGGTCGGACGACTGACTCAGGCGCCCGGCGGCACCGCGACATCCGGGCAGAAGTTGTGCAGTGCCGCGGATACCACGAGCCGGGCCTTGTCGAACGGATAGGCCGACCGCGCCTCGGCGATCTGCATCGCCAGATCATCGGGACGCGTCGACGGATCTTCGTGTGCCGTCAGACATGCCTGCTGTCCGAGCTGGAGCAGGACGTCACGGTTGGCATCGGAGACCGGCAGCCCGACGGCGGAGACCTCGGCGAGAAAGCTCTGATCATCGGCGACTGCTACCGGAGCCGAGACGAGGGCGACAGCAACTGCCACCACGGCGATCATCAGCGTCTTCATGCCCGTCACTGTGGCAGATCCGGTTCGGGATTCAGGGGACGCGCGCCGCCAACAGTGCCGTGCTCTCACATCCAGCTCGGCGGCCGGATCGAATTCGCCACGTCCACAAGGCGGTAGCGGTGACGGCGCCGCGGTGAGTGCCGTGCGAGTTCTCTCAGCACCTCCTCGACACCGACGCGTAGACCGTGGTTGTCGAAGGGGTGGTCGAGAAGCGGTTCGTCGGAGGCTTTCACACCGCCGGAGCGGAGCCAGTCGAGGGCGATACCGAGGACGAACGCGCGGATCTGCAGCACGCGTGCCTCGGTCTCGGGCAGTCCGCCCACCCGCCGCGCAGCATCGCGCAGGTCCGCCTCGGTGATCTCCGCGCCTGGGCGCCCGTCGAGCCGCAGGATCACCGACGTCAGTTGGGCTTCACCGTAATGCCGTGAGGTCACCGGCACCTGGTCGAGCACTTCGATTGCGCCGGCGCGGTCACCGTGGCCGGCGAGCACCCGGGCCAGGCCGAACGCCGCACTCACCATCGCATGGTCGGTACGCCACAAGGTTCGGTAGGCCCGTTCGGCCAACTGCCACAAGCGTTTCGCATCCCGTACGTCGTCTGTGTCGAGCAGCAGTTCGGCCGTCGCGGCGGCTGCCAACTTGGGTGCTGCTTCGCCGGGAAGCAGTGCGACGACCCGCTCGAAACATGCCAGGGCTGCCTCCAGATCACCGGTCTGCAGGCCGTCGATCCCGTCGTCCCATTCGACTCGCCAGTCCTCGTCGGGCTCCTCGACCGGCATGGGTTCCGGCAGGGCGGCTGCGACGGCACGAGCGTCCAGCGCAGCGGTGCGCTGCCGGCCGTCGACGAACACGTCGGTGCCCTGCAACGCCAGATCGGCGCCGAAGGTGGAACGTGGCGGGCTGAACAGCGTCGACGTCCGGGGACACGGCGCCCCTGTCTGCTCGGCGAGGATTTCGTGCAGCACTCCCCGGCACTGGTCGGCCATCTCGTCCACTGACGAGAACCTTTGCATTGGACGGGGGTTGGTGGCACGGACGAGTAGTCGGTAGAACGACTCGTACCTTTCGAACAGCGGCACCTCGTCACGGCTGGGCAATGTCTCGGCGTAGCGGTCGTTGGACAGGTCGACGGTCAGCTTGGCCAGCGTTCGGCCGACCGTGTAGACGTCGGTGGCGACAGTGGGTCCGGTCCGGACGATCTCAGGTGCCTGGAATCCTTTGGTGCCGTATATGTATCCGAATTCCTCGATGCCCGACACGGCACCCATGTCGATCAGCTCGACATTGTCCTCGGTGAGCATGATGTTGTCCGGCTTGAGGTCGTTGTAGACCAGGCCGAGGGAGTGCAGGTACGCCAGTGACGGCATGACGTCGAGCAGATAGGCGAGCGCCTCCTCCACCGGCATCATCTGTCTGGCTTCTCCGCCCGACGCGGGCTGCTTCTTCGCAAGGATGGCTTCCAAAGTCGTTCCGCCGATGTACTCCATCACGATGTAACCGACGGGACGACCATCGAATCCCGGGTGCTCGACGAAGTTGTAGATCTTGACGATGCCGGGGTGATTGACCATCGCGAGGAATTGCCGTTCGGCGACAGCGATCTCCTGCGCCTGCTGCCCGCTGGGTTGGAGCAATCCCTTCAGCACCACCCACCGGTCGCTGACATTGCGGTCGATCGCCAGATAGATCCAGCCGACACCGCCGTGCGCGATGCAGCCCTGGACGTCGTACTGACCTGCCACCAACTCCCCGGCCTCCAGCTGCGGTGAGAACGAGAACACCGCGCCGCAATCCGGACACACCCCGTCGCAGGGGCCGGGGTGTCCGGCACTCCCCCGTCCCACCGGACGCCCACAGTCCGGGCACTCCCGTTTCGCCTCGGCAACAACCGGATTGGTGAGGATGGCACTGGCGGGTTCGATATCCTCCCGAATCGGGACCTCGACCAGGCCGTCGCCGACCCGCCGCCGGCCGGTACGCAGCCGCGGACGGGTTGTCGTCCCCTCGGCCTTGACCGGTGTCGATTCGGTCACCAGGACGGCTCGTGTGCCCTCTTCCCCTGCCATGTCAGTCCCGGTACCTCGGCTCCGGCGGACGCGGCGCAGCGCCCAGAACGTTGAGCCACCTGCGATACAGCGACAGCCAGGTCCCGTCCCGCCTTATCCGTTCCAGGGTCCCGTTGACCGCGCGGACCAGATCATCGCGGGACTTGTTCATCCCGATGCCGTAGGGCTCGCCCTCGAGGCTTGGGCCGACCAGGTGCAGGTTGGGATCCTGGACCGCCATGCCGGCCAGTATCGAGTCGTCGGTACTGACCGCGTCGGTCTGCCCCTGCTGCAGCGCCACCAAGCAGTCGTCCCAATTCTGAACCGCGAGCAGGGTCGCTTCGGGCGCCACCCGGGCGACCGTGGCCAGCGAGGTGGTGTCCACCTGTGAACAAACGCGTTTCCCGGCCAGATCTCCCGGCCCCTCGACCGGCGAATCCTTCGGCACCAGCAACCGCTGCTGCGCATCGAGATACACCGTCGAGAAGGCGATCTGCTCCGCGCGAGCACACGTGATCGTCATCGCCTTCACGACGATGTCGACGGCCCCGTCTTGCACCGCACTGATGCGCTCGGGTGAGGTCAGCAGGCGGAACTCCACCTTGCCTGGATCACCGAGCAGATCGCGGGCCACCTCACGTGCGATGTCGACGTCGAAGCCCTGCAGCTCACCCGAAACCGGATCGCGAAAACTCATCAGGTTGGTGCTCTGGTCGATGCCGACCACCAGTCGGCCCCGCTGCCGGATCGCCTGAACGGCGGGGCCGGACACCGTCGACGGACGCAAACTCGCTGTAGCATCGCAACTCTCGACCGGCACGCCTGACACCCGTGACGCAACGGCGGCGCCGCTGGGCAGCGGTACCGTGGTGAGCGAGGCGGACACCTGGACAAGTGGCTGCGCCGTGGCGCATCCGGCCACCACGGTCGCGGCGAGCAGGACAATTCCGGCGACGGCGCGCATCAGTGGTACTCGCTCAGTCTCGGCGCGACACCGGCGGCAACCGCAAGTGCGGCCAGCACACTGATGGCTGCGGCACCGGCGGGAAGCGCACTCAGCGCCGCGTAGGCGCGGGTGATCCCGTCGAGCTGCCGATCGCGCAGGCGGCCGATGTCGGTTCCCAAAGCCGTGTCGAGCCTGCCGAACTGGGCCGTGGAGTGCTGCGGCCCGCCGTCCCTCGCGATCACCACCGCTCCGGTGTAATCGCCTCGGCTCAACAGTCTTCGGGCCTCGGCGTGCGATGCCTTCCAGCGCCGTAGTGCTTCTTGTGCCCCGTCCACGGGGTGCTTGTCGAGTAGCCGGCTGACATCGGTGGTGCGCTGTTCGAATCGGACTTCGGAGAGTGGGTCGGACCCGCGTTTGAGCAGCCCGAGGATCTCATCGGCGCGGGCCTGCTGGACCAGAATCCGAGCAGCCACCGCTGATTCCAATGGCTCGCCGCCTTCGGTGCGGGCGCTGTCGACCGCCTTCGTCACCACCAGCCCGGCCACTGCCAACCACACCGCGAGCACCATCATCAACACCGATGCCACCACCAGACCCGGATTGAGGCGCCGATGACTGCGCCTGGCGAGGAACACCTGCGCCACCACCAACAACCCCACCACGAGCGCAGCTGCCGCGATCAACACCCAGGGTGTGGCAGCCGACCGTCCCGACGCCGTGACAGCCTCGGCCTGCGTCCGGTACAGCTGCTCGGCATCGGGCAGGATGGACTCCTGAAGCAGCGTGGACGATTCGCTGAGGTACCCCACGCCGATCGGGCGGCCCCCGCGGTTCGTCGCCCGGGCAGTCGCCATCATGCCGGTGTACACCGCCAGTTGGTTGGACAGGTCGGTGAGCAGCGTCAGCGATCGGATGTCGTTGGGCGACACCCCATTCGATGCGGTGACCAGACCGGCCGACGCCTCCCCTACGGACGCGTCGTAACGCTCACGGATCTCGCGCGGTTCGACGCCACCGGCCAGGAACGCGGTGGCCGCGGTGGTGTTGGCCGATGACAGCGCACTGTAGATCCGTTGCGCCGCGTCGGCCAGCGGCTCGGTGTGCGACCGCAGAGACTCCAGTTGGCGTTGCCGGCTCGACTCCATCGCCGACGCCGCCACGCCCACAACCAGACTTGCCGCCACCAGTACGACGGCCAGCACCGCTATCCGGCCGGGTGTGGCCCGCAGGAAATCGACGATCGGCCGATCTTGTTCCTCGGCGTCGGCAAGCACGGACTCGTCGAGTGTGAGCGTCTGCCGACTCTCCGACTCACCGCTGTGCACTCGACATCACCTCGCCGCAGGCTGGTCCGAATTGCACGGTAACCCCCGTCAACGCGCTACGCGGGCTTATTACGCGGCCGCCACGCTCTCGGCGGCCAACACCTCCGCGGCCGCGCGCTCGCCCGAGCGAACCGCGCCGTCGATCCACCCACACATGACGGCCGAACTCTCCGTGCCGGCCCAGTGAATGCGCCCGCACGGCTCCCGGAGGGCATGGCCGAATTCGGTCAGTACACCCGGCGGTGCGTGGCTGATCATCCCGCCGCCCGAGTAACGCTCCACTGTCCAGTTCTGCTCGTGGTAACTGATCGGAGAGGCGGCCTTCGGACCGAAGCGGTCGATCAACTCGCCGATGACCACGGATTTGCGTTCCGCAGCATCGAGCAGACCGAGCCGCCGGGCGGCAGGGCCTTCGGTGATGACGCACATGATCCCCGGGGTGCCGGTGTCGGTGCACGCGTCGATGGTCAGTGTCGCTGGACTGCCGGGTGCCGCCGACTGCCCGCACAGCCCGTCGGCCCGCCAGAACGCCGTGTCGTAGACGACCGAGATCTTGAAGACCGCACCGCTGGGCATCCGTTGATGGAGAAACATCCGGTCGACGGGAAGCATTGGCTCATAGGTGATCTGACTCGCCACGGCCAACGGGACAGCGACGATCGCCTGCCGGGCCCGCACTGTCATGCCGTCGGCATGGACCGTTACGCCGTCGTCCTCCTGGGCGATGAGGTGAACCGGTTGCGAAAGATGCAGCGCCTCACCCAGTTCGGTGGCCATCGGCCCGTAGACGGCCCCCATGCCACCACGCACCCGTGCATCCTGGGCCCCGCCCCGATTGGAGATGACAAATCCAGGCCCGCCGCCCGACCCCATCTGGTGCAGCGCCCACAACAACGACACCTCGGATCCCGCCGAGGTGTAGACACCGGCCAGCGCCATGTCGAGCATCTCGCGCGCCTGCTTGGAGCGCATATGACGGTTGATCCACTCGCCCAGGCTGATCCGGTCCCACTCGACCGCCTTCTTCGCCTCCCACGGGGCATCGAAGGGAATCGTCTTGCACATCAGCTCCACTTCGAGCAGTCCGGCGCCGAGGTTGGCGATCGCCCACGGACTCATCGCCCACGGAATCGTGCCGGAATAGCGGTGTTGCTTGCCGTCCATGACCATCATCGCGTTGCCGTCGACGTACTCCTTGTATTCCTCGACGCCGAACTCGTCCATCAGGGCTTTGATGCGGTCCTGTCCCGGTCCGATCCAGGCCCCTCCTCGGTCGATCCAGGTGCCGTCCGGCAGCACCTCGGTGAAGGTGCGGCCACCGACCCGGTCACGTGCCTCAAGCAGCGCCACGGAGCGGCCCGACTGCTTCAGCCGCAGGGCCGCGGTCAAGCCCGCGAACCCCGCACCCACTACGCAACAGTCGACATCTGTCATGGGTCGCCTCCCCGTTTTCGACGGGCCAGATTCGCTCAAATTACGCCGTCGTCAGCTGCTCCGGAGGCACTGTTGACCGACAGGTGTGGTAAATGCCATAAATTTTGCCGACCTGGGCACAGGTCACTCCCATCGAGATGGGCCACCGCCACCGCGAACATCGAACCGACGCCCTGACATTTGACCGGGCGGACGGCTGTGCAATGATGCTTGACCTGCTAATTCACCAGAGTTGGCCCATCTTTTGCGTCCGGCTCTCCCGACTCCCGGGCTCGTCAAGCAATGGTTGACGACTGACCGCCGAACTGGTTGCCATCGACAGCACCAGAGAACTTCGCGATTCCGGTGATCATCGACCCCGCCGGTAGGGTCCGGTCCTCGTGGGTAGACACCAGTTGAAAAAGGATCGGCGTCGCCGGTCTGCAGCCATGGCTGCGGTCGTCGTGCCTGCCGCCGCACTCATCGTCGTCGGCGCAGACACCGCGCCGGCCACCCAGGGCGACACCGAGGTCGTGCCGGCAGCGGCCGTCCAGCCCGTCGTCACCCGTGCCGCCCCGGCAGTACCGGCCGAGCGGGCCGTTCGCCGGAACATGAGGTTCCCGCTACCCGCCGGCCGGGCCTCCGAAAAGGGCCTGCAGGTCGAGACCATCCTGGCCGCCCGCGCGGTCAGCGCGAGGTTCCCCCAGATTCTGGACATTGGCGGGGTCCGGGCCGATTCGATGAAGTGGCACCCGAACGGGCAGGCGATCGACGTGATGATCCCGAACTACGCCACCCCGGAAGGTAAAGCGCTCGGAGACAAGATCGTCGGATACGTCCTCGACAACGCCGATCGGTTCGGTGTGAACCACGTGATCTTCCGGCAACAGATCTACTCCCGCGGCAGGGCTCCCAGAATGATGTCGGACCGCGGCGGCGTCACCGCCAACCACTTCGACCACGTTCACATCGCCACCAACGGCGGTGGATTCCCCACCGGGCACGAAACGTACCTGACGTAACTCCCGCGGCTCGCCCGCCATCCGAATTCCCAGCTTTCACACAGGAAAAATCCGCCGCCGCAAGGTTGTGGTGTCCGGCTGCGTGCCATAACGTCAACCTAGTTGATTAGCCGTCCTAGAGGAGCTGTCCCTTACCGTCCGCGCCTGGTCGACGCTGCGAAAGGGTCACGGATGCAACGGGTTTCGTTCATTCGTCGACTCGGCCAACGCTGGATGGTGCTGGTGGCGATAGTCGTGCTGCTGGTGGCTGGATTCGTGGTGAATCGGCTGCACGGCATCTTCGCGTCGCACGACGTCACCTCCACCCCCAGCGGTTCGGTGAACGACATCGTCCCGTTCAACCCCAAACATGTGGTCATCGAAGTCTTCGGTCCGCCAGGCACGGTAGCCACCATCACCTACCTGGACGTCAACGCCCAACCTCAGCGCGCCGACGCGGTCACCCTGCCGTGGGCCTATGACACGACCACCACCCAACCCGCGGTGTTCGTCAATGTCCAAGCCCAAGGCGACAGCAGTTCGATCGGGTGCCGGATCAAGATCGACGACGTGATCAAGGACGAGAGAACAGTGAACACCTTGAACGCCTACACCTCGTGCCTGGACAAGTCCGGATGAGCACCCACCGGGTTCCGGACCTCATCCGGCGGTTCTCAGTGGTCATCGCACTGTTCTGGCTGGGCCTGGCGGTGGTGACGAACGTCTTCGTGCCACAGCTCGAGACCGTCGCCGAGTCGCACAACGTGTCGCTGAGTCCCCAGGACGCGCCATCGCTGCAAGCCGCCAAGCGGATCGGCAAGGTGTTCGACGAATTCGATTCCGACAGTTCGGCGATGATCGTCCTGGAGGGCGATCAACCGCTCGGTGCCGATGCACACCACTACTACGACGGCTTGGTCCAGAAGCTCCGCGAGGACACCAAGCACGTCCAGCACATCCAGGATTTCTGGGGAGATCCGCTGACGGCGGCGGGCTCGCAGAGCACTGACGGCAAGGCCGCACTGGTGCAGGTATACCTCGCCGGCAACCAGGGTGAGTCACTTGCAAATGAGTCCGTCGACTCGGTGCGCAACATCGTCAACCAGACGACGCCGCCACCGGGCGTCAAGGCCTATGTCACCGGCGCCGCTCCCCTGGTCACCGACCAGTTCGAGGTGGGCCGCCACGGAACCCTGAAAACCACGCTGATCACCATCGGGGTCATCGCGGTGATGTTGTTCTCGCTCTACCGCCGGCTCACCACGGTGTTCTTTGTGATCTTCACGGTGATGATCGAGCTGACCGCATCCCGTGGTGTCGTCGCGGTGCTCGCCAACGCCGGGATCATCGAGCTGTCAACGTATTCGACCAATCTGCTGACGCTGCTGGTCATCGCCGCCGGCACCGACTACGCGATCTTCATCCTCGGCCGGTTCCACGAAGCGCGTCATGCCGGGCAGGACCGCGTCACCGCGTTCAACACGATGTACCACGGAACCGCACACATCATCCTGGGTTCGGGTCTGACGATCGCCGGGGCGGTGCTGTGCCTGACGTTCACTCGCCTCCCGTACTTCCAGAGCCTCGGTATTCCCGCCGGCACCGGCGTGCTGGTCGCAGTGGTTGCGGCGTTGACCCTGGCGCCGGCATTGCTGGTCATCGGCCGCCATTTCGGTCTGTTCGAGCCTGCCCGCGCGATGCGCACCCGGGGTTGGCGACGCATCGGGACGGCGATCGTCCGCTGGCCCGGGCCCATCCTGGCGGTGACGATCGCGGTGGCCCTCATCGGCCTGCTCGCCCTGCCGCGTTATCAGACGAGTTACGACGCGCGGCCCTACATGCCCGCCAGCGCTCCGGCCAACGTCGGCTACGCCGCCGCCGAACGCCACTTCTCACAGGCCCAGCTCAATCCCGAACTGCTGATGATCGAAGCGGATCACGATCTGCGCAATTCGACCGACATGATCCTGCTGGAACGCGTCGCCAAGGCCGTCTTCCACACCGACGGTATCGCCCAGGTGCAGTCCATCACCCGCCCGCTCGGTACCCCACTGGACCATACGTCGATCCCGTTCCAGATCAGCGCGGGCAGCGCACAGCAGATCAACAACCTGCCCTTTCAGCAGGCCCGCACCGCTGATCTGCTCAAACAGGTTGGTGTGATCAACAATTCGATCGACATCCTGCGTCAGCAGTACGCCCTGCAGCAACAGTCGGCCGCCGTCACCGACGAGCAGGCCAAGGCCATCCAGCAGACCGGCGCCACGGCGCAGAGCCTGCGCGACAAAATCGCCGACTTCGACGATCAGTTCCGCCCGTTGCGCAACTACTTCTACTGGGAGCCGCACTGTTTCGACATTCCCATGTGCGCCGCGTTGCGGTCGGTCTTCGATGCGCTCGACGGTATCGACGAACTGACCGACCAGCTGGCCAACGTCTCGGGGAGCATTTCGAAATTGGATGCGCTGCAACCGAAATTGCTCGCTCTCATCCCGCCTCAGATCGCCAGCCAGCAGACCAACCGCGACCTGACCATGACCAACTTCGCCACGAACTCGGGCATCAACGCGCAGACGGAGGCCGCGCTGGAGAATGCCACCGCGCTGGGCCAGGCCTACGACGCCTCGAAAACCGATGACTCGTTCTACCTACCGCCGGAGGCATTCACCAACCCCGAATTCCAGCGCGGTATGAAGCTGTTCATGTCTCCGGACGGCAAGGCCGCCCGCATGATCATCACTCACGACGGCGATCCCGCTACACCGGAGGGCATTTCGCACATCGATGCCATCCGGCACGCCGCCCAGGGAGCCGTCAAAGGCACGCCCCTGGCCGGATCAAAGATCTACCTCGCCGGCACCGCGGCGACCTACAAGGACATTCAGGACGGCGCCAAATACGACCTCATGATCGCCGCCATCGCCGCGCTCAGCCTGATCCTGCTGGTAATGATGTTCATCACCCGCAGCATCGTCGCCGCACTCGTCATCGTGGGGACCGTGGCACTGTCGCTGGGCGCCTCGTTCGGGCTCTCGGTACTGATCTGGCAGGACCTGTTCGGCATCGACCTGTTCTGGATCGTGCTGGCGCTGGCCGTGATCCTGCTGTTGGCGGTCGGCTCGGACTACAACCTCCTCCTGGTCTCGCGCTTCAAGGAGGAGATACATGCCGGGTTGAACACCGGCATCATCCGATCGATGGCCGGCTCCGGCGCGGTGGTCACCTCGGCCGGTCTGGTCTTCGCCGCGACCATGGCGTCGTTCATCTTCGCCGACCTTCGGGTCCTCGGTCAGATCGGCACCACGATCGCCCTCGGTCTGCTGTTCGACACGCTGATCGTGCGGTCGTTCATGACGCCGTCCATTGCCACACTGCTCGGCCGGTGGTTCTGGTGGCCACTGCGGATCCGGCCGCGGCCGGCGAGCCAGATGCTGCAGCCGTACGGATCACGCGCCTCGGTTCGCCAGCTTCTACTGTGGGAGGACGACGACGCGGCGGCTCCGTCCCCGAAGTGACGGAAGTCAGCCTCTCGCAGCAGAACTGAGCTCGTCAGACGGCTCGTCCGTCACCTCGACATCCCGCAGCTTCCCCTTCAGCCCCGCGACCCGGCGAAGCTGAGCGGCGATGTTCATCGAGGTCAACATGGGGATGCCGCCGATGAACGTCCGGAATGACGGATTGCCGCCATCGCGATGCAGCATGTACATGCAGCCGACGACATAGAAGAAGCCCATGGTGAACAGGACGGCCGGCATCGCGTAGGCAAGCGGCGAGCGAGCGTCGTTCACCAGCTCGGTCGCGTAGTCGAACTCATCCCGCGACATCGGTTCACGCTTGCGCAGCTTGGCGAGCACCGCCTTGTGGGCGCCGACCTTCTCGCCCAACGACGCGGGGGTTCTCTTCTCCAGCCGGCCGATGTACACGAACACACAAGCACCGAACGTCACGGCCATCACGCCGGCAAGGATCGTCAGGTCGCCCCAGATTCCGAGATCCACTCGCCGCTCCCTACTTGCCATCGGACATCGCCGGATTACCTAGAACCGCTAACGACGCTACCGCAGGCTCGACCCGTCAAAGCACTACCAACAGGACTTTCGCAGGAAAGTCGGTCGACTCCTATTCGGTGTCGCTGACGTCCTCCAACCGCTGACCGACCCGGGCCAGCGCCTCGTCGAAGACATCGACCTTTTCACCGCGCTTCTCGTTGGCCGGCTGTGCAGCGCCACGGGCACCTTCGGCCTCGACGCGGGCCGCCCCCTGGCGGCGCAACAAGCTGAAGTTCTTCTCACGCGCTTGCCTCAGCCGACTCTGCAGATCCTTCAGCGCCTTCTCATCCATGCGGGCCAGAGCGTCTGGATGACTCTCGGCGATCAACGAATCTTCCTGCGGAGTCAGGTTCACATGATGGTTGCTCACCCTTGATTCATATCCCGCGCCGGCCCGGCTGAAAAGTGATTCGCCCCGCACCAGCGGAACTTGTTACTCGCCGTCCCCACCAGGTTCACCTTTGCCGACGGTGAAATTGCGGATCGTCGGCGCGCCGGAACCAGCATCGAGAGCAAACGGCGCGATGATGCAGATGTGGTTGATGATGCGAATGTGACCAACGCTGTCCCGGTGCCCCCGACATCCACCCCGGAGGCCGGCGAGGTGCGCACTGAACCCGAAACGGTCGCCAGTGCGCCGACTCCGCAGCAGCGCGTCTGGACGATGCCCAAATCCCCCGTCACGCGTGAGCAAGCCGATGAGGTGGGCCGGATCGCGCGCAACGCCGTCACCGCCATCATGGGGTTCATTGCCGGCGTTGCCCGGTATGTCGCCCGCACCGTTCGACAGCTGGCACTGGCGATCGATGCGGTGCCTCCAGCCGTTCGCGTGCTGACCCTGATGGGCATTTTCACGCTTCTCGGCATCGTCGGCGCGATCGCGCTGGACGGCGCTGTCGCCCTGGTGTGCATCGTCGTCGTGGTTCCGTTGTGCTCGGTCACCCTCGGCGTGCTCGGACACCGCTGGTACAGCGGACTCGGCACTCAGTCCGCGCCGAGTGCGGCGGTCCCCGCCGTTGCCGCACCGGTCTCAGACCTACAGCGTTCGATCGAATACGTCGACAAGAAGCTGACACTCGCGCTCAACGCCTTCGGTGCCGAGCGTCAACAACATGCAATGATCGCCCTCTTCCAGGCCAAGACCGCCGTCGAGCTCACGCTCGGCACGGAACAGGACACAGCGAGCCACGTCGACGCGTTGCTGGCTGTGGACGACCATGACTCGCGGCCGCGCATCCGGGCCGGCTCGGCGGCAAAGACCCTGCGGGAAAACACTTCCCTGGCCGTCTCATGACCGAGCACACCCTCTCCGGTCAGGTCGCCCTCATCGAGGACGACTACACGTTGGTGATCAACCGTGGGGCCGAGGCGGGTGTGACGCCCGGCATGATCTTCGCCGTGCAGTCCGAGTCGGATCAGGTGATCACCGATCCCGAATCCGGCCGGGAGTTGGGCAGACTCACCCGCGAGAAGCTTCGGGTGAAGGTGTTCGACGTGCAGCCCTTGTTCTCCCGCGCACACACATTCGCCCGGACCGACGACTTCTACGGGCTGTTCCAGGCCACGGCCGTGGTGACGGTCTATGTCGGTGACAGCTTGGAATCGGTCTCTGGCGAGGCCGAGGTGCGTCGGGCGGCGTCGGGGTAGTTCGGGGTCGTCATCCCGACTCGGCGCCGCGCCGACTGCTCAGTGCCGCTTCGATTTCCGCGACCCGTCGCGGACTCACACCCCACGGCTCATCAAGCCCGAGACGAGAGTCCAGATCCCACAGGACGCACCGCTCACCCGGCCCGGCGATCATGGACCAAGCGATGACGGTGCGGCGCAGCTGTCCATCCATGCACTCGCCGGTCGCCGTAGCTCCGGGCGGCGCACCGCCGTCGGGGTGGTGGTGCAGAAATTGCCCATAGGCGGCGTCACAGAATGCCGCATAGCGCGCGGTGCACAGGATCAGGCCGTGCCAGGCTTCATCGACCGCGCGTGAGGGCATCCCAATGACCTGACCGTCGCGCAGCGCTACGGCGCAGCATCGAAACCACTGACGCAGACCGGTTTCGATGCGCTCACGCGGCTGCCACGGGCAGGTCCTGAACACGGCCTCCGGCAATTCCAGATCGGCGATCACCTGCCCGGCGGCACGTCGGGCGCCACCCTTTCGCAGCGTGATCATCAGCAACCGCCGCCCCCGCAACCTCCGCCGCCACCACAACTACTTCCACCACCGCATCCCCCGTGCCCCCCATGCCCTCCGTCGCTGAAACCGGAGTCCGCGCCGGCCGCCCAGAACGCTGCGGCACCGCCGGCACCGGCGACAGACCCCAGCCCGCTTCGGCGGCGCGAGCCATCCCCGCGATGCCTCCGTTTGGCGATGACGAAGATCGCCAAGATCGCTACGTCGAACACGATCACCACCAGCGGAATAATCCACCACACGATGTCCGTCCTCCTCGTCGACTTCCTTACCGGACAAGCGGACCACGCGGTGCATCGCTACCGATCCCAACTCCCGTCTCGTACCTGCCGCGCGGGCTGCGCGCTACGGGCATCACTCGGTTCACGACGAGGGTGGACCTGAGCACGCGGCCGCCACAAAATCGCGGTCGCGCTTTCGCTCGAAACCCTCAGTTCCACCAGAAGTTCCAGTAAAGCCCGTCCGGCTGTTGGCGACGACGAATACCAGTAGCCCAGCGTGCCGCAGGAACCGCTATCGTGACGCGGTGGTGTCGGTCGCGTACACGAAGTTGATGCAGACGCTGTCCGATCCGGGTTCGGACTCGCAGGGTTTGTTCGAGGACGCCCGGGAGTTGTCGGCGGCCTTCGTGCGCAACGAACACCGCGCCGGGTTGTTGCCGCCCGACGCCGCGGATGTGATGGTGTTGGGCTTCGAGCGTGCGGGCGACGCGGGCCTGGCAGAGTCCTACATGGAGCTGGCTGCGCTGTACCGGAACGGCGGGACGTGGCGCGCGCCTCTCCTCCCCAAGAATGACAACCGCGCGATCGAGCTGTATCGCTTGGCCGAACTGCTCGGACACCCCGAAGCTTCGCTGCAGCTCGCACAGACTGCGTACTTCGCCAGGCGCACCGATCTCGCCGATGAGGTCTGGCAGCGCGCGGAGATGTTAGGTAACTCCGTACCCGAGCGAGCCGACATCCTCGTGTTCATCGGTTACCTGCTGAACGCCGGCTTCGGCGTCCCCGCAGACCCGGTTGCGGCGGTGCACAAGTTCCATGCCGCGGCGAACCTCGGCAACGCTGATGCTGCATTCGAGCTGGGTCTGATGCGCCAGGCCGGCATCGGCCTACCTCGCGACGAAGGCGCCGGGTTGGGATGGTTCTTCTGGGCCGCCGATCTGGGCAGTACCCGCGCGCAGTACAACCTCGGTGCCTTCTACGGCGCTGGCACGAACGGGCTGACGCGCGACGCCGAGATGTCCCTGCAGTGGTATCTCAAGGCTGCCGAGGCCGACCACGGACAGGCGGCACTCGTCGCCGCGCTGATGCTTCTCACCGGCGACGGTGGCCTGACCGTGGACCCCGAACAGGCCGCTGAGCTACTGACACGTGCAACTCGACTCCTCGGCCGAGATGTCGTAGATGAACGTCTGACCCAGATGGGACTCAGGCCGCACGACCGAACGTCGAACAGCGAGTCATGTAGCGCCCCTGATGAATCTGGAAAAGACAGTGCCTACGGCTATCGGCACGTCAGTCGGGACGGGCTCGGTACCAGGGCTCGCCGATGTCGAGTTCACGCACGTCGACTCCCGCCGGGGTCACGAGTTCCTCGGGAGTGACGAAGTATCCGACCCCGACCGGGTCTCCGCAGACGTTCCAGCGCTCGCGACGACCACGGACGGCGGCGATCGCGTCGAACCGGCCGAGGATGCCGTGCACTCCGTCGTGGAGCGAACCGTTGTCGACGTCGAGCGCCATGATCTCCTGCCCGTCGAGAGTGAGGTAGATCCTGCCGTCGGCGTTACGCAGCGGCGTGCGGGTCACCTCAACGCCGGCGTTCGCCATCGCGGCGAGAGCGCCCGTGAGCAGCTCCTCCACCCACGCCTCGCTGTCGGGTGCGAAATCGGTGTCGACCAACACAGCACGGTGCCGGTGGCCGTCGGTCCAGTCACCAAAGAGCTTGTGGGACAGAAGTTCGTCCATCAGGTGGCTCCTCGCATGTCGATGTACCCTCCCTCGGCCGTGTAGCCCTCCACCGGGCGGAGCGTGTAACCGTCCCCGATCGTGTCGGTCCGGTAGAACCGCTCGAACATGTCCGCGGCCTCGTCCGCGGTGAACACCTCGTGGCGGCTGATCGTCTGAACGCTGCGTGGCAACACGACGTCGACGTCGAGCTCGACGGGGCCGCTGTGCGGGTGGCCGACTACCGACCGCACCGACACGGCACCGATGTCGGCTCCGCCAGGCCGGCAGAACTCGATCTCCATGGCCTCGGCGGTGCCGGCGGCCTGCAGGTACAGCGACGTCGAGAAGTCGGCCGGTACGCCGCGCGGTGGGCGGGCGCTGAGCACGATGGCCCACGGGTCGGCGCCGTCCATGCTGCGCAGGTGGTGGCCGATGATGCCCCGGTGGTGCTCACGGATCAGATCGCTGGAGATGGTGCGGTCGGTCTCGCACAGCACCTGGTAGTCGTGGGTCGGGGTGAGGCTCTCAGTGAACGCGGCATACGCCGCAGGGCCTTTCGCGTAGGCGGCCAGGTACTTGAGCACGTCGACCGTCGAGGACATCCCGCCCCGCTCACCGCGGGCGATCGCCTCATCCGCCAACCCCGCGGCGTCAGCGTTGCGCCCGGCGGCGATCAGCGCGGTGACGGTGCGGGTCAAGGCCCGGTTGGGGGCGATCCCGTCGGGGGACCGCTCCACGACGGCCGCGTAGTCGGCGGCAGTGGGGTGCGCGGTGATGAACTCACCACGTACGCGGTCGAACTCGTCGAGCACCGGATCCCAGTCCGGCTCGCCGGTCGCCGGAATGTCCCGGTGGCCGGTGCCGATCCGCAACGGCTGCACCTTGAAGGCGCCGTTGACGCGGCGGTTCATCCGCATCTGCCGCCCAATCACCTCGTCGGGCATGAAAGCGGCCCAAAGGATCTCGTCGACGGCAAGCGGCTTGATCTCCACCGTCCAGGTGATCCGCAGCCGGTCCGGGTCCCGGTCCGGGTGGAACACCTGCGGGTAGAAGAGTTCGGTCACGTAGACGTCGTCGAGGACGAACCCCGTCGCGCTGACAAACCGCATGCCGCGGCTCTTGCACGCGGGTCGCAGCGCATCGTTCCATGCCTGAAGAATCGGTGATCGTTTCGCCACGGTTCCCCCTCCACCGCGGTCCCCCGACCGCTACCGCAGAAGTACACCAGACGGCGACGCCAATCCGAGCCCGCCCCTCGGTCATGAGCCCGCAATTCTGGATCGCCGCAGTCGAGCACCAGCGATGTGTCGGTGGCTGGCCATACCCTCGACGCCATGAAGGTGCTCGACGAGGGCGAGCCGATGCGGCCGTGCCGATGCCCGGACTGCGAGTGCACCAGCGTCACCGACCTCCTCGTCGGCGGCGACGACACACCAGTGTGCGGCTGCTGCCTCGCAGACTGCCCGGACGTGCACGGCCCCGAGGGACGTCGGCCGCAGCACTACCGGTACCGGGCCGACTGGTCGGAAGAGGACCGCGAGTTCGTCGGGCTCGCCGCGGAGTTCCCGTCGCTGTCGTTCCTGGCACCGACGCCGCATGAGGCGCTGGACGGCATCAAGGAGCTCGTCGCGGAGGTGCTACGCGACATGGCGCAGACCGGGGAATCGCCTCCTGCCCCTTCCGGCCGAGTTCAGAAGGGGTTTTCATCGTCGAGCTGACAGGACCCGCCCCAATTCCTCGACAAAGAAAAAACTCGCTCGGCTTACGCCGGCGAGTTTCTTTTCTTTGTCGGGCTGACAGGATTTGAACCTGCGACCACTTGACCCCCAGTCAAGTGCGCTACCAAGCTGCGCCACAGCCCGCGTGCTTCCGGCTTGCACCGGCAGCGAGTCGAAAGCTTACCGTAGCCGCCCGCCGTTCTCGTAATCCGCCCCACCCGTCACAGGCCACCCCTCACTGGGCTGTGGTTTCGACGGTCGTCGCCTCGGCTTCGTCGACGGCGATCTCAGGTGGCAGCGTCCTGAAACCCCGACTCGTCACGCCCAGCACGACGATGCCGAGGCCGAGCCAACAGAGCCCAAGGACGATCGCCCGGGAGTCGAGCTGCAGCAGCAGATACGACGTGATGATCGCACCGATCGCCGGCGCCACGACGTAGAGCAGCGGGCTGCGCGACTCGCCGGAGGCCCGGTGGCGGAAGTAGTAGACGATGACCGACACATTCACGAGGGTGAACGCAACGAACGCCCCGAAGTTGATGAATGACGTCGAGGTCGCCACGTCGAGGAACATCGCCAGCAGGCCCACCGCGCCGACCATCACCAGGTTGGCCGCCGGAGTACGGAATTTGGCGCTCAGTGTGCCGAACACCGACCGGGGCAGGGTGCCGTCGCGGCCCATGGCGAACAGCAGTCGCGATGCGGAGGCCTGTGCGGCGATGCCGGACGCGAACTGGGCGAGGATCAGACCGGCGAGAAACACTGCCCCGAACAAATTGCCGCCGATCTGCTTGGCGATTTCCAGGGCCGCCGACGAGGAATCAGCGAATTCCCCACCAGGGTGCACCAATTGGGTGGTGTACGCGATGACCAGGAAGATGGCGCCGCCGATCAGTGCGATCAGCAGGATGGCTCGGGGCATGTTCTTGCGCGGTTCGATGGCTTCCTCGGTGAAGGTGGTGACGGCGTCGAATCCGAGGAAGGAGTAGGCCGCGATGGCCGCGCCGGCCGTGACACCCCCGATGCCGGCGCCGATCCCGGTGAACGGACTCGCACTGAGCAGCCCGCCGGCGCCGCTGCTGCGGACGACGGAGGCGACCGACAGCGCCACGAACAACCCGATGACCAACAGCTGGAATGCCATCAGCAGATAGTTGGCCTTATCGGCGACCTTGATGCCGATCACGTTGAGCGCGGTGGTGATGAGGATGAATCCCAGCACCCACACCCAGCCGGGTATGCCCGGGAATTGAGCGTCCAGATATGCGGCCCCGATCAGCCAGATGACCATGGGCAGGAACAGATAGTCCAGCAATACCGCCCAGCCGGTGAGGAATCCGACGCGTGGGTCGATGGTGCGGCGCACGTAGGTGTAGGCCGACCCCGACACCGGATACGCGGCCGCCATCCTGCCGTAACTTGACGCGGTGAACAGCATGGCCGCCAGCGCGATAAGGTAGGCCGACGCCGACGCTCCGGCGGTGGTGGACGCGATCACGCCGAAGATGCCGAGCACGATCAGCGGCGTCATGTAGGCCAGCCCGAACAGCACCAGCGAGCGCAACCCGAGGGCGCGCACCAGGGTCGGTTGCCCGGCAGATGGCGGTGTCATGGTGGTGCCTTTCAGTCGGCGTGGCGGTTCGACGGTGACCAACGCTGCGGGTCGATTCGACCCTGGTACAGCGGTAATCCGATCGGACGGTCCGACGGTCCGAACTGGTCCCACATCCGGTTGGTACCGGCGGTTCCTCGCTCGCGTACCGCGGCGACGGCCCCGAAGTCGATGTGCTGGCAGAGCACATCCGGGGCTGCGCCCGGGGTCTCCTGGAGCACAGCGCCTTCGGGGTCGACGATGAGGCTGCGCCCCTTGCCCACCGGTCCAGCGCAGTTGACGCTCACCGTGAAGACTTGGTTCACAATCGAATTGGCGCGAGCCAGCACCAGTTCCTGACTCCGGTCCTCGGTGGTGGTCTTGACGACATTGACGATCACGTCGGCGCCCATCCAGGCCAGATGGCGGCTCACCTCCGGGAACCAGGCGTCATAGCAGATGGACAGCCCGAGTCGGCCGACCTGAGGGATGTCTACGGTGACGAACTGGTCGCCCGGCGTGTACTTCTCGAACGGTCGCCAGGGGAAGATCTTGCGGTAGGACGCCACGAGCCGGCCGTCGGGGGCGAAAACCGGTGCGGTGTTGAATAATTCACCGTTCTCCCCCAGCTCGCACACCGAGCCGGGAACCAGCCAGGCATCGGCGGCGCGGGCCACCTCGCCGAGGGCGGCGATCAATGGACCGTCCAGTGGTTCTGCCGCAGTGGCCAGCATGCCGGTGTCTTCGGTACCGAACAGGTGGATCTCGGGATAGACGATCAGTGCCGGACCGGTCACCGCTGACCGCACTCGCAGCACGTCGGCCGTGAACTGGGTGACGGTGTCCTGCCGACCGAACACCGGCAGGCCCTCGATGTCGAGCGGGGCCGCCTGGACTCCAGCCACCGTGATCGATCCGGACACAGGACCTCCGAAGCATTAATAACCCAGAATGAGCGAATTTAGTCCAGATATTAGTTCAGCATGAACAAATAGAGCAATAGCTGACGTACGCTGAGGCGCATGACGTTGCAGGTCGGTGAGGCGCATCCGGCGCTCAACGCCCCCGCCGTCGCGGGCATCACCCGGCTCAGCGCCGCCGACACGGTGCGGGCCCGCCTCGGACTGGCCATTGAACTGGGCCTCATGACCAGGGGGGAACGGCTGCCCGCCGAACCCGACATCGCCGCCGCGCTCGACGTCAGCGTCGCCACGGTCCGCCGGGCCTTGCAGTCGATGGCCGACGAGGGCGTGGTGGTCCGTCGCCGTGGCCGGGTCGGCGGCACCTTTGTCGCCCGTAGCGGCGCCCGGGTGGACGCCGGATCAGATCACCCCTCGGCCACGTTCCGTGCCGATGCCGCCGAGGTGCGCCGCCTCATCGACCTACGCGCGTTGGCCGAGGATGCCCTCAGTGCGGCTGCGGCGCAGGCCGCCACCGATGCGCAGCTCGACGCGCTCGCGGCGATCGTCGACGAGGCTGCCAGGACCACCGACTGGACGGGCTTCCACACCGCCGATCAGCGTTTCCACGAATCGGTCGCGGCGGCAAGCGGTCTCGACTGGGCGATGCATAGCTACTGCGACGTGCTGCACGGGCTGTACCGCTACTTCATTCCCTACCCGATCAGCTACCTGCACGAGTCCAACCGAGAACATGCCCAATTGGTGGAAGCGCTGCGTCGACGCGACTGCCGGGCGGCCTCCGAGATTGCCCGCAATCACGTGCTGTCGTTGCATCAGACCATGTACGTGGGCCTGTCACGCCCCTCGAAGGAGTCCGGCTAACCGCGTGCCGCCCGCTCTTCGACCGCGGTGACAACCGAATCATCCACATCGCGCGGCGCCCGCGACGTCTTCCAGGCGCGGACCACCATGGCTGCCCACCCCGCCACGATGAGCGTGTAGATCAGCGTCGACCACGGCCAGTGCACGCCGAAGTAGTGCACCAGTTTCTGGCTGTTGGTCAGCAGGATGACCCCGCCGACAGCGGTACCGAGCAAGGCCGGGTTGATGCGGCTGACCAGCCACGCGGCGACCGGCGCAGCGATCACCCCGCCGACCATCAGCCCGAGCACCACAGGCCAGTTCTCCAGGAACTCCTGGCGCAGCCCGACCAGAAAGCCGATCGACGCCGACACCGACACCAAGAACTCCGAGGCACTGACCGAACCGATCACGGTCCGCGGTGCCGTCTTGCCCTGCGACAGCAGGGTGCTGGTGGTCACCGGACCCCAGCCGCCGCCACCCGACGCATCGATGAACCCGCCGAACAAGCCGAGCGGTGCCAAGAACTTGGCACTGTGACTGGTGCCGTGTTCGCCGAGACTCAGCGGCGTACCCAGCGAGAAACGCAACAGCACGTAAAGCCCGATGCCGAGCAGGATCGCCGCCATGAGCGGCGCGGCCGATTCCGTCGACAGCGCCGACAGCACCGTCGCACCTGCGAATGCACCCGCGGCCCCGGGGATGCCGAGCTTGGCGACCATCGGCCAGTCGATGTTCTTGAAGCGCCAGTGCGACACCGCCGACGCCAGCGTCGTCCCGACCTCAGCCAGGTGCACCGCGGCGCTGGCCTGTGCCGACGCCACCCCGCTGAGCACCAGCAGGGTCGAGGCGGTCACACCGAAGGCCATCCCGAGCGCACCGTCGACCAACTGGGCCCCGAGGCCGACGAGCGTGAAGATCAGAAGCGAACGCATGGGTTCGGCTGCTTTCGATTGTGGTCACCGCCCCGGGTGACCCGACGGAAGGTTGGGCGCGTGTCTACCGACCCGCGCGACACCACTCGTCGAAAGCCATCAACCGGCGCGACGGCCAGAAGGGCTCGAGGGCAGCCAGAGCAGACGGTGCGGTGCGGTAGGCACGTTCAGCCACCGGTCACCCCTTTCTGCTCGACAGTCGACGTGACTTTACCTGAGGCTTCGCACAAGCAAGTCTTTGCCCTACAGGCTCAACAACCGGTAGAGCCCGATCAGTCCCACCACCACGATCACGGCACGCAGCGCATTCGGCGACAGCCGACGTCCGTAGTGAGCGCCGAGGAATCCACCGATCAGCGAACCGACCGCGATCAGGCCGGCCGCCACCCAGCTGATCCGGTCGAACGCGACGATCGTGTACGCCAGCGCCGCGACGATGTTGACCAAGAGCGACAGCAGGTTCTTGGCGGCGTTCATCCGTTGGATCGACTCCGGCAGCAGCGCGCCCATCACGGCGATCAGCAGGATCCCCTGGGCTGCCGTGAAGTAGCCGCCGTAGACGCCGACGGCGAACGTGCCGATCACCAGCACCGCCATGCGACGCGGGCTGACGTGGTCGGCGGACTGCCCGGACTCCTCGGCGCGGTTCCTCACCCACGCCTGGATCCGAGGGCCGACGACGACCAATATCAGCGCCAGGATCAGCAACACCGGTACGACCGCGACGAACACCTTTTCCGGCAGGTGCAGCAGCAGCCAGGAACCCAGGCCGGCTCCGATGAGCGATCCTGGGATCTGCCAGCGCAGCCGCTTCCACTGGCCACGCAGCTCCCGGCGATAACCCCAGGTGCCGGAGACACCGCCGGCGACCAGACCGACGGCATTGGACATCGTCGAGGTGACCGGCGGAATCCCCAGCGCCACGAGCGTGGGGAAGGTGATCAGGGTGCCAGACCCGACGACGGCGTTGATCGCGCCCGCACCGACACCGGCCAGCGCGATCAGGATCATGTGGGTGACGGACACTCGGGCCAGCCTATCGGCCCGGTTCAGCGCTTCTTCTTGGGCGCTCCACGCTTCTCGCGGACCCGGACGTTGATCTTCACCGGGCTGCCCTCGAAACCGAACTGCTCACGCAGGCGGCGCTCCAGGAACCGGCGGTAACCGGCCTCCAGGAACCCGGACGTGAACAACACGAACGTCGGGGGCCGGGTCGCCGCCTGAGTGGCGAACAGGATCTTGGGCTGCTTGCCGCCACGCACCGGCGGCGGTGTCGCGGCCACGATCTCCTTGAGGAAATTGTTGAGCTGCCCCGTCGAGATCCGCTTGTCCCAGGACGCGAGTGACGTCTCCAGGGCCGGCACCAACTTCTGCACCGCCCGGCCGGTCATGGCCGAGATGTTGACCCGCGGCGCCCACTGGACCTGCACCAGTTCCCGATCGATCTCTTTGTCCAACAGGTACCGCCGGTCCTCGTCGACCAGGTCCCACTTGTTGAACGCGATGACCAGGGCACGCCCGGCCTCGATCACCATCGACAGCACCCGCAGATCCTGCTCGGTCAGCGGCTGAGAGGCATCGATCAGCATGATCGCGACTTCGGCCGCATCGATCGCGCCGTGGGTGCGCACCGAGGCGTAGAACTCGTGTCCGCTGGCCTGTCCGACCTTACGGCGCAGACCCGCGGTGTCGACGAATCGCCAAGTCTTGCCGCCCAATTCGATCAGTGAGTCGACGGGGTCGACGGTCGTGCCTGCGACGTCGTGAACCACCGAACGCTCGTCACCGGCCAGGCGGTTCAGCAGTGAGCTCTTGCCGACGTTCGGCTTGCCCACCAGCGCCACGCGGCGTGGGCCGCCCGCACCGCTGCCGCCCACCTCGGAGACCTCGGGCAGCTTCTCCATCACCGTGTCGAGCAGATCGGCCACGCCGCGTCCGTGCATGGCGCTGATCGGGTGCGGCTCACCGATGCCCAGCGACCACAGCGCCGCGGCGTCGGACTCACCGCGCTGCGTGTCAACCTTGTTGGCCGCCAGGAAAACCGGCTTGCCCGACTTGCGCAGCATCCGGGCCGCGGCCTCGTCGGCCGACGTGGCCCCGACGACGGCATCGACGACGAGGATGATCGCGTCAGCGGTGCGCATCGCCACCAGTGCCTGATCGGCGACCAGCTGCTGCAGACCCTTGGCGTCGGGTTCCCAGCCCCCGGTGTCCTGCACCATGAAACGGCGGTTGAGCCAGTTCGCGTCATAGGACACCCGGTCGCGGGTGACCCCGGGAATGTCCTGAACGACGGCTTCGCGCCGCCCCAAGATCCGGTTCACGAGAGTCGATTTCCCGACATTGGGCCGGCCGACGACGGCCACCACCGGAGGCGGCGCGGCGGCCTCCTCGAGAACCTCGGCAACCTCGTCGCTGAATTCCCAGTCGCTCTCGTCCGACCAGGTGCCGTCACCATCAGAGTCGCTCATCGGCGCACCCCCGCATGCTGGGTCACCAGGTCGAGAAGGTGTGTCACGACCTGTGTTTGGTCCATGTCACTGGTGTCGACCACCAGTGCATCCTCGGCTGCCCGCAACGGGGACACGGCCCGCGTGGAATCCAGGTGATCGCGCCGCTGCACGTCGGCGAGCACTGTCGCATAGTCGTCGGGCAGACCGCTCGCGATGTTCTGGGCGTTGCGGCGCCGGGCGCGCTCCTCGGCGGAGGCGGTGAGAAAGATCTTGACGTCGGCCTTGGGCAGCACCACCGTGCCGATGTCGCGCCCCTCGACCACCACGCGTCCACCCGCAGCAGCCAGCTCGCGCTGCAGATCGACGAGCCGGGCACGCACTCCGGGCACCGCCGACACCGCCGACACCGCGCGGGTCACCTCGTCCCCACGGATCTCGTCCGAGACGTCTTCACCGGCCAGGAACGCGCGATCCTCACCGGGATCCGAACCCACCCCGATCACCGCGCCCGAGGCCACCGCGTCGATGGCCTCGGCATCGTCCAGATCGGCCCCGGCGCGCAACACCGCCAACGTGACGATGCGGTACATCGCGCCGGTGTCCAGATAGCTCGCGCCAAGGGCTTGCGCCAAACCTCTTGAAACCGAAGACTTCCCGGTTCCGGCGGGCCCATCGACCGCCACCACCAGAGACCCGCTCACATTCCCACCGCCTGATAAAGCTCGCCGATTTCCTTGCGGCTGAGCGCCCTGATACTGCCCGGCCGCTGGTCCCCCAGCGCCACCGAACCGATGTCGGTGCGGACCAACTCCTGCACCGGGAAATCCACCGCGGCCAACATGCGCCGCACGATGCGGTTACGGCCCTCGTGCAGGGTGACCCTCACCAAGGTCTTGCCCGGAACCGTGTCCACCACCGCGAAGTCATCTACATGCGCCGGACCGTCATCCAGTTCGACACCGGCGCGCAGCTTCTTGCCGAGGCCGCGCGGCACCGTGCCGATCACCGTCGCCACATAGGTCTTGGGAATCTCATACGACGGGTGCATCAGCCGGTGGGCGAGCTCCCCGTCGTTGGTCAGCAGCAGCAGCCCCTCGGTGTCGGCGTCGAGCCGGCCGACGTGGAACAGCTTCTTGTTGCCCCGAACCCGGTGCTCCACCAGATCTCCCACGCACGGGCGGCCCCGCTCGTCGGACATCGTGGACAGCATGCCGATCGGCTTGTTGATCGCGAGGTAGACCAGCGTGTCATCGATGACCACCCGGGAGCCGTCCACCCGGATCTCGGCCGTATCCGGGTCGACCCGGGTACCGAGCTCGGTCACCAGCCGTCCGTCGACCTCGACGCGGCCGTCGGTGATCATCCGCTCGGCCACCCGCCGGGAGGCAATTCCCGCCTGGGACAACACTTTCTGCAGCCGTACGCCTTCTTCAGCCATGTCAGTCCTTGTCCACATCGAAGGCCATCGGCTGGTTGCCGCCAGGCGCGCCGCCGTTGAGTTTGGCGAAACGCGGCTCGTCACCGAGAGATTCGCTCAGATCGTCGATCACGTCGACATCGGGCAGCAGCGGCGCGATGTCGGGCAGATCGGATAGGGATGTCAGGCCGAGCCGTTCCAGGAACAACTCGGTGGTGGCGAACGCGGCCGCACCCGAATCCGGATCGGTGCCCGCCTCGGTGATCAGACCGCGCGCCACCAGAGTCCTCATCACCGCGTCCACGTTCACGCCGCGCACCGCGCTCACCCGCGCGCGGGTCACCGGCTGCCGGTAGGCCACCACGGCCAGGGTCTCGAGGGCGGCACGGGTCAGCTTGGACCGCGCGCCGTCGAGCAGGAGCCGCTCGACATACGGGGCGTAGCGCGCCCGGGTGTACATCCGCCAGCCACCGGCTGCCTCTCGCAGGTCGATGCCGCTGTCACGGGCAGCAAGCTCCTCGGCCATCAGACGCAGCTTGGCCATCACCCGGTAGGCGGGCTGTTCGGTCGCCGAGGCCAACGCATCCACCGTCACCGGCGTGTCCACCACCAGCAACAACGCTTCCAGGACAGCACCCAGTTCACCGTCTTCGAGCTCGGGAACCGTCGCCACGTCGATGCCCAGGTCATCTCCGACCGGGATCGCTTCACCCGGGGCATCGTCGGACCGCTCTCCGGAATCGGAGATCTCGTCAGTCATTGTTCTCGCTATTCTTCCGCATCCGCGGTTGCCAGATGTTCGCTGGTCGGCCGATCTCCGGTCCACGAAACCTGGAGCACTCCAAGCGGTTCTGGTTGCTCGAATGCTACCGCCTTGGCTCGGAACAGTTCGAGCAGCGCCAGGAAGCGGCCGACGATCTGGAGTCCGTCGGTGCACTCTGCCACGAGTTCGGAGAAAGTTGCCCATTCGCCGATCCCGCGCTGCTCAAGCAGGGCGATGATCCGGTGTGCCTGCTCGGGCACCGACACCTTGGGCGCGTGGATGTGGTCGATGCCCACGGTGGGCACCGGCCGCGGGGTGAAGGCGGCGGCCGCGATCTCGGCGAATTTGCCGGCGTCGACGCCGAGCATCACCTCGGGCAGCAGGTCCGAGAAGCGATCCTCCAGCGACACCACGCGCGGGTAGCTGCGCAGCGCTGCGGCCTCCAGTTCGGCGAACATCAACGCGACGTGCTTGAACGCCCGGTACTGCAGCAGCCGCGCGAACAACAGGTCGCGGACCTCCAGCAGGGCGAGATCCTCCTCGTCGTGCACCTCGCCCGACGGCAGCAACCGGGCCGCCTTCAAATCCAGCAGCGTCGCCGCGATCACCAGGAACGTCGTGGTCTCGTCGAGTTCGAGCCGGGCGCCGATCTCTTTGGTGTAGGCGATGAAATCGTCGGTGACCTGGTGCAATGCCACCTCGGTGACATCGAGGCGGTGCGCGAAGATCAGCTGCAACAGGAGGTCGAACGGTCCCTCGAAGTTGGTGAGCCGAACCTGGAAACGGTTCTGCTGATCACCGGTCGTCGACTCATCCCCGACGGCGGCAGCTGGTTCGGCGCGATCGGGCGTCGGAGTGGCCGGGGTGTTCAGGACATCGTTCACGCGCCGAACCGGTCGATGACTTCGCGGGCCAGCGAGCGGTAGGCGACGGCACCGCCCGACTTGGGCGCCCAGGTGGTGATCGGCTCGCCCGCCACGCTGGTCTCCGGGAAGCGCACGGTCCGGGTGATAACGGTGTCGAACACCAGGTCGCCGAACCGCTCCACCACGCGGGCCATGACCTCACGGGCGTTGACCGTGCGCGGGTCGTACCGGGTCACCAGGATGCCGCTGATGGACAGCTTCGGGTTGAGCCGGTCGTGCACCTTGTCCACGGTGTCGGTCAGCAGCGCCAACCCGCGCAGCGAGAAGTACTCACATTCGGTGGGGATGATCACACCGTCGGCGCACGCCAGTCCGTTGACCGTGAGCAGGCCCAGCGACGGCTGGCAGTCGATCAGCACGTAGTCGTAGCGGTCCAGCACCGGATACAGGGCCCGGGCCAGCGACTGCTCGCGGCCCACCTCGTTGACCAGCTGGATCTCGGCGGCCGACAAGTCGATATTGCTTGGGACCAGGTCCATGCCGCTGACCCGGGTCTTGATCACCACGTCGTCGATCGACACCCGAGGTTCGACCAGCAGGTTGTGCACCGTGTTCGCAAGTTCGTAGTGCGGCACCCCGAGGCCCGCCGACAATGCGCCCTGCGGGTCCAGGTCCACCAGCAGCACCCGGCGGCCGTACTCGGCCAGGCTGGCACCCAGGTTGATGGTCGAGGTGGTCTTGCCGACCCCGCCCTTCTGATTGCACATCGCGATCACCTTGGCCGGACCATGCGTCGAACGCGGCCGAGGTTCGGGAATGTCACGCGGTGGCCGCCCGGTCAGACCGAGCTCCGGTGAGCTGTGCTCGAAGAGCCCTTCGTGTGCGCTGTCGTCGGTCATACCCCACCACTACTGGTCAGGTGTCCCGCAGTCTCGGCGCACATATCCCGGCAAGTTTAACGTCGTCACGCAGCCAGAACGGGCAGACCCGCGGGCAAACAGGCGCATATGGTGTGCGTCATGAGTCTCAAACAGCGACTGCCGCTGTTGCGGTGGTCGTTCATCCGGATGGGAATCGGCGCCAGGCACTTCTCGAAAACCGGACAGTGGGGCGACGGACGCGAGGCCGCGGCCGCGGATTATGTGGTGGCCAACGCCCGCGCCGGCGACCTCGACGACGTCATCGCCACCATCGACAAGTTCGCCTACGAGAAGTCGTTCCTGATCAACGTCGGCGACGAGAAGGGTGCGCTGCTCGACGCCGCAGTCGTGCGGGCCGACCCGCGTCTGGCACTCGAGCTGGGCACCTACTGCGGCTACGGGGCGATGCGGATCGCGCGCGCCGCGCCGGCCGCCCGGGTGTTCTCGGTGGAGTTCTCCCCCACCAACGCGGACATCGCGCGACGGATCTGGGCACATGCGGGGGTGGCCGACCGGATCACCTGTGTGGTCGGGACCATCGGCGACGGTGGCCGCACCCTGGACGCCCTCGCGGCCGCCGGGTTCGACGCGGGCGGACTGGATTTCGTGTTCCTCGATCACGACAAGAACGCCTACCTGACCGATCTGCAGAGCCTGCTGGAGCGTGGTTGGCTGCACCGGGGTTCGATCGCGGTGGCCGACAACGTGAAGCTGCCCGGCGCCCCGAAGTACCTGGCCTACATGCAGGAGCAGCAAGGTTCCCGCTGGGACACGAAACATCACAAGACGCACGCGGAGTACCAGACCCTGCTGCCCGATCTGGTGCTGGAGTCGGAGTACCTGGGCGGCTGACGTACCCGCGCCGTCGACGACGTCGACCCGTGCGGTCGCAGGCCCCCTGACACCGACCACGCCGGACCGATACACCGGTCTCCGGAATATCTGGGGAGGCATCCCCGTTTACCACGCTGTCACACCACGTCGCAGCGCAGAATTCGGAGACACCATGACCAAGATCGCCCTGATCATCACCAGCACCCGACAGGAACGTTTCGCCGATCGACCGGCGAGGTGGGTCACCGCGCGTCTTCGGCGCGCGGGACTGGACGTGGATGTGATCGACATGCGCGACCACGACCTGCCCAGCTTCGGCGGACAGTCGCCGATGTACACCCCTCGCCAGTACGCGACACCGGCGATCGCCCAATTCGGGCATCGGATCGACCAAGCCGACGCATACATCGTGCTCACCAGTGAGTACAACCACGGGTATACCGGCGTGTTCAAGAACGCAGTCGACCACCTGTTCGCGGAATGGGACCGCAAGCCGATCGCATTCGTTGCCTGGGGCAATGTCGGCGGAGCCCGCGCCGTAGAGCAACTGCGCTCCGTCGCAATTGAATTCGGCATGGCGCCCATTCGCCCCGCGGTGCACATCCTGCCCGACGTGATGGTGCCCGCGATGACGGCGCCCACCTACGATGCCGCACTCTTCACCGCACTCGAACCAAAGCTCGATGCGCTGGTGGAGGAATTGATCTGGTGGACCGCGACATTGGAGCGGGGGCGCAACCACGCGCAGGCGTGACGCCGGCACGACGCGGTCCCGCTGCGCTCAATCGTGCAGGGCCCGGCGGACCTGCGGATCGGTCGGGGCGGGCGGCACCTCGACGAGGATCCCGGGGGAAAGAAGACCGGTCAGCCACAGCGCGACCAGACGGGCACTGGACCGCGGAGCGTCCTCGGCGGTCCGGTGGACCAAGCCGGCGTTGGCGATCAACAGCACCGCCAGGTCGGCCGGGGACGCGTCGGGGCGGACCCCGCCACTGCGCACCGCGCGTTCGAACAGCGCGGCGACGGCGCGGTAGTGGCGGGCGCGCAGTTCTTCGACGTGGACCGACAACGGCCTCAGCGATGCCAGCAGATCCGCCAGTCCTCGGTTGCTCGCCTGTAACGCACAGGTGGCGATGACGCAGTCCCGCAACGCGATCCCCGGATCGTCCGCCCGGGCGGCATCCTCGGCAAGGGCACAGTAGCGCTCGAGGTGTCCGGTATAGACCTCGGCGAGCAACGCCTCTCGAGTCGGAAAGTGCCGATACAACGTCGCGTTGCCGGTGCCGGCGCGCCGGGCGATCTCGTTCAGTGACACGTCCACGCCGTGTTCGGCGTACGCCGCCTCCGCGGCGGCCAGCACGGATGCACGATTTCGTTGGGCGTCAGCGCGCACGGCCGCCTCCTGATATGACCGACGGAATATCTGGGGATCACTCCCCGTTTGATCTTACGTCCGATTAAATGGGGAGCAATCCCCACATCTTAGGAGTCGTCGTGAAAGCAGTGGTGGTCACCGAGTACGGCGGCCCGGAAGTTCTTCAGCAGGTGGATGTCGACGAGCCCGACCCCGGCCGCGGCCAGCTCCGCATCCGGGTTCGCGCGGCCACGGTCAATCCCGCCGACGTGCTGCTGCGCGTCGGCGACATCGACGATGCGTTACGCGCGAGCACGTTGTCGCCGCCGTACCGCCCGGGAATGGAGGTCGCCGGGCTGGTCGACGAGATCGGCCCCGACACCGCGACCGACCTCGCCGTCGGCGATCGGGTCATGGCGATCATGATGCCGATCGACGACTCCGGGGGTGCTTACGCCGAGTACGTCGTCGTCGATGCGGACCAGGTCACCGCTGCACCGGCCGGCAGCAGTCACGCCGAGGCCGCCACGCTGCCGATGAACGGCCTCACCGCCCGCCGGGCGCTCGACGTGTTGAACCTGTCGCCTGGTCAGACACTTGCCGTCACCGGGGCGGCCGGCGCCGTCGGCGGTTACGTCGTTCAGCTGGCCAGGAACGACGGCCTCCGGGTGCTGGCCGACGCCGGGCCCTCCGACGAGCAACTCGTGTCCGATCTCGGCGCCGACGAGGTCGTTCCCCGCGGAAATGATGTGGGAGAACGAATCCGGCGACTGCACCCTGACGGTGTCGACGCGGTTGTCGACGCCGCATTGCAGGGCGACGAGGTACTGCCGGCGCTGCGCGACGGCGGTCAGATCGCCATCGTCCGTCGTCCCGGTGAGCGCGGCACCTCGGCGCTCCATCCCGAACGAGGCATCACGGTCCGCGACGTGTGGGTGCCCGACTACACCCACGCGACCGACAAGCTCGACAGCCTGCGAGTGCTGGCCGAACAGGGCAAGGTGACCCTGCGGGTGGCACAGACCTTTCCCGCAGCCGATGCCGCCGAAGCCCACCGGGCCCTCGAACAGGGCGGCGTCCGTGGCCGCCTCGTCCTCACCTTCGACGAGAACTAGGAGTACCCCCAGATGAAACCCATCGGAGTCGGCATCATCGGCGCCAGCCCGGGCAACGGATGGGCTGCGGCAACACATGTTCCGGCGTTGCGGGCCTTGCCGCAGTACGAGCTTCGCGCCGTCGCGACCAGCCGCCTCGAATCGGCTCGGAGCGCCGCTGCGGAATGGGATGTCGATGCCTCTCACGATCCGCGGCAGCTGATCGCCCACCCCGGTGTCGATCTCGTCGTCGTCGCCGTGAAAGTACCCGACCATCACGACCTCGTGGCGCAGGCACTCGCCGCCGGGAAGATGGTCTTCAGCGAGTGGCCGCTGGGCGTCGATCTCGCACAGGCCGAGGGCCTCTCGGCGAAGGCGGATGCCGCCGGCGTTGCGACCGTGGTCGGCCTGCAGGCTCGGTTCGACCCGGTGATCGCGCATCTCCGCAAGCTGGTTCGGCAGGGCTACGTCGGCAGGGTGCTGGCGACGAACCTCGTTGGCTCAGGCCAGGCCTGGGGTCCGACGACCGATCCGGCGCACGTCTATGCCTACGACCGCCGCAACGGTGCCACACCACTGTCGGTATCGGGCGGTCACGCCCTCGACGCGCTGACCTTCGTTCTCGGCGACGTCGACTCGGTCACCGCAACTCTGGGTATCGGCCACCGGGAGATCACCGTGCTGGGCGGCCCGCCCATCCGATCCACCACGCCTGACCAGGTCGCGGTGACCGGCGCGCTGGACAACGGAGCTGTGGCCTCCCTCTTTTATCGAGGCGGTCTGTCTCGGGCGGGCGACCTCCGGTGGGAGATCAACGGAACCGACGGCGATCTGCTGGTCACCAGCCCTGCCCCCAATGGCAACGTGCAGGCGACGGAGCTCGTGCTCGCCGGCGGGCGCGGGTCAGACGCCCACATCGAAACGATGATCGTGCCGGACGACGTATCGGACACCGGACTGCATGGCCCCGCCCGCAATGTGGCGGCGCTCTACACCGCCTTCGCTCGCGATCTCGCCGAAGGCACCACCGGTGCCCCGTCATTCGGTGACGCGGTGCGGCTGCACCGGCTGATCGACCGAATCAACCGCGGCGCGTCCACCGCCGGGGCCAAGATGACAGCTGATTCCGAGGAGACCACATGCGCGCTGCAGTCCTGACCGCTTACGGCACACCGCTACAGATCCGCGAGGTCCCCCTTCCGATTCCCGGCCCCCGCGAAGTTCTGGTTCGCATCATGGCAAGCGGTGTGAACCCGCTCGACATCAAGATCCGCCGAGGCGAGGCCGCTCACGCAAAGATGACACCGCCGGCAATTCTCGGCATCGACATGGCCGGGGTGGTGGAGGCGGTTGGGGCACAGGTCGACCAATTCCGTGTCGGGGACGAAGTTTTCGGCATGACCGGCGGGGTCGGTGGCGTGGCCGGCTCGCTGGCCGAACTGGCTGCGGTCGACACCCGGCTGATCGCTCACAAACCCAAGGCGCTGTCCATGAACCAGGCCGCGGCCCTACCGTTGGGCTTCATCACCTCCTGGGAAGGTTTGGTCGATCGCGCCGGCGTTGCGGCCGGCCAGCAGGTGCTCATCCATGGTGGCGCGGGCGGGGTCGGGTTCCTCGCGGTGCAAATCGCCCTGTCCCGCGGCGCGCAGGTCTTCGCCACCGGAGGTGCATCGAGCCAGGAGGCGATCCGCAAGGTTGGTGCGACACCCATCGACTACACGACGCGCACCGTCGACGATTACGTCGATGAGTACACCGGCGGCGAGGGCTTCGACATCATCGTCGACAACGTCGGCGGAGACACCCTCGACGCCTCGTTCGCTGCAGTCAAGCGCTACACCGGCCACGTCGTCAGCGCCCTGGGATGGGGCACACACAGCTTGGCACCGCTGTCCTTTCGCGGGGCCACCTACTCGGGCGTATTCACCTTGATGCCGCTGCTGACCGGTCGCGGCCGGGAACACCACGGCCACATCGTGTCCCAAGCCGCCGCACTGGCCGACAGTGGCCGGCTGATCCCCCGGATGAACTCGACGACTTTCACCCTCGACAAGGTCAACGATGCCCACGCCGCCGTCGAGAAGGGATCCGCCACAGGAAAAGTGGTCGTGCAGCCCAACGTGTAGCCGGCCGATGACAGAATCATCGACCAGACCAGGTCCCCCACCCGCACGTCGCCAAGAAGCGAGGCACCTCTGATGCATTGGAACCCGAGCGATACCGCCGTGGTGTTCATCGATCCGCAGAACGACGTCCTGAGCCCCACCGGGATCAACTGGGCGGCGACCGGCGCCAGCGTCACGGAGAACGACACCGTTGCGCACATGCTCGCGATCTTCAAGGCCGCGCAGGCCGCCTCGTTCGGGATGTTCATCTCGCCGCATTACTTCTATCCCACTGACCACCACTGGAAGTTCAACGGCGCACTGGAGGCCGACGAACTTCGCACCGGCACCTTCGACCGGCCGGGTCCGTTGAATCTGGACGGCTTCTCGGGCTCGGGAGCGGACTGGCTCGAGGAGTTCAAGCCGTACATCAACCACCCGGACACAGTGGTGGTCAGCCCGCACAAGGTATTCGGGTCACAAACCAACGACCTTGTTCTGCAATTGCGCAAACGGCGGATCAACAGAGTCCTACTCGGCGGGATGCTCGCGAACATGTGCGTGGAATCGCACCTGCGTGATCTCCTCGAGCAGGGCTTCGAAGTGTACGTCGTCCGCGATGCCATCGCAGGTCCGCGTCACCCCGAGTGGGGTGACGGGTATCAGGCCGCTCTGGTCAACTACGCCTTCCTCGCCCACGGGGTGGTCTGGACCGAAGACGTGGTATCCGCAATGCAGTCCGCGTCTTAATCGTTGTACGACAAGGTGATTCAGTGACACTCCTGTCAACCCCATTCGGGTTCACCTCCACCGCTGACGACATCCTCTCCGATGTCGACCTCCGTGGGCGACGCGCCGTGGTCACCGGTGCCGGTTCCGGCATCGGGCTGGAGACCGCACGCGCACTGGCCTCCGCAGGCGCGGCCGTCGTGTTGGGTGTTCGCCGGCTCGACGCCGGCCGCCGGGCAGCGGCCGAGATCACCGCTTCCACTGGAAACGACGCTGTCACACCGGCACTGCTCGATGTCGCCGACCTCGAGTGCGTGCGAGACTTCGCGGCCCGATTCAGCGGCGAGCCGGTGCACATGTTGGTCAACAACGCCGGCATCATGGCGCTACCCGAATTGGCGCGCACCAAGGAGGGCCGGGAAATGCAGTTCGCCACCAACTACCTCGGCCACTTCGCCCTCACCATCGGGCTCTACCCCGCACTCAAAGCCGCCGGTGGTGCCCGGGTGGTCTCGGTCAGTTCCAGCGGACACCTGTTGTCGCCGGTGGTGTTCGACGATCTCGATTACCGCTTCCGACCCTATGACCCGTGGACGGCGTACGGACAGTCCAAGACAGCCGACGTGCTCCTCACCGTGGCGTTGACCCAGCGCTGGCAGCACGAGTTGATCGTCGGCAATGCGCTCAATCCTGGCGCGATCGCCACCGGTCTTCAGAAACACACCGGCGGTTTGCAAACGCCGGTGGATCGCCGCAAGACCATCGAGCAGGGAGCTGCGACATCCGTGTTACTGGCGGCGTCACCGCTGCTGGACGGAATCGGAGGTCGCTACTTCGAGGACTGCAACGAATCACCGATCGTTACGCAGCGCCCGAACGATTTCAGCGGTGGTGTCGCCCCGTATGCTCTCGATCCTGACAATGCCACGCGACTCTGGGACATCGGCCTTGCGCTCACCGGACTCACCGCGTAACCCTGATCGGCAATTCCATCGGAGGGCGGCGAACGGTTCACCGCTAGCGTGCCCGCGGGTGCGCTCCCGCCCAGACCTCGCGCAGCGTATGCACCGTCACCATCGTGTAGATCTGCGTGGTGGTCACCGAGGCGTGGCCCAGCAGTTCCTGGACCACGCGTACGTCGGCGCCGCCGTCGAGCAAGTGCGTCGCGAACGAGTGCCGCAGGGTGTGCGGTGAGACCGCCGACGCGATGCCGGCGCGCGCCGCGGCATCCTGCAAGACCTGCCAGGCACTCTGACGGGACAGCCGGCCGCCTCGTGCGTTGAGGAAGATTCCGGGGGTGCCCCGGCCCCGACGGGCCAGGTCCGGACGCCCCCGCACCAGGTACGCGTCGAGCGCGGTGACAGCCGGGCGTCCGATGGGCACGAGCCGCTGCTTACCACCCTTGCCGCGCAACAGCACCGAACGCGCGTGCGTGTCGATGTCGTCGATGTCGAGTCCGACGGCCTCGGAGATGCGGGCGCCGGTGGAGTACAGCAGTTCCAGCAGCGCCCGGTTTCGCAGCGTCAGCGGTCCGTCGGCCTCGCTCTCGCCGCCGGCAGCCTCGAGCAGCGCGAGTACCTCGTCGAGGCCGAGGCTCTTGGGCAGCCGACGACTCGGCGTGGGCGGTTTGACCCCGCGGGCGACATCGAGTGCGGTGATGCCTTCGGCCGTGGCGAACCGGTGCAGTCCGCGAACCGCGACCACTGCCCGCGCAGCCGAAACCGCCGACAGCGCGGTCACTCCCGACTCCGGATCTCCCCGACGCAGCGCGATCAGGAAGTCGCTGACGTCGGCCTCGGCCACGTCCGCAAGATCCGCGATTCCCCGCTGGGTCAGGTGTTCGGCATAGCGACGCAGGTCGCGCCGGTAGGAGCTCAAGGTGTTGGCCGCCACGCCCCGCTCGATCGTCAGGTGATCGAGGTAGCCCTGCAGCTGGTCGTCGAGGGCCGATCGGAGGGGCGACGGTGTGGTCATAACAGACCTTTGCGCCGCCTGAACGCTGTCGGCCGGTCGGTCCACACCGCGTCGACCGGCCGTAACGCCTCCGCGTCGGGCATCGCGTGTGCGGCCAGGATGCCTGCCACCGCGATGCCGTTCACGATGTCGCCGGAGAACACCCACCGCACGGCTTCTGCCAGAGGCACCCGCTCCACCACCATGTCGGCTTCCTCGTGTTCGGCCTCGGGACGCGCGACGTCGGTCAATCCGGTGGCCAGATAGATCCGCACACTCTCGTCGGAGAACCCCGGCGTCGAATCGAGATCCACCAGCACCCGCCAGTGCGCGGCGGCCAGCCCGACCTCTTCTTCGAGTTCGCGCGCGGCGGTCACCTCGGGAGGCTCCCCACCGAGGTCGAGGAGGCCCGCGGGTAGTTCCCAGAGCCGACGTCCCAGCGGGTGACGGTACTGGTACACCAGTACCACGTTGCCGTCCTCGTCCAGGGCCACGACCGCGACCGCACCGTAGTGCTCGACGACCTCACGCCGGGCCGACCCGCCGCCGGGCATGCTGACCTCGTCCGCGCGCAGCGCGAAAATGTTTCCGACGTAGACGGTTTCGCTGGCCAGCGTCTCGAAGTCGTGTTCAGCCAAGAGAAGCGGCTTCGTCCACCGGACTCGCGCCGTCCTCGACGTCCTCGGCGAAATGTTCGGGAAGGTCCATGCCGGGCAACCGCTCCGCCGCCTTGTAATCCAGCGCCGCGCCGATGAATGCCGCGAACAGCGGGTGTGGCCGGGTCGGCCGGCTCTTGAGCTCGGGGTGGGCCTGCGTCCCGACCAGGAACGGATGGATCTTCGAGTCGTATTCCACGAACTCCACCAGGTGCCCGTCGGGCGAGGTGCCGCTGAACCGCAGCCCGCTCTCGGCGATGCGGTCCCGGTAGGCGTTGTTGACCTCGTAGCGGTGCCGATGCCGTTCTGATACCTCAGTGGCCTGATAAGCCTGCGCCACAATTGATCCCGCTTCCAAAACGGCGGGATAGGCACCGAGCCGCATGGTGCCGCCCAGGTCTGCCTCGCCGGCGACGGCGTCCTCCTGATCGGCCATCGTAGAGATCACCGGGTCCGCCGTCTTCGGATCGAACTCGGCGGAGTTGGCACCGGTGATACCGACCGACCGCGCCGCCTCGATCACGATGCACTGCAGCCCCAGACACAGTCCCAGCACCGGCAGGCCGCGCTTGCGGGCGAACCCGATGGCCCCGAGCTTGCCCTCGATGCCGCGGATGCCGAAACCGCCCGGGATGAGCACCCCGTCGACATCGGACAGCGCGGACGCCGCGCCGAGGTCGGTCTCGCAGTCATCGGAGGCCACCCACCGGATCTCCACCTTGGCGCGGTGTTTGAAGCCGCCGGCGCGCAGCGCCTCGGCCACCGACAGGTAAGCATCGGACAGGTCGATGTACTTGCCCACCAAGGCGATCCGAACCGTCTCCTGCGGCTCGTGCACCCGCCGCAGCAGGTCGTCCCACTCCGACCAGTCCACATCGCGGAACGGCAGGTTGAGCCGGCGCACCACGTACGCGTCGAGTTCCTCGCGGTGCAGCACCTTGGGGATGTCGTAGATGGACGGCGCGTCCGGAGTGGAGATCACCCCGTCGATGTCGACGTCGCACATGAGCGCGATCTTGTTCTTGAGCGGTTCGGGGACGTCGCGGTCACACCGCAGGATCAGGGCATCGGGGGTGATACCGATGCTGCGCAACGCGGCCACGGAGTGCTGCGTCGGCTTGGTCTTGAGCTCGCCGGACGGGGCGAGATAGGGCACCAGCGACACGTGGAGGAAGAAGCAGTTGTCCCTGCCGACCTCATGGCGCACCTGGCGGGCGGCCTCCAGGAACGGCAACGACTCGATATCGCCCACCGTGCCGCCGATTTCGGTGATCACCACGTCGGGGCGCTGTCCGGACGAATCGGGCTCGGCCATGGCCAGGATCCGGCTCTTGATCTCGTCGGTGATGTGGGGAATCACCTGGACGGTGTCGCCCAGGTACTCGCCGCGCCGTTCCTTGGCGATCACCGTGGAGTACACCTGACCGGTGGTCACGTTGGCCGACTGGGAAAGGTTGCGATCCAGGAACCGCTCGTAATGGCCGACGTCGAGGTCGGTCTCGGCGCCGTCCTCGGTGACGAACACCTCACCGTGTTGGAACGGGTTCATGGTGCCCGGATCGACGTTCAGATAGGGGTCGAGCTTCTGCATGGTGACCTGCAACCCTCGCGCGGTCAGCAGCTGACCGAGGCTCGATGCGGTCAACCCCTTACCGAGCGATGACGCCACACCACCGGTGACGAAGAGGTGTTTGGTGGCGGTGTGCGGGTGCTTGCGTAAGGCGGGCAAAAGCATCCTCCGTGACGACTGGCAGGGAATCGAGAAACTGCTGTGGCCTGCCGACCCACGGAATCTCACCTTAACACCGACGCCGACAAGCCGTCGCTGACGCGCCGGATGCGCCTCGGCAAATCGGCGCCCGGGGCGCGCCTACTGCGGGACGGTCACCGACGTCGCGCCCTGCCCGGTGCCGTACCGGCCCGGCTTCCCCCCGCCCGCGAGGTCGCTCAATGCGAGGACGGCCGTGATCTGACCGGCACTGGAATCAGCGTCGTCCACGGTGCTGACGGTGGCAGCCAGGCCGGCGTCGGACCTGGTCACAGCCACCGGACCGGTTCCAGATGCCGATCCTGAGCGGCCGGCGAGCACCGTTCCGGTGCCGTGCGGGGCCAACCCGGCGGCGAAGCGTGCCATGGTTGCGCCGCGGTTGCCGCCGTCCTCCCCCAACCCTCCTCCGGTCACGATCAGCGCGGTATTGGCCGCGCCGATGTGTGGATCGTCATAGGTCAGGAACCCGGTGTCGCGCAGCGCAGTGAGCACGGTCTGGCGCTGCATGTCATCGACGGGCGCCGCGGCCGGGTTCCGGTCGATCAGCAGTGTGATGCCCAACAGGTCGCCGGCCTGGGACCCCTGGTCCACCGCCGCGGTGCTCAACTGCTTGCCGGCCGGCACGATCGGTGAATTGACCACCGATAGCAGTTTGTCGGCCGAGTTCGCTTCGACGAACTCGCTCGTGAGTGAGATTTTCCCGGTGACCGTGCCGCCGGCGTCGCGGACGAACCGCGACACCGCGTCGACATCACCGTCGGCGGCGTCCGGCGTACGGAACACCACCACCGACTTGTCCTTCAACGCGTCACGCACGATTCGGGGTGCCATCTGCGCATCGAATTCTCCTGCGGCATTGAGCTTTTCGTTCAGCGCATTCTTGCCGTCATTGAGAGCCTCGATCTGGTGCTGCAGGTCCTTCTTGTCGTCACGAAGGCCCGACAGCACCGTGTTGGACAGCAGCCCCGAACCCAGGGCCACGCCGATTGCCAACGCCAGGAAAACTGCCGCCAGCGAAATGGCGTGTGCGCGTAGCGTGATCACAACTCACCGCCCCGCTAGCTGACCAGACCCTGCACCCAGAGGGTGAAGCGGTTCCAGTAGTCGACGACCCAGTCGAGCACGGCCCCGTCGGCGCGCGACACCCACAGAGCGACCACCACGGCCACCAGCATCGCCAGCACCAGAAGCGCGATAGCCCCGCCGGACACCCGGCTGCGGTAGAGGGTCGCCACCGCCTTGGCGTCGACGAGCTTCTCCCCGACCTTCAGCCGGGTCAGGAACGTCGACGGGTTGCTGCGCTGGCGCGAGCGGTCGAAGAACTCCTCGATCGATGCGGTGTGACCGGCGGTGACGATGAGCGACGCACCGTGGTGGTCGCACAGCAGCAGCGCGAGGTCGGCCGCCGATCCGGCGGCGGGGAAGGTCATCGCGCCGACGCCGAGGTCCTGGATGCGTTCCAGCCCGGCGGCGTGGCCGTCGGCGTCGGCGGGCAGCACCACCTGGGCGCCGCAGCGCAGCACCTCGACACTCATCTTGTCCGGGTCGCCGACGATCAGCGCCGGGCGGTAGCCGGCCTTGCGCAGCACGTCCGCTCCGGCCCCGACACCGACCAGCACCGGCTGGTACTCCTTGATGAAGGGCTTGAGCGCCTTGAGGTCTTCGGCCGCGTCGGGCTCCTCGGCGACGATCACCACGTGGCGGCGGTGCAGATCGACGTCGATGTTCGGGATCCCGATGCCGTCGATGAGCAGCGGACTCTCACTGCGGATGAACTCGATGGTGTTGCCCGCGAAGGCTTCCAGATGCGCCACGAGACCGCTCTTGGCGTCGTGCATGAGCTCGTGGATCTCTTGATCGTTGCGCTCGGTGCCCACCGCGATCCGTCGGTCACCCGAGTAGACGCCGCCGTTGTTCAGGCGGATCCGCGCCCCGTCCTTGATCTTCTTGAAGACGTCCGACCCCGCCTCGTCGATCAGCACCACACCGTTGGCGACGAGCACCTCCGGCCCGAGGTTGGGGTAACGCCCCGAGATGGACGGCGAGGCGTTGACGACACCGGCGATCTGGGCCTCGACAAGCGCATCGGCGGTGATCCGGTCCAGATCCTGAGCGTCGAGGACGACGATGTCGCCAGGGCCGACGCGGCGCAGCAGCCGATCGATGTCGCGGTCCACACGGGCAGTGCCGGTCACTCCCGGACGCGTACTGGCATTGCGAGTGAGCAGCGTGGACATCTTCATGCGCCGATTCTGTCGGGCTTCGCCGGCCAGGGGGCGGAGGCGCGCCGTAACACCAGCCCCACAAGTTGGCTTTTGTCACATCAGTAACAGCACTCCGGTCTCAATCCCGCTTCGCCGCATAGTGCCGCGCCGCCTTCGCGCGGTTCCCGCACGTGGCCATCGAGTGCCATCGTCGTGCGCCGTTCTTGGAGCTGTCGTGGAACCAGAGAATGCAGTGCGGGTGTGCACACTGCTTGATCCGGTCGGGGGCCTCACCCAGCAACCGCAGCAGGTCCGCCGCGGCCAGCCAGCCGGCCAGCCACTCCGGTTGCAGCACCTCGGCCGTCTCGGCGGGGCCCGACGCCGTGAGCGTGCGGCGGATCCGGCCCCGTTCCAGCACGTCATTGATCTCGTCGACGGAACCCGCCTGCACTGCCCGCAGGATCGCCTCCCGGGCCGCAATCAAGGCGACCCGCGACTTCTCGTCAGCCTCGCAACGGTCGTCCAGCCCATTGGCCAGCAACCAGGTACGGAGCCCGTCGACGTCCGCGAGGAGGTCCTGCGGCCCATCCGCTGACATCCATCGGGTGTTCAGCAGATCCAGCGCAAGGGGTTCGCCGACATGCGGGCGCGGATCACGCATACCTGAGGGTAACCACGCGCCCACGACAGCAGGAGTCACCCGCCGAACTAACCATCGAAATAAAATTAGATGGTTGACGGCGGGGCTTCTCCAGTCCTAACCTACGTAAGTCTTTTCACTAGTTACCCAGGAGGACTGCATGCCCGGAACCACCCCGCCACAGCTCGCCGCCGGACACGTCGGCATCAACGTCACCGACTTGGACCGCTCCGTCGCGTTCTACCGACACGCGTTGGGTTTCGAGCCGCTCGCCGTCAACAGCGAGGGCGAGCACCGGTACGCCTTCCTCGGCACCGGCGGGACACTGCGGCTGACCCTCTGGCAGCAAAGCAACGGTCGGTTCTCCACGGAAACACCAGGCCTGCACCATCTTTCGTTCGAGGCAGCCAGCATCGACGAAGTGCGGACCGTCGAGGCGGCACTGAAGGCGCTGGGCACCGAGTTCGCGCACGACGGCGTCGTCGCGCACGGCGAGGGAACGTCTTCCGGCGGCATCTTCTTCACCGACCCCGACGGAACCCGGCTTGAGGTGTACGCACCCAACGGGGCGCAGAGCGCTCCCGCACCCAGTGGTGCGGCGCCCACCTGCGGATTCTTCTGAGCCGAGACGGTGAACATGTATCACTCGGGTGAGTTGGCGGTGCAACGCCGGATGGGACAGGAGGCGATCGCCACCCGCGTCGGCCGCATGATCCGCACCGAAGTTCCTGCGACCGCCGCTGCGTTCCTCGCCGAACAGCCGATGATCGTGATCGCCGCGGCCGACGACGGTGGCCGGGTGTGGACCAGCTTGATCGCTGGTCCGCCCGGCTTCGTCCACTCCGACGATCCGCGCACGGTCCTGGTCGAAGCGCTGCCCGCGCCGGGCGATCCGATCCGCGATGTGCTGCGCGGCGGACGGCAGATCGGGATGATCGCCATCGAACCGCAGACCCGGCGGCGGATGCGAGTCAACGGCTCCGCCGAGCCCACCGGCACGGGACTGCGGATCCACGCCGATCAGGTGTATTCGAACTGCCCGAAGTACATTTCGCGCCGGGACGTCGTCGAGGTGCGGTCCTCGACGAGACTGCCCGACGTGCACCGTGGGCGGGCACTGACCTCCTCACAGCAAGCGGTCATCACCCACGCCGACGCCTTCTTCATCGGGTCGGCGGATGCCGCGGGCAATGCCGACGCGTCACACCGCGGCGGCAATCCCGGATTCCTACAGGTGCTCTCGCCCCACCGTCTACGTTGGCCGGACTACCGCGGGAACTCGATGTTCATGACACTGGGCAACATCGACGCGAACCCGCTGTGCGGGATATTGGTGATCGACTGGTTCTCCGGATCCACGCTCCAGCTCACCGGAACCGCCGAAATCAACTGGGATGAAGCCGATCCCGATGCCGGCGCACAGTGCGCGGTCGACTTCACGATCGACGAGGTGGTGGAGCTGACACACGTCAGTCCCCTGCGGTGGAGCTCGGCTGAGCTGTCGCCGGCCAATCCTGGCCCGATCGTCGATCAGGACTAGGGTGCGCTGCGCTCCTGCTGCGCAGCCTCGAGCAGTTCCCTGGCATGGGCCCGCCCGCTGTCGGACTCCCCCAGTCCGGCCAGCATCCGGGCCAATTCGGCGACCCGGTCATCGTCGTCGATGCGGCGCACACCGCTGGACTTGGCCCGACCGTTACCACTGTCAACCAGGAGGTGTGCATCGGCGAAAGCCGCGACCTGAGGCAGGTGGGTCACCACGATGACCTGGTGGGTACGCGCCAGCCGGGCCAGCCGGCGGCCGATCTGCACTGCGGCACGGCCACCGACCCCGGCGTCGACCTCGTCGAACACCATCGTGGTGCCCGCCGTCGACGCCGAAAGGACGACCTCGAGAGCCAGCATCACGCGGGACAGCTCACCGCCGGAGGCACTCTTGGCCAGCGGCAGCACATCTGCGCCACGGTGTGCGGTGAACCCGAACTCGACCGCGTCCACGCCGTCGTGGCCGGCATGCAGCATCTCGCCGTCGGGCATGGTCAACGGCGCAGAGTCGTCGGCCCGGGCCGGCATCGGCGCCACCCCGATGGTGAACACTGCGTTGGCCATGGCCAGCCCGGCCAGTTCCGCGGTCACCGCCTTGGCCAGCCCCTTGGCCGCCTTGGAACGGGCTTTGGTGAGTTCGCCTGCCGCCGCGACCAGTTGACCCTCGAGCTCGGCAACCTTGCTGTCCAGCGCAGCCAGGCTCTCCTCGGACACATCGAGCTGCGCCAACCGCTCGACGGCGTCGCGTGACCACTCCAGGACCCCGTCGACATCGGCAGCGTACTTACGGGTGAGCGTGCGCAGCTCTGCCTGCCGCGCCAGTTTGGTCTCCAAAGTGCTGGCATCACTGGGCAATTCGGACAGATAGTCACCGAGCTCGCCGGAGACGTCGCCGATCACTGCCATCGCCTCCGCCAAGCGGACGGCCAGTGCCTGCAACGCCGAGTCATCGGTGGACTCCAGCGCCGCCTGCGCGCGGCCCACCCCGTCGGCGGCCGAGGTCGACTCCGGCGTGGGCTCGTCGAGCTCACCGGCCAACGCGAAGCGAGCGGAGTGCGCGGCTTCTCGCAGCGCATCGAGTTCCGACAATCGCCGGATGTCGGCGATGATCGCCTCGTCCTCGCCGGGTTGGGGTGCGACCGCGTCGATCTCGTGGATACCGAAGCTGAGCCGGTCGGCTTCCTGGGCCAGTTCCCGGGCCCGCCGCCGACGGTCGGTGAGGTCACGACGCGCCGCCAGCCACTCGTCGCGGATACGTCGATAGCGGGTCAGAGGCTTGTCCACCTCCGCGAACCGGTCGAGTGCCGCCCGTTGCTCATCGGGCCGCATCAACCGCAACTGGTCGTTCTGACCGTGCAACGTCAGCACCTGAGCGGTGAAGCTGCTCAAGGATTTCGCCGGCACACTGCGCCCACCCAGATACGCCCGGGATGGCCCGGCCCGGCTGACCGACCGGGCCGCGATCACGCTGCCGTCGTCATCACGCTCAGCGCCCGAGGAGTCCAGGATCTCCTCGACCCGACCGGAGACATCCTCGCCGAGTTCGATTGTGCTGAAACGGCCTTCCACCACCGCGCGGTCAGATCCCGAACGCACCCTGGTCGCGTCAGCCCGTGCCCCACCGAGCAGGTGCAGGCTCGTCACCACCATCGTCTTGCCGGTACCGGTCTCCCCGGTCAGCACGGTCAACCCGCGGTCGAACTCCGCGGTGGCGGCGCTGATCGCGCCCAACGACTCGATACGAATCTCCGACAGCACAGGTATCTACTGCCCCCGCCATCCAGTGACCGGCAACCGGAACTTGCGCACCAGGCGATCGGTGAACGGCGCCGAGTCCAGCCGCACCCACTTCAGCGGAGTGCCGCAGCGCGTCACCTCCAAGCGGCCACCGGCAGGCACGATCATTTCGCGGCGACCGTCACAGAACACCAGCGCATCGTTGCCGCTCGCCTCGATCTCGATCGCGATGCTGGCCAACGGACTCGTCACCATCGGACGGGCGAACAGTGCGTGAGCATTGTTGGGTACCACCAGAATCGCCTCCAGGTCCGGCCACAGCACCGGCCCGCCTGCCGAGAATGCGTAAGCGGTGGATCCTGTCGGGGTCGCCACCAGCACTCCGTCGCAGCCGAACGACGAAACCGGGCGACCGTCCACCTCCAACACCACTCCGAGCACCCCGAGCCGGGGCCCCTTCTCCAGGCTGGCCTCGTTCAGCGCCCACCCGCGGTTCACCACATCGGTGCCCACCCGCACCGCGATATCGAGCGTCATGCGTTCCTCGATGCGGTAATCGCGCTCGATCACGCGCTCGAGCACGTGGTCGATGGCCTCCGCTTCAGCTTCGGCCAGGAACCCGATCCGGCCGAGATTGACTCCCAGCACCGGGATCTCGACATTGCGCGCGAGCTCGGCTGCGCGCAGGAACGTACCGTCGCCGCCGAGGACCAACACCAGCTCGCAACCTTCGGCTGCGCGTTCCTCGGCGTCGACCACCTCGATGTCGACCCCGAGCGCGCGCATGTCATCGGGCGCGAGGTGCAGTGGTCCGCGGTCCACGGCCTCCGCCGAGAGCACCTTCAAACCAATGCCGTTGTCGCCGAGCACCTTTTCCACCCGGCGGGCGACTTCGGTCGCCTCGTCGCGGCCGGTGTGCACCACCAGCAGGATCGTGCGTTCAGACGTCATTGCGGTCCCTCCTCGACCGCCTGCCGAACTGCATGTTCGAGCGCCTCACCGGCCAGCGGACGCTCGGTCTGGGCACGCAGGTGCAGGAAATACTCGACATTGCCCGATGGCCCCGGGAGCGGGCTAGCCGTCACATCGACAGCATGCCACTGCAACGCCGCCGCCCTGCGGGCGACCGTGCACACGGCATCGATGCGCAGCTCTGGATCGGATACCACACCGCCGGCGCCCACCCGATCCTTACCGACCTCGAACTGCGGTTTCACCATCGGAACGATATCGGCGTCGGCGCCCGCGCAGGCCGTCAGCGCCGGGAGGACAGTGGCCAGCGAGATGAACGACAAGTCGGCGACGACCAGCTGAACCGGCCCGCCGATCGCCTCGGGAGTCAACTCCCGCACATTCGTGCGCTCCAGCACGTGCACCCGCTCATCGGACCGCAGCGGCCAGGCCAATTGTCCGTAGCCCACATCGGCGGCCACCACCTCGGCGGCACCGCGGTCGAGCAGGACCTCGGTAAAGCCCCCGGTCGAGGCCCCGGCATCGAGGCAACGCCGGCCGTCGACGGCGACGTCGAACGCGTCGAGCGCACCGATCAGCTTGTGTGCGCCGCGCGAGACCCAGCTCCGTTCCGCAGTGGCGATCACGGTGATGTTGGTGTCCGGGGCGACCGCAGTGGCCGGTTTGGCCGCAGGCATACCGTCGATCCGGACGCGTCCGGCCTCGATCATCTCGGCCGCCTGCTGGCGGGACCGGGCCAGACCGCGCCGCACCAGCTCGGCATCAACGCGAGCGCGCCGCGCCACCGACGCTCACCTTCCGGTCGCCTGCGGTCCGCCCGGTTGCCCCCTGTCGACGGATTCGAGGGCCTGCACGAGCAGATCGTGAGCCTCCTCGAGCCGGGCCGCCACCACATCGATGTCCATGGCCTCGAGTGCGGACGGATCCACCGCGGGATCCGGCACGCCGGCCAGCACCGCAGCGACCTGGGCACGCAGTTCGTCGGGATCGGTACTCATAGCGATACTCACGCTAGTCGATGGCGCGCTGATCGACCGGCACCGACAGCAACGACCAACGTTGCAGCGCCTGGCGCGCTGTGTCGTCGCCGGCGACCACTGTGACGGCAGCCGGGTCCAGATCCGAGCCCCACACTGCGTGAGCCGTGGCCCGCACCACCGACAGGTCGTCGGCAGGTTCCTGATCGGCGGCGTGCACCGTGACCGTGTCGGTGTCGACGTCGATCCGCCAGGCCGCGTCAGGCCCGATGCGCAGTGCGTCGGCGGCGGCGTGCAGGCCCCGCAGATCGGCGGCCAGGTAGCCCGGGCGCTCCGCGGGCACGGCATGGACCGCCTCATGCGCAGTGCTGACGCCGGTGAGCACCATGAGACTCGGCAACCCGGCCGCGACGGCACCGGCGATATCAGTGTCGAGCCGATCACCCACCACCAGCGGCGCCGCGAACGTCCCACGACTCAAGGCGTCGTTCATCAGGGTCGGTTGGGGCTTCCCGGCCACCAACGGATCCTGACCGGTCGCCACGCGCAGTGCCGCCACCATCGAGCCGTTGCCCGGCAACAGCCCTCGTTCGGACGGCAACGTCAGGTCCACGTTCGCCGCCACCCACAACGCGCCGGCCCGAATAGCCAATGCCGCCTCGGCCAGATCCGGCCATGCGGTAGTAGGCGAGTGCCCCTGCACCACAGCGACCGGGCCCTCGTCGAACGTCCGAACCGGCCGCAGGCCGACCTTGCTGACCTGATCGACAAGGGCATCGGTACCGACGACGAGAACCGTCGAGCCCGCCGGCAAACGGGCAGCCAGCAGGTGCGCCGCGCTTTCAGCACTGGTGACCACATCATCGGAGTCAGCGGCGAAGCCGAGTTCCCGCAGATGCGCGGCGACCTGTTCAGGCGCTCGTGACGCATTGTTGGTGACATACAGCAGCCGCGCATCCAGACCGGCCAAACTCTCCAGCGCACCCTCAGTGGGCGAATGGCCGCGAAACACTGTGCCATCGAGGTCGAGCAGCAGGCAATCATGTTGCCGTGCAAGCGTGGTCACGTCAGGACAGCTCCGTGATCCGGTCTTCCGCGTCGGTGATTCCTTCGATGTCGGCCTGCTCGGCATGGACGAACCACTGAAGTGCCTCGTCGTTGCGACCGAGCGACAGCAGGGTGTCGGCGTATACGTAAAACAGTCGGGCCGCAGTCGGTCCCACATTGGTCGGATCCAGCGGCGGAGAAGACAGGATTGCCAAAGCCTGCTCGAACTGCCCGAGGTCGGACCGGGCGCCGGCCGTGACGATGCGCAGTTCGTCGGCATCCTCGCCGGTGAGTGCGGCGGCCTCGTCACTGCGAGCGAGTTCCAGTGCCCGCTCGGGCCGTCCGACACCGCGCTCGCAATCCGCGATCATCGCCAGCAGGGCAGATTTGCTGCCCATCCGCCGGGCCGCACGCAACTCGGCGAGCGCCTGGGCCCAGTCTCCGCTGTGATATGCCGCGATGCCGACCGCCTCACGCACCACCGCGATCCGGCCGGCCCGGTTACGGGCGGCACGGGCGTGAGCCAAGGCCGTATCGGGATCCTCGTCGAGTAGCTTGCCGGCCATCACGAGGTGGCGGGCGACGAAATCCGCGGTCGTCTTGTCCAGGGTGACCAGTTCCCGACGGACATCGGGTGCCAGTTCTTTGGCCTCGACATCGGCGGGCAGTCGTGGGCCGTCGGTCCTGGGTTCACCATCAGCCGTCGGCTGCGCCGCCCGCGCCCGACCCGGTCCGGAAGTCCGGGGCGCGCCGGAGCGCTGATCCCGCCCCCGCTGGTCGTAGTGCCGCCGAGGACCCGAATTGTTGCTCGATGTGCGGTCGTTGGATGCACGCCGCGGGCGCCGCTCTGCGTCGCCTTGTCTGTCTCCGACCACGTGTGCCTTTCTACCCGCCCTTCCCGCAAAGGATACTGGCAGCAGCCACGGCCGACATAATTATGTGAGCGCCGACGCAGCGAGTAATCGCTCGAATATCGACTGAATTCGATATCGAGAATTGGTGATTAAAAGCGAATCGCCCCCCACGTGAAACGTGGGGGGCGATTCTTAATTTGTGTTCGGCGGTGTCCTACTTTTCCACCCGAGAGGGTAGTATCATCGGCGCTGGCAGGCTTAGCTTCCGGGTTCGGGATGGGACCGGGCGTTTCCCTGCCGCTATGGACCGCCGTAACTTTATTCACCCGTTTCTGGGTGTAAACCTTTGTGTTTTGGTGGTGGGGTGCGGTATCGCACTCCGTACACAAGTGTGTGGGTGTTTATGAATTGTGGTTGCGAGGCTTGTTGTGCGTCTTACTGAAACCCATCAAACATTTGGTGTTTGTTGGTTGTTGTAAGTTTTCGGCCGGTTAGTGCCAGTTCCCTTCACCCATTACTGGGCTT
>NZ_JBZDPU010000003.1:0-70088 GCF_058270075.1 Mycobacterium shunyiense | reverse complement strand
CTGGCTCGACGAGGTCGCCGCCGAACTCAACGCCCGACCCCGCAAACGACTCAAATGGCGCACCCCCGCAGAAGAACTCGACCGACTACTGTCAGACCCGTCCACATTCGTTGCAGCCACCGCCTGAATCCAAGCTTTGAATCGCGATCTGAGCGCACACTCGGCGGAAGAAGCTAGCGCCTGAACAGCTTGTTGCCCAACCACACAATCGGGTCGTACTTGCGGTCGGCAACCCGTTCCTTCATCGGGATCAGCGCGTTGTCGGTGATCTTGATGTTCTCCGGGCACACCTCGGTGCAGCACTTGGTGATGTTGCAGTAGCCGAGGCCGAAGTCATCCTGAGCCATGTCCTTGCGGTCCATGACGTCGAGTGGGTGCATGTCCAACTCCGCGATCCGCATGTGGAACCGCGGGCCGGCGAACGCCTCTTTGTTCTCCTCGTGATCACGCACGACGTGGCACACGTTCTGGCACAGGAAGCACTCGATGCACTTGCGGAATTCCTGGCTGCGCTCGACGTCCTCTTGCTGCATCCGGTATTCGCCCGGCTGCAGGTCCTTCGGTGGGGTGAACGACGGGATCTGGCGAGCCTTCTCGTAGTTGAAGGACACATCGGTCACCAGGTCGCGCATCACCGGGAACGTCCGCATCGGCGTCACAGTGACAGTTTCGTCCGGGTCGAAGGTCGACATCCGGGTCATGCACATCAGCCTCGGGCGGCCGTTGATCTCGGCCGAGCACGATCCGCACTTGCCGGCCTTGCAGTTCCACCGCACCGCCAGATCGCCGGCCTGGGTGGCCTGCAGCCGGTGGATGATGTCGAGTACCACCTCACCGTCGTTCACCTCGACGGTGTAGTCGTGGAGCTCGCCTCCGGTTTCGTCGCCGCGCCACACCCGCAGGTTCGCGTCATACGCACTCATGCTCAGCCCTTCCTATCGGGGTGTTCGGCCAGTTCTTGCTCGGTGTAATACTTTTCGAGTTCGGACAGTTCGAACGTCGCCAGCAGGTCCTCCCGCATGGGCAGCTGCGACTCGGGCGTCACGGTCACGTCCGGCACCACCTGGTCATCGCCGGACGCGCGGCACACCAGCAGAGTGTTGCGCCAGTTGGCGTCCATCTCCGGATGGTCGTCGCGGGTGTGTCCGCCACGGCTTTCGGTGCGGGCCAGCGCGGCCTTGGCGACGCACTCGCTGACGAGCAGCATGTTGCGCATGTCGATGGCCAGGTGCCAGCCCGGATTGAAGACGCGGCCGCCCTCGACGCTGACGTTGTGCACGCGGGTGCGCAGCTCGGCGAGCTTGGTCAGCGCTTCCTCGATCTCGTCGGCCTTGCGGATGATGCCGACCAGGTCGTTCATGCACTGCTGCAATTCGGCGTGCAGCGTGTACGGATTCTCCGGGTTCGTGTGAGTTTCGAACGGCGCCAGCGCTAGTTCGGTGGCCTCGATGAGTGCGGCCTCCGACACCTTGGGCCGCTCCGGCAGCGCCTGCACATAGTCGGCTGCACCCAGTCCGGCGCGCCGCCCGAACACCAGCAGATCCGAAAGTGAGTTGCCACCAAGGCGATTCGAGCCGTGCATACCGCCCGAGCACTCTCCTGCTGCGAACAGCCCGAGGGTGGCGGCGCCTCCGGTGTCCGGATCGACCTCGATACCGCCCATCACGTAGTGACAGGTCGGGCCGACTTCCATCTCGTCCTTGGTGATGTCGACTTCGGCCAGCTCCATGAACTGGTGGTACATCGAGGGCAACCGGCGCTTGATCTCCTCGGTGGGCATGCGCGAGGCGATGTCGAGGTAGACACCGCCATGCGGCGAACCGCGGCCCGCCTTGACCTCGGAGTTGATGGCGCGGGCCACCTCGTCGCGGGGGAGCAGGTCAGGGGTGCGGCGCGCCGAATCGTTGTCCTTGAGCCACTGGTCGGCTTCTTCCTCGGTCTCGGCGTACTGGCCCTTGAACACCGAGGGGATGTAGTCGAACATGAACCGCTTGCCCTCGGAGTTCTTCAGCACTCCGCCGTCACCACGGACACCTTCGGTGACCAGGATGCCCTTCACCGACAGCGGCCACACCATGCCGGTCGGGTGGAACTGGATGAACTCCATGTTGATCAGACCGGACCCGGCGCGCAGCGCCAGGGCGTGGCCGTCACCGGTGTACTCCCAGGAGTTCGACGACACCTTGAACGACTTGCCGATACCGCCGGTGGCCAGCACGATCGCGGGAGCCTCGAACAGCACGAAGTTTCCGGTCTCGCGGTAGTAACCGAAGGCGCCCGCGATCCGGTCGCCGTCTTTGATCAGTTCGGTGATCGAGCACTCGTGGAAGACCTTGATCCGGGCTTCGTAGTCGCCGAGCTCGGCCTTGTCCTCCTGCTGCAGCGAGACGATCTTCTGCTGCAGCGTGCGGATGATCTCCAGGCCGGTGCGGTCGCCGACGTGGGCCAGCCTTGGGTAGGTGTGCCCGCCGAAGTTGCGCTGGCTGATCTTGCCGTCCTTGGTCCGGTCGAACAGCGCGCCATAGGTTTCCAGCTCCCACACCCGGTCGGGGGCTTCCTGCGCGTGCAGCTCGGCCATCCGCCAGTTGTTGAGGAACTTGCCGCCGCGCATGGTGTCACCGAAGTGGACCTGCCAGGAATCCTTGGTGTTGACGTTGCGCATCGCCGCGGCGCACCCGCCCTCGGCCATCACGGTGTGGGCCTTGCCGAACAACGACTTGGTCACCACCGCCACGCGCAGGCCGCGTTCGCGTGCCTCGATCACGGCGCGTAGTCCAGCCCCACCGGCACCGATCACGACTACGTCGTAGGAGTGCCGTTCCAATTCCGATGTCATGCAGTCTTTATCCCTAATTTGTGTAAACGGTTGCTAACCAATGAATCTCAGGTCAGAGATGGTGCCACTGGCTACCAGCATGATGTAGAAGTCCGTCAGCATCAGGGTGCCGAGCGTGATCCACGCGTACTGCTTGTGGCGGACGTTGAGCTTGCTGATCTGCGTCCACATCCAGTACCGCACAGGGTGTTTGGAGAAATGCTTGAGGCGTCCGCCCGCGACGTGGCGGCACGAATGGCAGGACAGGGTGTAGACCCACAGCATGATGACGTTGCCCAGCAGGATGAGGTTGCCGAGGCCGAAGCCGAAGCCGCTGGCGGTCTTGTCCGAGTGGAACGCGACGATCGCGTCATAGGAGTTGATCAGCGAGATGATGCCGGCGATGTAGAAGAAGTACCGGTGGGTGTTCTGGATGATCAGCGGCAGCCGGCTCTCGCCCGTGTACTTCGCGTGCGGCTCGGCGACCGCGCATGCGGTGGGCGACTGCCAGACCGAGCGGTAGTACGCGCCGCGATAGTAGTAGCAGGTCAGGCGGAACAGCAGCAGGAACGGCAGTGACAAGGCCGCGTACGGCAGCCACCACACGTCGGGCAGGAACTGTGGCCAGAAGTGGCTGGCCTCCGGGGTGCAGCCCTGGCTGACGCACGGTGAGTAGAACGGCGTCAGATAGTTGTACTGCGGTACGTAGTAATTGCTCTGCAGGAAAGCGCGCACAGTCGCATAGACGACGAAGGCGGCGAAGCCGAGATCGACGACCAGGGGCGACTGCCACCACCGATCGGTCCGGAGGGTGCGCTCGGGGATCTGCGCTCGTGTTGACGAGAAGACCCCGGTCGCGCGACGGTCAGCAGTGGGTGCGCTCACGGTTCCCTTTCTTCAGTTCAGTTGTCCGGCGGGCGCAGGCGCCCGCGTGCTCAGCGGTATCCGCCGAGACCCTCGTCGGCGACGTCCTGCCAGAACTCGCTTCCGTATTGGGTGTCGGGGATGCCGATCTTTTCGCGGCCTTGTTTTTGGCGAGTCACGCCGTGACGCATCTCCAACTCTTCGGCGTCGATGTCCAACCGCTCGATGTCGTTGAGGATCCGCTCGGCGTCGTTCACGACGCGGCGCATGGCGGGGGAATCCCCGTACTTCGCCGCCAACGTGGTGACGCAACGACGCATGTCGCCGATCAGGTTGTGCAGTTCGGAGAACTCAGTGGTGGTGGACAAGTGACCTCCTCGGGCTGAAGGTGTCGGGGCTCACAGTACGACAACCAATGCTAGCCACATCACGATCGGGACGTGATGCGCATCACGTCCGGAGGGTCGTCGGTCGGCGCACCGGATGAGCTCCGGGAACCCAGGTCGTAGTGTTGGTTTCGGCGGCTTCGCGGTCGGCCGTATGACATCTGAGCAGCACATCTGAGCATCTGGAGGACGTATGAGTGAGACCACGTTGCAGGACCGGGCTGCGGCGCTGCTGGCGCTGCACCGGCCCGGCAACCCCGTTGTGCTGCCCACGGTCTGGGACGCCTGGTCGGCCCGGTTGGCAGTCGGCGAGGGGTTTTCGGCACTCACGGTGGGTAGCCACCCGCTGGCCGAGTCCATCGGCAAGTCCGACGGAGAGGGAATGTCATTCGACGACGTGCTGACCCGGGTACGGCAGATCACCGAGGCGGTGGATGTGCCGGTGTCGGTGGACATCGAATCCGGCTATGGCGAGCGGCCGGAGCGGCTGATCGAGGGCCTGCTCGACGTCGGAGCGGTCGGCTTCAACCTTGAGGACACCGTGCACAAGGAGGACAAGCGACTGCGCAGTCCGGCCGAGCACGCCGAGTTGGTCGGGCAGTTGCGCGCGGCCGCCGACGCCGCGGGTGTGCACGTGGTGATCAATGCGCGCACGGACCTGTTCCTGCGCAAGGACGGGGATGCCGCCGATCGGGTGGATCGGGGGATCGCTCGCCTGTCCGAGGCGGCGGCCGCCGGTGCCGATTCGCTGTTCCCGGCCGGCCTGGCCGACCCGGAAGGACTGGGGCGCTTCGTTTCTGCCGTGCCGCTGCCGGTCAGCGTGACAGTTCCGGCGGATTCCGCCGACTTCGCCGCGTTGGCGGCCATCGGAGTGGGGCGGATTACCTTCGGGCCGTTCCTGCAGGCCGTGCTGAGTGCGCGGGCCAAAGACGTGCTGAGGCGCTGGCGCTAGCCGTTCGCGGCCGACCCGTCTTTTTGCGCGAACTTCCGCTTCTCGGTGTGCGATCTGTGCCAATAATGACGCACTGATACGTCGAGCAGGTGGGATGCGGCGATGGGTTGGCGCATGAGAAGTGTGGTGACACTGGCTGCGGCCGGTGGGCTGGTGCTCAGTGGGGTCGGTGCGGCACCGGCCGGAGCGGCGACGACGGTGCCGTTGTCGAACTCCATCCGCGGATGTGATTTCACGAAGGCGTTGTTTCTCGGCGGGATGGGCTCGGGTTCCGGCTCCGGCCGGGCCAGCATCGGTGCCGACGGCTCGCACGTAGGTGCCGAGGTGTCGCTGCAGTCGGCCACGCCCGACACCGACTACCGGGTCAGGCTCATCCAACTGCCGCGGCCGTCGGTGGCTACGTGCAACGTCGGGGATCCCGGGGTGGCGGGTGCAACGCTGCACACCGATGCGAGTGGGACGGCGACCGTGACGGTCGCCGGCCAATTGGCTGCGGATGCCACGCAGGCGTGGGTGGTCGTCGAGGGGCCACCGTTACCGGGACGCATTCGCGGTGACGTCTACAGCTCGGATTTCCCGGTAAACATCTGACCCATGCGAAAGCCGGTGGAACCCAAGGGTTCCACCGGCTTTCGGCGTCGGTCCGAAGAATCACCGCAGGCGGACGCGAACGGCCAGCGCCGCACATCCGATGACCACCGCGCCGCCGAGCACTGTCGACCAGGTCAGCCGTTCGTGCAGCAGCAGCGCGGCCCAGCCGAGGGTGAGAACCGGTTGGATCAACTGCACCTGGCTCACCTGTGTCATGGGTCCGATGGCCAGGCCGCGGTACCAGGCGAAGAAGCCCAGGTACATGCTGACGGCTGCGAGATACCCGAATGCCGTCCACTGCACCGGCGTCGCATGCGGCGGTTGCTGCATCACGGCCAGCGTCGTCAAGGCCAGCATCACCGGCGCCGCGACCACCAGGGCCCACGACACGGTCTGCCACGCGCCCAGTTCCCTGGCCAGCAAACCGCCCTCGGCGTACCCGATCGCCGCGGCGAGCACCGCGCCGAACAGCAGGAGGTCCGGCCAGCTCAGATGACCGAGGCCGGCGCCGTGCACCATGGCGAACACCACCGCCGCCAGCGCCCCGGCGGCGGCCAACGCCCAGAAGGTGCCCGGCGGACGCTCGTGGCCGCGCAGCACCGCGCACACCGCGGTGGCGGCCGGAAGTAGCGCCACCACGATGGCGCCGTGACTGGCCGGGACGACCGTCAGCGCATAAGAGGTCAGTAGCGGAAACCCGGCCACGACCCCGGCGGCCACCACGGCCAACCGTGCCCATTGCCGGCCCGTGGGCAGCGCCTGTCGGGTCAGGGCCAGGGTGGCGACCGCGATGGCGGCGGCGACGACGGCGCGCCCGGCGCCGATGAACAGGGGAGACAGTCCGCCGATGGCGACCTTGGTGAACACGATGGTGAACGAGAAGGCCGTCACGCCCAACAATCCCCACCACAACCCGGGGTGGGATAGCGCTGACGAACTATGGGGAGTAGCGCTACTCTGTTTCAACATGGATAACGATAGCACTGACCGCATCGTGTCCGGTCTGCGAAAGTGGGTCGCCACCGCGCCGCCGGGCGCGCAGCTACCGTCCAACCGCGCTCTGGTGGCGGAATACGCTGCCAGTCCGGTGACGGTGGCCAAGGCCATGCGCACGCTGCGGAGTCAGGGCCTGGTGGAGAGCCGGCCGGGTGTCGGAACGTTCGTGCGCGCGGTGCGCAGCGCGCGCCTTCCCGACTACGGCTGGCAGACGGCCGCCCTGGGATCCCCGCAAGCGCGGATCCCGGCGCTGTCGACTCCGCTGCGGAGCGTCGCGCCCGACCTGATCGCGTTGCACTCCGGCTATCCCGTTCACGAATTGCTTCCTCAGCGGTTGGTCCGCACCGCATTCGCCCGAGCTGCCCGCGGGGACGCTGCGCTGAGCCCGGCGCCTGCGCCCGGCCGCCCCGATCTGCAAGCGTGGTTCGCCCAGGAACTGGCCGAGTCGTTCGGGGCCGGCGTGACCGCGCCGACGGCACGTGAGGTGATCGTGTTGCCCGGGAGCCAGAGTGGCCTGAGCTCCATCTTTCGCGCCCTGGTCGGATTCGGGCAGCCGATGTTGATCGAGTCACCCAGTTACTGGGGCGCCATCCTGGCGGCGGCTCAGAGCGGTGTGCGGTTGGTGCCGGTACCGAGCGGGCCGAGAGGCCCTGACCCCGAGGAACTTTCGCGTGCGTTCGCCCAAAGTGGCGCCCGGGTGTTCTACGCTCAGCCCAACTTCGCCAATCCGACCGGTGGGCAATGGGATCCGGACCTGGCCGGCCAGGTGCTCGAGGTGGTCCGCAGTCACGGCGCCTTCCTGGTCGAGGATGACTGGGCACACGATTTCGGTATCGACAGCACGTCCCGGCCGGTGGCGGCATCCGACGACGCGGGCCACGTCATCTATCTGAGGTCGCTGACCAAGAGTGTGTCGCCGTCGGTCCGGGTGGCCGCGATGGTGGCCAGAGGTCCTGCGCGCGACCGGATTCTCGCCGATCGTGGAGCGGAGTCGATGTATGTCAGTGGGCTGTTGCAGGCCGCCGCGCTGGATGTGGTGACCCAGCCGGCCTGGCGAACCCACCTGCGCGACGTGCGTCGGCAATTACGGGCCCGACGTGATCAGTTGATCACCGCGCTCGCCGAGCACGCATCCGGGGCGCAGTTGGAGCAGGTGCCCCGCGGCGGGCTTCACCTGTGGCTGCGGCTGCCCGATGCGATCAACCTGGCGCGCCTGGTGCGTGAGTGCGAGGCCGAGTCGGTGCTGGTCGCGGCAGGCAATGAGTGGTTTCCCGCCGAGCCGTCCGGGCCTTACCTGCGACTCAACTATTCCGGGCCCGATCCGCAGCGTTTCGACGAGGCGGCCCGGGTCATCGGCCGGGCGCTGGAGCGTCAAGCGGGCTGACCGGCACACCGCCCGGCAATCTCACATCTGCGGCGCGCGGACCGTGAGCACACCGTGACGGGCGATTCACACAGGGCGACATTTCGGCAACGTCGGGTTTCTAACCTCGCCGTATGTCGTCAACACAGAACGTCGTGGTCATCGGACACGGCATGGTGGGACACCGCTTCGTCGAGGCGTTGCGGTCCCGTGACGCCGCGGGAACCTGGCGGGTCACCGTCTTGTCCGAGGAAGCTGACGCCGCCTATGACCGGGTCGGCCTGACCGGTTACACCGAGCACTGGGACCGGTCCCGGCTGGCGCTGCCCGGTAATGCCTACTCCGGCGACGACCGGGTCGACCTCAGGTTGGGCTGCGCGGTCGCCGAGATCGACCGGGATGCCAAGACCGTCCGCACCGCCGAGGGTGAGAGCATCGGGTACGACGCGCTGGTGCTGGCCACCGGTTCGTATGCCTTCGTGCCGCCGGTGCCCGGCCACGACCTGCCGCACTGCCACGTCTACCGCACGCTGGATGACCTCGACGCCATCCGGGCCGGCGCACTGGCCGCGCGCGATTCGAAGACGCCGGTCGGCGTGGTGATCGGTGGCGGCCTGCTCGGCCTGGAGGCCGCGAATGCGTTGCGCGCGTTCGGGTTGGCGACCCACGTCCTGGAGATGTCGCCGCATCTGATGGCGGCCCAGCTCGATCCGGCCGGTGGTGCCCTGCTGAACCGGATGATCAGGGGCCTCGGTATCGAGGTGCACACCGGCGTCAGCACCGAGAGCATTCAGCCGGTGCAGCGGCACAAGCCGCTGAAGAAGTCTCGGATCGACGATTCGGTGCGGGTGTCGCTCAATGACGGCAGCAGTGTCGATGCCAGTGTGATCGTGTTCGCGGCCGGGGTGCGTCCGCGCGACGAGCTGGCCCGTCAAGCGGGTCTCGACATCGCGCAGCGGGGCGGTGTGATGACTGACTTGTCCTGTGTCACCAGTGATCCCAGCATCTTTGCGATCGGTGAGGTGGCCGCGATCGAGGGGCGCTGCTACGGCTTGGTGGGCCCCGGTTACACCAGCGCCGAGGTGGTCGCCGACCGGCTGCTCGGCGGCGCGGCCGAGTTCCCCGAAGCCGACATGTCCACCAAACTCAAACTGCTCGGCGTGGACGTGGCCAGCTTCGGTGATGCCCAGGGTCGGACGCCGAACTGTCTGGATGTCGTCGTCAACGATCCGGTGAAGCAGACCTACGCCAAGCTGGTCCTCTCCGACGACGCCAAGACGCTGCTCGGCGGCATCCTGGTCGGTGACGCGTCGGCCTACGGGGTGCTGCGTCCGATGGTGGCCAGCGAACTGCCGGGTGACCCGCTGTCATTGATCGCACCGGCCGCTGAAGGCGCCTCCGGGGCTTCGGCTCTCGGTGTCGGTGCGCTGCCCGACATTGCCCAGATCTGCTCGTGCAACAACGTGACCAAGGGCGATCTCAAGGAAGCCATCTGCGGTGGCTGCGACGATGTGCCCAGCCTGAAGAAGTGCACGCTGGCCGGCACCTCGTGTGGATCCTGCGTCCCGCTGCTCAAGCAGCTGCTGGAGGCGGAGGGGGTCGAGCAGTCCAAGGCGCTGTGCGAGCACTTCAGCCAGTCGCGGGCCGAACTCTTCGAGATCATCGGTGCCACCGAGATCCGTACCTTCTCCGGTCTGATCGAGAAGTTCGGTACCGGAAAGGGTTGCGACATCTGCAAACCCACCGTCGCGTCGATCCTGGCCTCCACCAGTTCCGACCACGTGCTCTCCGGTGAGCAGGCCTCACTGCAGGATTCGAACGACCACTTCCTGGCCAACATCCAGAAGAACGGCAGTTACTCGGTGGTGCCGCGGTCGCCCGGCGGGGAGATCACCCCGGAGCAGCTGATCCTGATCGGTGAGATCGCAAGGGATTTCGATCTCTACACCAAGATCACCGGCGGCCAGCGGATCGACATGTTCGGTGCCCGCGTGGAGCAGTTGCCGCAGATCTGGGCGCGTCTGGTCGAGGGGGGCATGGAGTCCGGGCACGCCTACGGCAAGTCGCTGCGCACCGTGAAGAGCTGCGTGGGCAGCACCTGGTGCCGATACGGGCAGCAGGATTCGGTGAACATGGCCGTCGAGATCGAGAAGCGTTACCGGGGCCTGCGCGCGCCGCACAAGATCAAGATGGCCGTCTCGGGATGTGCGCGTGAGTGCGCGGAGGCGCAGAGCAAGGACGTCGGCATCATCGCCACCGAACAGGGCTGGAACCTCTACGTGTGCGGCAATGGCGGCATGTCACCGCGGCACGCCCAGCTGCTGGCCGGGGATCTCGATGACGAGACGCTGGTCCGCTACATCGACCGTTTCCTGATGTTCTACATCCGCACCGCGGATCGGCTGCAAAGGACGGCCCCCTGGTTGGAAGCTCTTGATGGCGGCCTGGACCACCTGCGCGAGGTCGTGTGTGAGGACTCCCTCGGCCTGGCGGCCGAATTCGAGGCGGCCATGGAACGCCACGTTGCCGGCTACGCCTGCGAATGGAAGGGCGTGCTCGAGGATCCGGAGAAGCTCTCGCGCTTCGTGTCGTTCGTCAATGCACCCGATGTGGACGATCCGACCATCACCTTCACCGAGCGGGCCGGCCGGAAGGTGCCGGGCGCTACGGAATTCGCGGACGCGAGGAGCAAAACGAATCTCGGTATGCCGTCAATTATCCAGGAGGCGAAATGACCCTGCTCGACGATGGCAACGACGTGTACACCCCTTCGGTTTCAGGGTGGACGACGGCCTGCCGCTATGACTATCTGATGCCCTGCCGTGGCGTCGCGGTACTGCTGCCCGACGGCTCGCAGGCGGCACTGTTCCGTCTCGACGACGGCACGTTGCACGCGGTGGGAAACATCGACCCGTTCTCCGGAGCCGCGGTGCTCTCGCGCGGGATCGTGGGAGATCGTGGTGGACGCGCAACGGTGCAGTCGCCGATCAAGAAGCAGGCCTTCGCACTCGATGACGGTCGTTGCCTCGACGACACCGCCGTGGCGATTCCGGTCTACCGGACGCGGGTCACCCCGGGAGGGTTCGTTCAGCTCGCGGCCTGATCGGGCGCTTTGCTCCAGTGCGCGTCCCGCCCCTGGAGTTTGCGGCGTTCGACGGCGCCGCGTCGTTCGAGCACCGTCAGATTGCGGTACACGGACTCGATGACGACGGGTGCACGGAAATGCTCGTGCATGTCGTCGCGTAGCTGTGAGGTCGTCATCGGCCGAGACGTGCGTTCCAGAGTGTTCAGCAGGTGTTCACGCAGACGTTCGGCCGGGACCCGGTTACCGGGTCGCACGGCCGAGTACGCCGCCGTGGCGGGCAGCGCCCACCGGTGTTGTCACCTGCACCTTTACCTGCACTCCCGTCACGCTGTCCGATGATCGCGATAACGATAGCTGAGTTCTCGGGTCCGATCTGCCACGGTGAGCCGCCGGCAAACGATCGGGAAATTTGTTACCGCGTCAACTACCTGTACAACGGCTGTTTCCCTGGGAAATTTGCCAGAATTGCACCATCGGTGAATGTCATCAATGGCGTGGCGTACCTCTCGCTGGCTAACTAGAATTGTTCGCTGGGTGTGTTTAGACTCCCTCTCAAGGAAGCGGCGTCAGAGGGGCTGACAAGGGATGTTTGCGCGTTCGGTTTTGAATCTGGTGGGGGCGGCAGCGATGCTGGGCGCACTCGGGGCAGCGTTGGTGCCTCTGGGTTTGAATGCCGTGGATCGTGCCGGCGAACCCATTCCGTGCGGTAACGGAGCGCATCCGAACTACCAAGTTGCCGCCCAGCAGGACCGCCTGAACCTGGATCAACACACGCTCGCCGGGCCGGGATACATGGCCAGCGATTACGTCGAGCAATGTTCCGAGATGGTCGGTGCCCGACGATCTGCGGCCTTGTCGGTCGCGGGTGCCGGCGGCGCACTGATGATCGTGGGCTGGGCCGGGCCGCTCGTCGCGCACTCGATCCGGCTACGCCGCGGCAGGCAGGCTCAGTACTCCGGCGCGCCGGAAGCGGTTCGCGATCAGCCGAACCATGCCGGGGTGGGTGCCCAGTGGTTCACTGACGAGGTCGGCGCCGGATTCACGCAGCCGGTCCTGGAAAAGCCCGTCGGCGAGCAGGTAGGACGCCACAGCTATGCGGCGATGGCCGCGGCCGCGTTGCGCGGAGACGGCTTCGGCAACACTCGGCGCGCCGGTGGCGGCGAAGGCCAGTTCTACGCGATCGCCGGTCATCGCTGACAGCAGCGCAGCGGTACGGCGAAGGTCAGATTGGGCATTTCTGTCCGAGGTCCCCGCGGCCGCCAGGACTACCGAATCGCCTGGCCGCCATCCGGATTCGATGAGCCGATCGGCGAGAACCCGGACCGTTCCCGGGCAGGGGCCCAGCGGCTTGGTGACGGTGACGGCCGGGTGCTCACTGGCGGTCACGTGGGCGGGAACGTCGAGCCGGACGTGATATCCGGCAGCCAGGAATGCCGGGACCACCACTGCGGGGGCATCCGTCGGCAGCGACGCGAGAACCTCACTGGGGGTCGGTCCGACCACGTCGACAAACGACACGTGCACAGGCCGGCCCAGTAGGTCGGATACCCGCGCGGCGAGATCGCCGACCATCGCCACGCCGCCCGGCTTGCGGGTGCCGTGCGCCACCAGGACCAGGCTCATCGGATCCGGGCCATCTCGGCGTCGTCGACGGCCAGCCGGTAACCCCGCTTGACCACTGTCGACACGATGTTCTTGTCTCCCAACGCAGTACGAAGCCGCAGCACCGCGGTCTCCACGGCGTGGGTATCGGTGCCGGTGCCCGGCAGTGCGCTGAGCAGATCGAACCGCGACACCACCGCCCCAGGCCGTTGCGACAGGGCCCGGATGGTGGCCATCGAAGCCGGGGACAGCGACTTGACCGCGCCGTCGACAAGGACACACGTGCCCCGGATCTCGAGCGAGTGTCCGGCGACGTGGACGGTCCGCGCCTGGAGCAGGGGCAGTTCATCGGTGATGTGACGGGCCAAGGCGCCCAACCGCATTCGCTCCGGTGCCGAGGTCGGCACACCGAGGCGGACTAGTGGCCGCGCGGTGACCGGGCCGACGCACATGGCGTGGACGTCGGTGCGCAGTGCGGCCAGCACCCGGTCGGCGAGGTCCATCTCGGTGGCCCGCATCAGGACCGAGGCAACGGCCATGGCCGAGGTGAAACTGACTGCATCGAAACGTCGTTCGGCGATTCCGGCGACCATCTGGTCGAATTCGCCGTCCCGTGGCGCGGGATGCCAGCGATACACCCGGATCGGCACCACATCGGCTCCCGCGGCCCGCATCTCGTCGAGAAACTCGGGGAACGGGTCCCATTCGTCGGTGGCTCCGTGCAGTTGTACGGCGATTCGTTGCCCTGCCACGCCCTGCTCGATGAGGTAGCGCAACACTTCCCGGGAGGATTCCGATTCCGGTGACCATTCCTCGGGCAGGCCCGCGGCTCGCAAGGCCCCGGTGGCTTTCGGGCCACGGGAGACGATGCGGGCCTTGCCCAGCGCGTCGGTCAGTTCGCCGGCCAGGCCCCACCCGTCGGCGGCGGCGAACCAGCCGCGGAAGCCGATACCCGTGGTGGCCACCACGATGTCCGGGGGCACGGCGATGAGCGACTCGGTGTGCGCGCGTAGTTCCTCATCGTCGGGCAACGGGACCATCGTGATGGCGGCCGCACTGGTAACCGTCGCGCCGCGCCTGGTCAGCAGCGCGCTGAGCTCATCGGAACGTCGGGCGGAGGTCACCGCCACGCGAAAGCCGGTGAGCGGTGCCCAGTCGGGCTCGGTCATGTGTCCAGTGAAGGTATCTCGTGTTTCCAAGTGATTACCCGGCCATTGCCGAGGCGTGTCGGTCTTCGGCGACCGTTGTGACGCCCGTCGCAGCAGGCCGGCGGACGTAGCGGAACCACGTGCACGCCGAGGCGAGGATGTAGAAGGCCAGGAAGAGGCAGAACGCCGCGGTCGCCGATCCGCTGGACAGGTAGGACTGACGCAGTGCCATGTTGATGCCGAATCCACCCAAGGCCCCGATCGCACCGGCGAAGCCGATCAGTGCGCCGGACATCGACCGTGACCAGTGCTGCCGGTCTTCCTCGCTCATGTCCAGCGAGTGGCTGCGGGCCTCGAAGATGGACGGGATCATCTTGTAGACAGATCCGTTACCCAGGCCGCTGAGCAGGAACAGGGCCACAAATCCGATGACGTAGCCGCTCATCATCAGACCGTTGGCGGCACCCGCGGTCTGATCGTCGAACATGCTGATCGCGACCAGCAGCCCGGCCGCCAAGATCATGCCGCCGAACACCGCCAGGGTCACCCGGCCGCCGCCGATCCGGTCGGCCAACTTGCCTCCGTACACCCGCGAGACCGAACCGAGCAACGGGCCGATGAAGGCGATCTGTGCGGCATGCAGCGACGCCTGCGCCGCCGTTTGACCACCTGCGGCGAAGTTGATCTGCAGGACCTGGCCGAAGGCGAAGGAGAACCCGATGAACGATCCGAAGGTGCCGATGTAGAGCAGCGAGATCACCCAGGTATCGCGCACTGCCAGAATCGATTTCATCGCACCGAGGTCGATCTTGTGCTGCTCGAGGTTGTCCATGCACAACGCCGCGCCGATGCCGGCAACGGCCAATGCGACGAGGTAGATGGCGCACACCCAGTACGGGGAGCGGTTACCTGCGGTGGCGATCACCAGCAGGCCGACCAGCTGGATCATGGGAACACCGATGTTGCCGCCACCGGCGTTGAGGCCCAGTGCCCAGCCCTTGAGTCGTTGCGGGTAGAAGGCGTTGATGTTGGTCATCGACGAGGCGAAGTTGCCGCCGCCGAACCCGGCGAGGGCCGCACAGATCAGGTAGGGCCAGAGCGGCAGGCCTGGGTGGGCCAGCAGCAACATGGTTCCCACCGTGGGGATCAGGAGCACGAAAGCGGAGAACACCGTCCAGTTGCGGCCGCCGAACGTGGCGGTGGCCAAGGTGTACGGAATCCGCAGGCACGCGCCCACCAGGGTGGCGGTCGCGCCGAGCAGGAATTTGTCCCCGGCCGAGAAGCCGTAGACCGCCTCGGGCATGAACAGGACCATGACCGACCAGATGGACCAGACGGAGAAGCCGACGTGTTCGGCGAAAACCGACCAGATCAGATTCCGTCGCGCGATGTACTTGTTGCCGGCTTCCCAGGCCACGGTGTCCTCGGGATCCCAGTTCGTGATGCGATTCGACTTCAACAGAGTGGGCATGGCGGAAACGCTAGGAAGCGTTTATTGCCCGAATGCGCCCTGCGGTGACCCGGCCGTGAAATTCCGCTCACCCGCTCACACACATGGGTGTGAGACTGTGCGTCCGGTGGTTACCAGACGTCCCCGTCGCGCCAGTCGCAGGTGATCTCGGCTGTGGTGTCGAGTTCCAGGCCGGCCGGCAGATCGATCGGGAGGACGAACAGCCCCCGGTCGTCCTCGGGTGTGCGCGTCACACCGGCCGGCTGCAGCACCGAGGTCGTGCCCTGCCAGGGCACCCACCCGCGGGAGAGGTACATGTCCCGCGCGGACTCCGATGAGCTGAGTGCGCCGAGTTGGTAGGCGCCGCGCAAAACCTGCTCGACGGCGTCCATGACGGCGGTGGCCAGGCCCTGGCCGCGCCAATCCTCGCGTACCGCCACGGCTTCCACGTAGCCGCAGCGCAGCGCGGTGTCGCGGTAGATCAGGCGGCGCTGGACCACGGCGGCGTGGGCGATGAGGGCGCCGTGATGGCAGATGAACGCGTGCATCCCGCCGAGCGAGTGCTCCCAGTCGGCGTCTGTGAAATCACCGTCGAAGGCCTCGATGACCATGCGCCTCGCACCCTCACGGGTCTCGTGGTCGAGATCGGAGGTGTGGACGAGTCGCGCGGTGTGCAGGATCCCGCCTCGGACGGACGGCGAGCTGACATCCTGGATGGGCACACCCATGTTCTACCAGCGCTGCGCGCCGGTGTCTCTAGCTTGCGGGCCGTCCAGCGCATCGGCCGAGCTCCCCGGGGTGCGGGCTCCCCGAGCGCCGGGCTTCCCGAGCGCCAAGCCCCTGGGCGTCGTTTCCTACACCTGGGTCGTTGATCGCCGGGATCGCAACCCTGACGTGGAAAACGACGACGGGAATCGCCCAGACGTCTACCCCTGGAACGGCCGCCGGGGGTGCGCCCAGTGCAACCGGACAGTCTGGCCTGGCCTGGCCTGGCTCAGTTTGTCGATGTCTTCGTCGGTCACCACACCGATCACCGGGTAGCCGCCGGTGACGGGGTGGTCGGGCCCGAGAATCACCGGAAAACCGTTGGGCGGTATCTGGATAGCTCCGCGGGTCGCTCCCTCGCTGGGCAGTTGACGGTCGGGCCAGCGGTAGTCCAGCGGCATGCCGACCAGGCGCATCCCGACCCGGTCGCTGCGGGTGGTGACCAGCCAGTTGGTCCGGATCAGCACGTCGGGGTCGACGAACCAGTCGTCACGCGGGCCAGGCACCACGTTGAGTTCCAGCACGTCATCGCTGATGGCCGCGACGGGCGCCTGGTCGGTCTCGGGCAGGTCGGCGGTGTGCTCACCGACCGGCAGAATGTCGCCGGGGCGTAGCGGCGCCGGCCCGATCGCCGACATCACGTCGTAGCTCCGCGATCCCAGAACCGGTTCGACGGCGATGCCGCCGCGTACCGCCAGGTAGCTGCGCAGCCCCGAGTGCGGGGCGCCCAGCGAGATCACCTCGCCGTCGTGCACGTGGTGAATGCTGTTGGTGCCGAACGGAATACCGTTGACCGCGGGGTCCGTGTCGGCGCCCGTCACCGCGATCGAGACGTCCCCGCCGCGCACCCGGGCCGAGAACCCGCCGAACATCACCTCGATGGTGGCGTGCTCACCGGGGTTGGCGACGAGTCGGTTGGCCAACGTGTGAGACCGTCGGTCGGCCGCCCCGGAGCGGGTGACACCGAGGTGGGCCATGCCGGCCCGGCCGAGGTCCTCGACGAGGGCCAGCGGGCCGGTCCGCAGCACTTCCAATGTTGTGGTCATGATGTCCTCCTCGCCGACTAGCCGATGGCCCGGAACTGCACCCACGTACCCGGGGTGAGCAGTGCGGGTTGGTCCCGATGAATGTCGAACAACACCGCGTCGGTGCGTCCGATCAACTGCCAGCCGCCGGGTGACTGCCGTGGGTAGATGCCGCTGAACTCGCCGGCCAGCGCGACCGCGCCGGGCGGGACATTGGTGCGGGGCTCGGCTCGGCGCGGTACCTGTAGTCGTTCGTCGCCGCCGACGAGGTAGGCGAATCCGGGTGCGAAGCCCATGAATCCGACCTGCCACTGACTGCCGGTGTGCGCCGCGATCACCTGTTCCGGGGTCAGCCCGGTCAGCGTGGCCACGTCGCGCAGGTCGGCGCCGTCGTAGACCACGTCGATGGTCACGTCGGCCTGGCCGACCGGACGGACCGGGGCCGCACCGGGTTGTAGCTGCAGCTTGCCCAGCCGTTGTCGGGTGGGCGCCTGGTAGCGCGGATCGGCCAGCTTGATCAAGATCGTGCGTGACGCAGGCACGATATCGACCACGCCGAGTAGTTGGGCCGCCGTGAGAGTGGCGGTCCACGCCAAAACATCGGCCGTGCTGTCGAACTCGAGCAGCAGAGCCTGATCGCCATAGTCGCGAGCGGTGCCCGGGTTCAGGGTCGGTCCCGTCGCGTCCATCACCTCTGATGTCACACTCATGACCTGAAGCTACCCGCGAGTAGCTAAGAAAGCTCCGGCTCTGTGAACCTTGCCAGAGGTGCCTTAACGAAGCCTCACACGGCGGCCCGATAAGTCGGCTCGCGGCGCTTGATGGTGGCGATCACGCGGTAGGTGATCGGCAGCATGATCACCTCGACCGCGGTCTTGTAGACCCAGCCCAGCGCGGCGTAGGTGACGAAGTCGCCGAAGGTGCTGATGCCGATCGCGCTGGCCGCGATACCGCAGAAAACCAGGGTGTCGCCGAGCTGGCCGGCGAAGGTGGATCCGACCAGGCGCGCCCACAGGTGCTTTTCCTTGGTGCGTTCCTTGATGGCGACGACGACCCAGGCGTTGATGGTCTGCCCGACGATGAACCCGGCCATGCCCGCCACGATCAACTGGGTGTAGGCGTGGACGATGTTCTCGAAGTGCTCCTGGTTGGTGTAGAAGTCCGCAGCGGGCAGATAGATGGTGGCCCAGAATGCGAGCGCGGCAAGGGCATTCATCGAGAAACCCAGGAAGATCGCTCGGCGCGCGGCCTTGAACCCGTACACCTCGGAGAGCACGTCGCCGATCACGTAGGTGAGCGGGAAGACGATGAAGCCGCCGTCGGTGATGATCGACCAGTTGCCGATGATCGGTCCGAAGGCGACTCCTTTGGTGGCGGTGACGTTGGAGATGATCACCAGGGCCGTGAAAACCGCGACGAGCACCGGATAGTAGGCCGAGCCGATGCTGGCGGTGCCGCGGTGTTCGGAGTGTTCCTGGGTGCTTGTCACCCGGTCATCTTGTCAGGTCAGTGCCTGGTTGAGCAGCGGTGGCAGCTGGTCGGCGACCAGCGGGTAGGACAGCGGCGAGGCGAACGCGATGGCGCCGGACAGCTCTTTGGGAGTGAACACGTGCCGCTTGCGGGTGGTGGCTTTGAGCTCGGCGATGCCCGGGTCGGCCAGCAGGGCGTCGCGCTCTGCGTCGTTCTCGGTGGTCCAGATCAATACATCGGCGGCGTCGAGCACCGAGGAGAAATCTGAGCGCGGGATGAGGTCGGGTGTCGGGGGGACGGCGAAGCCCATCTGGGTGAGGAATTCGGTCCGCCACCCGGTCTGTGCCTGGACACTGTCGCGGAACAGCGTGCCGGCGAGCAGCATCGCCTTCTTGCCGGCGAAGCGCGGATTGTTGGTGGCCACTGCCTTGAACTTGTCGTCCACGCCGGTGACCAGTCCCGTCGTCGCGTCGTTCTGGAACAGGGCCTGGCCGATCAGGGTGGCCTGGTCGCGCCAGGGTTCGAAGAACGCGTCCGGTCCGGACTGTGCGATGGTCGGGGCGATCTCGGAGAGTTTGGCGAAGGTGTCGGCGTCGAGTCCGGCATTGGTGGCCACGATCAGGTCCGGTTTGAGCGCCGCGATCGCGTCGACCTGGATCCCGTCGCTCAGGCCCAGCACGGTGGGCTGGGCGGCCCCGAGTTTTGGTTGCGCCCAGGGCCACACCGCGAACGGCTCACCACCGAACCACTCGGTCGTTGCGACCGGCACGACGCCGAGGGCCAGCAGGTTGTCCTGTTCGGTGAATCCCGCGCTGACCACGCGTTGCGGTGGACCCGGGATGTTGGTGTCTCCGAAGAGGTGGCGGACGGTCACCGAACCGTCTTTCGCAACTTCGCCGGGTTTTTGCGTGCTGCATGCGGCGACCAGGGCCATCCCAGCGGTGACCGTGAAAAACCCTCGCCGCGACCAGGTTGTCGGCACTTAGCCAGGGTAACCGTTTAGCTACCCCGTGGTGAAGGTGCCGAACAATCCGCCGAACAGGATCGAGGCCAGACCCAGCGCCACCACGATGTTCACGACGGTCGCCGCGGCGAACAGCACGATCGGTCGCCAGCCGGCTTCCTTCAGTCCGCGGAGCGAGAACTCCAGCCCGATGGCCACGAACGCGAAGATCAGGAACCAGGTTCGCAGGTCGTTGACCGTTGCGATGGCCGATTTACCGTCGGCGGCGAACTGCAGGTACAGCGTGCCGATCACCGAGGCGGCGATGAAGCCGAGCACGAATTTCGGGAAGCGGTCCCAGAATTCGCGCAGAGACGGGCGTGCCACTGCTGGGTCAGGTGTGTCAGTTCGGCGTTCGACCTTCAAGGCGAAGTACGCGGTGAGAGCGATGGCGACGATGCCGATCAGCGCGTTCTGAGTGGTCTTGACGATCGTGGCGATCTGCAGTGCCTGCTCACCGGCGATCGTGCCTGCCGCGGCGACGGCCGCGGTGGTGTCGATATTGCCGCCGATCCAGGCACCGGCGACGGCGTCGGACAGCCCGAACACGTCGGCGAGCCAGGGCAGCAAGAAGATCGACGGTAGCGCGAACACGATGACGAGCGACGCGGCGTAGGCCAGCTGCTCTTTTCGGGCCTGAACGGCGCCGGCGGCGGCGATGGCCGCACTCACCCCGCAGATGGAGACCGCCGAGGCCAGTAGCGCGCGCAGTTTGTCGTCCAGGCCCAGCCGCCCACCCAGCCACCAGGTGAATCCGAAGACGATCGAAATCAGAAGGAGTGCCTGGATGATCGCCGGTCCCGCGGCGGTGGCGAGCACCTTGAGGTTGATCGACGCCCCGAGCAGGACCAGGCCGGTCTTGATGAAGAACTCGGTGCGAAACCCTTGAGACAGGACGTCGCGGAGCGTGAACCTGGCCAGGATGGCGTTGCCGATGAGCCCGAGAGCGATTGCGTAGACCGGGAATTCGACTGATTTGGCGACTTTGGCCAGTGGTGTCCCGGCGGCCCAGTGGGGCACCTCGGTTTCCAGGAATCTGGTCGCCGCACCCAACGCGATGACCACGAGCACACCGGCGACGGCGTAGCCGGCCTTCGGCGATCGCTGCTGCGAGCGTTCCTCGGTGCTGGTCATGGGATCACGCCGCCGGGGATGGCACCGACGAGGACGAGGGTCAAGAGGATGAGGCCGACGATCACGGCCAGCCAGTCTTCGTTCACGCGCGTCAGGCTAGGTAGCGCGCATCTTCGCGGGCACCCTTGAGATCTTCACGAATACAACCAGTTACGACCGCCGTGAGTGGCGCTGCGCTGCGCTCGGTGACCAGCTATTGTCGTTCCCGCATATTGGGCGTCCCCCGAGATCTATTCTCGGCACAACGCGGACCGACTGAGGAGTGGCCATGCGGATCACGTGGTATCCGGCATTGCTCGGATTGACCGGTTTGACCATCCCGATCGCTATCTCCATTGCCGCTGCACCGGCCGCCGTTGCCGACTGCGTCGACGCCGGAGGTTCCACGGTGTGCGCGCAGGGCAATGTCCGTGGCGGTGGGCCGACGCCGCCGAAGGCCGGTCCATACTACCCGTATCCGTGTGCCAACGACTGGTACTGCGGCGACTGGGGTCTGGAGATCAATCTCGACCCCGGCCGCCCTGACAACGGTGGTGGTGGCGGCGGTGGCGGTTGGCGTCCGGGGCGGCCATGAGCCTCAGCCCATTCACCCGAGTCCACTTAGGAGCCACGATGTTCTCCCGTGTCATCGCCGCCGGTGCAATCAGCCTGTCGCTCTTGGCCGTTGGTGTGCCCGTCGCCGCGGCAGACGAGCCGAACTGCACCGCCGCTGACCTGGCCGGTGTGATGGCCGGCGTCCGCGCGTCCACCTCGGCGTATCTGTTCACCCATCCCGACGTCAACGCGTTCTTCACCAGCCTCAAGGGGCAGTCGAACGAGCAGATGGCCGAATCGGTGAAGGTCTATCTCCAGGACAAGCCGCAGATCCGGGCCGAACTGACGGGGATCCGGCAACCGGCGATCGATTTCCGTAACCGCTGCGGCGGGTAGGCGACTCACTGCTGCACGAGCCCGCGCAGCAGGACCGCCAAACCGAACTCGAACGCATCGTCGGCGCGCGCGGGCCTGGGCGCACCGGTGTCGAGCGCAGCGGTCAGTTCCGGGCCGACCTCGGCGCTCGACTCCCACGGCCGGTCGGGTGCGGTGAGGTCCAGCGCGGACCCCAGCACGTAGTTGTCGACCAACGTGATGATCCGCAATGTGTCGGTCGGATTGAAGCCTCCGCGGGTCAGGGTTACGGCGATCGCGTTGTACATGGTCAGTGCCTGGCTGCTGTTGACGGCGTGGGCTGTGAGCAAGGGAATCAACTGCGGGTAGCGGGCGAAGCTGCTGCGGTACGAGCGCATGATGTCGGCCAGGATGTCGATCCATGGCCGCTCGGCGTGCAGGTCGGGCAGGTGCACCTCTGACATCGCCCGTTCACGGAGCAGTTCGACGATCTGCTCGCGCCCGGAGACGTGGTTGTACAGCGACGACGGGCTGACCTTGAGCCTGCGGGCCAGTTCGGGCATGGTGAAACCGCCGGTTGTGCAGACGAGATCCATTGCCGCACTGGAGATCCGGTCGATTGACAGGATCGGTGATGGTGGTCGCCCCATGTTCTGTCCCCCTGATCGAACTTAACTCTTTACAAATGGTGTCCTGGCTCACACAATAAACGAATCACATTCGTTTTAGGAGTCCCATGATCACGCTCACTGCGAGCGCCCCCGACTCGCTGTCGCGCAGCACCGCATCACAGCGACCGCCTCTGCGGGTGGGGTTGGTGCAGCACCGCTGGCGGCCTGACGCCGCAGAACTCACCAAGGTGTTGCGCGACGGCATCGACCGCGCCGCCGGTGCCGGCGCCACCGCGGTGTTCCTGCCCGAGATCACGCTGCTGCGCTACCCGGCCGACACCCCGGCCGGGCCCAACCCGGGGGAGGGGGCCGAGGACCTGACCGACGGCCCGACCTTTGCACTCGCGGCCGAGGCGGCGCAGGCCAACGGGATCTTCGTGCACGCCTCGCTGTATGAGAAGGCTCCCGCGGCCGACGGCCTGGGCTACAACACCGCGATCCTGGTGTCGCCGTCGGGCGAGCTGGTCGGGCGTACCCGCAAGATGCACATCCCGATCTCGGCGGGGTACTACGAGGACACCTACTTTCGACCGGGCCCGGCTTCCGCGGACGACGATCCGTACCCGGTGTATGACCCCGAGGGGCTGGGCGCACGGGTCGGCCTGCCCACCTGCTGGGACGAATGGTTCCCCGAAGTGGCCCGCAACTATTCGCTCGGTGGCGCCGAGATCGTGGTCTATCCGACCGCGATCGGATCGGAGCCGGTCTTCCCCGCGTTCGACACCCAGCCCTTGTGGCAGCAGGTGATCGTGGCCAACGGCATCAGCAGCGGCTTGTTCATGGTGGTGCCCAACCGAACCGGGGACGAGGGCACCGTCTCGTTCTACGGCTCGTCGTTCATCTCGGACCCCTACGGTCGCGTGCTGGTGCAGGCGCCGCGCGACGAGGAGGCCGTGCTGGTCGCCGATCTCGACCTGGACCAGCGGCGTGACTGGCTGGAGCTGTTCCCGTTCCTGGTCACCCGGCGCCCTGACAGCTACGGCCGGCTGACCGCTCCGGTCGACCCTGCCCACCCGTACGGCGATGGCCATGCGGCCACGCCGGTCGTGAAATAGGAACGGTTGGTGACCTCATACCTGATGCCCGCCGAGGGCGCACCGCAGGATCGGGTGTGGATGGCCTTTCCTTCGGATGGCTATTCGCTCGGCGACACCGAGCAGGCGCGCCATGAGGCCCGGTCCACCTGGGCCGCCGTGGCTCATGCCGTGGGGCAGTTCGAACCGGTCACGATGCTCGTCGACCCCGCCGAGCTCGCGGTCGCGAAACGCTATGTGTCTCAAGACATCGAGCTCATCGAGGCGCCGTTGAACGATGCCTGGATGCGGGATATCGGGCCCACGTTCGTGCACGCCGACGACGGGTCGGTGGCTGCCGTCGACTGGACGTTCAACGGTTGGGGCGCCCAGGACTGGGCACGTTGGGACCGCGACGCCGAGATCGGGGCGATGGTGGGCGAACTCGCGGGCGTCACCGTCGTGCCGTCCGCGCTCGTCAACGAGGGCGGAGGTATCCAGACCGACGGGCACGGCACGGTGCTGGTCACCGAGACCGTGCAACTCGACCCACACCGCAATTCCGGCGCCACCAAGGCCGGTGTGGAGACCGAACTGGCGCGGACCATCGGAGCGACCGACGTGGTGTGGCTGCCGTACGGACTGACCCGAGACAGCCAGCGCTACGGCACGCGCGGTCACGTCGACATCGTCGCGGCCCTCACCGCTCCGGGGCGTCTGCTCCTGCATACCCAGCGCGACGAATCACATCCGGACAGCATGGTGTGCAAAGGGATTCGATCGGCCGTCGAAGACAGGTTCGACATCGTCGAGATGCCCGCGCCGGCCACTCTCACCGATGCCGACGGTTACGTCGACTACAGCTACATCAACCACCTGGTTGTCAACGGCGGCGTGATCGCCTGCGCATTCGATGATCCGCACGACGCGGAGGCGCGGGCGATCCTGGCCGAGCAGTATCCCGGCCGCGAGGTCGTGGCCGTCGACGCCCGACCACTCTTCGAGCGTGGCGGTGGAATCCATTGCATCACCCAACAACAACCATCCCCGATCCAGAGGGAGGCCGTCGCATGACCGCCCGCAATGCGCCGCCCGAGCTCGGTGCGAGCTCCACCTTGTTCCACGGCGGCGTGATCTGGACGCCCGGCCACACCACCGACGCACTGCTCGTTGCCGCCGGTGTGGTGCGCGCAGTCGGCGCCGACGCACTGGCGGCCACGGCCGACCGGACGGTGGACCTCGAAGGTGGATTCCTGATGCCTTCGTTCGGTGACGGTCACGCCCACCCGCTGTTCGGCGGTCTGGAATCGGCAGGACCTGCGGTGCGGCCATGTGAGTCGATCGACCAGATCGTAGCGGCGGTCAAAGAATTCGCAGATTCGAACCCCGATCAGGAGTGGATCGTCGGGGCATCGTATGACGGCAGTCTCGCTCCCGGCGGACTGTTCGACGCGCGCTGGCTCGACGCCGCGGTCCCGGACCGGCCAGTGGTGTTGCGCGCCTGGGACTATCACACCCTGTGGGTCAACTCGGTCGCACTGCAGCGGGCCGGCATCACCGCCGACACCCCGGAGCCGGCCCTCGGGGAGATCCCGCGTCGCGAGGACGGCACCCCGCTGGGCACGCTGCGGGAATGGGGCGCCACGGACCTGATCACCGCGGTCATGCCGCCCCGTGACGAAGCGGTGCGGATCGCCGCATTGGGCACGGCCGCCGACTACTACCTGGCCCATGGCGTGACGTGGGTTCAGGATGCCTGGGTCGAACCGGCCGAACTCGATGCCTACCTCGCGGCGGCCCGAGACGGCGCCCTGCGGATGCGCTTCAACTTGGCGTTCTACGCCGATCCGCGTCACTTCGACACGCAGGTAACGCAATACGCCGCGGCCAGAGACCGGGCTGTGGCGATGGGTTCGCCGCTGCTGACCGCGCAGACCGTGAAGTTCTTCGCCGACGGGGTGGTGGAGAACGAGACCGGCGCCCTGCTCGAGCCCTACTGTTCGGGCCTGCACTCCCACGGTATGCAGTTGTGGGAAGGCGATGCCCTGGCGGAGGCGGCCAGGAAAGTCGACGAGCTGGGCCTGCAGATCCATATCCACGCCATCGGCGATGCCGCGGTCCGCCAGGCCCTGGACGCCATCGAATACGTTGCACGGCACAATGGTCCACGCGACCGGCGCCCGGTGATCGCGCACGCTCAGCTCGTGGACGACGCCGACCTCGGGCGATTCTCCGAACTCGGGGTGATCCCGAACATGCAGCCGTTGTGGGCGCAGATGGATGCCCTGATGACGGTGCTCACGATCCCGCGACTGGGGGCCCAGCGTGCGGATCGGCAGTACCGGATGCGCACGCTGGAGAATTCCGGTGCGGCACTGGCATTCGGATCGGATTGGCCGGTCTCCTCGGGTGCGCCGTTGGACGGCATCGCTGTCGCGGTGTCGCGGTGCACCTCCGACGGTGAACCGGCCGGGGGGTGGACACCCGAAGAGGTGCTCCCGATCGAGCCCGCCCTGGCCTCCTATACCGGAGCCGTGGCGTATCAGGCCTTTGCCGAAGCTGATTGGGGCCACATCGCGCCAGGGGCGAGTGCCGATCTCGTCTGGCTGGACCGTGATCCGAGGTATGTCCCCCCGTCGGAACTGTCACAGGTGCAAGTGCGCGCCACCTATCTCCAAGGCACACAGGTCTATTCGGCCGCAGAATGAGAGGAAATGTCATGGCCGATTTGGCTGAGGCCACCGAGGGGCGGTTGCGCCGCGCGCTCGGGCTGCCGTCGTTGGTGCTGTTCGGTCTGGTCTACATGGTGCCGCTCACGGTGTTCACCACCTACGGCATCGTCACCCAGACCACCGGCGGCAGGTTGTCCGTCGCATACCTGGTCACTTTGGCCGCCATGGTGTTCACCGCGCGTTCCTACGCCAGGATGGCCGTCGCCTATCCAGTTGCGGGATCGGCATATACGTACACCCAGAAGTCGTTCGGCGCGCCGATCGGATTCCTCGCCGGCTGGTCACTGCTGCTGGATTACCTCTTCCTGCCGATGATCAACTACCTGGTGATCGGCATCTATCTCAACGCCGCGGTTCCGGCGATCCCCGGTTGGGTGTTCGTCGTGCTGTCCATCGCGGGGGTGACGGTGCTCAACATCGTCGGCATCGTGTCGGTGGCGCGGGCGAATCTCGTCATCATCGCGATACAGGCGATCTTCATCGTGACTTTCTTGGTGTTGGCCTGTTCCAAGGTGTTCAGCCTGGGCGCGGTGGACCTGATGGCCCCCTTCCACGGTGACGGCGGCGCAACGGGATTCAGTCCGGTGCTGGCCGGCGCGGCCATCCTGTGCCTGTCGTTCCTGGGGTTCGACGCGGTGTCTACGCTGTCGGAGGAAGCCAAGGATCCCAAGCGGTCCGTTCCGCAGGCGATCATGATCGCCACCGTGGTGGCCGGGGTGATCTTCGTCGTGCTGTCCTATCTCGGGCAGTTGGTGTTCCCCTCCAACCAGTTCACCGATGTCGAGTCCGGATCGCTGGATCTGATGCTGACGGCGGGCGGCCAGTTCCTTCAGACCTTCTTCACCGCGGCGTATGTCGCCGGTGCGCTCGGATCCGCGATCGCGTCGCAGGCGTCGGTGGCCCGGATCCTGTATGCGATGGGGCGCGACGGGATCCTGCCGCGCTCGTTCTTCGGTCACGTCTCGCCGCGGTTCGCCACTCCGGTGTACGCGATCCTGGCGGTGTCAGTCGTGTCGCTGCTGGCCACCGTGATCAGCCTGACCACCCTGGCCTCGGTGATCAGTTTCGGTGCACTGGTGGCGTTTTCGGTGGTGAACCTGTCGGTGATCAAGCACTATTTCGTCGACCGGCAGGAGCGCGACGGTGCCAGGGTGATCAGCAATCTCGTGCTGCCGCTGATCGGCTTCCTGCTGACCGTGTGGCTGTGGACCAGCTTGTCGGGGCTGACGTTGGTGATCGGGTTGACTTGGCTGGCAGTGGGATTCGTGTGGCTGGCCGGAGTTACCCGTGGCTTCCAGCGGCCGACGCCGGTACTGGACTTGAAGGAGTAACTGACCGCCCGTGAATGCATGCCTGCCGAGTGGCCACTTGTGACACGCGATTACGCGAAAGGCGTGCGACAAGTGGCCATTCGATCCACTGCTCCGTCAGGCGACGCTGATGGTCACGTCGATGTTGCCGCGGGTGGCCTTCGAGTACGGGCAGACCTGGTGCGCGTCATCGGCGATGGCCTGGGCGGTCTCCCGATCGACACCGGGGATGGTGACGTTCAGCCGTGCCCGCAGTGAGAATGCCCCGTCGGTGTTGAGCAGGTCTACCTCGGCATCCACGGCGGTCTCGGCGGGCAGTTTCACGTTGTGCTTGCCCGCGGTCAGGCCCATGGCGCTGAGGAAGCAGGCCGACCAGCCCGCCGCGAACAACTGCTCGGGGTTGGTGCCGGAGCCGTTGCCTCCGGGCGGGGTGAGCTGGATGTCGAGATTGCCGTCGGAGCTGTAGGCCTCACCCTGACGGCCGCCGGTGGTGTGGGTCTGGGCGGTGTACAGCACGTTGTCGGTCTGGCTGGTGGTCACGGCGTTCTCCTTCGGGTGGATGATCGGCTCCAATTGGACGCGTTAGAGATGAACGCGGGGTGGTCATGTATTTCATCCCGTCCGACTAAATCGGATCCGATATAATTTTGACCATGGCGCTCAAGGCTCCGCAACTCTCCGATTTCCTGTGCTTTGCCATCTACTCGGCCAACCTCGCGTACGGCAAGGCCTACAAGCCGATCCTGGATCGGCATGGCATCACGTACACGCAGTACATCGCGCTCGTCGCGCTCTCGGAACAGGATCACCAGACGGTCGGCAGCCTCGGGGAGAAGCTGTTCCTGGAGTCGAACACGCTGACTCCGATCCTCAAGCGGCTCGAAGCGCTGGGGTACGTGACACGGCAACGTGATCCCGACGACGAGCGTCAGGTGCGCGTCAGCCTCACCGACGCCGGCCGCGCGCTCCGGGCGCAGACCCTGGAGATGGACCTCTTGGCCGCGACGGGGCTGTCACTGGACGAACTCAAGACCATGCAACGCGGCGTGTCCACGCTGCGGGACAACCTGCGCAACTACTCGCGATCCGTCGTTGACCCTGCGGCCACGGCGTGAACGTTCGAGTGGACCGCGCCCTCCACGCAGGATGAACGTCGACAGTCCTCCGGGATTACCAGGACCGGGGTGGTCGAGTGCGCGACGACGGCGCCGGCCACGCTGCCTTCCAGGTGGCCCAGCAGTCCGCTGCGCCGGTGCGGGCCGACCACGATCAGGCTGGCGTTGAGTTCCTGAGCCGTCTCGACGATGCCTTTCCAGATGGGCGCCGCTTCGACCGTCACGCTGCGGGCGGAGAAACCTGCCCTGGCGGCCAGCGATGCGCCGTGAGCAGCCGTCTGCTCGGCGGCCCGTCGTACCTCGGTCGCCTGGTCGGCGTCGAAATGCGTCGTCTCGACCGGCGTGAATCCGACATCCACCGGCTGCCAGACACAGACCACCACGGCGTCGCGACCGACCGGCAGTTCGGCCGCGGCGCGTTCGATGGCGCCGGCGGCGCGTTGTGATCCGTCATAGGCGAACAGCACCGGTCCGGTGGCGGCAACAGGCATCGCGCCCGCCTCGGATGCCGTCACCCGCCGGTCTCGGCGTGGTGCGGGAATCGGTGTGGGCAGGCCGGGTCGGAGCCGCGCCAGCAGGGGCGGCGAGTACCAGGCCGGCGATTCACCGTCGAGGAACTGGTCGAGGTCGGGTGTCTGGGGCCGGGCGCCACTGAGCGCATAGACGGCCACTCCGAAGACGGCGCCACCGACGGCCAGTCCGAATCCGATCCACAGGGCGTCGCCGGCGCCCGCGGTGAGACCGCCGGCCGCTCTGGCCGCGAAATGGGCGAAGATCGGCGCCACCATGAAGGCGGCCACGGCCCGCAACAACTCGATGATCGCGAACACGCGCTGAAGGCTGTTGGACTGCAGCGAGAATCCGGCGACGAACAATGCGGGGGCCACCGTGGCGCCCAGCGCCAGCCCGGTCAGCGCCGAGGCGAGCAGGGCCAGCGGTTGATTGGCCGGGATGGCGAGCCGAAACAGCACGATCCCGGCGGCGAGCAGGCCCATGCCGACGAGCGGAAGGTAGTGCATCGACCGTTTGGAGATGACGGAACCGAACACGAACGCCATCACGATCGCGCCGCCGAGTTCCGGCAGGTACAGCAGCCCCACCTGTACCGGGCTGTAGGTCTCCATGAAGACCTGAGCTGTCAGCGCGGTCGCCGCCACCGACGCGGCCGCCGCGAACAGCGCGACACCGACGCCGGCCACGGGAATCGCACTGGTCAGCATGGTGCGCACGGTCAGCAACGGCCGGCGGGACCGGAACTGATACACGATGAGCAGCACGATCAGGGCCAGGCCGCCGAGCATCGGCACGATCGCCACCGGGTCGGTGAATTCATGGCTGGTCAGTTGTGCGGCACCGATGAAAGCGGCGGCGCAGCCGACCGACGCCAATCCGATGGCCCGTAGGTCACGCGGTGCGTCGAGGTCGGCAGGCGGAGCGTCCTCGAAGGTCAGGGCCGCCATGACAAGGGCTCCGACGGCGATCGCGGCGATGATCCAGAACAGTGGCCGCCACGCGAGGGCTTCTGCCTGCGCACCACCGATGAACGGGCCGAGCGCGACGGCCCCGAACACGCACATGTTCATGATCACGGCGGTGTGCCGCAGTTTGTCCCTGGGGAAGCCGATGGTCAGCGGCGGCGCCGCGGCGATCAGCAGCATGCTGGTGGCCAGACCTTGCAGGATGTGTCCGCCGATGAACATCGCCCCGTTGACCGCCGACGCGGCGATCACCGACCCCAGGACCAGGACGACTGCATAGGCCAACAGCATCCTGCGCTGGGGCAGGTGCTGGGCGAACTGCACGGCGAGGACCGTGCCCACCGCATAGGCGGCATTGCCCAGGCCGAAGCCGAGGCTCATGGTCTGCGCCGACAGGTTCAGCTGCTCGGAGATGATCGGTACCAGCGGATCGACCGCGGCAGACAACGCCAGGTAGGGGATCAACGCCAGGGTGACCATGGCGGCCACCGCGGGGTACCGGCCGGCGAGCGGACCTTGACGCATCAGCGCCGCCCAGTGCGGGCTGTTGGCAGTGCCTGGCGCTGCGGCGCCGCGTTCGGACAGTCAACTAACGAGTTCGATTGGCGCACGTGTCCGTTTAACTGTCGACACCGCAGTTGTTATTCCGTTGTCGGCGAGTTAATTCCGGATTGTGAAGCGTCTCACGTAAATTTGCATAGAACAACGATGTGTTGTAAAAAAGGCCGGTTGCGCTGAGGGGGAAGGCTCATGAAGTTCACAGCGAATTGACAGTGAAATCGATCAAAGCGCCGTGACTTTGCGTCAAAAGCCTTGTCTACCAGTGCAACTGAATGTCGGTTACGGCTTGAGCTGCACCTTCAAGTCCTCGCCCGAGCGGGAGAACGCTTTGGCGTAACCGTCGGCGGCCTCGTCCAGCGACATCGTGGTGGTAAAGATCCCGTCGACGTCGAGACGACCGGCCTGCAGCAGCGGAATCAGTTCCGGCCAGGTCTGCTGGACCGGCGCGGTGGTGAACCGGATCGTCAGGCTGCGCAGCAGGCAGCCCAGTGCGGGCATCGGATAGGGCTGCAGATCGTGCACGCCGACGACGGACACCGTGCCACCGGCCCGAGCGGCGTCGATGGCGTCGTTGATCGAGGCGTCCATGCCCACCGCGTCGACGACGGAGTCCACGCCGAGGCCACCGGTGGCTTCCCGGATCGCCTGCGCCGAGGGCGGGGCGAAGGTGATGGCTCCCGAGGCTTCCGCGCGTTCGCGCCGGGCCTCCACCGGGTCGACGGCGAAAACCTTTGCCGCACCGAGGGTGATGGCGCTGCGCAGGGCGCACATGCCGACCGCGCCCAGGCCGATGATCGCGACGGAACCGCCGACCGGAATGTCGGCGCGTTTGGCCGCTGCCCAGCCGGTGGCCAGGTTGTCGGTGAGCAGCAGGGCCTGCTCGGTGCTGATGCCCTCCGGCATCTTCAGGAGCTGGAAGTTCGCCGCCGGTACCGCGAGCAGTTCGGCCTGAGCGCCACCGAGGAATCCGGTGCCGAAGATCTGGGGACCCTGCAGGCAGCGGATCGGGTCGTGGGTCGCGCAGCCACTGCAGTGCCCGCAGCCGGCCACCGAGGACACCAGCACCTGGTCGCCGACGGCGAATCCGGTGACCTCCGGACCGATTTCGACGATCGTGCCGACGGCCTCATGTCCGACCGACACCGGATCGGCGATCGGGTAGTGGCCCTCCAAGAAGTGTAGGTCCGATCCGCAGATTGACGCGGCCTCGACCTTGACGACGGCCCCGTCGGGACCGGGCAGGACCGGGTCAGGCCGGGTCTCGACGCTGACCTTTCCGGAACTGTCGACGACGACTGCGCGCATGCTCACGCCTCCTGCACTGTGAAGTCTGACCAGACGGGTTCGTTGATGGCGGACCGGTATTCGCTCAACCGCCACGGACTGACGGTGTGGATCTCACCGTCGGAATTCTTGAAGTACGAGTGCTTGATGGAGGGCTGCGCCCACACGGTCTGGCGGATGGCTTCCTGCGAGCGCCGGTGCCATTCTTTGGTGGGCTCGGGCAGCGGCTCCATGGTCCGCAGGCCCTCGGTGATCAGGTGCTCCAGGCACTGGTTGATGTAGCGCATCTGCAGTTCGGAGTTGAGGATGAGGCTGCCGCCGTGGGCCAGGTGGGTGCCCGGGCCGTAGGTCATGAAGAAGTTGGGGAAGCCGGGCACCGTGATACCGCGGTAGGCGTACGGCCGCTGCCCCCAGACGTCGTGCAGGTCGATGCCGTCACGCCCGGTGATCGTCATCGGGAACAGTACGTCGGTGGCCCGAAAACCGGTGGCGTACACGATGATATCGACGTCGTACGTCTCGCCGTCGGTCGTGACGACCCCGCTCGGGGTGATGCGTTCGATCGGGGTGCGGATCAGGTCCACGTTGTCGCGTTTGAGGGCGCCCAGCCAGCTGCCATTGTCCTGCAGCGTGCGCTTACCGGTGGCCGGGTAGTCGGGCAGCACCTTGGCCAGCAACCCTGCGTCGTCACCGACCTGGGTGGTGATCCAGTCGGTGAACATGATGCGGGCGATGGCGTTGATCTCGCTGACCGCATTGCCGTGGTCGTCGTAGTCGGGATCCACCCGGGCGGCGTCCAGGCCCTTGTCGGCTCCGGGCCACAACAGCAGGAAGCGATACCAGCGGCCGTAGTACGGCAGGTGTTCCATCGCCCAGCGGACACCGTCGGCGACGGACTCGTGGTACATCGGGTTGGGGAACATCCACTGCGCGGTGCGCTGGAAGACCGTGAGGTGGGCGACCTTGTCGGCGATGGCGGGGGCGATCTGGAACCCGCTGGCGCCGGCGCCGATCAGCGCGACCCGCTTGCCGGTGACGTCGACATCGTGGTTCCACGCCGCCGAGTGAAAGGCCGGTCCCGCAAAGGTTTCCGCGCCGGGGAACTCGGGGATCTGCGGCCGGTTGAGCTGACCGACGGCGGTGATGACGGCGTTGGCCCTTAGTGTCTCGGTGCCGGCGGCCGAGCGCACCATGACGTTCCACATCCCACCATCCCATTCCGCGGACACCACTTCGGTGTTCCATCGGATGTTCGGCTCGAGGTCGTGGCGGTCCACCACGTCGCGGAAGTACTGGCGCAGTTCGTGCTGTTCGGCGAAGAAGTGATCCCAGTGGTTGCTGGGTTCGAAGCTGTAACAGTAGAAGTGGTTGGCCACGTCTACCCGGGCGCCGGGATAGCTGTTCTCCCACCAGGTTCCGCCCGGTCCGGCGTTCTTCTCCACGATGGTGAAATCGATACCGGCCTGCTTGAGCCGTACCCCGGCCAGCACCCCGGACTCGCCGCAGCCGATCACGATGACGCTGACGCCTTGCGTGTCCTGCAGTGGTGTGGGCCGCCGTGGGTCGACCCCTTCGAGGTCGAGCTCCTCGAGCATCAGCGGCAGGTTGTCCTCGTCGACCGGTTCACAGGCCGCCCAGTCCAGCATCTCCCGCACCAGTTCGGCGGGCAGCGGGTCGGGCACTGGGCAGCCGCGATCGCGGTAGTCGGCGATCACCGGCAGCGCCACCTCACGGGCCCGGGCCTTGTCTTCCTCGCTCATGAAGCCCTGGACCTCATTGAGGAACAGGCCGGCCTGTTTGAACTCGCGGATGTACCGCGGGTCGCCGGTGATGTGCACGAGCGAGAGCAGCAGCGTCGGGACGCTGACCTGCTCCAATGCCGCCGCGATGTCGGCATCGGGGGTGGTGAACGGCTGGCCGACATGGAAACTCCGGGTCACGCGGCGTTACGCTACTGCCCGTAGCGTTATGTGACAAGGGGTGGTTGAGGTGCGCACCCGTTGCGACGACCGGCGGTGCAGGCCGACAGCAGCGCGTAGCTACTCGGTCAGGCGGCTGGGCGCGGCTTGCCGCCATGAGTCGAGCAGAATGTCGCGGAGTTCCTGCGAATCCTCCAGTTCAGCCAACCGGACCCGTACCCACGCTGATGCGGCCTCGTGTTGGGGCACCCAGAACTTCTGCGGTTCGGCGGCAATCAATTCCTCGCGGTCAAATCGGGGGCAGCGCACGGCAAATGAGGTTTCGTCGTCGGGCACCGTAACGAACATCTTGCCCGCCACGTCGAAGGTCGGATGGCCCCAGCGCTCTTTCTCGGCGGTCTCTGGGAAAGAGAGCGCGATGCTGCGCACATCGTCAGCGTCGAGCACGGGTATCGGCCTCCGATCGAGCGGGGGGTATGCCGCTCAGGCAGCCTACCGAGGTGCTCCATCGCGCAACTGCGCTCTGTTGCTGGTCGGTGATTTGAAACCCGCAGTGCGGCTGCTGTCCCTAGCCGTCGACCCACTCCTCATAGAACGGCGGCATCTCGGAGGCCCGCCCGGTGAACTCTGGAGTGCGCTTGTCGAGGAAGGCCCGCACGCCGTCGTGGCCGTCGCCGATGCTCGTGTAGAACATGGCCAGTGAGTCGATCCGGTGTGCGTCGACGGGGTGCGGCTCGGCGGAGTTGCGGTAGAGCATCTGCCGCATGAGGGCGACCGAGACCGGGGAGCGGTCGCGGGTCCACGCGTCGGCGAGCGCCCGGGCTTCGGTGATCAAGGCGTCCGGTTCGTGGACGGCCTGGGCCAGTCCGATCTCGCGGGCCGTCTCTGCGGTGAGGATGTCAGAGCGGTAGACCAGGTCCAAAGCCGCTGGCATGCCGACGATTCGGGGGAGGAACCAGGTGGAACAGGCTTCCGGTGTGATGCCGAGCTTTCCGAAGACCAGCCCGAAGCGGGCCTTCGTCGACATGAGCCGGGCATCCATGGCCAGCGTCATCGTCGCGCCGATTCCGACCGCGGCCCCGTTGATGGCAGCGATGACGGGCTTGCGGCAGGAGTAGATCGCCAGGGTGACCCGACCGCCGGTGTCGCGGACCCGGCGCAGTTCGGGATCGTCGAGGTCGGCCATGTCGGCCAGTGTTGGTGACTTCGACTCGTCGAGGCCGAACACGTTGCCTTCGCTCGACAGGTCCATGCCGGCACAGAATGCCCGGCCTTCGCCCGTCACGATGACGGCACGCACGGTGTCATCGTCGTTGACCATCACAAAGGTGCGTTCCAACTCTTCGGCCATCTCGACGGTGAAGGCATTGAGGTTGTCGGGGCGGTCGAGGACGACGGTCAGGATTCCGTCGTCGAGCTCGTGCCGGATCGTGGTGTACTCCACAGGTGCTCCTTCGCGGGTGAGTTGGTACTCAGCTTGCCCAAGGTGGGATTCTGGCGGCAACGGAGGAAACGGCAGTCACCCGTGGGCGAGCGGTCCCGGTGCGTGTCGTGGCGGTCGCAGATCGAGTGTGCGTCGGCTCGCCGTGACCAGTTGGCCGTAGAGCTCACCGTCGTCGAGACCGGCGAATTCCACCCCGACGGCCGCCGAGATGCCGGCCATGACGATGGCCGCGCGGACCTGGCCGGCCACGCCAGGCTCCGCACCGGCGAGCAGATCGGCTTGTCGTTTCACGATCGCGCGCCATTGCGGTTGCCCTCGGAGGAGTTCGGTGACCCCGGGGTCGCCGGTGAGGATAGGAAACAGGTCGCGGTGCGACACCGCGAGGGAAATGTAGCCGGTGAGCATCGATTCGGCTTGGGCACGGCTCCCGCGCTGGGTTTCGGCGGTTTCCACGAGTGCGGCAAGCTCGTTGACGACGGGCTCCATGATGGCGGTCAGCAGCTCATCGCGAGTGCGGAAATGGTGGTAGATCGCCGATTTCGTCAGACCTAGCTCGTCGGAGATCATCTGCAGCGAGGTGCCGGCGACGCTGTGCCGCCGGAACAGTTCGATGGCGGCCTCGATCAACTTCTGCCGGGTCGTGCCGCCGGCGCCGGACGCGGAACCGCTCACCGCACCGACCTAAATGTAGCTTTCCTAACAAAATCGCCCTGCCTGACCATTCGTACAGTATATGCCTGTACGATTGGTCAGGAACTAGCTGTACGTTTGGTCAGTATTTCTGCGCCAAGCTGGTCAGCTTGCCTCAGCCCAGTCGAGGAGAACACCATGCCGTTGAACACCGCACCGCAGCAGACTTCGTCCACCGATACGTCCCCGCTCCAGGGCGTCGATTTCTTCCACGACGCCGCGTTGGTCGCGGATCCCTACCCGATCCTTGAGCGCATGCGGACGGCCAGTCCCGTGCTCCGCGAGCCGTCGCAGAACGTGGTGATCGTCACCGGCTACGACGAAGCGTTGGCGGTCGTGAGCGACCACGACTCCTTCTCGTCGTGCAATACCGTCACCGGCCCGACCCCTGGGTCCCCGGTGACGCTGGAGGGGCGCGATGAGGCGGAAGTCCGGGCGCTGATCGAGGCTCACCGTGACGAACTGCCGTTCAGTGACCAACTCCCGTCGTTCGACCCGCCAAAACACACCGCGCACCGCTCGCTGCTGAGCCGCCTGATCACCCCCAAACGCCTGAAGGAAAACGAGGCGTTCATGTGGCGCCTTGCCGATCAGGTGCTGCAGCCGTACGTCGCCGGCGGTGGAGGCGAGTTCCTCGGCGCTGTCGCCAATCCCTTCGCGCTGTTGGTCATTGCGGATCTCCTCGGTGTTCCCGAGGCGGACCGTCCCGAGCTCACCGAACGGCTGACCGGGGACAACTCGCTGGGCAGTACGGACGACACGGTGATGACGCACGCGCCGCTGGAATTCCTCTACCACCGTTTCGCCGACTACATCTCGGAGCGGCGCCGCGAACCTCGCGGTGACGTCATGACCGAGATGGCGCACGCGACGTTCCCGGATGGGTCGACCCCGGAGGTCATGGATGTGGTGCGGGTGGCGGCCAATCTCTTCTCGGCCGGTCAGGAGACCACTGTCCGACTGCTGTCCTCGGCATTGAAGATCCTGGCCGAGAATCCCGAACTCCAAGAGCAGCTGCGCCGTACCCCCGACCAGGTCCCGAACTTCGTCGAAGAGGCGCTGCGCTTCGAGAGCCCGATCCGCGGGGATTTCCGGCTCGCCCGTGCCACCACGACCGTCGGCGGTGTAGAGATCCCCGCAGGCACTGTGGTGATGGTGCACTACGGTGCAGCCAACCGAGATCCGCGCCAGTTCGACAACCCTGACGTCTTCGACCTCGACCGGCACAACGCCCGCCGGCACATCGCCTTCGGCCGCGGTGTCCACAGCTGCGTCGGTGCACCACTGGCCCGGGCCGAGGCAAAAGTGGTGATCCAGCGGCTGCTGGAAAGCACCGGTGCGATCGAGATCGACGAGGCCCGGCACGGCGCCGCCCACGCGCGACGCTACGACTATGTGCCGACCTACATCCTGCGAGGTCTCACCGATCTGCACCTCAACCTGACCCCGGCCGCGGACACGAAAAAGGCGTCCCGATGAAAGTCGTCGTCGATGACGATCTGTGCCGCGGACACGGCGTGTGCGCGGCCCTGTGTCCGCAGGTGTTCACGCTGACCGACGGCGGCTACGCCGAGGCCATCGACACCGACATCCCTCCCGAGCTCGAAGGCGCCGTCGCCGAAGCGGTCGACGGCTGCCCGGAGCGGGCCATCCGTATCTAGCTCATTAGTCAAGGAAAGAGTAATCATGTCAACAGATTTCGAGCGTCCCGGCCGCACCGTGTTCGATCTGACCGGCAAGGTGGTCGTCGTCGTGGGCGGCGGGCAGATGCCCGGTCCCAAGATCGGCAACGGCCGCGCCACCGCCATCGTGGCCGCGCGCCACGGCGCCGAGGTGGTGGTCGTCGACCGCAATCTCGCTGCCGCACAGGAGACGGTGAACATGATCACCGCAGAGAAGGGCAAGGCGTACGCGGTCCAGGCCGACGTCGCCGAAAAGGACGACTGCCAGCGCATCTTCGACACCGCGATGCAGAACAGCGGCCGCGTGGACGGGATGGTCTACAGCGTGGCGATCAATCCGCCCTTCGACCGGGTGAACAACTCGATGAGCGCCGACGACTTCAACCATGGCATCAACGTGAACATGCTGGGCTGCTACTACTGCAATCTCTTTGCCGCACAATGCATGGAGAAGAACGAGGGCGGTTCAACCGGCAGCATCATCAATATCTCGTCCATCGCCAGCATCAAGAACGAAGTCGGACTCAACATCGGGATCATGCCCTACGCGCTGGGCAAGTGCGGGTTGAACTACATCACGGAACTGACCGCCGCACAGTTCGCCGCCGCAGGCATCCGCGCCAACACGCTGATGCTCGGCCCGATCGACTCGACGCTGGGCAACACCGATTCCCAGTCGCTGTTCGGGTTCGAGCCCGATGAGGTCGACGAAGCCTACGCCGAAGTGGTGAAGCTGAAGATGGGCCGGGCCAGTGCCTGGGAGACCGGTTATACGGCGCTGTATCTGCTGGCCGACGAGTCCCGGTTCATGACCGGACAGCAGATCCGGTTGGACGGCGGTGCCACTCTCGTGCGCTGAGACTTGATGCCGCCGGTTTCAGGACTTTGGGTGCGCGGTCGGGGTCTGAGTCGACTCCCACTTGGACTCCAAGGACCGCGTGACCGGTGTTCCGGCGGCCACCTCCCGCTGGAACATCTCGCCGTCGTCCACCTCGAAGGTGACCAGGAAGCCCGATTCGGTCGGTTCCTTGTGGACCACCTTGCAGGCCGGTTCACCGCCACCGAGAGTGATGATGTCACCGGGGGCGACGTCGTCGATGCGGTTGCCGGTGTTGGGTTCAGACATGCTTTGTCGGTAGCCATTTTGAGCTGTCGTCAAACGGTGCCCCCGTCGTCGCCGGCGGTAACTCACCGCACGACGCCGGCGCAGTCTAGGTTCATGGGGTGGACTTTGACGAGTACCGGGCACACGACGCCACATCTCTGGCGAAATTGGTTGCTGAAAAGCAGGTTTCGGCGGCTGAGCTGCTCGCGACCGCTCAGCAGCGCGCGGCGGCGGTCAACCCGAAGATCAACGCGATCGTGCGCGACGTTCCGGCAGCGCCGACGGACGATCTGACCGGGCCTTTCGCCGGGGTGCCCTTTCTGATCAAGGATCTTGCGCAGGACTACGCGGGCTTGCCCACCTCGGCCGGTTCACGTGCGCTGATGTCGCTGAACGTCCCCGAGCACGCCACTGTCGTCCAGCGCTGGATCGACGCGGGCCTGGTCATCTTCGGCAAGACCAACACACCGGAGTTCGGCGCGAAGGGAATCACCGAGCCCGACGCGTGGGGGCCGGCCCGCAATCCGTGGGATCTGACAAGGTCGCCGGGCGGTAGTTCGGGAGGGTCGGCAGCGGCCGTTGCCGCCGGCATCGTGCCCTGCGCCGGTGCCAACGACGGCGGCGGATCGATCCGCATTCCGGCGGCCAGCTGTGGTCTCGTCGGGCTGAAACCGGGCCGCGGGCTCACACCGTCGGGTCCGGTAGTCGGAGAATCCATGCACGGCGCGGCAGTTCAAGGCGTCGTCTCCCGGACGGTGCGCGACACCGCGACGATGCTCGATGTCCTCAGCGGCGGGGAAGCTTTCGGGCCGTACGTGCCGAGTCTGCCGGCCGAGTCGTTCACATCCTGCGTGGGGGCGGATCCCGGGAAACTGCGTATCGGGCTGCGGGTGCCCACGGCGATCAATCCCGCGCCACACCGCGAGGCGTTCGCAGCCGTCGAGGCAACTGCTGCCGCGCTCACCGAGCTCGGCCACCATGTCGAGGAACTTCCTCAAGCGCCCTTCGACGACGCCGCGCTTGCCCGCGATTTCCTGCTGACCTGGTTCGTCTACAGCGCGTGGGAGCTCGCCGAGGCCAAACGGCTGACCGGCGCGGGTGACGACGCGTTTGAACGTGACACGCTCATCATGGCGGCGATCGGCCGCGCCACGAGCAGCGTCGACTATCTGGATGCGGTGCAGCGTCGCCAGGAACACACTCTGCGGCTGAGCACGTTCTTCGAGTCGTACGACCTGCTGTTGACGCCCTCCCTGGCAACCCTGCCGCCGCGGATCGGTGAGTTCGATCTGCCGGTCGTGCTGCAGCATGCTGCCGACGCACTGATCAAGACACGTACCGCAAGCCTGTTGCGCTACACCAAGATCGTCGATGACATGGTGGACAAGAACCTCGGCTGGGTGCCCTATACGCAACTGGCGAACATCACCGGCCGCCCGGCGATCTCGTTGCCGCTGCACTGGACCGCAGAAGGTCTGCCGCTCGGTGTCCAGTTCGTCGCACCGCTTGCCGGTGAATCGCTGCTGCTCAAGTTGGCGGCTCAGCTCGAGCAGGCAATGCCCTGGGCCGGTCGCCTCGCGCCGATCTGAGCAGCGACGCTACGGATGTAGGTTCCACTGGCCGACATCTTGGGCCAGCGCATCGTTGACGTCGACTTCGAGCCCGCCGACCACCGGTCCCGGATTCGACGCGGTACTCACCACCCGTTGGTACAGAACCGCGGCAGGGTGGACCTGCCCGCCAGACCAGGACCGGGTCTGCCACGCCCAGGCACGGCCGGGGGTGGTCGATCTGCCGACGACACCATCGCCAATTGCCCACTGGCACGGTCGGATTCCCCCGTAGATGCCGGTGCGCTGCACACCGAGCACCGAGTTGATCCCGCGGAACCACTGCAGGGCGACGTTGTTCCAGGTGTTGCGGTCGATATCGTCGTCGACGCTGAAGAAGATCGGTGCACTCTGGCCGCCACCGGCCGCGGTGTGTAGTTGCCAGGCGGTGCGGGCGTCGGCCACGCCGCCGGCGTATCCCCGGGTGAAGTCCGATGGGGCGGTCCCGCCGGGCTTGCCGTACTGGTAGTTGCTGACGATCACCAATCCGGCGGCGGTCAGCTGCTTGGCGTAGGGCAGGGTGATCGGTTTGGCGCCCATGGATGAGCCCGGACGTGACGTCGAGACGTAGTTGATCACCCCGGAGTGGCCGGCGGCCCGGATGTGCTGCGCCGGAATCTGACGCATGGCGAAGTCGATCAGCGTGGGGGCGGCGGCCGACGCCGCAGGCGCACCGACGCTTGCCGCTACCGCACCCAGCCCGGCCAGCGCCGACACGGCGGCGGCGTAGCGCAGCGCGTCACGCCGGGAAACCGGACCTGTTCGGCGCAGGTCGCTGCTCCCAGGCGAGTCCTGCATGCCGCGATGTTAACAAAGTGACTGCTGTTAACAGTGTTGCCTCGCGGTCTGTACTCCATTCGTGATCTTGAAGGGCAACCTCACTCTGACGGGGCTGGCGTCACATCGCTGCCCGAGCCCTTGACCGAGGCCTTCGCGCGGTTTTCGGCCCGCACGGCCCGGCGTCCGCGCACGAAACCGGTTGCCGAGATCGCCGCCGACAGCAGAGCGTCCTCGCCCTTGACGAACGGGTGGAACCCGACACCGGCGCCGCCGCGGCCCTTGACCGGGATGTCGGCGACTTCGGTGACCTTCCAGCTCTTCTCGGACTTGGAAAGGATGGCCTCGCCGTTTTCGCAACTGATCGGCAGCGCGGCGATCACCTCGTCGCCGGCGTCATCGGCGACCAGCTTCACCCCGGCCACGCCGTTGCCGGCCACACCCTGCGGGTTCACCGCGGCCGGGTCGATGCGCAGGATCTTGCCACGCCGCGTCACCAGCGCCAGGTGATAGCCGGTCGGCATCACCCCGGAGCGCAGCAACCCGGTGATGTCCGGCGCCACCGGGATGTCGCGGATCTTGAACGGCAGGCCGTTGCCATTGGTGAACTTGACCCGGCCGTCGGTCCACACCGCCCATCCCAGACCCGAGGTGAGCAGTTCGCCGTGGCTGTCGGAGAACACGCCGCGGTCGTCGAGGCGCCAGGAGGTGTTGACCTTCCGCTCCCTGGGGCCGTCCTCGTCGGCAGAGGACGCGGTCGGGGTGGCCTCGAGGTCCAGCACGGTGCGGCGGTCGAATTCGGGGCCCTTGAACAGTTTCGCGGTCTCCACCAGCTCCTTGTCGATCACCTTTCGGCGCGCATCGGGGTTGGAGACCAGTTCGGTCAGCTCGGCGAACTCGGCGTCCAGCTTGTCGGCTTCGGCCTGCAGCTCGATCACATCGAGCTTGGTCAACCGTCGAAGCTGCAGGGCCAGAACGTAATTGGCCTGCTCTTCGTCGATTTCGAATCGCTGCCGCAGTCCCTGCCGGGCGTCGTCGACGGTATCGGAGCCTCGGATGACCGCGACGGCAGCATCGATGTCGAGGTGGATCTTCATCAAGCCTGCCACCAGGTGGCGACGCGCGGTGACCTTCTCCAACCGGTACTCGCTGCGGTGCAACACCACGGAGTCACGCAGATGCAGGAACGCGGAGATCAGCTCCCGCACCGACCACCAGCGCGGCACCCGGTCCTCGTCGAGGGCGACCAGGCTGGCGGCGAACGTCGACTCCAGCGGTGTCAGCGCCAGCAGCTGCTCGCGGATGGTCTCGGCGCTGTGGCCGCGTTTGGCGGTGACGACGATGCGCAGCCCGTTGCGACGGTCGGTCAGGTCCGACATGTCGGCCACGCCGGACAACTCGCCGGACTCGACCAGGGCTCGGATCCTGTCCTGCACAGTGTTACTGGCGACGCCGGGAGGGAGCTCGGTGACGATGACGTTCTTGCCGTCGACCGTCAGGGTGCCGCGGACGGTGAACATGCCGCGGCCGGTGGTGATGTACTCCCGCAGGCCGTTCGAGCCGACCACGGTGGACCCGCAGCCCCAGTCGGGTCCGGGGATGAGCTTCATCAACGTGTCATCGGTCGTGTTCGGTCTGGCCAGCAGAGCCCGGCAGGCGGCCATCACCTCACGCGGATTGTGCGCGGGCACCTTGGTGGCCCACCCTTCGGCGATGCCGACCGCGCCGTTGCAGAGCAGCACCGGCCACTGGGCCGGCAGCATCGTCGGCTCGGTCCACTCGCCGTCGAAGGTCTGCACCATGGGTACGGCGTGATCGTCGAGTTCGGCGGTCAGCGCGGCACCGGGAGCCGACAGCCGCATCTCGGTGTAGCGGTCCGCGGCGGGAATGTCGCCCTGGATGCGGGGGAACGCGCCTTGTCCGTCAATGACTTTCACGCGCTGGAACTCGGCGGCCATGAGCGCCGCGGCCCCGTACATCGATGCGCCGCCGTGCGGGTGCAGGTTACCGGTGACCGCCGAGCAGATCTTCGAGGACTTCTGCGGTTTGTTGCCGGGCAACAGTTTCGACTCGTGCATCTGGTAGAGCAGGCGGCGCTGACCCGGCTTGAGCCCGTCGAATGCAGAGGGGATGGCGCGGTCGCTGACGCTGTAGAGCGCGAACGTGAGCTGGTAGTGATTCCAGTAGTCATCGGCGCTCTGGTCGAGCACCAGGTCAGGGTTCTGCTCAGGAACGTCCAGGGTGGCGGTCACAGTACTTCTTCCTAGGTCAAGTCGAGCGCTGCGGTGTCGACACGGGCGGCGACTTCGGCCATCCACGTGCGCCGGCCTTCCGGCGGCCCGCCGAACAGGGTGTGGTGCAGCTTGGCTTCGCCGTCGTCGAGATTCACTCGAATCACGGTGCGCCGCTGCGGATCCAGCACGGTGTTCCAGAAATCGTCGGCGTCCATCTCGCCCAGGCCTTTGTTGCGCTGCACTTCTACCTTGCGCTTGGAGGTGGCCTTCAATTGCGCCACGGCCGCGTCGCGTTCGGACTCGTCCTGGCAGTAGATCCGGTCCTGGCTGTCCTTGACCACGAACAGCGGCGGCAGCGTCACGTAGACCATCCCGGCCTCGACGAGGGGCCGGTAGAAGTCCAGGAACATCGAGATCAGGCTGGAGTTGATGTTGCCGCCGTCGGGGTCGGCGTCGGAGGCGAACAGGATCCGGTCGTAGCGGCACAGCTCCGGATCGCAGTGATCGCGCACGCCGCAGCCCAGGATGCGTTCGATCGAGTCGAACTCATCTTTGGCCCGCGCCTTGCTCAGCGCAAACCCATAGACGTTGGGCGGCTTGCCTTTCAGCGGGAAGGCTGCCTGGAACGTGGCGTCGCGTGCGGCCTTGATGGTGCCGAGCGCGGAATCGCCCTCGCACAGGAACAATTCGGCGCCCGAACCCCGGCCGGTCTCCCGGCTGGGCAGCAGCTTCGGTGGTAGCGACAGGTTCGTCCCCAGCCCCTTGGCTTTCGATGCCGCGCGGGAGCGGGCCTTCGCGCCCTCGGCGCTGCGCCGCGCGCGGGCGGATTCCAGCGCCAGCTTGGTCCACAGCGACACCGCGTCGTTGTTGGCGGGGTTCGCCGCCCAGATGGTGACGCTGCGTGCGACATCCGGGGCCATCGCCACGTTCAGCGACCGCGACGACACCGCCGTCTTGGCCTGCGAGTCCCAGGCCACGTCCGGTGCTCGGGTGTCCACGGCCAAGGCGGTGACGGCGACGAAGTCTTGTGGTTCCGGGCCGTCCTCGCCCTTGGCCAGACCGAGGTCGCGGATGCGGGACGCCCGGTCGGCCAGGGCCTCGGAGAGTCCCTTCATGGCGGCTGTCAGGTGAGATCCGCCGTTGGGGGTCCGCACGGTGTTGCAGAACGCGGCGACGGTGGCCGGCTCGGCCGGGCCCGCGGTCAACGACCAGCGGAACGGGGTCGGGCCGCGGCCGGTGGTGTACTCGCCGCGGCCTTCCACGACGGCACGCACGCCGGGCAGGGGATTGCCCGAGGTGGTGCACATCAGGTCCAGCAGGGTGTCGGTGCCCCACGGGCCGCTGAACTGTTCGAGCAGGGCGGGCGGGACTTCCTCACCGGGCCAACCCTCGTCGATGACGACCAGGTGCACCCCGGGCGACATTCGCGCCGCGGCATGCGCCCGCAGCAGGACCTCGCCGATGTCCACGGTCGAGTCCGGCACCACCGTCGCGTCGAACAGGATGCGCACCGTGGTGCCGTGCGCGTCGGGCTTGCGGTTGCCGGTGCCACGCAGTTTCTGGGTGTCTGAGCGGGTGAACTCGGCGTCGGGGTCGAAATCCTTGCCGTCGAAGGTGCCGGGGTAGCCGCCGCCGAAACTCTGCAGGTAGGTCTTGCCGGCCCGGCGCACGGTCACGTCGGTACGGGCGGAGATGAACACCGCTGCCGCGGCGCCGATTCCGTTCAGGCCGGCGCCGGTGCTGGTGGCGTCGGTGTGCGCGGAGAACTTGCCGCCGGCCCGCGCGGTGCCCAGGGTCTTGACGATGCCGTTCTTCCCGGTGGTGGGGTCGGAGTCGACCGGAAGGCCGCGACCGTCGTCGGCGACGCTGACCGAGCCGTCGGCGTGCAGGGTGATGGTGACGGTGGACCCGCCGTGGCTGGGATCGGCGACCTCTTCGATCGCGTTGTCCACCAGCTCGCGCAGCGCCGTGTTGAGCACGTCGAGCCCAAGGTTGACCGCCGGCCGCAGGCGGGTGTGCTGGACATCGTCGAGCTCGGTGATGTCTGCGGCGTTGTAACTCACTGCTGGTCCTTTCCCACCAGGGCCGATGCCGGAGCGATCGGTTCCAGCCGCTCGCTTTCGGCGGGCGGCGTAAGCATTCTCTCTTGGAAGGCAGACAGCCTCCGACAGCCACGGCCGAAAGAATGGGTATCGAATCAAGATCAGATGCCTCGGGGATTCTGCCGGGCCGATCCGCGCGCTGACAAGGTCATCTCCAACTGAGATGGTTCCCATCAAAAACCATCGTTGGACTAGATCATTTTCCTCGGGTCAGATGAAGCATGCGGCGTTCGCGTCGGCTGCGCAGCCCGCGCGGATACCAGCTGAATGTCGGTATGTCCCAGTTCAATCCCGAAGGAGCAAGCATGCCCGTGGTTCGGTTCCAGATGTCGTCGACGCTCGACCCCGTCGCCCTCATAGACGTGCTCACCGACTTTGGGCCGTCCCGGCCAGATCGGTGGCCAACCATCGACGAGGAGCATTTTCGGGTGCATGCGTTGGGCGATACCTGGGCAGAAGTGACCGAAGGCACAGCGTCGGCGTGGGAGCGCGCCCGCTACGACTGGGACATCAAGCGGCGGCGCGTCACCGTGACCACCCATGACTCGAAGGTCTTCGGCCCGGGCGGCGGCTGGACATTTCAACTCACGCCGCAGGAGACCGGCACGCGCATCGACATCGAACTCGTCCGCACTCCCACCGGGCTCAAGCGCAAACTGCTGGCCGCCTTGTTGCCTGCCGTCGCCCCGAGCGCGCTGAAGAAGTCATTCGCCGGGCCGTTGGCCGCTAGGTGATCGACCAGAACTCCAGCAGCGTCCGGATCGTCGCCACCAGCGGTAGGGGCTGATCCAGCATCGGGTGATGGCCCGCCTCGGCGAGTTCGACGAACGGGCCGCGCAGTTGCAGCATCGACCGGATCTGGGCCGCCATGGGCGGTGGGACCACGCCGTTCTCGCATCGCAAATACCCGACCCGGCAAGGGATTCGGGCAAAGGTGTGCTCCAGGAGTTCCTGATCGGTGGCTGTCTCGTCCATCAGATGGCCGCCGAAGATGTCCGGGTCGAACTTCCATACCCACCCGTTGTCGGTCTTGCGCACCGACTGCACGGCGATGTGGTGACCGATGTAGGGCAGCGTCACGTCCTGCTTCGGCACCGCCCGGAACCGGGCCAGGATCTCGTCCTCGGTCGCGTATCCGGCGGTGTCGCGACGGCGGTTGCGCAACCGGACCTCCTCCGGGGCGCGATCACGCAGCGGGGAGTCGATGACCAGGATGCTGTCGATCTGCGCGCCGTAGCGGGTGGCGGCCGAGGCCCCCACCCAGCCGCCCATGCTGTGGCCGACGATCGTGGGCCGCGCCGTGGACCCGGAGGCGTCCGAGGCGGCCAGCACTTCGCGGGCCCAGATCGACAGGGCGTATTCCTTGCGGGTGTCGCTCTCGCCGTGCCCGCTCAGGTCGGGTGCGACGACGCGATGGGTGCGGGCGAAGAACGGGGCGATGTGATCCCACCAGCCGGAGTGAGCGCCGCCGCCATGGACGAACACCAGGGGCGGATTGTCCGGATCACCCCAGCTCCGCACGTGGATGGCGCAGCCGTCGACGTCGATGGTCGAGTGTTCGGGGGTCTGTTCCAAAGCGGAGGTGAACCAGGCCGGGGCATTCGCAAAGGGATGCGGGGCCTCCGTCGGCACTCCACGCCGGAACATGCGGTTCACCTGCTGATTCTGTCTCATCGCCGGAAATCGATCGAGACCCGCCCCGGCGTATGTCGGGCTGAGCGTCCTCCGAGGCTCAGGACAGCGCGAGGCTCGTGCCGAGCGCGATCATCATCACGGCGATCAGCCCGTCGAGGATGCGCCAGGTCATCGGGGTGGCGAACAGTCCGGCCATTCGGCGGGCACCCAGGCCCAGGCCGGTGAACCACACCGCACTCGCGGCCACCGCGCCGGCGCCGAACGGCCACCGCTGCTCGTGGTGCTCGTTGGCCAGCGAGCCGAGCAGCACCACGGTGTCCAGGTAGACGTGCGGGTTCAGCCAGGTCAGCGCCAGGCAGGTGACCAACACCTCGGCCAGGCGAGCTGGGGTGCGCTCGGACGGGTTGAGGGTCGAGGGCCGGAAGGCGCGCCGCGCGGCCAGTGCGCCATAGCCGATCAGGAAGGCCGCCCCGCCGAACTTCGCGACCGTCATCGCGTCGGGATGTGCGGTGATCAGCGCGCCGACCCCGGCGATGCCGGCGGCGATGAGGATCAGGTCGGAGACCGTGCACAACGCGATGACGGCGACGATGTGCTCGCCAAGGATGCCCTGACGCAACACGAAGGCGTTCTGCGCGCCGATCGCGGCGATCAGCGCCATGGTGGTGAGGAATCCGATGAGCACAGGTGAAGCCATGCGTTCGAGGCTATGGACGTGCAGTGATCAAGTACATCTAATGATTCTTCAGAAGCATTAGAATTGCTTATGTTGACCGCCACTCAAGGGATGCAGCTCATTCTCTCTGTAGGTTCTCAATCTCCGTGTCGGAATTCTCAATTTGATGTCGTGCGGATGTCGGATTCGACATGAAGATGAGAACAGCTGAGCGGTTGAGGGGCCGTGGTATTCGGTGCATTGATTTGGGTGCCGCTCTCTGTAGGCGGCGGACTGTGACGAACCTCCGGAAGTGCTGCAGGCGTGGTCACCCGAGCACCTTCGCGATAAGCGCGGGCCGCTACCACAACACCAATCGGCGGGGAATCTTGACGCTCGAATGTTCGTCATCAAATCTGACTTAGCGTAGGGGCGCGTCTCCCCATGGAGCCCTCAACCCAGGGCGCGACCCACCCAAGTCAAATGCTGCCGGGCGACGGGATGTCCCAGACGGAGTAGCCCCCGTAGAACTCCAACCCGAGTCCGGCCTTCGATCACTTGAAGCCCGGCAATCGGTGGGTCGAGCAACATGCTGTCGATGAGAATCGGCCACCGCTTCCACGTCCCGTGAATCTCCCAGCACTGCTGGACGCCGACATGGGTGCCGTGACATCGCACACTGATGTAGTGAATTGGATTAGCGGCAATTTCCTCGATGTAATCACCGTCGCTCGGTCCGGTCGGCATCGTCAAAAACGCCTCATGGGGAATGGTTTCGACGTCCCACCGGATTCGTGTCAGATTGACACTCCCGTAGTCCTCAAGAAACGACGAGTTGCCGGCGTGGTCGTAAAGCCACTGCTCTGCAACATCATCGGGCCACCCGAGTTCTATCACTATGTCGCTGGTCCGAAACTCCTCAAACCCGTACCCGGATTCACGGCACGATCTGGCGAGGGCAGAGAATTCGCGCAAGTACATCGGACTCATTATGGATCGGCCGCCTCGGCGGTAGACGTGGGAAGCTGTCGATGACTAATCGCTCGAAAGAGTGGCATAGGGTGCAATCATTCGGCATCGTCTGAGGGCTCGTGTGTGGCGTGATTGACGGTTACGCCCAGCGCTAGTCGTTCTGTACCAACGACTCTCACAAGTGACTCGTACAGGTCAGGGCGGAGCAGCAGATCGGCGCCTTGGACTGCCGGTTCGAGTGGGCGGTAATCGCCAGCGTGGATTAGGAAGCCGTGCCAATTCCGACCGACGAGTGCTGGGCCGTTGTGGTCGACCAGGACTTGCCGCAGGGCCGGGATCTCGGGCCGGAGGCCAAGGAGGGCAACGATTTCGACTTGGGGGACGAGTGTGAAGCGCTGCAGTCCGACGCCGCGATATAGATGCGGGGCGCCCGGCTGACCTGTGTAGTCGACGAGGGCGCTGAGGGGGCCTTGCGCGGAGCGGAGGACTATTTCAGCCTCTTCGGCGTCGACGCTCGGGGCGAATTGGTCGTGCGGCACGGCCCACAAGTCCGGTGAGCCTGTGTACAAGGGCGCGCTATTGGCGGGTGGAGATCCTTCGCATGCTTCGAGTCCAGTCGCGACGAAGAGCTCCCGGGCGGGGACTTTCGGGTAGCGCGAAGCGAGGGATTCTTGGCGTTCGATCATCCCGAGTTGCACCCAGCCGGCGTATGGTGCCTCAGCGACGCGCACCGGGTGTCCGTCGGGTCCGTTGAGTTGTCGAGCGCCGGAGAGCGCGACAGCACAGCTGGGCGGCCATTCATCCTCGTTCTTGAGCCACGGGATGGGGTTCAATGACCAGTCGAGCACACTAGCTCGGGTGGAGGGCCGTGGAACTCGGGAAGCTTCGCATCGCATTGCCCACTGTGCATTCGACGCCAGGCATTGTGCGAGTTCGTATTCAAACCTGTGGGGGTCCGAGAAAACCCCCTCGAGTGCCCTGGCAGTCCGTATGCCGGCGGCGCACACCTGAAGTTCGTTCTCAAGGATTTCTTCGTCCACCAGATACGCATCGGGGAGGCGGCTGCTGGACGGCGACCGCAGGTGGTCGATCTGTGTTTGGCCGCGTTTTCGAATCTTGTCCGCCGCCAAGGCGACCCGGTCGATGATTGCTTCGCGCAGCCCAGGAGGTTCGCTTGCGTCCTCCAGGCGGTCGCCGAGAAACATGCTGACGAGCCGTTCCGTCCGGCGCTCACTTGATGGGGGGGTGGGGGAACTCATTCATGCTCCGTGAATAGGTCATGGAATGCGGCCCGGATCTTGCCTGCAGGATCAGTTGCTGGTGGGGACGGAACCGGACGGGCGTGCACTTCCAGGATTCGCGCAGCGAGCGAACGTACCGATAGCCAGTCGGTCGCGGCGAGGCGCCTCAACTCTGCCGTCATCTCGTCATTCAGTGCACCGGATGGGAGGCAGGTTAGTACGACATCGAGGAGCCACGTTATCCGGCCCGCGTCCAAAGTAGCCCGCAGTATGTGGACCAGAGCCGCCTGCCCGACGGCTGGGCGACAGGTGGCTAGCAGGCTCGTTGCGAGAAGGGCCTGTCGTAGGTCGGTCCGCATCGGTTGTGAGATCGTCGCAAGGGCGAGCGTGGCCATCGCGACATCGAGGTCCCCGAGTCTGTCCGGGGTGGCGGTGGGCCGGTATACGTGCCCAGATCGTTCCGCTCTTCCCGGGAGGCGATGCTGGATGACGGTTAATGCAGCGTCCCAGCAGTCGACAGCTGTACCGCCTGGCGCTTCAGCCGGCGTGGCGGCCAGCGCTGCGACAACGGCCTGCGTGACGCCATAGGTGTGTTGCGCGTCCGTTCCGACGGTGTGCTCCACCGCTGCAGCGAGGGTTTGTTCTGCGGTCGCGGGGTCGAGGTCGTGGGCTGTGGTCCACAGGTTTGTTTGCTCCCTACCAGCGAATGTGCGCAATCCTCCCCCGGCCCGGATGCGGATGTATGCGAGTGTCAGGCAGTAGCTTGCGACCGCCTTCAGAGCATCAGATGTGTCATCACAGCGGACCGCCAGACCCTCACCGATGACGGCGAACACCTCGTTGTTGCTGGAGTATCGGGATATTTCGCGTGCGACGTCGTCGATAAGCTCGATTCCGGCTTCGGCGCCATCGCGGAGAGTCGCTTCGATAATTCGCCAGCCGATCGCGTTCGCGAGCGCATCAACGTTCCATCGAGATGCCTCTGCATCGTCGCGGTATTGCTTGAGTTCATAATCGCGTGCCGCGAATACGACACCAGCCCGGCCCCCGGGAATGATCGGACGCTGGTCATTGACGAGGCGCTGCTGCGTCTCAGTTGGGTCGGACTTCGGGTCTAGGCCCCAATCAAACAGTCTTTTCGGCTCCTCCTCGACACGCGGTGTCCGAATATCGAACTCCGGACCGCCGAGCCGTACGATCGCGTCGACAAGTTCGGGAGTTACAACCGACGTTGGCTGCTCGCCGGAGTACATCATTGCCTGATCGTCGTAGGACGCTGCGATGTTATTCACCGTGATCGCGAGCAACGCGTCGGTCTGTGGACTGACACCGACGTCGCGGTGAAGACGGTTCAGTAGCTTTAGGTCGCTGTTCGGGCGACGCCAGCTTGTTCCGACAGTCAGCCGGAGGGCCATCAGTACTACCGGATCGGCGGTCTCGAGCTGATTCTCCAGGAGGTGCCTGTGCGCGGTGTGCGCTCGGGCATCTTCGAATCCGAGTTCGGCTAGCAGGGTGTCGGCGCCATCGATGGCTGCTGCTGTGGGGTCGATGTCTGCGGTCTTCTCCCACCACGAGTGCACGAAATGTGAAGTGTCGCGTCCGTCAGTGTGTTGACGAACGAGATAGGTGAGATCGACAAGCTTCGCGAGTGATGCACGTGCGATGTCGAGGTCGACGGTGGCGAGATCTTCTATGCTGTCGATAATTTCGGAAATCGTCGGGTCTTTGTGTCCGCCGTAGCCGGCGAGTAGCAGGCAAGCACGCCTCCAGCACTCAGCGGCTTCGTCCTTTGCTCGGGCGGCGCAGCAGATGCGGGCGATCGCAAGTTCGAAACCAGCGGTAACGCTGTACTGAGTGTGGGTGTCGACGCGGCGTTCGCGGATGACCTTCATGACGGCATGGATCGCTTCGACTCCGATGTGATCGGCGACGCGGGCAAGGATTGCAAGCAGGTCATTGGTTGCGAGTGGACCGTTCTCGGGCAACCCCATGGTAGATGTCGTAGTGCCATCGCCGATAGCGATGAGGTGCCCTAGCACAGCTTCGAGGTCGTCGGGCTGCACGACGATGACGGCGTTCTCAACGGTCTCATGGATGAGTGGGTGAATGGAGTACAGGTCGCAGGCTCGCGGTTCGCCCGTGAATGGCTTCGCGGCCGCTGCCAGATCCGCGAGTGCCACGAGGACGACGGAGGATGCGGCTTTGGGTGTAATGATGCCTGCGGCGACGTCGTCTGCGATACCGACAGTGGCGACGGTGTAACGCATCCAGGCGCGGTAGAAGCCGACGCCCTCGATGTGGCTTGTCAACTTGAGCGGGATGGTCCTGTCAATTGCGTGCACGAGTGACAGAAGGGCGAGCCACCAACTGACGGTGTCGTTGTCCGCTGTGGGCCCAGCGAGGACCTTGTCGGTGGCGGCATGGATGTCTGCTTCGAGGTCGCTGGTTCCGAGGCCTTTGAGGATGTCGTTGGCCGGGATGCCATGGCGCAAGTAACCGGTGACGTCGAACGCCGGAGCGCGGGTCCAGGCTTCGCGGGCGAGGTGAGTCTGATCTTCGAATCCAGGCGCACCGGCAGCCGCGAGGTCGGCGAGCGTCAGGTAGACCTCTGCTGCCTTGTCGGGATCGGTCATCGCTGCGGCGACGTTTTGCATAAAAGCTGCGGGGAGACCGGTGGCGAACACTTCGGTCAGGTCCCTGAGGGATGCGTCGTGGTCTCGCTCGAAGTGCTCGGCTAGTCGGTCGGGAAGGGCAGGGCGGATCTCGCCACGTTGGGCGCGCACACGAAGCGCTCCTAGCTGACGGGCAAGCTGTAGGGTGCCGTCCCGGTCAGAACTATATGTGGTGCGTTCGAGCTCTGCTTCTCTGTTCCGGGCCTCGATGTAGGCCGCCCATGGTGCCGCGACGCCAGCCGCGTCTAGCGCGCGGCAAATCCGCAGCCCCCAGCGCGGGGGAAATGTTGGACGTCCCTCGTACACAAGACGTTCCGCGACAGCGTCGGCGCCGAGGATGGACACAACGACGTCCGCGTACTCGATGATCGAATCAGACAGCGACTCGCCTTCGTAAGTATCGATTGATTTGCGTGTTTCTACGCATACGATGAGCGTCGCCCAATCGAGTCGCGCCGCGCTTTCGCGGGCAACGACACCGACCACATGTTGGAGCGCGCCGGGGGGTTGGAATGCACGAATGCTCTCGGCCACAAACCCCGGTTGGATCAGTTCTTTTAGCTCGTCGTACCGGTCAAGGTGCGCCAACAGTTCAGGAAGATGTCTAAACGCCCTGGCGTCGCTGAAGAACCCTCGGGCATCCAACCATGCGGCGAGGGATCCGCGGATGGATCCGACCCACAGCTCATCCTTGTCCCGCAGGATGTGTCGGCTGAAGCTTTCGTGATGGATCCGCAGGCCGCCTAAACCTGGTTGCGATTTCAGCACGGGAGCAAGCGTCCTGAGCGCGGGTGTCAGCAACGGCTTAACCTGGGGTAGAACCTCACCGAGTTCGTCCGCGCTCATTGCGAAGTCACATAGCGCCAGCATGCCGATGGCGTACTGCTGGGCATCAGTCATCGATCCGAGCAGGTATGTGTAGTAAGCATCGACATCGAGTGCCGAGTCGGGAACAAGCGTCAGGCGGTGTACGACGTCGCTGGCAGTCACCGTCGTCGCATCGTCCGTGTCGAGCGGCGAGACGCGTGTCGCGAAGCGGCAAAGGTACGTGGCATAAAGGGGATTGCCGCCCGAGCGGTTGTCAAGGAGGTCAACAATTCTCCGTTTGCCCTCGGCGTCGAGCGCACCATCCTCGGCAAAGCCGTCGAGAAGCCCGTGATTGTTTGCGAGGGCGCGAAGCTCGTCCGATGACATTCTCGGCATCTGCACCGGCACATCGGTTGCCGGGTTGGCGTTTTCGAGATGCGGGCCAGGCTGACTCGAGATGAGCATGCATACGCCGGGCACTAGCGTGATATCAGCCAGCTGGTCGACGAGTAAGTGGGATGGATCAGCCTGCCCGTTGGTACGGCCGCCCAACACTCGGTCGACGTGGTCGAGACCGTCGATAATGAGGAGCACGTTCTGTTGGGGGTGGGTGGCGCGACACGCCTGCAGTGCAGCGACGAGCGCTTCGGGCGTGGCCGCGAACCGAGGCCGCAGGTCAACTGTCGCCTCTGGTACGGTCATTTCGAGCTGGCGGAGGAGACTTCCGATAACGACCTGCGTGAGGACTCTTTCATCGCGGTCAATATCGCTTGCGCCCAACCAGCAGTGGTGCCGTGCAACGGTCCAGCCAGCTTTTCGGTAGGTGTCTGCAAGTTGTTCGCAGAGCCAGGATTTCCCCACACCGGGTTCGCCGGTGAGGACGACACGGCCGCCTACGGGTGCGATGGCGTCGATGTGCGTGCGTACTTCAGTCGCAGCGTCGTCGCGCGCCACAGCGACAGTCGTTTCAATGGGATGGCCTTCGGCGACGGCACCGAAGTCGATGGTGAGGCCGAGTTGGGGTGAAATCCGTTCTCGCGCTACGTTTCCGTCGATCGCGCGTGCGCGTGTAGCCGCGTATGCGAGGGCACGCGCCGCGTGTTCGGGCGCAATGTGAGCGTTGGGGGTGCGGCCAGCGCCGAGTTCTTCGATGACCCGACGTAGGAGGACACGTTCAGCGGGTCCTGGGCTGACGAAGTCGAGCGTTGAAGCGGGAGCATCGGTATCGACCGTAAGGCACTCGCAAGCTGCCTCGAGCTGGTCGTCCGTCAGGTGCGCGACGAGGTTTTTCCACGGCGCGCTTTCTCGAAGCAATTGCGGATAGAACTTGTACTTGTGCGTTGCGACGCCCCGCAACGGGTCGCCTGGATCATCAGCTACTTTCACAGGCTTCAGCACTGTGGCGAGGTCCTCGTCAGGGCCACCGTCACGCACAACGACTCGGTATGTGGTTCGCGGCTCTTGTGCCAGATCCTGCAGCAGTGAGTCGAAGAGCTTGTTCAGTTTGAGGCTTCGTCCGTCGGCGGAGAAAGTTGCCTTGGCGAGTTCACGATCTTGGGCGGTGTGTTTGATTTGGATACGGACGCGGCGGCCTGACCGGTAGGTGATGGTCAGGTCGTCGAATCGGTCACCCTGGAACCCTTTGGTGTCGACGGTAATGCGGACCGCGGTACCGAGCAGCAAGTCGACCAGTGCAATGCCGGTGATGAGGTCCTGGTATGCGTAGCCCTGGTGGGTCACCCTTAGGTTCATCCACGTCCTTATCCGGTCCAGGCCAGTCCGAGGGTCCGTATGCACGCCTCGATCCGCGCACCATGCATGTCGCTAGATGATGGCACGTGGGGGCGACGCATTCGCCTCATGACATTGTTGCGAGCGGATAATTCCGAGAGGGTTAACAGTCAGATGGGCCCGCTGGCTGATGACGCGACGATAGCGCGAGGTGAGAGGCGGGACTACGCGAGGTGGGCACTCGGCCGACTCAGCAATCCAATCGGTAGAGCATCATCATCGACGGTGGATGCATCGTGGAAGGACGGCTATGACGTTTGTTATCGCAAAAATCACCGATGCTAACTCCGGAGCTGTCACGCTGTTGTCGGATACCAAGGTCACTGACCGAATCGATGACACTGCCAGCCGGCGGACGCTGAGCAATCCGGGGCAGAAGGTGGTGATCGTTGACGACGACATCGTTGTCGGCTTTGCCGGAGATACTCCCGCATCGGCAGTCAACCGGGTAGCAGAGCTGCGTGGCCAATCCGTCTATGGAATCGAAGACGCGCTGCGCGCACTTTCAGCCGAAATGTATGAGACAGCAGGAGCTTCGAAGAGCTTCCTAGTTGTCGCTCGCACGCCAGAACCTCGAATTACTGTGATCTCCCGGGGCCAGCAAGAAGATCGAACCGCGATCGGCACCGGATGGATCGGAGACCGCGAGGCATTCAACGCATTCAGCGAAGTCTTTCAGGATGACTCGGCGCCGGGCGACCTGGGATTGGACGCACGGTTCTTCTTCGCCATGAGCGGCCTGATCGCTTGGGAAGATGTCGATACTGTCGGTGGTTACCTGGTCCGCGTCAGCGGACGTAGCGACAAACCCCTGCGTTTCATGCCCGATACAGGCCTCGTCATGCCGGATGACATAAATGGCACCATCATTCACAAGCCGCATGGGCAGGCCACACTAGATTTGTCATTGGCCGATGGAGCCGATCCCACTCGCCATATGCGCCTGCCCATTCCAGGAACTGGGCTCACCTACAGTGCGCTGGCACATTACATTCCCGAGGCAAGGACTGCGTGGCTCCACACCCACGAGCATCCCGGGGATCAGCCGAAAAGGCTCACGGTGGACTCCCTTTCGGAGCTCGTCGAGGTCGCGCAGTCGAAGTACGGCCAATTCCTCGACACCACCGTGGCGCAACGAGTGCTGCAGGGTAACCACCCCCCACCGAGCATGCTGTACATGCGACCATACCCAGGCAACGACGGCCGGTGACCACATGCGTTCCCGTGCCTCGCGGACCGGAATGGGACCGCCAGGAGCAGATAGACGTCGGCAATGCGAAGCCAGACCCCCGGACGGAGAAGCCATTTCAAGGCCGCAACTCACGGGAGTGTGGCGAGCAGTGTGCTAGGTCGCCGTGCCGTCTGCAAGGTCGGATGCACTTCGATCAGCTCAAGAGCCAGATCGGGCCGGGACTCCGTGAACGCCACATTCTCGGGGTGACTCATCATCCACTAGCGATGCGCGAGGCAGCGTCGTCGCAGGTCGGCGGCATCGTCGTCAGCAGAGCGCAGACCCATCGCTGAATAGCAACACCTGCTCGTCGACCACCGGGAAGCTCACGTGGACCCGTATCGGGCCGCTCGCGCGCAACTGCATCTACGTCCCGGTTGCGTTGGTGAACTGCTGGGTCTGCGTGCGATGAGGTGAGTGCCCAACCGTCGACAGAATTGGGAATTATCGGTGCGAGGCTTCCTCAGCGCCGTTGGCTACTTACAGGTGCCGCACAGCGGTTGACTGCTGCGGCGCTTGGCGATCCACGAATCACCGCAATTAGCGCACACGAGCGCGACACCGATGTGTTCGAGCCGGAGCACGGGTAGTGGGTACGGGGTGCCCACTGATTTCAGGAAGTCGTCGACCGACGCGATCGGGATACCGAACCGCCGGGCTTGGTCGGCCTTTCCGGAACTCGTTGATGTATCGGCCGCGACCAGAAGATCACAGCCTTTGGCCGTGACCGAGTCCCTGGCCACCAGACCATTTCGCGCAGCAAGCAGCTCCAGGTCGCTCCGGTCGATTTCGTTGCCAGAGCTGTCGGTCGCACTTCCCGTGAAGCACACCGACAGACCCAACGCCAGAACGATGGCGCCTTTGACTGTGCGATGCGCGTCGGTCTGCCGCAGAACAAAGTCGGGATCCAGTTCCAACAATGCGGCCGCGCGGCACAGCTGGTTGATTTCGTCATCGGTGACCTCACCGTCGGCGAGGGCGGCTTCGACGAGACCGTCGAGGAACGCTCGGTGTGCGCGTTCAATTTGGTACGCACTCAACCCGAGTTCAGCTGCCGCTGTGTGAAGTTCAGCTCGCTCGTCGGTGGTGACTCGAAGGTCAGCGAGTGCAGTATCGAGCAGTGCGATGTAGGGGGCAACATCGGGTGCTACGTGTAGACCTGCGGCAAGCTGCGCCAGGTACGGGGCCGGCGCGTAAGCGTTGGCGTGGCCGTCGCGGGTACACACGCGCAGCGGGCTGGCCTCGATCGGGTGCGCGTGTGCTGCGGCTCCGGCACGCATAAATTGGCCGGCGACCGCGATCAGGAGCTGTGCGGTGGCCCGGGCATCGGCGAGCGCGCGGTGGGCATTGTCGAGCGTGACCCCGTGGTCAGCGCAGGCCTGTCCGAGTTTGCATCCAGTCACCGACAACGTGTCCAGACCCGATCCCCAGTCGATCTCGATACCGACACGCTGCATCTCTGCGCCGACCATGCGTGAATCGAACCGGAGGTTGTGAGCTACACAGACAGCTCCATGAACACGTGCGGCGACATGTCCAGCGACGTCGGAAAACAGCGGTGCGCCGGTCACCATCGACGGCGTGATTCGATGAAGCCACGTCGGGCCGACATCACGAGCAGGGTTGATTAAAGTGTCGAATTCATCGGTGATGACGCCCTCTCGGTTCAGCGTGACGATCGCGATCTCCACGACGCGGTCCTTGGTGTAGAGCCCTGTTGTCTCGACATCGATCACGGCGATCCGGTCTGCATTACCGAACAATGTGGCAAGGCCGTTCACCATGGAGGTCTGCGCGACCGCGGGAGGCGCCACCGGTTCGCTGACGGCGCCGGTCCATTGGAACCCGTCCCACCACCGCAGCGCCGACAGCTGCCACGGGTCTGCGTACCACCCTGCTGCAGGCATTCGCCTACCCCCAACTTCCCGCTGCCGGTCCCCACGCCGTCAGGCGAATCGCTGCGAGACTATCGCGGGGTTGCGGCACGCAACACCGGAACGATGCACGATTTTTGGATCAGTCACAGCTCGTCTGCGACGAGTCGGCTCGAAGTTCCCAAAGCTGCGGAAGCCCAAGGACTACCGCTGGGTGAATTGCCTGTCGTAGCGTCGTCCCGACATGTATCCGATGGGATGGATAGCGGTGGTTAGCCATGATTCTGTACCCCGCAGCTCCCGACGGCGACGTCGCAATTTATGCGGGTTCAACGGAGACCGGGCAAGCGATGTCATACTCGGGTCGTACCGTAATGGCAAGTCCGAAGCCAGTGACAGGAGGTGTCGCTACACGATGGTATCGGTGCATGACGTCGCGGCGTACATCCTGGAGAAGCGCGGCGCGATGTCGACGATGAAATTGCAGAAGCTCTGTTACTACAGCCAGGGTTGGTCGCTCGCATGGGACGAGAAGCCACTGTTCGACGAGCCTATTCGTGCTTGGGCCAACGGTCCCGTGGTCTACGAGCTGTTTGATGAGCACCGCGGCCAGTTCCGCGTCAGGCAGTGGCCGACGGGCGATTCCGACAAACTGTCCCAGGACGAACGCGAGACCGTTGATGCGGTGCTGTTCGCCTACGGAAAACTGACCGGTCAGCAACTTAGCGACAAGTCGCATACCGAGCGACCCTGGGTTGAAGCTCGGGCAGGTCTTCCGGCAGGCACGCTGTCATCGGCCGTCATTGAGCTCGAGACGATGCAGGATTTCTTCGGCGCGCTGGCGGTCAAGGAAGCCGACGCTCTGGACGAGGCGGAGTTCGACGACGAGCCACTCGTCGACTGGTGACCCTGTAATCGAGCACCCGAGGAACCAGTAAAAGGTGTGGGTAAGAACAACAGCAACAAGCAGCTGCCACAGCGTGCGGGGCGCCCCCAGCGCAAGCAGGTCAAGCAGAGCGCGGCCCCGCTGGAAGCTATCGACAACCAGGACTTTGCTTGGTCCGCGGGCGAAATCGACCACCAATACACGGGGGAATGGGCGTGGGATCTCACGCCTAAGGACATTGCTGACCTCCTGAAGCTGCTTGAGGAACTGTCAAGGTTGACATGGCGCGAGGTTAAGGCGATGACTACCGGCGGTCGGGAGGGGCACAAAAAGCACCATGATCAGCCGGTCAGTTCTATTTGCATCCAGGCCCAGCAGCGGTTAGGGGAGTTGCAGGTCGACGTCGAGCGGGTGTTTCGGTTAAGGCATGGCAGTGCGATTCGTATCTGGGGTTATCTGGCCGGACCGGTATTTCGGATCCTTTGGTACGACCGAGAACATAAGGTTTATCCCACCGAGAGGAACTAGTGCCTGCGATGCTGAGTGCGCTGGTGCGGACTGCGGCCGGCTCCGAACTGGTCCGACGGCTGCCGCACACGAGGACCTGCCCAGCCTGCGTAGTCTGTGCTGAGTCCACCACATGGGTCGACGGGCTCACCGTTATGAGGATCCCGATGCGTGGCTGACATAAAACGCGGTCACCATACGGTCCCTCGGTTCTACCTGGATCGCTTTGCCAACGACGACAACCAACTCGGAGTTGCGCGGCTGACTAGCAAGAAGCGATTTCGTCTGTCGACCGGCAACGCATCGGTGATGCGGGACTTCTACAACATCGACTTGCGTGACAACCCAAACGCAGTCGAAGACTTTCTGTCAGATATCGAACGGGATGCTGCTGCAGTTTTCCGGAAGGTGCTAGTTGACCGCTCTTGGCCGCTCCGCGCGCACGAGCGCGCAATCCTGGCCACTTTCCTCGCGCTGCAGCGGACCCGCACGCCGAGCCATCGCGAGATGGACTCGAAAAGCGTTCACGTGCAGTCGATGTTGGATATTGAGCAGTACGGACCGTAATTCTTCAGCCGGAGTTGGCAGCTAGTTCAATTCAGCAGGAAGCGGCTGTTGACTTCCGATGCACCGGTTGGTCTGGTGGCCCATCCGGATGCGCCGGCGGATGCCGGCCTTGGCGTTGGATCGGCGTGGGTCATTCTGTTTCCAATGTCTCCTACCGTGGGGCTCATGATGATCGCGCCCGGCGGAGACGATGAATCGACCGGTTTCGCGCACGGGCGGGCCGACGCTGTCCTCGACGGCTCTGCGTACCTCGCGAAGTTGTTCAATCAGACCGCGATCGACGGTGCGCGGGAATTCATCTTTCACCACCCCGATGACGGGGATCTGGTACCGGACCGGCTCCCCCCGCCGCTGACAACACAGCTGAAATGGTCGCCTGGGCCGCCGCAGTGAAGAAAACTCCGGCATCACAAACTCAGATCGAATAGTGGCTTGGGATATGTCTTCCTATGCCGAGTCGCGCCAGGCTGCCTTGCAGGTAATGTCCCTCGCCGAGCGGTTTCCGCGCGAGGAACTCACCGTCATGCCGACCGCCGTCGGCGGGCTTCACGTACGGGGCTCGCCCGGAAATCGACCCACATCTGGTCGAGGATCTTCGCAGTGAGCGAGTTAGCTTGGCCCTCCGAGAACCAAGTCAATGAATCGCGTCGTTCAAGCGCGGCACTCCGGTGCCGCGCCAGAATATGCCTTCGGGCTCCCCGTGGATGGGTTCGACTGGTCGTGGGCTGTTGTCGGTTATGCATGTTCGGGGTCTGGTAGCCCGACAGTCAGTGCCCACCAAACAGTTTGGCCGCAAGAATGATTCCCGAAAATACCGTGTGCCTCGCCACCCGCGTCCTATCTAGGCAGCTACGGGCCGAGCCTCCTGCGAAACTCCTCGTCTAGTCGGGTGAAATTGTCGGCCGTCCCAACAATTTGATCGGCAACGCTGCTGATCGTGACGGGCAGCATTGCATCAGTCGATTCGCGGACGGTATCCGCGCACGGATGCAGAACGCCGGTCATTCCAGTCGAGTGCTCTTCCAGCTGTTGGAGACAACGCCCCACCTCGTCGCGAGCGGTAGCCGCAGTGTGTGTGCACTCCTCGAGCTTCTTCGAGCATTCACGTAATTGAGCCCCTACCGAGTACCAGGTCTCGGTATCAAGCAACAACGTCATCGGTGCCCCCCAAATTTCCGCGCGGTTCTGCCGACTGGCCCGCAGCCAGAGCTGATCGTTGCATGCAGACCGCCGGACTTGCGGAATCCGGACTCGTGGCGGCCGAGTTTATTGGGGTGAGACGGGCTCATCAGATGCACACCGCCCACTCGCTCGACGGCTGACACCTCCTGATTCATAATGAATCAGGAGGTGTCGTCATGTCCACCGAAACCAACCTGGCCCGTGCACGAAAACGGCTCGCAGCCAAAGCTGCACGTCAACGCATCGACGAACTCGACCTTGAACGGGAAATCTACGACGCTGCCGTGGTCCAAGGCCTCACCCAGCGGCAGATCAGCGAGCTCGTCGGGAACCAGTCTCAGGCCACCATCCAACGTGTTCTGCGTCGCATCGCCGACGACCCCACCCAGCTCGACGTCAAACCCGCCGAGATCATCGATCAGCGCACCGCCGGCATCATCACGACAGAGCAGATGATGGAAAAACTCTTAGGGTGGCGATACAGCTTCGGCGAGGTAGTCCGAATCAATGGTGTCGCCACCGACGCCTACACCGCTGGCGACTGGGATTCCATCGAAACCGCCTTCTACGCCGGCCAACTCACCGACGATGAATTCCAGCGACTGGCCGACCGTCAACTCCAGGCCAACCTTCCCTGACCTGCGTGCGCACGCGGCCGACCAACTGGCGCGCGGTGTGTACTCGAACGCATTTCGTCCCGGGACTCTGAACAACTGGTCGCGGCTCGGTGGTGCTTTTGGTTCCGAACCATCGCACGCCGTCCTGAGTCTCAGATATTGATCCGATGCGCGCTAGCGATTCCTTTGCCTCTAACTGGTGGCGAGGTCTCCTTTAATATCTTCAGACAGCGAGTTCGTCTGGTTGCTGCGATGGTCGAAGTTGTCGCGGCACTCTCCCAAGACATCGATCATCACGTGAGCAACGGGCGGCTTGTCGGGCTTCGGTGGTGGGATCACCCACACGCTCACGTCCACGTTGTCGCGTTTGAATGTGGTTGCATGGGAATGAAAGTCGGGATCGATCTGCCAACCACGTTGCCGCAACCTATCCAGCACAGAGTCCGACGAGACCTCGCGAGACCGATCGGCGTCTGGCATCCACAACTTCAGCCTGCTGTGACCCTGGAACGGCGGTTTGCCGTAGTCGTTGCACGAGTCGTAACCGAACTTCGCATCAGCCACCTCGGCGCCGAGATCGGCGATCACCTGACGCGACGCATCGATGACCTGACGGCGAGCATCCTCGGGGGAAATCGGATTATCCACGCTGCCAGAGCACCCCACCAGGCAGAGCAGACCCGTGAGCGTTCCGGCGATTCGTACCCATGCAATTCTCAAAGGTCGTTGCCCCGTCTCTCTCGATCGTCATGGCTCACCACCTCAGTGATAGTGGTCGTTGTTGGACTTGTGCACCAGTTCCGGATCGAACCCCACCTTCGGTGACACTCCCGGTATGGGGAACGGCAACGCGGGAGTCTGCACGCGGTGGGCAGCGGTCATACCGTGCCTTTCGAGATCGTCCCCGTGTCCGGACACGATGTCGGCGATGCTGAACAGCGACTCCGACCCCTTTTTGAAGTACGAGGTGTGCTCATCAAGGATGTCGCGTGGATCGAGGTTGATGCCGGCCACCTCGGCGTGGAAGCGGGTGGAGCCGAACCCGTCCATGGCGGGGTCGGTGCCGAGGCCGACTCCAGGGATGTTGACGTGTTCGCGCCCCATTCCCGTGACGAAGTCAGTCGACGCCGCGCCGACAAAGAGGTGGCCGTCGGGTGGTAGGTGGAAATCGGCTGCTGATTGCGCCAGATCTGTTCCGGGGCAGCCGACAAGGACGATGTCGTCGGCGCGCATCCCATAGCCGGCAGCGGCGTCGGCGACCGTTGTCGACCCATATGAGTGGCCGATGACGGTGGTGTGCGCGGGGTTTCCGTCGTGTGTGACGTCGAGGGCGTTAACGTCGGGAGCCAATAGCTGCGCGCCGTCGCGTGCCATAAAGGGCTCGGTGACCCCAATCATGTTGGTGTCCAGGTCGGCATCCAGGTCTGGGGCGTTGTAGCCCATCCACTGGACGACAGCTGTGGAGTTGTGCGTATCGGCCTTGTTGGCCTCGTTGTAAACGTTGACCCCGGTCCCGTCGGACAACGTTCCGCCGGCCACCGAGGTGGTCAGACCGGAGACCATCACGGTGGTGTTTGCGGCCTTGTCGGGGTTACCGATCGCAATCGCCGCCGCCCCTTCACCGTCGAATGCCTCGGGGTCGTACTTCATCAGCAGCACCTCAGGGGTGTTGCCATTGGCGTCCACGGCATTGTCGGCGTCGGCCTTCAAAGCCTCGGCAACTTTAACGGCGTTGTTGTAGCGGCTCATCATCTGCCCAGCCATCCCGTACTTTTCCGGGTGAGCCAGCACTTCCTCTTTCGTGACCCCGCGTGCTTTGGCCACCTGGGCAGGACGATTGAGATCCTGCATCATGATCGACAGATTCGCCGTGCTGCGGTCTTGGACCGGAATGCCATTCAGATTGCCCAACTTTTCCGGCCAATCATCGAGCAGCTGCCGGCGCTTCTCCGGTGGCAGCGAGTCCCACCACTTGTTGACCTCCTCGGCATTCTTGCCGACCGGGATCTCCGCGCCGGTGTCATACGGCGGCGCTTCCGGGGGACCGCCGGGCCCGAAGTTCTGTGGCGCGGTGTCTAGCCCACCGACCGCGGTGCGAAGGCTCTGGCTGAGCTGTCGGTCGGCGGTGTCGAAACTCGCCAACTGCGCCTTGAGACCCACTGAGTTCGTGGCGGCCAGCTGACGAAGCTTCATGGCGAAGGCCGGACTCGTCTTGGCGTACTCGTCCAGCACGCTTCTAGGACGTACCGACACCGTGCCGTCCGGTGCGATCTGCCAGCCCTGGGCCTTCAACTGGTCCACCGCCGCGACGAGACTGGTGCGGGTTTGAGCCAAGGCGGTGCCGCCCTCCTGCATGGCGGATTGAGCCCGGTTCAGCGCGTCGTGAATTTGTTGCATGCGCGTCAAAGTGGGTTGCGCTTTCGCGAACGCCGCGTCGGCGGCGGTGCCCTGCCAACCCGACCGTAACCCGTCGATGTTGGCGCGGTGCCTGTCGATTTGGGAGGCCAAACCTGTTGCCTTCTGGCCAATTTCGGCAGCGGACGCGGTGAGCGTCTCGGGATGGGATTCCTGAACCTGGGGAATGGTTACCGTCACGGCGTGAGCCTTGAGACGGATACGATTGGTCGAGGAGCTGAGCGGGGGATCACTGGGTGAACCTGCGTAAGCGTCGCCCGAACTCCTCGTCCATGCGGTGGTAGCGAGCGGCCGCGGTTGACAGGTTGTCGGAGTGCTTAGTCAGGTCTTCACGGACTGCACTCAGGGCGGCATCGACCCTGGAGCTGGCAAACTGGCACGCTTCCTCGCTGAGCAGACCGGAGACCCCAGTGCTCGCACTGTGCAGCGATTGGCCAGCACCCAGACCTGAGACAAACTCACCCACGTCGGCCTGAGTGCGCGCAGCATTGCGCAGCGAGTCCGGATTGACACGCAACATCCCACCCATGAACAAGAGTTTAAGTCCGCCAGCAACGATTCGATCGCACCTGTTTGGGAGATAGCGGGGTTGCGGGATCTAGACGGCTACACGCCGAGATCAATCCAGCTGAGGTCTGAGCGTGAGGCTTGGTTGACGGTGTGATCGGTCCTACGATCATGTGAGACAACCTCTCAGTCGAGTAGGTGATCAGATGGGAATTCCGCCGCCGGTGAACCCACCACGACTCGCAGGTCCTCTTAACCCCGACCAGTTCCACTACGTCAAACGGGCGAGTGCGGACCATCAAGCTGCGATGTGGAATCTGGTGCTCGCCGATGACCCGATCTTGGGCCCGACGACGGGCATGGTGGTTGGAGTTGCGCCTATACGTGATCGTGACGGGCTTTGGCCACTGGTTTGGGTGCGCGCGTGATGTGTGGTTGTTGCCTGTGTGACTGGAAGCTCGGAGGTTCTGGTTCTGGTTCTGGTTAGTTGCCCGCAGTGCGATTCCGGTTCGAAGGCGACTTCACTTGCCACTTCGTCAGCCAGTCACCTTGAATCGCTGGCGATGCTGCTGCTACGAGAACGACTGTTCGCCTGACATTTCGAAGTCATGCGTTACGAACACGATCGACGGATGCAAGAACTTCCGCTCGGTAGTCCTCGAAGGTGATGCTTCTCGTAGCAAGAGCCGCGAGCCAGCGCACATCTTGTTGCGACCAACGCCATCCGGACAACCAGCCATCGGCTAGGGCGTCGGCAACTATGCGTCGCTCGCGCTCAGAGAGTTCCTCGAACACCATCAGGCACCAAAGTCCATCTATTCATTATGGGTAGGTGGCGACAGCACCGAGGTCTCAACCGGTGAGTCACCTGGATACGTCGACGCGATGGTGTGCATTTGGACGGTGATCGGGCGCCGTTGTTCCCAGACACGGGCGTTGACGCGAGCATGCGTGGTCAAACACTCTGACGAGGGGGACCTGATCATCGCTCTATTCGTTCGCGCTTGTGGAAGTGCTACGGAATCACCACCAGCAAATCGTCTGCATTCAGCGTTATTGCGAAATAATCGCACAACTGAGTTGGCGGCCGATTGTAGCTACCGTAGCGCCGCTATGGTACTAGGGCTTTGTCCTGGTGCTACCAGTAATTAAGCTGAGCGCAGATTTAGTTTCAAATTGCTGAAACTTGTTGTGTCGCAATAATTAGAGCGTGGGCAGCGCAGTGCTGGCGGGATTTTCCGGCGGGCATGGGCACTTACGGCAATGTTCCAAAGTGATGCGGTGCTACACTTCGGTGTAGCACCGCTACGGAATGCCATGATGGGGAGTGTCAGCAGTGCGGTGCTGTTGGCCGAGTCCGCCTCGGTACCTATACAAAGTGTAGGGCTGATATTTGCTCAGCGGACTTTGCAAGCTGGCTAATTTCCGCATACTATGCAGGTCGATCCTGTAGTACGTAGTGCTGATCAACATTTTTCAACATTAGCTACAATCTAGATTATTTGACTCTATCAACCATCTAATCTCGTATTAAAATAGCTGCTCTTATATTGAGAAATGTGCACTTTGGTGAAACGGCCGCCCGCCGCTATTTGCGCGCAATATTAGCCTGTTTGAAAATTTGCTTTGCTGGACTGGAATGAGGCAATCCGGGCGGATACTGAGCGGAGTAATTGAACTCCGAAGTGGCCCCAATTCACCTTAGTTGAGTTTGCTGTCGACGGAGTCTCTGCCGGTGTGATGGTGGGTGAGCTGTGATGGCGATAGATATCGATCTAGATTCCGCAGTTCTTCAGTATCGGCCACTGATGGGCGAGCAACGATCGGTGCCGGTGGGGGAGGCTTCGCCGGCTGCGCTGTTCGCCGCGCGGCCCTGGCGCACCTTCCGCTGGTACTTCGGTCAGCGTCACTACTCGGGAACGTACTGGTCGGCCACGGTGGGCGACCACGTGATCTATGAGTCACGGCTGGAGCTCGCGAACCTGCTGTTAGCCGATTTTGACCCAACGGTGCGACGCATCGTGGCGCAGCCGTTCATGTTGCAGGCCGAGGTGGACGGGAAGTCCCGCCGACACATTCTGGACTATTTGTGGGACAGCGACGACGGGCCGGTTGTCGTTGATGTCGTCCGTGCAGAGCGCCTTGACAAACCGAAGATCGCCAAGCTGTGTGAGTGGACCCGTGCGATCGTCGAATCCTGTGGGTGGACATATTTGATCGTCAGCGAGCCGCAGCGTATCCGCTTGGCCAACGTACGGTTCCTTGCGGGGTACCGGCGCGAGTGGTTGCTCAACCAGAGCATTCTTGGCGAGATACGTTCTCACCAAGACGATTTCAGTGGTCGAACGATCAAGGACGCCGAGTCGAGCTTGGCGGGATCTCCCAAGCCGTTGGTACGCGCGGCCTTTCTGCATCTGCTATGGCATCACGAGTTCTCAGTAAGCATTAACCAAACATTGTCCCCATCAACGGTATTGGAGGTACAGAGATGAAGCGTGCAGGAGGGCGAGTAGGCACCGGAACGCGATTCGCATACGACGGCGAGGTCATCAAGATAGTCGAAATGCATTCGGTCGATGGACGAATGGAAGCTATCACCGAAGACCTGCGAACGAAGACGATCCGACGATTCGACCTGAGTGAGCTGATGCTTTCCGAAAGGTCTCGTCTGCTCGGGGAAGATCTCGCACCTGATGTCGATGCAGACAGTGGCGACAGCACGGCAGTCAGGTGGTCAGCAGCACCAGAATCGGCGCGGCAGGAAGCCCGGTGGCGTGCTGAACACGTACGGGAGGTGCTGACCGGCTATCGGTCGGGATGCGCAGAAGCCGCACGGCCGGGGGAGCCTCGGGCCTGCTACCGGTTGACTCGTTCGAAGCAAGCTCGGGTATGCGCCAAGGCGCAGCAGCTTCACAAATCCCAACGCACCGTGGAGCGGTGGGTGCGAAGCTTCGAGAAGGATGGCGAGGTCGGTCTCGTCTCGGCTAGGGCTATACGGCCGGGACTTGGCGGCAGGTCTTTTGAATTGTTCAGGCAGGCCGCGCTGGACGTGATGCGCGAGCACGTCGAGATGTCGAAGCCGAACGCGAAGTTTGTGATTTCTCATGCCCGTGCGCGCCTGATCGCTGATTACGGCGTCGGTGTTGTGCCGCTACCGTCCACGGCGACGGCCTACCGGATCGTCGACACACTTGAGCGCATGTACCCCGTCCTTCATGGGAGCACTAAACGTAACCGGGACATCGCATCTCGTTCCCAGCAGCCATACGGCAAACTGCATCCGGCTCGGCCCGGCGAGTACCTGCTGATGGATACCACGCGACTGGATGTTTTCGCCATGGATCCCAACACGCTGCGCTGGACATCGGTTGATCTCACCGTCGCCATGGACTGGTATTCCCGGTGTATCACAGGCTTGCGGTTGACTCCTGCGTCCACGAAAGCAATCGACGCGGCCGCAGTGCTGTATCAGTGTTTTCGACCAGCTCCGGCAGGTGTCGATTGGCCCGAGGACGCGGTGTGGCCGCCACACGGCGTACCGCGATCGGTTCTGGTCGAACACAACACACTCGATCCTGCTAGCGTATTTGCAGCCACGCCGGCCGTTGTCCCCGAAACGATTGTCGTCGACCACGGCAAGATCTATGTCGGTGAACATCTGACGAGTGCCTGTCGAAAGTTGGGAATCTCGATACAACCGGCCCGTCTACGCAAAGGGCAAGACAAGGGTCCAGTCGAACGCTTTTTTCGCACCATCCGCGAAGGTGTTCTGCAAGAGCTGCCCGGTTACAAGGGCCCGGACGTCTATTCGCGGGGTCTAGATCCGGAAAAAGATGCCTTCTTCTTCATCGACGAGCTTGAGGCACTGCTACGCACATGGGTGGCTACGGTCTACCACCGCAGGCCCCACCGCGGGATCGGCGAGCCTGGCCTTTGGGGACTCGGCTTGTCGCCAACTCAGATGTTCGAGCACGGGATCGCACGCGCCGGCTACATCGAGGCGCCGCGTGATCCGCATCTTGCCTACCAGTTTCTCAAGGTCGACTGGCGCACCATCCAGCCCTACGGCATTCAGACACGCAACCGTGTCTACCGTGGCAAGTGCCTCGGCAGCTACGCGGCTGGAGAGGAAAGCCCCTATCGCGAACAAGGCGGCAAGTGGCCATTCCACATTGATCCCGACGATGTGCGATATCTGTACTTCTTCGATCTCAAGACCACTCAGCAGTGGCACACCCTCGTATGGACCGAGGCGGAGGTCTGCGACGGTCCGATGTCCGAGGACGGCTTGGAGTACGCCCGGGATCTCGTCAGAAAAAAGCACCGCTACTTCGACGACAAACTGGCGCTCGCCGAACTCCTGGAACAGCACCATCTCAGTCAAGCTCGCACACCGACCGAGCGTCGCATTGCGCTGAGGCTTTCCCGGGAACAATCCACACTCAGTCAAGACGCGCGAAGTGCAGGCGAAGCTAACCAATCGGCTTCAGCTTTACCATCTTTCGACGTTCACGGAGGCACCAAAGACGAGGTCGAGATCGACAACAACGCGCACATGATTGACGAGCTCGACGACGATCCGCTCCCCGACGACGAACACTTCTACGACGACGTATGGGAGGACATATGAGTACGGCCCCGACGAGCACACCGACCCACGCATCGTTGCGCCGACATGTAGGAGGACATCATGAACACCGCCGGCATCACTCAACCACAGCAACGGTCCAACCTGGACAACCTCACGTTGTCCCGAAAAGAGGGCTGGCGCGACGCCGTCGCAGCACCCAAACGAGAACGTCCGGAGCCGTTGACGAAATCAGAGATCCGCCGTCTGAGTGAATCCGCCGCGGACATCTACAACCAGCGACGAAACGATTGGCACAACAACATTGGGCCGCTGCAGACACCGCAACTTGTGGAGCTGCACGAAACGCTGTGGGACATCATGGACGGCAACGACCGCGACGGAGATCGCGTCAAAGGTGCCATAGCGCTCGACGGCTATCCCGGCCTCGGCAAAAGCACCGCAGTTGAGGCTTTCGCCAAAGAGTTCCATCGACGCGAAGTGCGGCGCCACGGTCAATTCACCCGCACCGGCGACGAGAGATGGCCAGTGTGCCGAATCGGCATGCGAGGCAATACCAGCATGAAGGACTTCAACCGCGCGATGTGCGATTTCTACGCCCACCCCGGTGAGGGGGACCCGTTTGGTGGTCCAGTCGCTATGCGACTTGGGGTTGGTGGGTCGTGGCCCACTGTAGG